>CAJTRO010000019.1:0-241 GCA_910579015.1 uncultured Dorea sp. | reverse complement strand
TTGTAATTCCTTTTCCAAATCTTTCGGTGAAGTTGTCTCTATAAAAATATATCCGGGAAACAACTCTTTTGTACTAAGCAGGTATTTCCCTCTTGTACGAAATAACTGTTGTTTCTTGAGAATCCTCAAATTTTCCCATAACCTATGGTTTATCTTCTTCTCTAAAAGCATGACAGATTCCTGTTCTTTTCCCGGAATCGTCCGCATTACATACCAATCCATACCGGCAATACTCATATTC
>CAJTRO010000018.1 GCA_910579015.1 uncultured Dorea sp. | reverse complement strand
GATCACCAAAAAAAACAAAGTCGATTATGCGGTAGTTTATGGTGAATTCATGTATAAAGCAGGTTCATGGCCTTATGAAAGGCGCGTGGTATGCAAGGTTGAAAAGCCGGAAAACCAGATGGTTTACATGTACACATTTGTTGTCACAAACATGGATTCTTCACCAGAATATCTCATCAAATTTTACTACAAGCGAGGACTGATGGAAAACTTCATTAAAGAAAGCAAATCCGGTTTTGATTTCGCATCCGTAAGCAGTCATACCAGAATGGTAAATGCCAACAGGCTTCAGGTACATGCCCTTGCGTATAACATATTTAATTGGTTTAGACGATTGGCATTATCAGCAAACATGAGAAAACAGCGCATTGATACCGTCCGATTAAAACTGATGAAGATTGCTGCAAAAGTAGTTCGTTCAGCAAGATATATCACATTCAAACTGTGTAGCAGCTGCCCATATAAGAAAGAGTTCTATGAGACACTTTCAAATATCGGTAAGCTGAATGTACAGTTAGAATAGCAACTATTAACGAACCTTGACAACTTAACAACGGCTCTGAATTTTGCCACAGGGATTTTATACCCTTTTGACAGGTTAATTGAGTGATGTTATGTCTGTATGGATAAATTTTTAGATACATGGCACAGTTATCAGTTCAAATACTGGTCCGTGAATAATTCAGGTAGATTGCTATTTACTTAAAAGTGGTTATAATAAAAATAAACAACATATGAAGGGCAGGTGAGGTGAATGAAAGGTATTTCAAATACTTTTTTAACAGATAACACATTACCAGTATTAGACAACTGGTCGTTGGATATGATCACAGCTTACAGCGGCTCCGACAGAAAAGAGGGGTTGATCAGTCCTGACGGGCACAAGTATCTTATAAAATATGCAGAAGCGCACACCCGGGTAAATGATTTAGATACAAGCTATGTGAATAATGTTATATCAGAATATATGGCAAGTCATATCCTTAGTATCGCAGGCTTTGAGGTGCATGATACTTTTATAGGCACTCGCAGTCAGAATCTGCTGGTTGCATGTAAAAATTTCACCTCCGGCCATCAGTATCTGATCGAGTTCGGACAATATATGAGAAAACATTATGATTCCGGTGATATCGGCCGTGTGCCGGATATACGGCAGATAGAATACGTTCTTCATAATGATCCTGTATTATGTAACTGCGCAGACGAATTATGGGCTTCTTATTGGGAGCGTTTTATCGGAGACGCACTGGTCGGAAATTTTGACCGCCATATGGGAAACTGGGGGTATATTACTAATACACAGTCAGGGCGTGTGTATGCTTCACCGATTTATGATAATGGCAGTACACTGTTTCCGGCATTGTCCGAGAATGCAATGAGGGAAGAGATACTGCCGTTCCCCAAAGAAATCTTAAAAAGAACACTGCTATTTCCCAAAGCGGCGCTTACCGTTAACGGCCGTAAGGCCAGTTACTTTGATATGCTGTCATCGGGGTTTGTGCCAGCCTTAAGCCAGGCCGTCAGAAAGATTGTTCCAATCATATTGAGTAAAATGCCATGTATCAGAGAGTTTATTGATGCACCGGAGTTCCTTTCAGATACCAGAAAGACATTCTACAAAACCATGCTTGACGCAAGGACTGAATACATTTTGAAACCAGCATACGAAAGTCTTTCATCCTTTCACCGCCCCGCCCATCATCCCTGAGACCAGGAACCTCCGAAATACAAGCGCCGCGGCCGCCGGCGGGAGAACCGCGATCATCCCGGCCGCGGCAGTCAGACCATATTGGACAGAATCCTTCGTCATAAACTCAGACACCACAATAGCCACTGGTTTCGTCTCCAGAGAAGAGGCCAGAATCAACGGAATCTGAAACTGACTCCAGGTATTCAAGAACATAATAAGAGCCGCCGACAGGATGATGGGATAAGAGGCCGGCAGGATAATGCGAAGAAAAGAAGCCGCCCATCCACAGCCGTCGATCCGCGCGGCTTCTTCCAACTCCTTCGGTATAGAAGCGAAATAATTCGACATCAGCCAGGTCACCATGGGGAGATAAGAGCTTATATATACCATGCTGAGCCAGAACACGTCATCCAGCCATTGTCTTGCCACAAACAGACGGAACAGCGGGATAATGGTCGCCATCACAGGGATGACCATGGTGATCAACAACAGATTTTTGATCACCCTTCTTCCTTTGAACGTCATACGGCTTAGCGCATAGGCGCTCAGCATTGCTATGGGTATTCCAAACACCAGGGAGACGCCGACCGCTTTCAACGCATTTTTGATCCCCGCGATCAGGATACCGCCTTTCTGCGTTCCATTTGTCAGAAGTTCCCGGTAGTTATCGTAAGTGATCACTTCCGGCAGCAGTCTTGTCGTCTTGTCCATCATGGCGTATTCCGGAGTGATGGACAGCACGAAGGTCCATAGAAACGGTCCCAGCGTCAATATCAGAAAAACTGTCAGCGCCATAAAATAACCTATCTTTTTCCCGGCTTTCATCAATATTCAACCTCCCTGTCCAGACTTATCAGATAGAAGACTCCTAATATCCCCGCAAACAGCATCACCAGATAGGTGACAGCGCTCCCTTTTCCGAAGTCCAGGAAGGAAAATGTAGTCAGATAGCTCTCTACCAGCAGATTTTTCCCAAGATCGCTGTACCCGGACAATGCAATAATTTCGTCAAAAACATTGATCGCCGTGACAGACGCGGAGGTGATCCCGATCGCCAGAAATGGAAGCATGAGGGGCAGAGTGATCCTCCGGAAAATGGTCCGCTTATTTCCCCCGTCAATCCGGGCCGCTTCATAGAGCCCGGCGGGGATCGCCTGTCTGCCCGCCAGACAGACCAACGCTGTAAACGGGATACTCCGCCACGTCACGACCAGCGCCGTGATGAAGAGAAGCGGCCAGCGGCCGCCGAGCCATTCGACCGGTTTGTCGACGAACCCCAGACCAATGACCACTTTGTTCATGAAGCCGTATCCCGAAGAGAATACAAATCTCCATAGGATCCCGTTTACATAGGGCGGGAGCGCCCAGGGAAGCATGGCGGCGGCCATCAGGCTTCCGGACCATTTCACATCAATATTCAGGAAAATAGAAACCAGGAATCCCAATACCGTTGTCATAAGAACCACGACGATCAGAAGAAACAGCGTATTCCAGAAACTGTACCAGAAAGAATCTGATTTTAATATATCGGCATAATTCCCCAGTCCGACCATATGGATATCGTTCGGCGCGGTCAGCTTCCATTTCTTTAAGCTGTATGAAAATGTTGCGGTGACAGGATAAAAAACTAACACGATCATGATAAGGAGCATTGGTGACAGCAGGATATACGGTAATATCTTTTTTCTCATTCGGCCGCAAGCTCTGCCGTCACAGCCTCCATCTCTGCATAAGCCTCGTCGGCTGTCATTTCACCCAGCGCCATCTTGTTGACTGCATTGTACATAGCATTGCTCATTTTCGCATAATATGCCGGAATTCCGTCAGGAAATGGAGACGCGATCATTCCGGCCTGCTCCATCATGGCGCCGGCATTCTTGATCTTACCGTCGTCAATCAGTTCTTTCAACACAGAATTCAACGTCGGAATGGCCGTATTCGTCTCATTTAACGCTTTCTGCATCCCGGCAGAGGTATACCACTTGATAAACTTCTTCGCGTCCTCCTTGTTCTTTGAGAACTTTGTAACTCCAAGCGCTTCCGGCAACGCCATGGTAACAGCCGATTTGGCGTCCTTGCCCGGAACCAGGATCGGCGCAATCTGCCCGACAACACTGCATTCTTCTTCGTTGGTGCTCTTGGATACGAAGGAAGTCGGCCCGGTCAGGAAGTTCGCGGATCCGGATAATATGCGCTTATAGGCGTCCATACCCGAGGACGTCTTATCTGCGGGATCCACAAGCTCGTCCCTGATCAGCTGTTCTTCGTATTTCAGAGCGGTCAGAACAGAATCTTTGTTCAAGGTCCCGTCGTCGTTAAATACAATACCGTTCATGGTATAAGCAAGCCATATCAGATACGTGGAAGTCTTCTCTTCGGCGTTTAACGGCAGCGCGAAAGGATACTCGCAGACACCCTTTTCCTTCAGGAGCTTACAGTTTGCATAGACCTCATCCCAGGTCTGCGGCTCGCCCTGGATGCCGGCGTCTTCATACTGCTTCGTATTATAATAAGACAGACGATAATCGTTGGCATAAGGAATTGCCAGTACATTACCATCCTTGGTAAATGTCTCCAGAACAGGCATGTCTGCCTTCACTTCGTCGGATACCTCCAACGGCTCCAGCCAGTCGGCCGCATAGAATTCGCCCACCCAGGACCAGTCCACCTCCACAACGTCCGCAACCGCCTGCCCGCCTGCGGCCGCAGTGACCATCTTCTCGCGGATATCGTCCCAGCCGACTTCATTTACCGTAACCTCGATCCCGGTCTCCTCCGTGAATGCTTTCAATTGCTCATCTGTCGGAATTGCCCAGTCGGGAGCCATGAAAGTGATACCGCCCTCTTTCCCTGAATTGTCTTTTGAGGCGGTACTTCCCTGTGATACTCCGTCATTTCCGTCTGTGCCGGCGTTATCTGCTGATTCCCTTCCACATCCGGCGGCTAAAGCGGCTGTCATGGACAGGATGAGAAATGTACTCATTATCTTCTTCATAAGAATCCTCCTTTTTCGTGTATAAGTAAAGTTTTTCCTAAATCAGATATCAATATGCGTAAGAATCACCAAATTGATAAGATACTTTTTTACATCGGCGTCAGATTGGACAAGCCCTTCACTTTTCTGTTATAATCCAATTACAAATTCTGATCCAGAAAGGAAGATACCATGCTTTACCCGGATACCACCCACCGTCTTGAAAATGTCTACGACCACGGCCGTCTGCCGACCATGGTCTACATCAACAAGCAGAACCATGCGCGAAAAGCCATCCACCGCCCTCTGCACAGGCATGATTCTATCTGCGAATTACTGTTGGTATACAAAGGAACCGGCACCTACTACGTGAACGGCTGTTCCTATCCACTCTCCGAGGGCAGTGTCATCTACTATAATCAAGGAGACCTTCACGAGGTAATATCCGAGACGGAAAATGAGATTGGCGATTACTGTATCGGCATCACCAATCTCCACAGGCACGGCCTGCCTCTCAACTGTCTGGTTTCCCCTGACGAGCCGAGTGTCCGGCAGGCCGGCGCCCTGTTTCCCATGCTCAGATCCATGTGTGAACAGATGTATGCGCTGGAAGGAACTAACGAAGAGGGAAAGCTTACGGCACAGCTTCTCTGCTCTGCGCTCATCGTGCTGACCAGCCAGCTGGAAAGCTTCCCCCAGACCGATACCGAGAAATCCCAGGAAGCTCATATGGTATTACGAATCCGCAACTACCTGAACGAGCACTTCATGGAAGATATCACTTTGGACACCGCAGGCGAAGCCCTGGGCTGTTCGGCGACTTATATCTCCCACATCTTCAAGAAAGCGACCGGACGGACACCCATACAGTACATCATCCGCAGACGGATCGGACATGCCCAGACTCTGCTGATCTCAACCGATCATTCTGTCACACGGATTGCCACGATCGTAGGATATGACAACACGAACTATTTCAGCACCATTTTCTCCAAGGTCGTCGGGATGTCCCCTGCGCGATACAGAGAATTTTACAAAGAAGAAATGAAAGGCCGGCAGGACCAGTCGTAGGATCACGTACTGGTCTGCCCGCGTGCCTCCCCGATACAGAATTGTGAAGATACATCCGCCATCCATTCTTAAATCCCCTCTTTTTCTGCATAAATCATGCATTCTCCCATACAGCATAGTGAAGGCAGTATCCGCTGGAACAGTCTATAATAAAAATCACAGAAAACATCATTTCCAGGAGGGAAAACAATGAGTA
The DNA here is from genome assembly GCA_910579015.1 of uncultured Dorea sp. GTDB lineage: Bacteria > Bacillota > Clostridia > Lachnospirales > Lachnospiraceae > Sporofaciens. Next base: position 61,396 of record CAJTRO010000018.1, on the reverse strand, counting down.
TGAATATTTGCGGCGCGCCCTGCTGCTGGGGTGTCGACGACGTGAAAAACCCTTATCTTCCGCCATGGAAGACGGTTCTTAAGGAGGCCGGGGAGGCCGGATACCGCGCAATTGAGCTGGGGCCATACGGCTATCTCCCCATCAACATTGAAGAAGTATCCGCAGAGCTTGAGAAGAACGGGCTGTCTATCGTGGCCGGCACGATTTTCGACGATCTGGTCGATGAGGCCAACTATGAGAATCTGCTGAAACAGACAGACGATATCTGTTCCCTGATCACGAAACTGCCTCCGCTTCCAGTACATGAGGGCCAGCACTATCCCGCCCCTTACATGACTATTATGGACTGGGGACACGATGAAAGAGACTATGCCGCCGGACATTCCGGCCAGGCCCCAAGGCTTACAGACGCACAGTGGTCAGCCATGACCGCCCACATCAGAGGAATCTGCAAAAAAGCGGCCGAATACGGCGTGCGTCCGGTCATCCACCCTCATGCAGGCGGTTATATTGAATTTGCCGATGAGATCGAGGCGGTCCTAAGAGACATTCCTTACGAGCTTGCCGGACTGTGCCTGGACACGGGGCATCTGTATTATTCCGGCATGGATCCGGCCCAATGGCTGAAAAAATGCGCCTCCCGTCTGGATTATGTTCATTTCAAAGACGTAGACGAGAAGGTGTACCGGGAAGTTCTCAGCATGAAGCTCCGCTTCTTCGAGGGCTGCGGCAAGGGCGCCATGTGTCCGATCGGCAAAGGGACGCTTAACTATCCCGAAATCAAAGAGACCTTACAGGAAATCGGATACAGTGGATATATTACCATTGAGCAGGAACGGGATCCAAGGAATTCAGACACCAGTTTAAGGGATGTGAAGGAAAGTGTTACCTATCTCAAGAGCGTAGGTTACAATATATAAATTTTCAAGAATCTATTCAGGAGGACAAAGCTATGTATTATGGAGAGAAGAAGATAGACACCCCTATCCGCTGGAGCATGGTCGGCGGCGGAAAGGGAAGCCAGATCGGTTATATCCACCGTTCCGCAGCGCTTCGTGACTTTAATTTTGAGTTGACTGCCGGTGCATTTGACATCGATCCAAAGAGAGGAAAAGAATTCGGCCGGGAACTTCATGTGGCAGAGGACCGGTGCTATCCTGACTACAAGACCATGTTTGCCGAAGAAGCGAAAAGACCGGACGGGATCCAGGCCGTCTCTATCGCAACGCCGAACGGGACACATTTTGAGATCACGAAGGCCGCCCTTCTTTCCGGTCTCCACGTGATATGTGAGAAACCGTTATGCTTCACCACGAAAGAAGCAAGGGAGCTGGAAGAGATTTCCGCAAAGCAGAACAAGATCGTCGGCGTCACCTATGGATATGCAGGGCATCAGATGATACAGGAAGCCAGAAAGATTATTGAGAGCGGACGGCTTGGGAAAATCCGCATCGTAAATATGCAGTTCGCCCACGGTTTCCACAATGTGGCCGTGGAGAAGAACACAGCCTCCACCAAGTGGCGGGTAGATCCGAAAGCGGCCGGACCTTCCTACGTTCTGGGCGATGTGGGAACCCATCCTCTATATCTGTCAGAGGTCATGCTCCCGGATATGAAAATCCGGCGCCTGATGTGCAGCCGTCAGTCATTCGTAGAATCCCGCGCGCCGTTGGAGGATAATGCAATGACCATTATGGAATACGACAATGGAGCCATAGGCTATGTCTGGTCAAGCTGTGTGAACTGTGGTTCCATGCACGGGCAGAAGATCCGCGTGATCGGCGAAACAGCATCCCTGGAATGGTGGGACGAACGGCCGAACCAGCTGACCTATGAGGTGCAGGGCGAGCCTGTGCGTATCCTGGAGCGCGGGATGGGGTATCTGGATGAATCCTCTACTTTGGAAGACCGCATCGGCGCAGGCCATCCGGAAGGGCTGTTTGAGGCATGGAGCAATCTGTACAGCCGTTTTGCCCAGGCAATGGACGCCGCAGATAAGGGAAGAACCGTAGACTTCTGGTATCCGGACGTCCACGCAGGCGCAGAGGGCGTAAGATGGGTTGAGAACTGTGTACGCTCTGCCGATAACGGGGCTTCCTGGGTAGAGTATAAGTAAATATATTATATAGAAAGGAGCAGACATATGAAAATAGCATTTGACGTCGATGTTCTCGCAAAACAGATGGATATCAACCGCATGGTCCATCAGGCCGCAGACTGGGGATACAAATACATAGAGCAGTCCCCGCATCCAAGGATCAATCCATTCTACAAGCATCCTCTCTTTTCGAAGGAATGCGAAGCCGAATACAGAAAGGCGCTCCGCGAAACAGGATTAGAAATCTCCTCTTTCATCGTCGTGTACCGGTGGTCCGGCCCCACAGAAGAACAGAGGCAGTTTGCCGTATCTAACTGGAAACGGATGATAGAGATCGCATCCGACATGGGTGTCAGCGTGATCAACACAGAGCTTTCCGGCGATCCGAACCAGCAGGAGATCTGCAACGGCATGTGGTTCCGTTCAATGGAAGAGCTTCTTCCGATCATCGAGCGCGAGGGGATCCGCGTGGAGATCCAGTCTCACCCGTATGATTTCTGCGAACTGAACAACGAGACCTGCGACATGGTGAAGTCCTTCCGTTCAAAGAACCTGGGCTATGTCTATTCCTCTCCCCACGGATTCTTCTATGACCAGGGAAAAGGAGATGTACGCTCTATGCTCCGCTATGCCGGAGACGAACTGACACATGTTCTGTTCGCAGACACCTTTAACCAGACGCTGGACTGTCGTTACATCGCTAATCCGCCATGGCTTAACGGCCGGGGGAAAGCTGACGTCACCATCCACCAGCACCTGGCCATGGGCGAAGGGGATGTCGACTTTGACGGCATCTTTGAAACTCTGCGGGAGATGGATTTTGCCAATAAACAGCTGAAAGCTGACGCGCCGAAAGCCGGCGGAGATAACATTGCCTGTGTATCTATGTTCGGTTTTCCTGAAAAAATGGAGAAACAGGCGCCGGAAGCAAGAGAACGCATAGAGCGGGAGCTTCTGTAAACTTTACCGCCTGCTTTCCTTACAACACACGCGTAATAAAGAATAATTCTTAAATTTTTCTCAAATGCTTGCATTTTCTCCCCTCTGGGTATAATATACATATATACACTACGTAGTTTTCAATACTACATGTCAAGTTATGTTATACCAGGAGGGGATATTATGTCACATACAATCGAAGAACACATCAAAGATCCAGGGAGCGCGATCACACATTTTATCGGAATGCTGATGGCTATATTTGCGGCTGTGCCTCTGCTGATCAAAGCAGCTCACGAACCCAGCCGGATATATGTAGTCTCCATCGCGGTCTATGCGGCAAGCCTGATCCTTCTATATGCCGCAAGCACTACTTACCATACCTTCAACAGATCGGAGAAGATCAACACGTTACTTAAGAAGGTTGACCACATGATGATCAGCGTACTGATCGCGGGAAGCTATACCCCGATCTGTCTGCTCGTGCTCGGCGGCAGGACCGGAATCTTCCTTCTCTGCATTGTCTGGGGGATCGCCATCGCAGGCATCCTGATCAAAGCCTTCTGGGTATACTGCCCCAGATGGGTATCATCAGTCCTGTACATCGGAATGGGCTGGACCTGCGTGCTTGCATTTACCCAGATCCTCAACTCCATGTCCCCTGCCGCCTTCGGATGGCTCCTTGCCGGCGGGATCATCTACACTGTGGGCGGAGTGATCTATGCACTGAAGCTGCCCATATTCAACAGCAGACATAAGTATTTCGGGAGCCATGAGATCTTCCACCTGTTCGTAATGGGCGGAAGTGCGTGCCATTTTGTGGTCATGTATGTATTTGTTTTATAAACACCTATCAGGCTCTACAGAGAAATCCACAGCCTCTGAAAGGCTCCCTTGGGGGGGCCTTTTATTGTACTGCATGGTCCGGCTGCGCCTGTCCCCATCCCGCAGCCAGCTTTTCTTTCTCTTCCTTCCTCATACGCTTAATTGCGCACTCCCGTTTCATAGCCTCCGCCTTCGTCTCGAATTCCTCGCAGTAGACCAGCTTTACCGGCCGTCTCGGCCTGGTATACTTAGCGCCCGTTCCGGCGTTATGCGCCCTAAGCCGTTTCTCTATATCATTCGTCCATCCCGTATACAAGGTTCCGTCTCTGCACCGGAGTATATACGTATAATTCATGCCCTTCTCCTCAGCGATCCCGCCCAAATGCATTTATTTTCTATCCATTATACATCCGGCAGATCAAACATTCAATCTGACACACCTGTTTTCGTCCATGTAAAAGAGTTTTGACACAGAAAACAGCCTGTGGAAAGAATTTTTGATAGACATTCTATCTCATGTTGTGGATAATAGGCATTGAAAGGAGCAAACACAATATGGAAATCGGAAAACAACTAAAGAATGCCCGTATGCATTCTGGATTGACACAGGAAAATGTGGCTGAGAAGATTCATGTATCCCGGCAGACAATTTCTAATTGGGAAAATGAAAAATCATACCCGGACATTATCAACGTTATTGAATTGAGCAGCTTATATTCCATAAGCTTGGACGACCTGCTGAAAGGAGATGAAAGGATGATGAAGCATCTGGAAGAAAGTACGAATGTCGTAAAGAGCAACAAGAAACTGATCGCGGCTATTGTGTCGAACATTGTGCTGGCAATAGTGTTGATAACGTTAAATATGTTTATTCCGGACAATCACTATTTTTTAGTCGGCGTCTTCTGTCTCATGGTTATCAGCGCGTCAACATTACTCTATCAAATAATCAAAAGATTTTAAGGAGGGCCTTTTATGGACTGGAATATATTTTTATCGGTAATCTGTACCGCGATCGCATTTGTCGGTGTTCTTGACACAGTATATCATATCTACCACATGACCGTGATAGACGCGGCGGCCAGAGGGTTAAAGCACCCTAAGCTCTGGGGCGTATTTGTGTCGAGCGGTAATCAGTCGAGCGGACTGTTAATGTATCTGATCGGAAGAAGAAAATATCCTGTCGTTAACATGACCGAGAGTAATCTGCGTGAGATTGAAAGATGTAAAAAGGCCGCCGGTGCAGGATTGGTATTTATCGCGGTTGGAGCAATCGGCATTATCTGTTCTATCTCTTTATAACGTAACAGCGTACTATTTTGTAATGCATACAGGCTCTGTAAGGATGCCGGGCGTATCTTCTGCTCCCGGCATCTTTTCCGTCGTGCTTTATTCTATGTTATTCTGCGCAAATAACCCCTGGACCTGTAAGAATCAATCAGTACGAAGCCTTGTATCTAACAGAAGCTGTGTAATACTATATACCAGCCCGAACAGGGAAATGATAAATACATTGGGTACACATATTACCGGTACAGCGCCAAATGAAAATCTTGATGCCAGCGCTTCATTTTTCAGTATATCATACAAAAACAAGTAAAATGGCGTAACCGCAAATCCTATGCCGGCATGTTCCATAAATCCTACGATGATTACAATAAAAACACCCGATAATAACCTCAGTCTGAAGATTTTGCAGAATGAAGGATTTACATTTTTCACTCTTATTCCTTGAAACAGAGCGTACTTCCGATTCTTCATATACCACAAAATAAATCCTGCTATACTCATCAATAAACAGACATACGCAAGCCATACAATGCTGTTATCAAGCGATCTCGGCAGAAACAAATCCCCAAAAGCATATATGAGATACAGTATTATCCAGCCAACAAAATAAAATATAAATGTTTTAAACATTTCTCGAAATATTTTCATTCTCTCTCCCTTCACTATTAATGCTATAGCTTTTGCTCACCGACGCATTTTTCATAAACATTTGTAAAAAAGTTTGATGAAACAACATTGCGTTTCTTTTGCATTTTTTGCTGTTCTTCCATATACTTTTCATCTGCTTCTGACAAAAGCTGTCGTACACATGGCTGCGCCAAGATAATCTCAAGATTTGCAAGCGTAACCTGCTCCTCTATATTTTGTGGTTCTTCCATCTCTTGATGTTTTTTTATCAGACAATCTGCCGCGTCTTCACGTCCCATCAATTCTTGCAATCCATTAAAATGTTCAGACATAATTTCAAATCCCGTCTGATATCCGCCATGAAAATACATATCCGAAAAGAGGGGATATTCTAATACCACTTCCAGTAATTCATCTGTTTGCAGGTTATCTAATATCTCCTGGTCTATATTCAACATATCGACCTTCTCGCCATGATTATACTGTCCCCATTCTTCTTTATCCGGGCTAATCGGATATTCATATTCAGTCGTTTTAGCCACAGTATCAACACCAACGCCGCAATCAGCGCTGATGCCAACGCCTCGGAAGGGCAGTTCGATAGATGTACCTGACTTGTTATGATTGTACTGTACAATAAAGTTAGAAGAAATACCGTCACTAGAGTAAAAAGGCCTGGCAGGTATGAATGAAGCATAGGCCCATCCGCCAGGGCCAGACTGAAGCTTGGGACTGATATTGGGACTTCTAAGCTCTGCATACCAGCCAATCATTCCAGCATTTCCCAAAGACGCCGAATGTATAATATTGTAAATATCTGTCCCCGAATTTCCAATATTTTTAACATAATTATACCCTTCCAAATATCCGGAATATGCAAAAAGGCTCTGATCCCATCCCAATGTGATCACATCTGTAGATATCGTTCCCGGGGTAACTAACCAGTCATATGTAATGTCGACATCACATGCTGTAATTTTTCCTGATGAATCTGCATAATTTACAGTTGTCGCAACAAGTCTCAATTTTGATGCAGGGATGGCTGTTCTTTCCTTATTGCTTCCGGATGTCTCACCCAGCTCTACTATGCATTCATCATTTTGATATGAAAATACTTCTGTGCCATTCTGTATCGCTTGATCATACACGTGTTCAATAGTCTGGCTGTTAGAATGTGATAAAATATCTTCCGGAAATCCCTTACTGATCAAATATTTTTTCTTATTTTCATTGCTGATAATATCATCAGCCTTGACAGCATTTGAATACATTAAGCACAATATCGGCATTAAAATTAATACGCTAATACATCTTTTCCTTCTCTTATACATATTTCCCCCTCTCATCGCAGTCATCCTATTATCATGGAATAACTGCGTATTTTTCTAAAAGCATATTCGACTATTCTTTTAGATGTTTTGTGTATATCTTAAGTGGATACTCTCCCCTTAGATAACTACCTCACGAAATAACTTCCTTCCACTGTAACCCTGGCACCACTTGTATTCTCCACAAATATCTCATATGTCCCTGACTGGCTCAATGTAAACGTATTACTTATAGTTCCCGAACCTATGACATACTGCCTTTTCCCGTCCGGCTTAACAATCCCTGCCCGAACGGTTTTGTTGGTCGGTGAAATGATCACAGTTAATATAATCTCTCCAGCAGATTTTGCACTGAATTCACCGCCTGTCTTTTGCACTCCCTTTTCAATCGTCCATATAAATCCCAATCCCCTTTCTGTCAATACCTCAACCTCTCCCACCTCTTCTATAATACCTTCCGCTCTTCCATCATCCTCGTACACAGGCAGTGCCTCCGGCATCTCCACCTCTTCCGAGACCACCGTCGCCCGATACATTCCATGATATGCCCTGCCTGCACCCTCCGCCGATGCAAACACTGTCACTGTACTTGCAGACAGCATCACCGCACAGATAACTCCCGCCTTCCATGCCGAGCGCTTCTTAATCTCATTTTGTATCTTCATCCTTCTCACCCTTTCCACCAATTCATTCTCATTTTCAGTCAACGTCACTGCACAATACGGCTGGATCCCCCTCATATTTATCTGGATCTTCATAATCGTATTAAAATAATGCTTCATTCCTCCCGCTATCTCATTTGCTTCAAAATCACATGCGTGTTCGCTCCATTTCCTGAGATACTTATGCATCTTCCACACAAACGGATTGAAAAAATAAACCGCCGTCAGCGCCGTTGCAATCCTTCTCCACAGAATATCCTTATGCTTATAATGCATCAGCTCGTGAATGAATATTACCTCTAACTCTTCCTGCGTATACGTCTCTACCGGAAGAATCACAGTCGGTTTCCTTATCCCCCACAATATGGCAACCGGCGTCTGATAACATCTTGCAAGCCCTACTGCATTCTTTCCAATGCCCATCCTATGCTTTACTTCACAAAACTGTCTTTCAACATCTCTCTCGCAGGAGAAGCTTGCCCGGAACATCCTCCTGGCCCGATACAGCATTAGCAATTGACGGCATAAGATATAGCACGCACCGACAGCCCATATGATCAGAAGAATCTTGCACCCCGTCATGATCACCTGCGTATGCAGAAACAAGTCTCCCTTATATCTTCCATACACGTTATCCAATATGCTCATCACAGGATACTGGATCGGGATAATGAAAAACAGCATTACCAGCTTCATTAATATGTAAAGAATATTCACAAACCCAGCCTTCTCAAGCTGTTCTCCCAGCAAAGACCAGAAAACAAAGACAATACTTCCTGTCAGAGATGTCAGCAGCAGGCAAAATACTACTTTAATCGTCCAGATCATCCAGAATCCCTCTTATCTCATCTATCTCTTTCCTGCCTACCTTCTCGGTACTGCACAGCGCCGTAACCATCTTAGCCACATCCCCCTTATACCAGAAATCAATCTGCTCTTCAAGAAGCTTCTGCTTATATTCCTCCTCGCTTTTCATTGCATGGACATAGGCATATCTCCCTGCTCTGTACTGCCTGGCAAACCCCTTCGCCGTAAGGTTCAGGATAAATGTAACAATAGTCGTCCGCTTATAGTCCTTTCCATATCTTGTTCTGAGGATTTCCGCAAGCTCGGAAATCGAGATGTCTTCTCCCTTGTCCCAGATTGCCTTCATGATGATTGCTTCACAGGTACTTAGCGGACGGTCCTCATCATAAATCGCTTCCATATCATATCTCCTCTCTTTTTATATGTTTATATTACTATATTTATAGACGTTTTGCAATCCCTATGTCATCTTCCCCAATACATCCAAAAGATGCCGGGCGCATCTTCTGCACCCGGCTTCTTTCCTGTCACATCATGCACAGCTTATCCTTACACAAACCATGCGTATCCGCCTACTCATCCAGATATTCCACCGGATTCACCGGCTGTCCGTCCTTACGCATCTCAAAGTACACATTACAGCCTTCCACACTGTAATACTTCGTCGGCTGGCTCACATACCCCAGCACACTCTTGGCCTCCACATAGTCTCCGACCTTCACCGGGACCTCCTTAAGCTGTCCATAGAACAGCTCATACCCGTTCCCGATGTCCACATTGACCGTCGTGCCCGTCTCCGCAGTCACATCAATGGATTTGATAATCCCTGTCGTACCGCAGATTACCTGGTCGCCCTCGGCTCCTGAGATCACCACCGCCGGATTGTATTTGTACTGATCCAGCGTCTGGAAATACACCGTCTTGTCCATACTGTAACTCATAAGGACCGTACCATTGACCGGCCAGAGCAGCTTACTGTCCTCATTGAAATTGACAGACATGCCGCTCCCCGCCGTACTCTGTGTGCTGGTTCCCGTTCCTGTACTGTTGTCCTCTGGTTCCACAGCCGTATCCTCTTCCGGCTCCGGCTCTTCCTTCGGCTCCGGCTCCTCACGATTACTGATCACCAGATTATTCGCTTCCTCTGCCGGTTCCTTCTTGTCCTTATCTTCTGTATCATTCTTCTCCTCTGTCCGTGCAAGCTGTTCCTTCTGCTGTGTCCGTTTGTAGTCATTGAATGTATATGTTCCAACTATCGCGATCGCTGCTACAAAGCAAACTACTGCTGCAACGGTTGCACCCTTCATTTTCTGTGAAGGTTTTTGCCTTTTGTTCATCTTATCACCACCTCTGACTATATTTTTGCCAGATAGTAAGCGACTTATTCCACATCCAACAATATTTCTGCCACTTCTTTTATTTCCGTTCCTTCATAAAAATATTGCAGGATCGCATCGTATGTTTCTCCCTCTTTCGCCATCTGATCCGCAGAATACTGGCTCATCCCCAGCCCATGGCCTTCGCCCCTTGTCGTGATCCGGATCTGTCCGTTATACCGCTGTAACGTGAAACATCCAGACGCCAGTCCATAGGTACTGCGGAACTCTTCCCCGCTTAAGTTCTCTTGTCCAACCCTGACGCTCAAGACATATCCTGCCGTATCTGCCTGTGTAATCTCCGCATCCATATCTTCTGTCATAACGGTCTGAATCTGTTTCTTATCCTCGATATCCCAGGGACACTCCACGATCTTAAGATACGGATAGGCGTCACTTCCCAGAACCTCCTTCCCGTCCCGGGTACAGCCATTACTCAGCCGGAAAAACGGCGTCAGTGCAAGCTCTTCCCCATAGAACAGGACCTGCCCTTCCGTATCGTTCCAGGCATCCACAAGCTTGTTGTAATACTTCGGATATTTTGCCCCCCAGGCATCCTCCATCTGCTTCTGTGTCCGGAATTCACCCTCTAATACCGTCTCCTTTCCCGTCTCCTTTATCTTCCTGTATACCTCCGTCCGGACCACAACTGCCTGCGCTTTCAGTGCTTCTTTGCTATAAGATGCAGGCATCTCCTTTGCAAGTACCCCGATACAATATTCTTCGATCGGCATCTGGCTCACCGTCTCCCCGCTTTTGACCTTCACGCTGGTCTTATCGACATGGGAATACGACGTAATGCTTGGCCCATTTAAAAATACCGTCACGACGTATGGCAGAAGTAAGATAATGATCATGTAGCATCCCATTTTTTTCAGTTTCAGCCGCATAAATAACCCTCCCATACACTGTATGGAAGGGTTGCTGTTTTTATGCATCTTATAATTACTTCTATCTCTTTACAAACCACGAATTATATTTAAATAATCTTGCCTTTGATCAACCACCGCATAGATAACCACTTCTTTTTTTGATTCATCTATTTTGTAAAACACTAAGTTTTTCTCAAGAATCAACACTTTATATCCTTGTCTTTTTAATACTGGATATCTCGGATCAACCTCTATATATGGATTGTCCGATAAAACGTTGATTCTTTTTTCAATATCATCAAGCTTTTCTAATGCGACTTGATTTCCAAAGTTTGCCGCCACATAAAGTATAATCTTGCGGATTCCTGCATCTGCCGTATCGGTTCTAATAATATTATATTTCAACTTTATCCTCCCGCAGTATTGCACGCAAGTCAGCAAAAGTCTCACTTATCGGCGCTGTGCGGCCATTTTTTACATCGTCTTCTGCTTCAGCAAGGATTTCCAGCAATTCAATACGTGCCTTCATGTTCTTATACTCTTCATAGGAAATAGAAACTGTATCTCCTCTTCCATCTACCGTTATAATAACTGCTTCTTTTCCTTCCCTGCATTGTTTCGATATATCATTATAATGATTTCTCAAATCTGCTGACGGTCTGATTGTTTCCTGCAATGTAATCATTTGCTCTCACCTCCGATATGGTATATGCAAATTATATCATTCAATGACTAAACCTTGAATTATCCATTTTCATAGGAAATTCAAGGTTTTCGTTGATTTGTTCTATCTCTTATTCGTACTTCACATCTACCTTAACTTCATCAAGTTTCCAGATATCCTCAACATATTCCCTGATCGTTCTGTCAGAAGAGAACTTACCACAGCACACCGTATTCAGAAGCGCCATCTTCGCCCATCTCTCCTTGTCACGGTAGACTTCCTCCACCTTCTCCTGTGCATCGGCATAAGCACGGAAATCCTTCAGGATAAAGTACATATCCGCCCTGTTGCCTCCCTTTGTCGTAAGCAGAGAATTATAAAGATCGCGGTACATCTCGCTGTTTCCGTTCGCATAGGTGCCGTCAACCAGCTGATTCACAACCCTGCGCACATCATGGTCGTTATTGTAGACATCCCATGGATTATATCCGCCGTTCTGCTCAAAGCTGATAACCTCATCTGAGCTCAGGCCGAAGATAAATGCATTCTCAATTCCGACCTCTTCCACGATCTCCACATTCGCTCCATCCATCGTTCCAAGCGTCGGCGCCCCGTTCAGCATGAACTTCATATTACCGGTTCCGGACGCCTCCTTAGAAGCCGTTGAAATCTGCTCGCTGACATCTGCTGCCGCAAAAATCCACTCCGCATTGGACACACGGTAGTCCTCGATGAACACTACCTTGATCTTGCCGTTAATACTGCGGTCGTTATTCACCACATCAGCCACAGAGTTGATCAGCTTGATGATCTCCTTCGCACGGATGTAACCCGCTGACGCCTTAGCTCCGAAGATAAATGTCCTTGGGAAGAAATTCTTCTCCGGATGCTCTTTAATCTGGTTATACAGATACATCACATGCAGGATATTAAGAAGCTGACGCTTATACTCATGCAGACGCTTCACCTGCACGTCAAAGATAGACCTCGGATCGACCTCAATCCCATTATGCTTCTTAATATATTCTGCCAGACGCTCCTTATTCCTGTACTTGATATCCATGAACTCCTTAAGAGCCGTCTCGTCATCCGCATACTTCTTAAGTCCGGACATCAGAGACAGATCCGTGATCCAGTCCTTCGTGCCAAGCTTCTCTGTTACCCAGTCTGCCAGCAGCGGATTCCCATGCATCAGGAAACGCCTCTGGGTGATACCATTCGTCTTGTTGTTGAACTTCTCAGGCATCAGCTGATAGAACTCTTTAAGCTCCTGCTTCTTAAGGATCTCCGTGTGCAGTCTCGCAACACCGTTGACCGAATATCCGGCCACAATCGCAAGATGAGCCATCTTCACCTGGCCGTCGCGCAGGATCGCCATCTTCTTAACCTTATTCTCATCGCCCGGATATGTCCTGCGGATATGCTCCACAAACCGGCGGTCAATCTCCTGAATGATCTGGTATATACGTGGAAGCAGTCTGGAGAACAGGTCGATCGGCCATTTCTCAAGAGCCTCCGCCATGATCGTATGGTTCGTATACGCACAAGTCTTCTTCGTGATATCCCATGCCTCTTCCCATCCAAGACCTTCCTCATCAAGCAGGATACGCATCAGCTCAGCCACCGCCACCGTCGGGTGGGTATCATTCATCTGGATCGTCATCTTCTCGTAGAGCTTCTTAATGTCGTCATGCCCTCTCTTATACTTGGCAACCGCCGCCTGGAGACTGGCTGATACGAAGAAATACTGCTGTTTCAGTCTCAGCTCTTTTCCCGCATAGTGGTTGTCGTTCGGATACAGCACCTCTACGATATTCTTCGCCAGGTTCTGCTGTTCCACAGCCTTATGATAATCTCCACGGTCAAATGACTCAAGCTGGAAGTCAACAATCGGCTCTGCATCCCAGATACGCAGGGTATTTACAACATTATTATCGTATCCGACGATCGGGTAATCATACGGGATCGCCTTTACAGACTCGTAATTCTCCTGTACAAACCGGATCTTGCCCTCGTCGTCGTACTCAATACGGATATTACCGCCGAAACGCACCTCCTTGGCATACTCCGGCCGGCGCAGCTCGAATGGATTGCCAAACTCAAGCCAGTTGTCGGGCGTCTCTACCTGATAGCCGTCCTCAATCTTCTGCTTGAACATACCATAACGGTAACGGATACCGCAGCCGTAAGCCGCATATCCCAGTGATGCCAGTGAATCCAGGAAACATGCCGCCAGACGTCCAAGTCCTCCGTTTCCAAGCGCCGGATCCGGCTCCTCATCCTCAAGCAGGTTCAGATTCAGCCCCATCTCCTCAAGCGCTTCCTTTACTTCCGTATAAGCGGTCATATTGATGAGGTTATTCCCCAACGCTCTTCCCATCAGGAACTCCATCGACATGTAGTAGACGATCTTCGGATCATCCTTCTCATACTGCTTCTGCGTCGCGATCCAGTCGTCTATAATGGCTTCCTTTACTGCGTAAGAAACTGCCTGATACAGCTCCTGCTGAGAAACCTCCTCGATCTCTTTGCGGAACAGATGCTTCACATTCTGCTTTACTTCCTTCTTAAACGCTTCCTTTTCAAATCTTGGATTATACATGCAATCTCCCTCTTTCTCTTTCTGTTCGTAAAACGCTTATACACGCTCCACACCCAGTGTCACATTCTCACCATTGATCTTCCATTCCTTCACATATCCGGCCGGCGCTGTCTTCTTCACACTCAGCGCGAGAGTCTCATCGCCTATCGTACCGGCATTTGCCGCAAATACCGTCTCTGCTTTTTCCGTACCCTCATAAGTGATCTCAATCTTATCCATCACTTCAAAACCAGCCTCTTTACGCATGGTCTGAACCTTACTGATGATCTCACGCACAAATCCTTCCTCCAGAAGCTCCTCTGAAAGGTTGGTATCCAGCACAACCGTGATACCGTTGTCATTCTCTGACACATACCCTTCCATCTGCGCACTCTCGATCAGCAGATCTTCCCGTGACAATGTAACCTCCTGTCCATCTATGTCAAGCTTCAAAGCCTCCGACGCATTCAGCTCATCCATCGCCGCATTCCCGTCAATGGAGCCCAGCGCGGCCCTGATGCTATTTAACATTTTACCATATTTTGGACCGACTGTCTTTAGTTGAGGTTTGAAAGAATAGCTTGTAAAATCACGTACTTCTTGTGTAAATGTTATAACTTTAACATTTAATTCATCCCTTACAATATCCTGGTAGAACTCAGGGATCTCGAAGTCCGCCTTCACATACATCTGCCCGATAGGCTGGCGGTTCTTGATGTTTGCCGTATTCCTGCACGCACGCCCCATAACGACCAGCTTAAGGACCTGATCCATATTAGCCTCAAGCTCCTTGTCGATGAAGCTTTCATTGACCGCCGGGAAATCACACAGATGGATGCTCTCCGGAGCATTTCCGTCGATACCGCGCACCAGATTCTGATAGATATCCTCCGTCATAAACGGGATCATCGGCGCCGCCGCCTTGCTCACCTCTACAAGCGCTGTATAGAGCGTCATATATGCATTGATCTTATCCTGCTCCATCCCCTTCGCCCAGAAACGCTCGCGGCTTCTCCTTACATACCAGTTACTCATGTCGTCCACAAAATCCTGCAAGGCCCTTGCGGTCTCCGGGATCCTGTAATTCTCAAGATTGCTGTCCGTCTCCCGGATCACCGTATTGAGCCTGGACAGAAGCCATTTGTCCATCACAGATAATCTGTCATATTCCAACGTATATTTTGTGGCGTCAAAGCCGTCAATATTCGCATACAGTACGAAAAATGCATAGGTATTCCACAGAGTTCCCATGAACTTGCGCTGTCCTTCCACAACAGCCTTTCCGTGGAAACGGTTCGGAAGCCACGGCGCGCTGTTCACATAGAAATACCAGCGGATCGCATCAGCGCCGTATTTCTCCAGTGCATCGAAAGGATCCACCGCATTTCCCTTGGACTTGCTCATCTTCTGCCCCTTCTCGTCCTGCACGTGTCCGAGGACAATGACGTTCTTATAAGGCGCCTTGTTGAAGATCAGCGTCGAGATCGCAAGCAGTGAGTAGAACCATCCCCGCGTCTGGTCCACAGCCTCAGAAATGAAGTCTGCCGGGAACTGCTTCTCGAATAACTCCTGATTC
Source organism: uncultured Dorea sp. (assembly GCA_910579015.1). Lineage (GTDB taxonomy): Bacteria > Bacillota > Clostridia > Lachnospirales > Lachnospiraceae > Sporofaciens. The sequence continues at coordinate 45,751 of CAJTRO010000018.1, read as the reverse complement.
TCGAACGGATAGTGATGCTGTGCGAAAGGCATTGCACCAGAATCGAACCAGCAGTCGATCACCTCCGGTACACGGTGCATCTCCTTGCCGCAGACCGGGCACTTGATCGTCACCGCGTCAATATACGGACGGTGCAGTTCGATATCCTCCGGGCAGTTATCCGACATCTCCTTAAGCTCTGCAATACTTCCGACAGAGTGCTGATGACCGCACTCACACTCCCAGATATTCAGCGGAGTTCCCCAGTAACGGTTCCGGCTGATGCCCCAGTCCTGCACATTCTCAAGCCAGTCGCCGAAACGCCCCTTGCCGATGCTCTCCGGGATCCAGTTGATGGTATTGTTGTTGGCGATCAGATCCTCCTTCACGTCCGTCATCTTGATAAACCATGACTCGCGCGCGTAGTAGATCAGCGGAGTATCACATCTCCAGCAGTGCGGGTAACTATGCTCGAAGTTCGGCGCGTTAAAGAGAAGCCCTCTCGCCTCCAGATCCTTAAGCACCTCCGGATCCGCCTTCTTCACAAATAATCCGGCAAACGGCGTTGATTCCGCCATATTTCCCTTCTCATCTACCAGCTGCACGAACGGCATATCGTATTTCCTGCATACCTTCGCGTCATCCTCACCAAATGCCGGCGCGATATGAACCACGCCAGTACCGTCCGTCAGCGTTACATAGTCGTCGCAGGTCACATAGAACGCCTTCTTGTGCTGATTCGCGATCCCGTCTGCCGCACACTGATACAACGGCTCATACTCCTTATATTCCAGGTCCTTTCCCTGATATGTCTCGAGCACCTCATATGCCTTCTCTCCCTCTTCGGCCAAAGGTCCCAGCACCGTATCAAGAAGCGCCTCCGCCATATAGTAGGTATATCCGTCCACGCACTTCACCTTCGCATAGGTCTCGACCGGATTCATACACAGTCCCAGGTTCGACGGCAGTGTCCACGGCGTCGTCGTCCATGCGAGGAAATACGCATCCTCATCCTTCACCTTGAAGCGGACGATGGCAGAACGCTCCTTTACATCCTTATAGCCCTGAGCCACCTCCTGCGCAGAGAGCGGGGTTCCGCAGCGCGGACAGTAGGGAACGATCTTAAATCCCTTATAGAGCAGTCCCTTATCCCAGATCTTCTTAAGCGCCCACCACTCCGACTCGATAAAGTCATTGTGATAGGTAACATACGGGTTCTCCATATCGGCCCAGAATCCGACCGTGCCAGAGAAATCCTCCCACATTCCCTTATATTTCCACACGCTTTCCTTACACTTGTCAATAAATGGTTCCAGACCATATTCTTCGATCTGCTCCTTGCCGTCAAGCCCCAGAGCCTTCTCGACTTCCAGCTCCACCGGAAGTCCGTGGGTATCCCATCCGGCCTTCCTCGGCACCTCAAATCCCTTCATCGTGCGGTAACGAGGGATCATATCCTTGATAACACGCGTCAGCACGTGCCCGATATGCGGTTTGCCGTTGGCTGTCGGCGGACCGTCGTAGAACATATACATATCACTGCCCTCACGGTCCTTCATGCTCTTCTCAAAGATCTGGTTCTCCCTCCAGAACTTCTCGACTTCCTTCTCTCTGTCGACAAAATTAAGATCTGTCGAAACCTTCTTGTACATCTGCTGTTTACCTCCTTCTTGCAATACACTGCCTCAAGAACAAAAAAACTCCCATCCTGGATAGGACGGAAGCTGCGCTCACGTTTATAAACCACCTAAACATACCATCATATGTCTTCCCTGTAACGGAGGACTCCCGTCAGTATCTACTTAACCTTACCATCATAACTGTCTATAAGAATCTTTCGACCACTGCAGCTCAGAAGTGATGTTCAGCTATATCCTACTCGTACCGGGCTTACACCCTCCCCGGCTCGCTGTGTCTTTCTGATATGGCTTACTGTCTTCGTCGTCGCCTTTTTGTGTGTTTCTTATTATAGTAAAAAACCCCTTGAATCGTCAAGAGGTTTTTTATATTTATCGCTTTTTCCGGCTGCGTATTATGGTGATCAGTACCGCTGTGAGTATAAGCAGGAGGACCGCACCGCCAAAAATGACATATTTTTCTAAATCTGTCTTATCCGAAAGAAAGCTTAGTAATTGATCATCCTTATCCTTCTTCTTCTCGTCCGGCTTCTGATCCGGCTCCCGGCCTTTTGTATCTTTCTGCCGGCTGTCTATATAAGACTGGCTCAGGACGGCTCTCGCCGTCCCAAGAAGCGTACTGCTGTAACGGTATTCGATCGTGCCCTCGCCGGCATTCTCGCTGTCAGGGACAATCTCCATGGCAAGATTCTTGAATTCCATGCCGTTCGGAACTATTACATAGCCTTTGCCCACAGCCGGATCTGTATTGTCCGGCGTGCTCAGAATCTGCTCTACATCTTTCGATGTCTCGACTTCCGCCGCCGGTATCCGTGTGAAATTGGAAAATGCATAATCCAGCAGATTTCTGGTATCCGGATAGACGTTTCTTCCATGTGTCCGGAGGACTACGCATACGAGCTGCATGTTGCCGTTATCAGCCATGGTGATCAGCGTCGACAGCGCCTCGGACGTGTACCCGGTCTTACCGCCGACCGCCCACTCATAATACTCGGCATTCGCCGGATACAGCATCTTGTGCTTCTGCTGGAATATATGCTCCTCCGTCGTCTCCGACGCCGGTATCGTATACTGCAAGGTCTGTACAATATTGAAAAATTCCGGATGGCGGAATATCTCCCGCCCGATCAGCGCCATATCCTTGGCGCAGGTATAATGGTTGGGATCGTGCAGTCCGTGCGGGTTCGCGAAATTCGAATTCTCACCGCCAAGCTCCCGGCAGCGCACATTCATCCGCTCGATAAACCAGTTATAATCATATCCCGCATTCTTTCCGACATTCTCTGCAACCGCATACGCCACCTCGTTGGCAGAAGCAAGAAGCGTCGCGTATAAGCCCTGCTCAAGGGTAATCTGGTTGCCTTCCTTCATCCCGATATATGCGTCCCCCGGCTGGATAAATGCCAGACTGTCATGGGAGAACACCACCGGATCCACAAACTGTCCGTTCTCCATTGCAACCAGGGCCGTCAGTACCTTCGTAATACTTGCCGGGAAATGGTGATCCTTAATATTCTTCGAATACAAGATTGCTCCCGTCTCCACTTCCATGACAATGGCCGCATCCCCGTAGGTTCCCGGCCCCTGGGGCCATCCGGGAATAGAATTGGACTGGACCGTCATAGCATAGGCCGCGTCCAATTCCTGCTGAAGCTTCTGCTCCTCCGTAAGTTCCCCCTCGGGAGCCGTGGCCGACGCCGTTATTTCCATACATATGATCAATATAAACGCTAAAGCTGCTGATAATATCCTCTCTCCCAGCTTCCTCATTCCATTACCTCCAGGAAACGGGGCTCCTGCGCCCCTTCTTGGCCGGATCCCGTCCGTTCATCCGGCATTCCATTCCTTAGCAAGATCATACCTGTGCATCGGCCTTCTTCTTCAGATAGTAGAATCCGAATGCAGGAACGTTCACACCTCTTGCTTCCATCTCTTTGCCGGTGATCAGGTCGACATACATACCGTCCTCTTCGTTGATCCATGCCGTCTTATCATATTCACTGAAATTAAACACACCGATCAGCTTGTCGCCGTCATAATATCTTCCGATACTCAGAACGCCGGCTTCCCACGTCTCTAACGTCCATGTATCAGCATAGGACACAAATACCTTCTCCGCCTTCCGGATCTTCTCTAACTGGTCAAGCTTCGCGAACACCTTTCCTTCCACAGTATCCGGATCCACAATATTTCTCGCCAGATCCCAGTTCATTGCCCCTCTGTGGATATATCTGGAATCCTCTGCCTTGTTCGGATTCTCTTTATAGGTATAATCATTGACCTGCGCCATCTCATCTCCGCTGTAAAGCACCGGGATACCGGACTGCATAAACATATATGCATGGAGCATGATATCCTTGCGGATGGCCGTCTCCATCTCTTCTTCGTTCTGCTCAAAGCCCGCCTTCTCGATCCCGCACATGGATGCAGTCGTACCGCAGAACCTTGCATCTCCCGTAACCGGATCCGCATTATAAAGCTCTCCACGGCTCTTGCTTCCCTCTATGAAGCCCTGGAAGTAATCGTTCAGATACAGCTTGTGGGAACGCTCACGGATCCCTTCCTGTGCCAGTGTCGCGTAGTCCAGTCCCCAGCCGATATCATCATGGCAGCGCAGATAATTCAGGAATACGTACTCCTTCGGCAGTCCGTTAACAATGTCAAGCTGCTGTTTCAGAAGCTTTACATCCCTTGTCGCCACTGTATGCCAGGTTGTGGCCATCGTCGTAACATTGTACAGCATATGACATTCCGGCTTCTCTACCGTTCCGAAATAAGGAACCACCTTCTCCGGCTCCATAACAACTTCGCCAAGCAGCAATACGCTCGGACATACGATCTCACTGATCATACGCATCAAACGCACGATCGTATGTACTTCCTTAAGATTCCTGCACTGCGTATTCAGTTCCTTCCATATATATGGGACCGCATCAATACGGATAATATCGATTCCCTTATTTGCCAGGAAGAGGAAGTTATACATCATCTCATTAAATACTCTGGGGTTCTTATAATTCAGATCCCACTGGTACGGATAGAACGTGGTCATTACAAAGTGCTCTGCATCCGGAAGCCATGTAAAATTCCCCGGAGCTGTCGTCGGGAATACCTGCGGAACCGTCTTCTCATATTCGGCCGGGATCGTGTAATTATCATAGAAGAAATAACGGCTCATGTACTCTCCGTCTCCCTGGCGCGCCTTCTTCGCCCACTCATGGTCTTCGGATGTATGGTTCATGACAAAATCCATACATACATTCATGTTCTTCTTATGACATGCCGCTGTCAGGCTCTCAAGATCTTCCATCGTGCCAAGCTTCTCCTGCACCTTCCGAAAATCCGCAACAGCATACCCGCCGTCTGACCGGCCTTCCACGGTATCAAGGAACGGCATCAGATGAATATAGTTCACATTATTCTTCTCCAGATACTCAAGCCTGGCCTCGACGCCCTTCATATTACCGCCGAAATTATCTATGTAGAACATCATTCCCAGCATGTCATTGCTCTTATACCAGTCCGGATGCTCTTCTCTCTGCTCATCAATAGTTTTCAGATCGTCGTTACGTTCTTCATAGAAGCGGTAGAGATTATCGCACAGCTCGGCAAACATTGAACTATTGCCGTACAATTCCATGTAGAGCCACTTCATCTCATCCAGATGCCTTGCGAACCGCTCCTCATAGATCCTGCGCCGGGCTTCGGCTTTCTCTTGGGCCTCGGCCTCTGCTTGGACTTTGGCTTCGGCCTCTGCTTGGGCTTTGGTCTCTGCCTTTTCTTTCTCTTTAGCTTCTTCTTCGGCTTTGGCCTCTGCTTCCTCTTTAACCTCTGCTTCGGCTTTCTCTTTCGCTTCAGTCTCTATTTCCGCCTTAACTTCTGTTTCGGCTTTCTCTTTTGTTTCAGCCTCTGTCTCCTCTTTAACTTCTGTTTCGATTTTTTCTTTGGCTTCTTCTTCCGCTTTAACGTCGGCTTCAGCTTTCTCTTTGGTCTCTGGTTTCTCTTCTGTAACTTTCTCTTCTACAGCCTTCTTGGTTTCCGGTTTCTCTTCTGCAACTTTCTCGGCTTCCGGTTTCTCTTCTACAGCCTTTTCTGTCTCTGCCGTTTCCTTTACCGCTTCCACAGCTTTGGGCTCCTTTCCGTCCTCTTTCGGAACTTCTACCACTTTGTTGTCTGACACTTCCATGAGCGGTTCCTGAGCAACATCCGCTTTCTCACTCTGCCTTGCTTCATCCTGATTTCCTACATTCTGCTTTGCTGCACTCTGCTTTACCGCAGCCAGTTTACGCTCTTTTCTTGATTTCTTAGCCATTGTGTTTCCTCATTCCATCTTTTATATTGCCATGTCCTCTGGGATTAATGACACGGTGGTTATGGGAATATTATACACTTTTCTTACCATCCTTTCAACTCCTTAACCGAAACTGGTTAACACTGTCGGAGGCTTCTTTTTTTATGTCTCGAACAAAACGGCAAAATAAATCTCTGATTTTTTCTCCCGGAAAATAAAAAAGGCATAGTCCAAATACACCGGTTGAACTAAGCCTTATGACCATGGAGCAGAGGTATTTCTATACGAACTCCGTTCGCGGACACCTCATTACCACAAGTAATGGAGTATAGGGGATTCGAACCCCTGGCCTCAACAATGCGAATGTTGCGCGCTCCCAACTGCGCTAATACCCCATAGGTTGATTATAACACAAATCGCGCCAAAAGGGAAGAAAAAAATATTGATTCTATTTCAACCGCGTAGTATACTGAACGTACCATATATTTTCACTAACATTTTCACTGTTTAAGGAGGATGTCACATATGCGCAAAAAGACAATATTCTACTCTGTATTGTTGCTTGTCCTATGCAGCGTTCTTTCCTGTGGCTGTGGCAGCGGCGGGGACAGCAAAGCCGCCGATAACAGCGGCAAACGTGGCATCGGAGGCAGCAAGAAGGATAAAAACAGCGAGGATTCCGGCCCTCTGAGGGATAACACTCCCAACGTGCTTGTTCCTGCGGCCGACGGAACGGTTACTTATGGAGCCGACCTGGTAACGATTGACGCCTCTCACACGGATCAGGGCTATGTCATGATCCAGTATCGCGGATCCAATCCCAAGGTCAAATTACAGATTGCCTCCCCTAACGGCATTACTTATACTTATCTTCTGTCGAAGGGCGGCCAGTTCGAGACATTTCCTCTCGCGGGCGGGAATGGCGCCTATTCTCTGACGGTTCTTGAGAATGTAGAAGGAGATATGTATACTATTGCCTTTTCCCAGGATATTGATGCGGCGATCTCCGACGAATTTCTTCCGTTTCTGTATCCGAACCAGTACGTGAACTTCACTCCCGAGGCCCAGACCGTATCTAAGGCCAAGGATCTGGCGTCCAAAGCCCATTCCGATCTGGATGTTGTGCGTGAGATTTATCATTATGTGATCAAGAATGTTACTTATGATGATGCGAAGGCGGAGAGCGTGGCCTACGGCTATCTCCCCAATGTAGACGATACCTTAAAGTCCGGCAAGGGAATCTGCTTCGATTACGCTGCGCTGATGTCAGCCATGCTGCGTTCCCAGCGTATCCCGACGAAGCTGGAAGTCGGTTATGCAGGCGAAGTCTACCATGCCTGGATCAGCGTCTATCTCACCGGTACGGGCTGGATTGACGATATCATAGAATTCGACGGTCAGTCCTGGAGCCTGATGGATCCGACATTTGCGGCAAGTTCAAGCAGTTCAGGCCTTAAGAAATACATTGGCGACGGCTCCAATTATGTTTTGAAGTATTCCTATTAGCTGAATTTTTCTATAGATAAAATAAGATTATATCAGATAAGCATATCAAATCTCCTGAAAACAGAGCCGCATGGCCCTGTCTTCAGGCCAAGAAAGGAGTACATATGGCAGTACCAACACTTACCCCACTATCTAACATGGAGATCTCGTCTTTCTGTTCTCAGATGGCTATGATACTGAAAGCAGGGATCTCGACCATGGAAGGCATCGCCCTGATGCTGGAGGAGGCGGCAGATCCGGAAGAAGAGAAGCTCCTAAAGCTTATGGACGAGACATTGCAGTCTACCGGAAGCTTCTACGAAGCACTTTCCTCCACACAGGCATTTCCCGACTATATGCTTCATATGGTGCAGATCGGTGAATATACCGGTAAATTAGACGAGGTTATGAGCGCCCTCTCCTCCCACTATGAGAGAGAGGCTTCCATCTCACAGTCTATTAAGAACGCAGTCACTTATCCTTTGATCATGGTATTCATGATGCTTCTTGTCATCCTTGTACTCGTGACCAAGGTAATGCCCATCTTCAACCAGGTGTTCAGACAGCTCGGAAGCGAGATGACCGGATTCTCCAAGGCTATTCTTAATTTCGGAGTGGCGATCAACCGTTATTCCATCGTACTGATCGTGCTGATCGGTGTTCTTGCGGTTCTGGTCCTGTATTTTGCAAAGACGAAGAGCGGACGCGCCGCGTTTGCTTCCTTCACCTCACATTTTGCCTGGACGAAATCATTTTCGGAGAAGCTGGCCGCCTGCCGTTTCGCAAGCGGGATGGCGCTTACCTTAAGCAGCGGTATGAGCCCGGAAGAAAGCCTGGACCTTGTCTCTGCACTTATCAGCAATGACGGCTTTACAGGCCGGCTTAACACCTGTAAAGAAGCGCTCGATCAGGGCGAGGAGTTGTCCAAGTCCCTGCTGAGTGCAGGCGTATTCTCAGGTATCTATGCCCGAATGACCTCGATCGGCTCCAAGACAGGCGCCCTTGATGAAGTCATGCAGGAGATTGCCGACAGATATCAGGAGGAGATTGACCAGAAGTTCACCAGCATCATTGCCACACTGGAACCGACGCTGGTTATCGTTCTTTCCCTGGTTGTAGGTATGATCCTTCTGTCCGTAATGCTGCCGCTTATGGGTATTATGTCAAGCTTATAGGTATTATCCTGGAGGTAATATACATGAAACATCGTTTTGAAACACAGAAAAGCAGTGGGACATCAAGAAATTTTATTGTTTCTATTGTCTGTTTTATGATCATCGTTGCCCTGTTCATAGCAGGAACATCTATTGTTTCAGATAAGACAGACGACCAGGAAATCCAGACTCTTGAGCAGGCTGTTAACCGTGGGATTGTTCACTGCTATTCCATCGAGGGGGCCTATCCGGAGAGTCTTCAATATCTGAAGGATAACTATGGTCTTACCTATGATGACGAAAAGTTCTTCGTTGATTATCAGGTATTAGGCAGTAATATTATACCGGATGTTACCATTATAGACAGGAGGGACAGATAGATGCGATTCCAGACACGGAGCAGGCATGTCATTGACTTTATATTTCCAATTGCATTATTCTTTGTATTTGCCGCTTCCTCGCTTGTCGTGTTGATCCTGGCGGCAGACATATACGGCTCCACCACCGATCAGCTCCAGGCCAATGACGAGAACCGGACGGCTCTGTCCTATATCTCGGAGAAGATACGTCAGAACGATTCTGACGGAGCGCTGTCGCTCACTACCTTGGAAGATATCGAATGTCTTGCCCTGTCTGCCGACTATAACGGCATTCCATGCACTACTTATATCTATGCCTGCGACGGGATGCTCAAGGAACTGTTTACCAGAGATGATGCTGACGTTTCCCTTAAGAATGGCAAGAATATCATGGAGATCGACACTTTGTCAATGTCACAGATTGACGACCATCTCTATCAGTTTACCACCATTGACAGTCAGGGGCATGAAGGCTCCCTGATCACCTCAGAAAGGAGCGTCCAATGAAAAAGCAGACATCCAGCCGTTCCGGACTTCTGTTGATGGAGATTATCATAGCGATCCTGTTCTTCTCTGTTGTAAGCGCCATCTGCCTGCAATTATTCGTGAAGGCCCACAACATGGGAGCGGATACCGAGGAACTGGATATGGCGGTAAGACAGTGCAGTTCCGTTGCCGAGATCCTGAGCCAGGGCGGACAGCCGGCGGCACAGCTTGATGAGATCTATTCCGGTTCCGATCTATCAGATGACGGCGGTTTTATCTACTTTAACGAAGATTTCCAGACATGCAAAAAAGACGATTCTCAGTATCACCTGGATATCTCTTCTTCACCAGAGGATACAGGGGTTACGACCTATGATATCGCGCTCTACGCCAATGACGATACCGAGTGTATCTACAGTCTTAAGGTGGATACTTACAGACAGCATATGAACTAAGAAAAAGTCATTACAGCATATACTGCTTAATGCACATTTTAAGAGAGGATGTTTTTCTATCATGAAAAAACCTTCATTTCCCGTAACAAATATAGGATCTGTGTCACTGCTCATGACGTTTATTGTCCTGTGCCTGGTGACATTTTCCACGTTGTCATTATCTGGTTCTGTCAGCGAATACCACTACAGCCAGAAGCTTGCACAGCATAATCAGGATTACTACGAGGCTTCGAATACGGCCACCAGAACGCTTCAGGAGATCGACACGATCCTGCACGACACATATACCAGGAATCGTGACAGCTATTACTCCAGCGCTGACAGACAATTAGCGCTCCTTAACGGTATTACGGCAGATTTTTCCAAAGAGACGCCTACCGTGACATACGAAGTCCCGGTAACGGAAAAACGGTCTCTCAAGGTTGTTCTGTCACTGAACAAACCCGGACAGATGCAGGAAGGGTACTACAAGATTACCTCTTGGAAGGAGATCGCTTCTTCCGAGTGGAACGGTGACGATCAGCTGAACCTCTTTAAGCCGTAAGAAAATGCCAAACAGCCGAATCTATCCGCATCAATTGATAAATATAATTAAGGGAGATTGAACTATGAACACGAAAGAACTGCTTCAGAAGGCAATCGACAACAATGCCTCTGATATCTTCATTATAGCCGGCCTTCCGGCATCTATGCGTATGAACAACACTATGGGCGTGGAGACCGGCGAACGCCTGCTTCCAAAGGATACCATGGAGATCATCAAGGATATCTATGAGCTCGCCGGTAACCGCTCCATGGATATATTGCTTGAGACTGGTGATGACGATTTCTCCTTCGCGGTTCCGGGCATGTCCCGTTTCCGTGTCAATGCATACAAGCAGAGAGGTTCTCTGTCCGCGGTCATCCGTGTCATCACATTTAACCTGCCTGATCCCGCTTCTCTTGGTATTTCAGACAGTATTATGTCGCTGGCGCGTTTCTCCAAAGGTCTGGTACTGGTAACCGGTCCTGCCGGAAGCGGTAAATCTACTACCCTTGCCTGTATGATCGACGACATCAACCAGAATTTTGAGAAGCACATCATTACGCTTGAGGATCCTCTGGAATTCCTTCACCAGCACAAGAAGAGCATCGTCAGCCAGCGCGAGATCAATGTAGATACGGAGAGTTACGTGACCGCCCTGCGTGCGTCGCTTCGTCAGAGCCCGGATGTTATCCTGCTTGGCGAGATGCGTGATTATGAGACTATTCAGGTTGCAATGACTGCCGCCGAGACCGGACATCTGATCTTCTCGACACTGCACACCATAGGAAGCGCGAACACCATTGACCGAATCATTGATGTGTTCCCGTCCAGCCAGCAGCGCCAGATAGCCGTCCAGCTGTCCATGGTCCTCCAGGCTGTAGTGTCGCAGCAGTTAGTCCCGACCGTAAACGGGACGATGGTTCCTGCATTTGAGCTCATGACCGTTACACCGGCCATCCGTAACATGATCCGTGACAACAAGATTCCGCAGATCGAAGGTATTGTGTACTCTTCCTCGAATCCGGATATGTTCTCTATGGATACCAGTCTGGCACGGCTCTACAGTAACGGAATCATTTCCCGGGATACAGCCTTGTCTTATGCGACTAACCCGGATATGCTGGGCAAGAAACTGCGGTAACAGATAAAAGGGTTGTTGCGTATAAACAGCATTTCGCAACAACCCCTTCTTTTTGACTAAAGCACGCTCCCGGGAATGTATGATTAACTTATATATCCTTCTTTTCTAACTCACAACTGTGCTTCTTCGTCTTTTTATCGTAATTAATTCCTGCCAGTATCAGATTCCCGTGATACTCTTTCAATGCATCTACATAACCTTTTTCCCGAATCTGTGCAATCGCACCCTTCGCGCTCTTATCCCATTTAAGCTCGATCACTACTGCCGGTTTATCCTCATGTATCTTTCTCGGAATAAAACAGATATCAGCAAATCCCTTTCCCGCCACTTCACGCCAATCCATCGTACTGACCGCATTCACATACTCCTGCGCAACTTCCTTATTGGGGATAGCCACAGTTCCCTTCTCACTGTCATACGACAGATATCCAAGATGTACCAGAAGTGTCAGCACATCATCCTTCGTCGCAAAGGTTGTCATATCATTACCAAATGTCCCTGTATTAACCGGAACCTCCCCGCCCGCAAGCATCTTAACAACAGCATCCTTCAAGCCGTCCATATTCATCTGGATATAAACCTTCAACGCCTCATACGTCTCTGTCTGATTCCAGTAGGTCCCATACTTATGCCTCAGCATTGCCTCCTGGATGGATCTGGGGCTGTACATCGCGTACATCCTGCTGCCCTCTTTCCCATGTGTCAAAAGATGATATCCATTATACCATGCCCCTGCTTCTTCATAATTCATGGCATACTCTGCACATAATGCCTTCACTTCATCCTCTGTAAAGCCAAAAAATTCTGCCAGATTTCCCGGATCTGTCATGGAATATTCCGCGAACATATTCAGCGCCGAATGCGAGCCGTACTTCTTAATCGGTAAAATTCCCGTCATATACACAAGCGCAACATAATCTTTATCCTTAAGCCACGCCCGGAGAAAATCCAGATATTGCTTCTGCATATCCTTATCCTGCTGATATTCCCGGAACAGACAGTCCCATTCGTCAATCAGGATAACGAACGAGCGCTTTGTCACCTTGTATATATCTTTCATGACCTGGACCAGATTCTTCTCATCCCGGAACTGTATATCCATGTAATATTCAAGCAATTCGAAACTCAGGTAATCCTTAAGCATTTTCAACATCTCATCCTTATCCTTTGCGACGCTTAAAAATTCCTGCATATTGATCCGTATCACATCATATTTGTTCAAATGCTTCCTGTACGATTCCGAATGGCTTATCACCAGTCCTTGAAACATTTCTTCTGTATCTTCTGTCCTGTCGTAATATGCGGCAAGCATATCAAGCGCCATAGATTTACCGAATCTGCGCGGTCTGCTGACACACATATACCTCTGCTGCGTCCGGACACAGCGGTTCGTCTGTTCAATCAGCCTGCTTTTGTCAACATATATCTCCGATCCCAGCGACATCTCGAATAATCCGCTTCCCGGATTCAGATAGCTTCCCATCGTTCCCGATCCCCTTCCTGCTCTACACTACCTAACGCCAGATCAAATATTATACAAATATTCATCAATAAAGACAATCCCCGCCCCCGCGGCCGTAGATTCCACCTTATATTTACAGGACAGCAGATACTCTGCCGCATCCTCGCCAAAAGGATTCAGCCCATTGACATGCTCTATGAGCTTCTCCTTAAACAGCTCCATATATGCCCCGACATATCCCCCGACGACAATCTTGCAGTTGAATAACAGCCTCACGTTATTAATTGCCACCGCCAGATACCGCAGATATTCATCCAGGATTTCCTCCATCCTCGAATCCCCGTTTCGTATGCCGTCGAAAAAGGTATCAAGCTTCCCGTCCGTATGCTTCGCAAGCTGAACCGCATTACAGTATACCTCCAGACAGCCCCGTCTTCCGCAATAGCATGTCCTTCCCTCATGTGTCTCTACCATCGTATGGCCGATCTCTCCGCTCTTACCGGTATCCCCCACATATAAACTGTCACCGGTCCTAAACGATCCGCCGATCGTGTTATTCAGCATGATGTAGAATACATTGTCATCCTCCGGATTCCCCCACGCCTCCGCACACCCCGCCGCATAGACGTCATGGAGCAGACGGCTTGGATACTTTATATACCTGGTAAATTGCTCCTTCCTGGCGCCGGTAAAATTCATCGTTCCTCCGTAAACAACATACTCGCCCTCTTCGTCCACAATCCCCGGCACAGCGATCCCCACTCCAAGCAAACGGTCCGCACTGATCTGATGCTTCTCCACCATCTCATCCACCACACGCCCGATCTCTCTCAGATAATCATCCTCCATACAGAACTTTTTGTCTCTGCGGATGATATCAACCACTTCCCCGGCAAGATTGACCAGAACAGCCTTGATACGGAATTCCGCCACATCAACCCCTATAGCCAGCTTCGCATTCTGTAGAAATGTGTATGCAACAGCATTCCTGCCCCCCGTGTTGGAAATCCTCTTGGAATCATCTACAACGCCCAGTTCAGTCAGGTATTGGAGATTCTGGATTACAGTCGGGAAACTGATATGCAGGTCATATACAATATCTGTCCGAGAGAGTGTATGACGCTTTCTGAGGTATTCCAAAATCATTCTTCTATTGTTATGTTTGATTTCACTGATACTGATTGTTTTCTCTTTTTTCATATTATTATGCGGTAAAATATTACCGCTCCCCCTAATTGATTATCATACCATCTTTAATAAAAATTTACCAGCACATTTATAACCACAGGCGCGCTGAAAATATCTGCAAAGCAAGAAAGAAACCGCCGGAAATCAGCATTTCCCAACAGTCTCTTTCTTATAGAACTATCCATACTCCGTCTGCTTTGCTGTCTTCGCAAGCATCCTCTCCATCTTTCTGCGGTTTAAAACCAGGATATCCTTCCAGTCCGAATTTCCGACATACCAGAACTCGACCACATACCTTCTGACTCCAACCTTCCACATCACATTGATGACACGCTCAAAATCCACATGCCCCTCCCCAAACGGAACCTCCCTGAACACTCCCGGTCTTGTCTCCTTCAAATGGGCCGCCACGATCCTTCCATTCCCCTTCTTAATATCCTCCGCCACATCTATAGAATACTTACAGGCCGCATTCGTAATATTACCGACGTCAGGATATACATTCAGATAAGGCGAATTCATGGCCCTTACATAATCCACAGCCTTGCCTACCGTATTCATGAAGTCCGTTTCCATCGTCTCGAAGCCCAGCATGATCCCTGCCCTGGCCGCCATCTCTGCTGCCCTTTCAAGGTTTTCTCCGAAGCGCCTGACCGTCAGAGGCGTAGATTCCTCATAATACACATCATAGCCCGCAAGCTGTATGATCCGGATCCCCAGCGTCTCCGCAAAGCTTACCGCACGCTCCATGATCTCCATTCCATAGGCCGCCGTCTTCTCGTCACTGCTGCCGATCGGATACCGGCGGTGCGCGCTCAGACACATGGTTCCGATCGGGAATCCGGCCTCGTCTATGATTTGCTTTAAGCGGATCAGCTCCTCTCTGCTCATATACAGACGCGAAATCTTTTCATCCGTTTCATCAATGCTGATCTCCAGGAAATCATACCCCGCCGCTTTTGCTGTCATAAGCTTCTCTTTCCAGGTAAGTTCAGGCGGCATCGCTTTCTCATACAGTCCTAACGTATACTTCTTCATAGAAGACCTTCCCTTTTAAAATGTAAGTGCAACCTTAAAATCCCCGTATTTTCCGGTTGCATATTCGAATCCCTTTTTCCACTCTTCAATCGGGAACATGGAAGATACGACGCCTTCTGTCTTCAATTTCCCATTCATTATATTTTCGATCACGAACGGATAAGCATACGGGCTCAGGTGCGCGCCCAGGATATCCAGTTCTTTCCGGTCTCCGATGATGGACCAGTCCACCGTCGTCTCACTGCCGAACACGCTGAACTCCACGAACCGTCCTAATTTGCGTATCATCTTAAGCCCCTGTACCACGCTCGCCGGATTTCCGGTTGCCTCGATATAGATATCACAGCCATATCCGCCCGTCAACGCCTTGACTTCCTTATCTACGTCCGTCTCTCCCGGATTGAATACCAGATCCGCGCCAAAGTCCTTTGCTTTCTCAAGCCGTCCCGTCTGCATGTCAAGTACGATCAGCTTCTTTGGATTCTTCATTCTTGCATAGGTGACCATCCCAAGCCCCAGCGTCCCCGCGCCGGAGATTACCACAACGTCTTCATTCGTAATGGAAGCCCTGTCTACCGCATGTTTGGAACAGCCGTAGGGTTCGATCAGAAGAGCGTCATTCAGGCTCATTTCCTCGGGCACCCTGCTGATCACACAGTTCTTCGAATACTTCACATATTCCGCCATCCCGCCGTTATTCTCCCGCTGAAACCCCAGGATATTATGAGGCTCGCACATCCAGTAATGACCGTCCTGGCAGAACCTGCATTTCCCACAGGGGACGATCTGATCCGCAATGATCCGCTCTCCAAGCTCATATCCTTCTACATTCTCTCCCATTTCCACGATATGCCCCATGAACTCATGCCCCGGAATAAAGGGAGGGTTCACCCAGGCAGGCTGTGTCTCATCGCCCCAGAACATTGACGCCCCGTGACTGCACTTCAAATCCCCCGCGCAGATCCCGCAGGCTTCTGTCTTTATAATAATGTCATCGTCCCCGCATACCGGCGCCGGATACTCCTCTTCAAACCTGTAATCATCTTTCCCATATGCCGCCAAAGCCCTCATAGTCTTCGGCGTACTGCCTACTGTTGCCATATGATTCCCTCCTTTTCTTCTTCGAATCAAATCCAGATTTCCTCTACTACATCTGCCTACACCTCGAACCGGTCCCAGATCCCGTCCAGTGCATCCTGGATTGCCAGATACTTTTGATACTTCTTCTTATATATAGCCGTATGTCCGGAAACCGGAAGAATTTTCTCGTTAATATGTACCATGTGCCGTGCCGCTTCCGTGTAATCCGCATAGATTCCCGCGGCAACCGCGGCCGCCATTGCACATCCAAGCGCGCCCAGCTCATCCGCTTCTACCGTCTCGACCGGCATCCCCAGGACATCCGCAAACATCTGCACCCATACCCTGGATTTTACGGCTCCACCCGCCATCCTGACCACCTTCGGGGTATCCCGTGAAGCCAGCAGCCTGTCAATATGCTTCTTATGAGAATACGCCACTCCCTCGAATACCGCCCTCAGAAGATGCGCCCGTGTATGGTAGGTCGTCAGTCCGACGAAACTCCCCTTCCCAAGCGGATGCGCATTCGATCCATACAGGAACGGCAGGAAATACACCTCGCACTCATCCGCGCGGATATCAGACACCATCTTATTGACCGCACTGTAGACGGCCCCGTCCTTCTCCGAGACAAGATCCCTCATACACTGTCCGGCAAACCATTCCAGATTTCCCGAAGAAGTCGCACTGCACTCTTCAATCAGGTAATATCCCGGTATGGCATACAGCGAATTCATCGCGGCACTTCCGTCTGTCACCGGTGTCCTGGAAATATATTCGTTGATGCTCCATGTCCCGGCAATCGTACAGATATTATCCGGCGACACAATGTCTGAGGCTATGGCGCAGGCGTCGATATCAAACATCCCGCCCGCCACCGGCGTTCCTTCCATCAGCCCCGTAAGTGCCGCCGCTTTTGCCGTAAGCGTTCCGCACAGATCACAGGAGCATCTTACCGGCGCAAGCTTGCCATATACCTCGCCGATCCCAAGCTTAACGAGCATCTCCTCATCAAATTCCGCCCGCCGTATATCCATAAGTCCGGAACCAGAGACGTCGGTCATCTCACTGTATGCCTCTCCGGTCAGCCGGTAACGAATATAATCCTTCACCGAAAATACCCATCTGATGTCTTCATACACCTTCGGTTCATGCTCCTTAAGCCATGCCAGCAGCGACACCTGCTGGCACGCCATCAGCTCCTGACAGATCTGCGGGTAGATCTCCTGCCATACTTCCTCTTCCTTCCATTTCAACGGATATTTCCACGCCCGGCCGTCCGTAGAGCTGATCCCGTGATATGCAGGCTCTTCGTTCCTGCCCCATGCATACAGCCCCTTTCCATGTCCGCACACGGCGATACCTGCCACGTCCCCGGGAGACACACCGCTCTTTTCAACCGCCGTTTTCACACAGCTGCAATTCGCCCTCCAGAGCTTCTCCATATCCCGTTCCACATAGCCCGGCTTCGGTGTGATATTCTCCGTAAACTGCCCGGCCTTTGCAAGAAGCCTTCCGTCCAGATCAAAGACCGCCGCCTTGACCGAAGTCCCGCCGTTATCCAGCCCTATCAAATATTTTTTCAATTTCTTCTGCCAATACCTTTCCCATCTTCTCATGCTGGTCTGCGTCCCAGTGAAGTCCGTCTGTCTTACTGCTTTTTACAATCTCGTCCGCATTCAGGAAATGCACCCCGTACATATCGGCCATCTCCTTATAAAACGGGGCGAGCTGCGTCGATTTGTCTTCATTTCCCCCAAAGACAGGTCCAAAATGAGTTCTCCCCACATCTCCCAGCCTTGGCGGACAGATCAACAGTACCTCCGGTTTCTGATCACGGAAATCATAGACCTGGCAAAGCGTCTTTGCCGCAAGCTGTCCGGCTCCTTCCGCAATATCTCTGGGCGTCACACTGAACCGTCTCTTCAGATCGTTGGTGCCCAGCATGATAATGACCAGATCAAGCGGTGCATGTGAATCCAGAAGCGGGATCAGCACAGCCTTTCCGCACCGGTATTCTTCAATCGGATCGTCCCATACAGTCGTCCTTCCGTTCAATCCTTCCGTGATCACCGTATAACCGTCTCCCAGCTCCTTCTGCATAACTCCCGTAAACCGTTCCTCATCGCTCCACCTCACAATAGGCGGTTTCAAAGTATTTGACGGATTCCATCCCCAGGTATTGGAATCTCCAAAAACAAGGATCCTCCTCTTATCCATTCCATTCTCTCCTTTTTATCACTCATCCCTTACCTTCTAACTGCCGCGCATACCGCATCCAGACATGCAAAGGATTTCTCATAGGTATAATTCAGGAAGCTGTGTATCATCCCTTCAAAAATATGATACTCCACCGGTACTTTTGCATCCTCAAGCCTCGCCGCATACATAAGCCCCTGGTCAAGAAGGGGATCACATTCCGCCGAGAGAAAGACAGCTTCCGGCAGTCCCGCCAGATTCTCTGCAAGCAGCGGAGAATTATAGGGATCCGTCCTCGCCTCCTCGTCGTCCGGCGCAAAATACGGCGCCAGCGGATCTTCAAGCGAATTATATTCTAGAAAATACCCTTTCGCATACCGTTGTTCCGAATACGGCTGTTCTTCAAACACGAAGCACGTTACCGGATATATCATGATCTGTCTGCGTATTGCAGGCCCTTTCCTGTCTCTTGCCATCAGCGATACACCCGCCGCGAAATTCCCGCCCGCACTGTCTCCGCAGACAGAGATCCTTGACGCGTCCCCGCCATACTCCCCGCAATGGGCTTCTGCCCACTCCAATGCCGCATATGCATCCTCTCTTCCGACCGGACACCTGTATTCCGGAGCAAGCCGGTACTCGACCGCAATTACCAGCGCGCCTGCGTATTTTGCAATATATCTCGTCACATACTCATATATCGCAAAAGTGTTGTACATAAACGCTCCTCCGTGATAGAACACCAGGACAGGGAACTCCCCTTCCCCGTCAGGATGATAGAGGCGCAGAGGTATCCTCTCCCCGTCCCTTTCCAGATACGTATCCGTCGTCTCTACCGTCATGATCTCATCATAACAGCCTGTCTTCTTCACAGCGTTAAGTATCCCTGCCGCGGCTTCCGGGATATGCTTATTCCGCCACACCTTGGGATTCTCGATGTCGATATCCTCCGGCGCAGGTATCTCGACGGAAAATGCCTTCTCTCCATAAGCCGGCTCCAAATATTTTCTGTAAGCTTTCATCCTTATCACCTTCTCTATTCTCTACACTAGTTTTCTTCTCCCCCGCACACGCTCCTACTATGCCGCTTTCTTCTTCCCCGTCCTCTCACTTAAGATTCTCTGCAAGCTGTCGAAGCAGACCGCAAACAGGAAGATGAGACCTTCTACGATCATCTGCGTATACTCGTCCACATTCATGATGGTCATGCCGTTTTTCAGCACACCCAGGATAAATACCCCGACTACAACCTTAGATACCTTTCCTTCACCGCCGTTCATGCTGACGCCGCCCAGCACAACCGCCGTCAGACAAGTCATATCCATGCCTTTCCCGGCCGCCGGCTGTCCCGAACTGACACGTCCCGTCATGATCACCCCCGCGATACCGCATAAGAAACCACTGATCACATACGACATGATGCAGATCCGGCTCGTATTTATCCCGGAAAGCCTCGCCGCCTCCACATTACTTCCCGATACATAGAAATGCCGTCCGAAATAGGTCTTGTTCAGGATAAACGCCGAGACAACTGCCACTGCCAGCAGGATGATGACCGGCAGCGGGATCACCCCGATATTCGCCTGCCCGAATATGATCGATCCTTTAGGGAGATCGTAGATCGGCAGTCCGCCGCAGACGATATACGCAACGCCGGACAGAATCGTCTGCATCGCCAGTGAGCCGATCATCGGCCATATCCTGGTCTTGACGATAATGAAGCCCGTCGCCCAGCCCGAGAACGTACATATGGCAACACTGACCAGAAATGCCACAGGCCACGGAATATTCATAGAGGTCATGAATACCGCCGACGTAACTGTCACCAGAGAAACCATAGAGCCTACCGCCAGGTTCAGTCCGCCGGATAACATACAGAACATCATTCCGATCGACATGATGCCCAGGATCGAGCTCTGCCGTAAGATTGTAATAATATTATTGATATTCAGAAATATCGTACCCTTTACAATGGTAAACATGAGCATCAACACTAATAATACTGCTTCCACAGAATGCTTCTTTAATATATCTAATGCTTTCTTCATATTGCTTCTCCTTACTGCTCTCCTGATGCATATTTTAAAACCGTAGTCTGCGAATACTCCTCCTTCATGAGAGTTCCGCTCAGCCTGCCCTCCGACAGGATCAACAGTCTGTCCGTAATCCCGAGAATCTCTTCCATCTCCGAGGAAATGACTATGATTCCAAGCCCCTCCTCGGCCAGCCTGTTGATCAATTGGTATATTTCCTGCTTGGCGCCCACGTCTATTCCTCTCGTCGGCTCATCCAGGATCAGTACCTTCGACTTACTTGCCAGCCATTTGGCCAGTGCAACCTTCTGCTGATTGCCTCCGCTTAAATTGCCCGCCAGCTGTTCCAGAGACGGAGTTTTTATATTCAGTGCTTCTCTATATTCCACCGCACAGTCATTCTCCGCTCTGCGATTGATCACTCCCCATTTCGCAAGCTTTTCCAATATCGTAACCGTGATATTGGTCTTAATGGACATCCGTAAAAATACTCCCTGGGCCTTCCTGTCCTCAGAAACCAGTCCGATCCCGCTGCGCACCGCATCCTGAGGCTTATTAATGGCTGTCTCCTTCCCCTCTATGAAAATCTTTCCTCCATCCTTGGGATCCGCACCGAAGATCAGTCTCACCAGCTCCGTCCGCCCGGCTCCCACAAGCCCCGCAAGCCCCAGGACTTCTCCCTTCCTGAGAGTAAAAGAAACCGGCGCGACGCCATTTCCACACAGCTCCTTCACCTCCAGGACCGGCTCGCCGTATGTAACGTTCCTCTCCGGAAACGTCTCGTTCAGTCCCCGGCCGACCATGTGATAGATCAACTGCTCCTTGTTAAAATCCTTCGTATCCTTTGTGACGATCACCTCTCCATCCCGCATGACGGTCACTCGGTCAGAGACAGCAAACAACTCGTCAAGCCTGTGAGAAATATAGATGACAGACACCCCCTGCTTCTTAAGCTCCTTGATGATCTCAAACAGGTTGCCTACCTCATCCTCCGTAAGAGGCGCCGTCGGCTCGTCCATGATGATAAGCCTGGCATTTCTTGCAATTGCTTTCGCGATCTCAACCAGCTGCATATAGGCCACCGTAAGGTCCTTTACCAGGCTCTTCGGAGAAATCTCCACGGTGAAATTATCAAGCACCTTTGCGGCTTCGCTGTACAGCTTCTTGTAATCGATCACCGCCCCGTCATTCACTTTCGAACCAATATAGATATTCTCCGCCACCGATACGGCCGGCGCCAGGTTAAATTCCTGATATATGGCTTCTATCCCCAACTGCCTGGAAAGCTCAGGCGACATCTTACTATACGACTTGCCTCCGTACACGATCTCCCCGTCATTCGGCTCGATCGCCCCGGTTATAACCTTGATCAAAGTAGATTTGCCGGCGCCGTTCTCTCCGATCAGGGCATGAACCTCCCCTTCTCTTACGTCCATGCTTACACGATTCAACGCCACTACTCCCGGATAAATCTTCGTAATATTTTTTACTTCCAGTATATTACTCATCGACTTTATAACACCACCTTACCTCAAAGAGCTGCCGAAAAATCACGAACATTCCTCCGACAGCCCCTTCTTTATAAACTATTTGTTGATATCAGATTATTTATTGATGTCGATCGCTTCTCCAACCTCTTCTGCCTGTCCGGTCTCTTCATTGTACTGGATCCTCGTCATCGGGAAATAGAAGTCATGCTCTACCTCTTCTCCCTTGGCCAGCGCAATAGATGTTCCGATGAAATCCGGCGCCACGTTAACAAGGTTTGTCGAAATAGTACCCCTGAAGATTCCGTGCTCGTTGATCAGCTTCATGGCCTCTCCGGTCGCGTCGCATCCGAAGAATCCCATGTCTTCCTTATTCTTGTCCACACCGCCTGCGATGAAGGACTGATAGATACCGACAATACCTGAATCATTGATTCCGCAGATCACATTCAGATCCGGCTGGGACTGTAACCATACCTCTCCGACATCCACACCCTCCGGAACGAAGCCCGCCTGCTGCGCGACAACTACCTCTGCATTCGGAGCCTTCTCTTTAAGCGCCGCCCTGATTCCCTCTTCTCTTACCACCAGGAAATTAAATTCCGGATAATTCGCCAGTCCAACCTTTACCTTCTCAGAAGAATCAAAGGTCTCGTTGATCCAATCAGCCGCCATGTAACCGATCTGTTTTCCAAGCTCTGTATTATCCGCGCCAAAGAATGCGTCGCTGGTCTCCGTATCGGTATCATAAGCGATGAACTTACATCCCTTAGACTGCGCCTCGGCGATCGCCGGCTGCATAGCCGCAGGATCAGATACGTGACTGAGGATCACATCATATCCTGCATTCGCCAGGTTCTCGATCTCTGTAATCTTATCCGGTACTTCCTGGGCCTCTTTGAAAATGAATTCCGCGCCATTTGCCTCTGCTTCTTTCTCACATGCCTCCATCAGCTCCAGGAACACCTCGTTAGACAGATCACTGATAACGAACGCAATCTTAATCTTGTCCTCGTCATCGGATGACTTACCGCCTGAATCTCCAGATCCTTCACCGCCTGAATCTCCGGACTGGCTGTTACATCCAATCGCCATACACACCGTCATACCAATACACAACAACACGGATAATAATCTTTTCATTCTCTTCATCTTTTTTCCTCCTTCTTCGATCGTAATCCGTCTCGGGCTTTGCCCTTTTTCTATTCTCTTTCTAAATATAGTTTCTAAAAATATATTTAGAAAGTACTTGGTGAAAATGATTATATATCATCTTGTGCATTTTGTCAAACAATTATATGCATTTTCACACATTTTAGGTAATTTGCACATATTATTTTGTTATCACGAGCATGGCGAGCCTGTTTTTTTGTGTATTTTATTTAATACTTTCTACAATCACCTTAAAAAAGAGATGCAAAAAGACCGGCACACGAAGGGCACTATCTCGTCCCCGTGTACCGGCCCTAAGACCTCCGCTCTACACTATCCCATGCAGCATCTCCAACACACGTCGCAACTCCCTTGCCTCCACCTGTCCCGGCGCCGAAGCCTTCCCTGCACATCCAAACGTAACCGCAGAGCCAAACACCTCTCCGCACAGCCTGCTTGTAACTCCCGTCCCTCCCATAGACATAGTAATGATCGGCCGGTCCGCATGTTCCGAATACATCTCCTCCGTTGCCGCAAGGAGCGTCAGCAGATCCTTCTTATCCCGAGGCATAACCGCAATCTTCAGAATATCCGCCCCAAGCTTCTGCATCCTGCAAAGCCTTGATACAATCTCCTCCTTCGCAGGCGTCTTGTGAAAATCATGATTAGAAGCAACCGTCTTCACTCCACAGGAATGGGCCGTCTCAATCACCGCGCGCACCGCGTCGTCCCCGGTAAATACTTCTACATCCACCATATCAACATATCCGCTCTCTGCCATCCTCTGGTTCAATTCCACATAAACTGCCGTTTCGACCGCTTTCTCCCCGCCCTCCTTCGAAGTACGGAAGGTAAACAGAAGAGGCAGACCGCCCAGCACAGCTCTCAGCTCCTTTGCGGTCTCCTCTGCCTTGTCAAGATCAAAGACATCCTCATACCAGTCCGCCCGCCATTCGACAATATCCGCGCCGACAGCACAGATATTCTCTCCGGCCTCTATGATCTCCCCTTGCGTTTTTCCCACGATGGGGACACAGATCTTCGGGATCCCCTCCCCGATCTTAATATTTCTTACTATTACCGGATCCATGAACTTCTCCTTCTCTTACAAATTCAATAAAATCTTTCTCTCGTTTACTCAATTGATAATTCTTCGCTGTCACATAGACAGAGCAGATGACCATATCCTTATCTTCAAAAGGAATGATCACAAACTCTCCGCTCTCAGGCTGTTTTCTATATGCCATGGAAGTCAGATATTCCCCGCTTCTTAACACATCATAAAAACTCCCTCTGTCAGACACCTCAAGAAGCTGGGGATGCTCTCCAATCCCCAGAACATCAAGATAATTCTTAGAACACTCATCATTATATGTCACATACGGATAATCATTCAAATTCTCTACTTTCACTCCACTCATCCCTGCAAGCGGATGTGTTCTGCTCATAAAGGCATATACCTGCATAGGTTTTAAAAATTCTGCCGCAAAAAGGTTAAGTTCAGATATCATCTTCATGTAATTACGGCGTTTTTCCCTGGCAAAGAAAACAATCCCGACCGCACTGTCTCCTGATGCTACGGATTCCAGTACATCCTTACTTCCCATCTCCTTAATCTTATCAGAGAACTTGTACGCAGATGCATTATGAAACTTCAGAAACTTCTCCATAACAAGCGACGCATAATAGCAGGAAATATTAAGCTGGCCTTCCTCTTCGTCCATATTCATTTCCCGGATCTTCTTAAGCTCAAGAAGGATGATCTTCGCACTCTTTATAAATTCCTCTCCTTCTCTCGTGATCACGATTCCTGCCGCTGTTCTGCTGAATATCCTGTATCCCAGTTCTTCCTCAAGTCCCTTTATCATACTGCTCAAATAAGGCTGTGACATATACAGTTTCTGTGATGCTTTTCTGATCGAACCAGCTTTTGCCACTGATACCGCATATTCTAAATGGTGAAAATTCATACGCTCCCTCCCGGCAGGCCGTCCCAAAATCCATTCCCTTAATCTGCCGAAACTGTCCGCCATATCTTCATACACTTATAACTAATTACTTATATCTTCTCATATTTTTCGAGATAACGCAAACTCTTTGTCATATGTTACGATCTATAACAGGAAAAGCAATAAAACATATTTACCAAAAAGGAGAACCGACCATGAAAAACTATCTGTCAATCGCCAACTCAACACTCATGTTCATTGCATGTGGAATCGTGATCATCTACGTGCTCGGACAGTCCCTGTTCTTTATGCGCCGTGCCTGGAAACGCGGCAAAGAGATTGGAATGGATACGAATGTAATGAAAAAGACTGTAAGCACAAGGGACACTTCACATAAAGAAGTGTTCCTTCGGCATTTTAAAGAATTTGTAATGATGGTTGGATATGATGAATTTGTAGTAAGTATTAAATTATTATGGAGGAAGCTACAATGAAATCATTATTTGAACAGAACCGTGGTACTTACCGCAAACGGGGAGATTGTTTAATCCATAATCTTTTACTTTCGGAAAGTCAAGAAAACAATATTGGTATTTATGGGTGGTGGCATTTGAGATATTTACAAGAGCATTGCAAGTTGACCTCTATCAATCTGCTTACAAGTGGAGAACTCATCGAATATCTTCCCGATACTGACAAACAAACACAGGAACGATTTGAATTGCTTGTAACTCAGATGAAAGATACACAGGGTATCACGGAACAACTAAAGGCTGAAAATCCTATAGAGTGGGTTGGAATAATGAATTGTATCCGACAGAAAGCTGAAGAGATTGTAATAACTGAATTATTGATTTCATAATAAGAGAATCATGGGATTTACAGTATCAATTCCGTGATTTTTAATAATAATGATACTTATTGTCTGTTGACTAATTGTATTCACGTGATTATACTAAATGTTATGGGGTGAAAATATGGATATAATTCGCGTCTTTTCGATGAACTTAAAAAAATATAGAACTGCAATTGGATTGTCACAAGAAGCCTTTGCAGACAGAGCCGGACTTCACAGAACATATATAAGTGCTATTGAATGCGGAAAAAGAAGTATAGCTTTAGATAATGTCCAGAAAATAGCAGATGCTCTTGAAATAGATACATATTTGCTATTTATAGATAATAATTCAAAGAATATTAAGGAGGTGCATTGAATGAAAACATTTCAATTACCGATTGATAAAATAATTATTCAATTAGGCTATAAGTCTTCTGGTAATTTTTTTATGTTTAATCAATTTCAAAACGCCCCTTTATCTCCGCAGTCTAAAAGAATATTAAAAGAGATAAACCCATATGCGGCATACATTGTTGATAATGCTCCATTTGTGTTGTTTTTTGACAGGGCAACAAATGATGATATTTCATTTAAAAAAGTTAGTAAACAAGTTTGGAATGCTCAAATTCCTGTCGCAATTTTTTGTGATGAGAGCACAGTAAAAATATTTAATGGACTGTCGTTAGATTACTCAAACTATATACTAAAACAAATTGAAGCATATTCAACGGAGGATTGCAATGAAATCTCGGATTTTTCCTACTGGCAGATTTCTAATCCAATCTTCTGGAACAAATATAACCAAATTTATTCAGAAA
This sequence comes from uncultured Dorea sp., assembly GCA_910579015.1. Taxonomy (GTDB): domain Bacteria; phylum Bacillota; class Clostridia; order Lachnospirales; family Lachnospiraceae; genus Sporofaciens. Next base: position 18,994 of record CAJTRO010000018.1, on the reverse strand, counting down.
CTAAATTAAACCAAAGTCTATTGGATAACATTTCATTTTTAACGAATGAATTAAAAAACACCTATCATATACAGTTTGCGACAAAACTTGTTCTTCGGTTAATTTTTATTCGTTATCTTATTGATAGAGGCGTAGATTTAGACTATGGAAATTTTTCAACAGATATTTCACAGTCTCAAAAAGAATTTTTAAGAATAGTTAGTAACAAAAATGATGTTTACAAATTATTTGCTCATTTGAAAGAAAAGTTTAATGGAAATCTGTTTGAGTTAGAAGATGAAATAGATTGTACTGAACTTACCGCTCAGATATTTGTTCTGTTGTCTGACTTCTTTTCAGGTAAAGAAATATTAAATACTAAACAGCTATCTTTGTTTGCGTTATATGATTTTAATATTATACCAGTTGAATTGATTAGCAATATTTATGAAATACTTCTTGGTAAAAAAACGCGCGACAAAGATAATGCGTTTTACACACCAAACTATTTAGTTGAATATATTTTAGACAGAACAGTTACGAAAACCTTAAAAGAGAAATCCTCGTTTACAATTTTAGACCCTTCTTGCGGATCTGGCGTATTTCTTGTAGATAGTTATCGGCGTATAATCCAAGAAAATTTGGGTGAAAAGCTTTATTGTGATGATGACGCTATCCTAAAGCGACTCTTGACAAATCATATCTACGGTATTGATATTAACGAAGAAGCCATTGATGTAACGATTTTTTCCCTTTATTTAACCATATTGGATTATAAAGATCCTAAAACCCTTTCTGAGTTTATCTTGCCGAATTTAAAAGGAGAGAATTTATTTGTTAGCGATTTTTTTGATGAAGAGAAATTAAAGTCTTTGACAGAAAAAGATATTGCTTTTGATTTTATCATTGGAAATCCTCCATGGGGTAATGTAAAAACCGGGCTACATATGTCTTATTGCAAATCAAAAGGATTTGCCGATAAGCAACAGAATAATGAAATCAGTAGAAGCTTTGTATTCCGTGCAAAGGATTTTTGTACAGTCAATACAACTTGCTGTTTTATTCTACACTCGAAGTTACTTTATAATCAAAAAAATCCAGCGGTTAAATTTCGTAAGTTCATGTTAAAAGAAACAGAAATCTGCGATATAGTAGAACTGTCTTCAGTAAGAAAATTGGTATTCGAGAATGCTGATGCCCCTGCTGCTATTGTTGTATTCAAATATAATTGTCAGAACAACTTAAATCATAACTTTACTTATACATCAGTTAAGCCAAATATCTTTTTTAGACTATTTCATGTGATTTGTGTTGAAAAAAATGATATTAAAAGTATTCCTCAAGCCCTACTATTTACTTACGATTGGGCTTGGAAAACAATTGTTTATGGTAGTAGTTATGATTTAGAGACTATTATAAAGCTTAAAAGTAAATACCCCACAATAGAACAGACATTAGATGAACAAACCCCTTCAATTGTTAAAGGTGCTGGCGTAGAGTATCAAGATGGAGATAAGAAAGATGCAACACATTTACTGGGACGTAAACTTTTGGATTCTCAAAACGGAGTGGAACACTTTATTGTAAACAGTTCTTGCACTTCGGTCTTTAGTAAATCTAAAGTACATCGTCCTCGAGATAGTAAGCTCTTTGAACCACCATATGTTTTAACTCCAACGGGCATAGATTGTAATACCTATAAGCTTAAAGCAGCATATAGTGACGATTCCTTTGTTTCGAAAAAGACGATGTATATTATTAAAGGTTTTAATGAGCAAAAGAGTCTATTGCTAAATTTAGTGGGGTTGCTAAATTCATCATTGTATGCTTATTTGAATCTTATGCTTGGCACATCTATTGGAATAGAGCGAGAGCAAAGATTTATGGACGAGGTATTATCGTATCCGTACTTATTTTCTGAGAAAGTTGTTGATAAAGTTGACCATATCCAAATCATGCTGAACAACCAAAAACAATATGTATTATGTGATTATGATAAAGATAGCGACGTAAAGCAACTTGATGATATGATTTTAAAAGAATTTGGGTTGGAGCATAATAACTTCGTAGACTATGCTATTAACATACAAATTCCAGAATTAACGAATTCTATTAAAAATCAAGCATATAGAACAGTATCTGTTGATGATTTAAAAAAATATAGTGAATGTTTCGTTAAGCAGTTTTCTCTGGTATATAATCCTAGCAACAAATATATATCCGTTACATTATATCCCAATATCGGAAATTACTATGCCGTATTTGAATTACATATTAATGACAGTAAGCCTGTTACTGAAATATTAATTGCAAATGAAGCAGATGACGAAAAGAAACTGCTTGCCAAATTTTCGGTGTATGAACACAATGACAAATTTTATCAAATACGTGATGTAATACACTTTAGCACAAATTCATTATTTATCATTAAGCCTAATTTCTATAAAAATTGGCATCCTGCTGTTGCTGAGATTGATCTTGCCGATGTAATAGACCAAATTATGTCTACTTCGGGAGGTGATGAGTGATGGGAGGTTTTCAAAATCAATTACTAAACCAAAATTTTAAGCAAAACTTTTACAATATAATTATCACTACATTGATTACAAGTTGTAAGATGATGATAGAAAACTGTTGTTCAAATAAATTAAGTATCCCAAACCATGAAGAAAAAATTCGAACACACTTGTTAGAGAACTATCTGGAGAATGAAAATATTCGTTGTACTATTGGATTATCTGATGTACTGATTAGATTTCTTCCAGAAGTTCCTGAAAACTATGATGTGGGCACCAATACATATATTGGACGAACTGATATACGAGTTCTTTCTAGCAACTGGTTAAGCAACCCAAAGGATTATTATATTGTAGAATGTAAGCGCCTTGATGGAACACAATCCTTAAACCAAAAATATGTCGATGAAGGTATATGTAGATTTGTTGGAGATACTCCCAAATATTCATCGTATAATAATCAGAACATTATGCTTGGCTTTGTTGTAAAAGATATTGATTGTTCTGTTGTTATTAGTGCAATAACCGATATCCATACAAAAAAAATAGGTAACATTATCGCTAAAGATATAACCCCTATTGTGAATTCTAAAGACTATTATCTTTGTGAAAGCGTTTATACTAACCAACTGTCTTTGAGCCATATTTTTTATAATGTTTCAAGCATAATAATATCTTCATAATATAAGAAATCGCTCTTTCATGCATTTGATTCTTATCAAGGACACACTTGCTGCAAACGGTATCTTCCTGAATTGGTTTTGCCTGTATATTCCAGACTGCTTTATTGTTGCGGTATGCGCCCGCAGGAACCTCCTTCGTTGAGAAAACAGGATGTCAATCTTTCGACTGGGGATGTTTATATCCGGCAGTCAAAAAAACACAAAGACCGCCATTTCATTCTCTCTGATGATCTGTTGGATCTGTGTAACCGCTATGACTGTCTTGCAGGAGACAGGGAGTGGTTTTTTCAGCGATGGGATGGGAAACCTTATGACAGGTGTTGGTATACACAGCTTTTTGTAAGACTATGTAAACAAAATGGTCTTTCCCAAAGGGGAAATCCAAGACCATATGATCTTAGACATGCATTTGCTTCCAGGAATATCACCCGATGGATGGAAAATGGCCGGGATGTTATGGAACTACTCCCATATCTTTCTGCTTATATGGGACATGCAGAACTATCATCTACCCTTTACTATATACATCTTCTCCCTGAGAAACTCCGGCAGTCATCAAAAGTTGACTGGGAGAGATTTCAAACGATATATGGGAAGGGGGAGCCAGAGATTGAGGATTAATACAAAAGACCCTTCATTGATTTCATTCATTGGCGATTTCCTGAATATATATCTGCCATCCATACGTAACAGAGATCAGGATACGATAGATTCCTATAAGAGCACTATTAACTTATATCTCCTGTATTTACAAACAGCTTTTGATATTACTCTTATGACCGTACAATCCGGAGATTTTAACCAAAAAATATTGTTTCCTTCATGTCATGGCTTAAAAATAAACGTGGCAATGCGGCTCCGACTATAAACCATCGCTTATCAGATATCCGTGGCTTCTGCAAGTATCTGGCAAAGAAGAAGGCAATCACTTCGCTCGGATATGAAGAGATCCGCGAAATCGAGGATGCCATAGATGAAAGAGTTACAGAGTTTACATGGCTGTCTATTGATGATATAAAATCTATTCTTGAACAGATTTCCACATCAAGAGATGCCATACGAGATCGTTTTCTCTTCTCATTGCTATATGAAAGCGGGGCTCGTATTGACGAAGTGCTTTCATTAACATTAAAAGACATAAAACCTGCTGCCGGTGGAGAAGCAGATGTCCACTTTTTTGGAAAAAGACGTAAGCATATGATCACACCCCTCTCAAACGAGATCTGGAATCAATTTCAAAACTATTGTAAAAAATATCATCCGGAAAAAGAGTGTGATGCACTTTTGTTTTATACATTCCGAAGCAAAAGGCGTAATAAAATGTCACGGGATAATATTGCCAGAATTTTAACTTGGCCACTCCAATATCGAAACAACCCGTTTTTATACGCAGATAACAACTCAAATGAAGAGGGATGCACTTCATAAGCTCAGCGAAAGCGATAAATCTGTTTTTAAAGATGATGTTGCATTCAAATACGCCGGTAATGAAGAGATGCTTCAACGACTCTGCGGATTGAAATAAATGCCGGCATATGGGAAATAGAAGTATTCTTCAAATCCTGTAAATCGTATCTGCGTCTGGTAAAAGAGTGCCGGAGCATCTCTTATGACGCACTGAATGCCCATACAGCGATAGCGTTCACACGGTATATGATGCTTTCCGTGGCGCAACGGATGAATACGGATGAAAAGACGCTGTGTGAACTGTATTTCTGTCTGATGGATGAACTGGATGATATTACATTCAGCCAGTCGATGCGGATTATCATAGATGCCCTGATGGATTCTGTCATGGAATGTTTCCATATCACAGAACGGGAGCTGGAGGAATTCACGGCCAGCTTTATTCAAAGGCTGCCAAAATACATGCAGGAAGCCTTGGAATATGGGCAAAATGCCGCTTGATTACTATTTTGTGCGCTAAAGTATTGATTTTTCAAAGTACAAACCCCATTTTTAATATGGGAAGTTTGAGTACCTTATATAATGTCTTGCCGTTCAAATTCAGAATGTCCCCTCTGGAGGATATTGAGGCAGGCTGTCTTTTGTATCTCATTCTCGGATATGACTTTATGTCATCCGGTTACAGCTTCTTCATGCTGGGCTTTATCGCGATCAGTTTCTTATGCTATCTTCTTCTCTACAAGACCGGTATCGTAAAGGAAGACACAAAACATTAAAAAAAGAATCAAAACAGAAAGTGAGGATCATAAAAATGAAAAAACAGATATTACAGGAATCAAAAAATATGCTGGAAGAACTTGTCAGCTGGCGTCACTGTCTCCACCAGATCCCGGAGCTTGGCCTGCGCCTTCCCGACACAACCGCATTTGTCCGGGAAAAACTAGTGATATGGACGGTCTCCCGATGCGTGAAGAATCCGGCGAACCCTTTGCTTCTGAAAACGGATGTATGCACTCCTGCGGCCATGATCTGCATACCACGATACTATTAGGCGTCGCAAAAATCTTGAAAAAACACGAAAACGAACTAAACGGAACCGTAAAACTTCTATTCCAGTCCGGGGAAGAAACCTTTGAAGGTGCAAAAGCGGCTATTGAGGCAGGCATCTTGGATAATCCCCATGTCGACGCCGCGTTTGCAATGCACGCCGCATCCATTATCCCGGCTGATACGATCATCTACGGAACCTCCCCCATGGCCGCCGTATATGGCTTCCGTATTAACCTTACAGGACAGGGAACCCACGGATCAACACCTCACCTTGGCGTAGATCCAATCAATACCGGCGTGCATATCTATCTTGCACTGCAAGAACTGATCGCAAGGGAAATCTCCCCTACCGATGAGACCGCCCTTACCATAGGGCGTTTTGAGGCGGGCAATGTCTCCAATGTTATTCCTGAACGAGCCGTTCTTGAAGGAACTCTGAGGACCTTCAAGCCTGAAATCCGTTCCAGGCTGATACAGCGCATTGACGATATCGTCCACTCCGTCGCCAACACCTACCGCACAGAGGCCAAGATCGAAGTGCTCAGCGACGTTCCTCCCGTCACATGCTGTCCAAAGATGAATCAGGAATTGCTTTCGTCTATCCTTGAAATGGATGAACAAATAAAGACACTGCCTTACTATCACGTGATGGGTTCCGAAGACTTTGCTTTCATCTCTGAGAAGGTTCCATCCAGTTATTTCGGCCTTGGCGCCGGAATCAAAGACCAATCCAAATGGTTTAGCCAGCATAACCCGAAAGTCCGATTTGCTGATGAATGTCTGGCTCTTGGAACGGCTGTATATGCGAAGACTGCTATAGACTGGCTAAATGCTCATTCTTAGAGATTGTCTTTTCCTGACCACAGAATAGATTCATTGTCACCCTCCCCAAAATCTGGTAAAATAGAATCACACTTCATATACCAGAGAGGATGAACACAAGATGAACCTTAACCTTCTTAAAACCCTGCGAAGCAATATTTCCCAGGTAATGATCGGAAACGAACGGACCATGCAGCTCATTACCACCGCCCTCCTCGCAAAAGGCCACGTGCTCTTAGAGGATGTACCCGGCACCGGCAAAACCGTGCTTGCCAAGTCCCTTGCAAGATCCATCCAGGCGCAGTTCGGCAGAGTACAGTTTACTCCGGACCTGCTCCCCTCAGACGTGACGGGGCTTAATTATTTCGACTCCAAAAAGGGAGAATTTGTTTTCCGGGAAGGCCCCGTTTTCTGCAACATCCTGCTGGCAGACGAGATCAACCGCGCAACGCCCAAGACACAGAGCAGTCTTCTGGAATGCATGGCAGAGGGGCAGGTAACCGTAGACGGTAAGACCAGGATATTAGAAGAACCCTTTTTCGTCATTGCAACCCAGAATCCCCTGGAAACACTGGGTACATTTCCACTGCCGGAGGCGCAGATGGACCGTTTCCTCATGCGGATCGGCATGGAGGATATGTCTCAGAACCAGGAACTCCTGATGATAGAACGTTTCCTTGTGGACGAGCCCCTCGCCTCCCTTGAGAGTATCTGCACGAAGGAAGAGCTCGTGAAACTACAGGCCCAGTGCCGTGAAATATATATCCACCGCGACCTGTTAAAATACATGACAGAGATTGTCCATGCGACGAGGAAGCACCCAAAGATCATGCAGGGTGTCAGTCCCAGAGGCACTCTCGCCTTCGTGCGGGCGGCACAGGGATTTGCCATGACAGAAGGGCGCGGATACGTCGTGCCGGAGGATATCAAGAATGTGGCAGTCCCGGTTCTCTCCCACCGCCTCACACTGGCCGTCCCAGCGGAAGGGATACGGTATGAGGAAGAGATCATACGCGAAGTATTATCTTGTGCAAAGGTTCCCGTCGAAGAATGGGAGCGTTTGCCCGGTACACCCTTAAATAACTAACCAGAGAATATCAGGAGAGACCATTATGTTACTATTACTGCTTGCCGGAGCCGCCGCATTCTATCTGCTCCAGCGGATCATCTATCAGCGGTACTGGAACGCCGGGCTTCATATCGGGGTGGAATTCGAGGCGCACTCTGCCTACGAGGGCGATGTATCTTATCTGAGAGAAGAGATCACCAACGACAAACACCTCCCCCTCCCCGCACTGGAAGTCAATCTTGCCATGGACCGTGCGCTCAAGTTCTCAGGCGATGCAAGGGAGAATGCCAATGTGACGGACCAGAGCTACCGCAGAGACCTCTTTTCCCTCTTCATGCGCCAGCGGGTGATCCGGAGGCTCCCCTTCGTGTGCGAGAAGCGGGGCTATTACGAACTTACAAAAGCCGATGTAATCGGATATGATTTCTTCTTCCAAAGAAGCTTTCACAGCGATCGAATACTGAGGTCCGCCCTGTATGTCTATCCTAGACTGACTGATACCCGGCGGATTGCCTTACTCTGCCGGGCCGTATCCGGCATGATCGTGACGCAGAACAGACTTTTTCCCGATCCCTTCTGCTTCTTTGGGATCCGGGATTACCACCCCTCCGATCCGATGCATCACATCAACTGGAAAGCCTCCGCAAAAGGCCAGGGACTTCTGGTCAATCAGTTTGACTCTACGACGAATATCCGTCTTAGGATCATCCTTGACACGGAGGATTCGGGAATCGTCCGCCAGGAGGAGTTGACAGAGGAAGGGATACGCATTGCCGCCTCGCTTGGCTTACGCATCGTGAAGGAGCGGATGGAGCTTACGGTCACAGGAAATGGGATGAACAAGGTCTGCTTAAAGGACGGCGCCGGACAGATCCAGACCTTGTACCGGGAGCTTTCCCGCATTGATATCCATAAGCCGGTGCCCCGGCTGTGGGAAGAACTAAGAAAAGAGAAAGAACAGCCTCAGTCAGGGAGCATCTATGTGATCATTTCCATGAATCAGGACGAAGACACTGCCCGCTCGATCGCTTCTATGGCCGAGACCGTCCCGCTTATGTGGGTGATCCCTCTGCAAAATGCAGACGACTGTGTGACAGCCCCTTCTGGCGGCGTTCATATTTTTAAATGGGAGATGAATAGATCATGAAAGAAAAAAGCCGTGCGCTGATCCTGCTCGCCTGGGTACACGATATCCTGATTTTCGAGGGAATCTATGTACTCGCGGCAGCCATACAGAATCTACAGGGGCAGGAGGCTGTCCGTTTTCTTTTAAGCGGACTTTTTCTGCTCATTCCTGTCGTCCTGTCCTATCTTGTAATATGCAGATGCCGCAATCTTCTGCTTTTCCTTGCATTTTCCCTGGCTGTGACCTGGGGGATGCAGACGATAAGCCAGAACCTCGTTACAGGCGTGCTCACCGGCTTCATCTTCCTGTTCCGCATCTATGTAAGGATCAAACAGGGGGAAATCCGCCGGAAGATGAAGGAACTGCCGAACGAGGCCGGCGCCAATGAGGATAAAGAGGTGTGGGAGGTGCCGACGCTTCTGGACGCCCCCAGGATACCGTACTGCCTGATCCTTGCCATAATGTATCTGGGTACGATCTCCTTTCACCGCCCGGAACTGTTAACCCTTATGCTCGCACTCCTTGGCGCACAGATATGTACCTGTCTGGCGTACATTTATCTGGAACGCCTGGAAGACTTCATGAAACAGAATATCCGCGTTGCCAATCTCCCCGCAGGCGCCATGAAGAGGATTGGAAATGCGATTCTTCTGACCGGCATCGCAGGACTTGCCATATTCATGCTCCCCGCCGCCATTTATCACGAAGAGCCCCTGGCCAATCTCCATTTTGAGCCTGTAAACATGAACGGAGGGATGGCAGGATTCTATGAAGAAAATGCCAAACCAGATTACCTGATGGAAGAACTGATGCGGTTAAAATCCCAGGCAAAGGAAACACCCGAATGGCTTAAGAGAGCATCCGAGCTTCTTGGCATCCTCACACTGGCGGGGCTTTTGTACGCTGCGCTCCGCCTCATTTTCAAGGCCGTGCGCCATGCTATGGAATCCTTCTCTGACGACGGTGACGATGAGATCACCTTTCTGGCGAAGGATGACAGCCCTGCCCTGGAAAAGAAATACCGAAAAGAGGCCGGCAGAAGGGGCGGTTTCCGCTCACCGGACCGGAAGATCCGCAGATTATATAAGAAGCTGATCCGGCGTACACTTAAGGAGATACCTCATGGAAATGAGACGCCCCTTGAACTGGAGCATAAGGCCGGCCTCTATGCCAGAAAAGCCCTGGATACAGAGTCCGCCGATCCAGGTACTGGCACAGATGCAGACAGACTTCACAGGCTGTACGAAAAGGCGCGTTATGCCCAAGAAGAATGTACGAAAGAAGACCTTAAGTCAGCGGCAAGTATTCTCTCTGCATTTAGATGAACGCCCCGGTTCCCTCTGCCATCTGCTTATCCTATATAGTTAATCGGACAGCCTCTGCACTGCTCAGGCCTGACAGACGAAAGATAGATTACAACGTTCTGCTTCACATCCACAAGCTGACGAAGGAGGATGCCTGGAAATCTTTCTCCGGCATCCTCCCCCATATAATAACAATATCCTAGATTTTCCACTTACTCCACGATCAACGGCACAACAGCGCTCTGCTTCACATCCACAAGCCCACGGTCCGTCAGCTTAAGCGCCGGACTTACAGGAAGTCCAAGCGTCCCAAGGGACATGATCGGACTGCTGTGCCGATATCCAAGTCCGGCAAGGCTTTCGCGGATTCCTTTAAGCTTAAGCGCCGTATCCTTTACCCCGCGTTCTGAGAGTATACCGCATACCGGCAGCGCAAGCTCGGCAAGGATCTTCCCGTCCCTGACTGTCAAGAATCCCCCCTGAAGCTCCTGGATCCTTCTTACGGCAAGCAGCATATCCTCCGGGTTGTCCCCCGCCACAAACAGATTGTGGTGGTCATGGAAATACGTAGTGGCCGCGGTGCCTTTGTTCAGACATGCGCCGGTGATAAAGCCATATCCGATATTCCCGTTTTTACCGTGACGCTCCAGCACCATCGCCAGCAGGCATCCGCTGTCCTTCCAGTCAATCAAATGATCCCTTACCGGCATGGTGACCAGCTTCTCCGTCGTCTGCGTCCTGTCCGGATGCACCTCGATGGCCCGCACCGTAACCTCGTCTTTGTCGGTATCCACCCTAACCCGGAAATCCTCAATCGTCACCGGAGGCAGGCAGACACTCTGATAGAAATCCTCCGGGAACCGGTAGGACGATGAGACCTCGCTTCTGTTCTTCTCACAGAAGATCTGTACCCCGTTCTTATATACATACACCGGCGCAAGCACGGCCGGATCCGCAAGCAGTACAAAATCCGCAAGCTTTCCCGGCGCGATCACACCCCTGTCATACAGATGCATCCTGCGCGCCGGCGTATACGTTGCACAGTACACGGCCATTTCCACTGGAAATCCGGATTCCACAGCCTTCTGTACGACATAGTTCAACTGCCCCTTCTCGTAAAGAACATCCGCCATCGTGTCGTCTGTCACAAACCCGCAATACTCGTAGAGCTGATTTTCACGAATATAGTCCAGCACCTCAGGCAGCAGCATCTTATCCTGTATCTCAAAGAACATCCCGTTCTCGATCCGCTGTTTCACCTCTTCTAACGTATGCTCCGTATGATCGCCGTCAATCCCCAGATACAGGAATCTGGCAAGATCCAGATCCAGAAGAGACGGACAATGCCCCTCTATCACATATCCCGGTCTCTCCTGGCGGAGATAGTCGAGAAATTTCGTGATCTCAAGATCATTTTCCCGGATGATCTGGCGGTAATTCATGATCTCACCGACACAGACCACATCCTCCTCATTCAGCAGATGCTTCATGGCATTGCAGTCGATGATCCCGCCCGTCGTTTCCAGACGTTCACTGGTGGACGGCACACTGCTTGGAATCCCGTAGAATATGTCGATCGGCGCATTCTTCGCGGCAGAGATCATTTCCAGAACCCCCCGGGTTCCCTTGACATTCGCCATCTCATGAGGCTCCGACACGATCGTCGTCACGCCGTATGCCGCAACGCAGTTTCCAAAAGGCTCCGGCGTCATCATACTGCTCTCGATATGCATGTGGATATCCACAAGTCCCGGGATCATATACATTCCCCCGGCATCCAGCACCGCTTCCGCCTGAAAGTCTGTGTCCCGCTTTCTGTCAATGTAATAGAATCTTCCGTCCTTCACAGAGACATCTGCGGAAATAAATTTTTTCAGGTAAGTATTAAATACCTTCGCATTTTTAATCAGCAAAGAAACCGATTCCATAACACTTCCTCCCGCTTAGACGATGGTATAGAAATAGAGCAGGCAGACTGCCACAAGTACATACATAACCGGCTCAATCTCTTTGATCTTTCCTGCCGCGATCTTCATGATCAGGTATGCCGGAAGCGCGACACAGATACCGTTCGCAATATTATTTGCAAAAATCGTGAAGGTAACGCAGATAAATGCCGGCACATATTCCGTAATGTCCGAATAATTCACATTGCGCATTCCGCTTAACATATTGATCCCGATAAAGATAAGGACCGGGCCTGTGGCCGCTGACGGAATGATCAGCGCTAACGGAGCCAGAAACAGTGACAGAGCAAAACAGATACTCGTGAACACCACTGTCAGTCCGGTCTTTCCGCCGGCCTCCACACCGGCCGATGACTCAAGATAAGTCGTCATGCTCGGCATCGTGAACAACGCGCCGAAGCTGGTTGCAACCGCGTCCACCTTGAAACACTTGTCGATGCCCGGAAGATTGCCGTCCTCATCCAGATACCCGGCTTTCGCGCCTACACCCAGTACCGTCCCGAACGTAGAGAAGAAATCCGGGACAAACAGCGCGATCAGAAACGGAATATACGCGAAATTCAACGCTCCCAGAAAATCAACCTTCAAAAACTGCTGCCCGATATTCGCCGGGAGAGAGAACATGCTCTCCGGAAGCTTCGTCACTCCAAACGGGATCCCGACGACGGTCGTGATAAGGATTGCCAGTACCATCCCGCCCGGAACGTTGCGCACCTTGATGATAAGAAGCAGGACAAATCCGATGACCGTCACGATTACGGACGGAGAAGTCAGGTCCCCAAAGGCCAGGTTGTTCTTATCCGCATTTGCTATGATCAGCCCGCAGTTCTTCGCGCCCAGAAGAGCGATAAACAGGCCGATACCCGCGCTGACCGCGTGCTTCATGCTGACCGGGATCACCCGCACAACAGCCTCTCGAAGCCCCAGAAATGAGATCACGATAAACAGAACACCGCTCCAGAAGATAACTCCCGCGGCAATCGGAGCGCTGATACCCTCATTGGAGATCATAGAAGCCACGATCCCCACACTTCCAAGCCCCGGCGCCAGCGCAAACGGCCGGTTGGTGTACAGCGCCATGGCACAGCTTGTCAGGATGATCAGAAGGACCATTGCCGTAAGCACTACATGCTTGTCCAGATCCGCACCGCCGAGAATATTCGGAACAGTCGCAAGGACATACGCCATTGTGACAAATGTTGTCAGCCCCGCAAGAAGCTCTGTCTTAACATCTGTGTGGAATTCTGACAGTTTAAATTGTTTTTCTAGCCAGTTTTTCATTTGTTGTTTTACTCCTTTTCCTCTTGATAATAGTTCTCTATTTATAGTATGATGAGGGAAATAGAATGTCCAATTCATATTTTCCATAAAAACTATTCCAATTCGGAATATGACCATTCCGCAGTCTGCCAAAATGCAAAGGAGCGTAACATGAATTTTCAGGAATTGAATTATATCTTATGTATCGCGAAACACCAGAATCTCACCAAGGCCGCCCAGGAGCTCTATATCTCCCAGCCAACCCTTACCAAGCACTTACAGAAGCTGGAGCGGGAAATGAACGGAAAACTCTTCGTGCGCAGCGGAAACGTCTACACAGCGACTTATCTCGGACGGAGATACATGGAGTATGCCAGAAAGGTTCTGGCCGTGAACCAGGACTGGGAGAAGGAATTACAGGATCTGACGTCATACAATGAAGGCGAACTGAACATTGCATTTCCCCTGATGCGCAGTTCCTGCATGGTCCCCCAGATCATGGAGGTATTCCATGAGCAGTATCCGGGTGTCCGGGTGAATCTGCGTGAGGAGACCTACGCCATCCAGGAAAGACTGCTTCTGGACGATCAGCTTGATTTTGCCATATTCAATGAAGCGAAGCCCCATCCGAAGCTGGTATATGAGACACTGCTAAGAGAAGAGATCCTGCTTGTGATGCCCGAAGGACATCCTCTGGCATCGCAGGCCGTGAAAAGAAGTGAAAAAGAATATCCCTGGATCGACCTGCGCCTGCTCAGACAGGAGCCGTTTATCCTGCATTTTCCGGAACAGACGACCGGGCAGATTGCGTTAGAGCTGTTCGAAAAATACGGGATGAATCCGCCCGTCCCCATACGCACGCGGAACACCGTCACCTGTGTAAAGCTCTGCCAGAAGGGGCTTGGTCTGTGCTTTATTCCGGAAAATTATATGAAGAATATCGAGCTTAAGCATCCCCCTCTGTGCTTCTCCATCGGTGATGAAGACGCGTTCAGCCCGCTGACGCTCGCCTACCGCAAAGGCGCCTATCTTCCGGCTTACGCACGGGATTTTATACGGATTGCACAGCAGAAGCTCTGACGCACCGCCTGCTGTACCAATCCGTGCCTGCCTCTGCCCCCGGCTTATAAACTCTTTCCCAGTTCATAAGCCTGCTTTGGATATTCTGAATTAATGATATCATCAAGTACATAACAGCCTTTCGCAGAGACAATTCCTACATTCTTCCATTCCAGATAATCCACCATACTCTTATAGGAGACAATCGATCCTTCGGCTGTCTCTTCCGCTTCCTCGCCGTAAGTGATCATCAGGACAGCTTTTTTATCCGAACCCTTTAACACAGAATTATTCGCGTAAAACCGGTCGATCACAGCTTTTATCTGTGCATTTATATCATAATAGTAAATTGGTGAAACAAACACGACCAATTCCGCCTTCAGAAGTTCCGGGTTCAATTCCTGCATGTCATCTTTAAATACACAAACCTGATGATTCTCCTGACAGGAATCACACCCGATACAAGGATGCACGTTCTTAAATGCCGCGTCAAAACGACAGACCTCATGCCCCGCTTCTTCTGCTCCTTTGATAAAGGAATCTGCTAAACAGGATGACGTCCCCTTTTTATGCGCGCTTCCGGTAATTACTAAAATCTTCATCTTATATCTCCTCCAATTCTATTTTTATACATGGCCTTATTTACTTTATCGTCACATCCGCCCCGATTATTTATAGGAGGAGCATAAGATTTATATACAAGAACACTGCCTCCGTATCCTTACACGCCCACATGAACAGAGGCGTACACACGATCTCCAATCCAAAATCCCCGCTCAGCATCTCAATCAATTCCATCTTATCAAAGCATTTCTCATCGTCGATGTCCATACTCCGCAGTTGTTCCCCAAGCACCTGATACAGCCCCTCTTTCGTGATCGGATCCTCCAATATCTGCCGGAACCTGAACTGACGGTCCGTAAACCGGTTAGTATTAAGCACCCTAAGCAGATATTCCGCCATCTGCTTTGGCATCACTTCCTCAATCCCTACCACCAGCTCCTCCTCTTCATGATCACGGATCTTAGAGATCAGGGAGGCGATCACTTCGGGAAATACAACTACAAAATCCATTCCGCCGTTGATACGGATTCTATATTCTTTCACCGCCTCGTTATCCCCTTTTTCCCATGCCCGCTATTCCCGCGCCAAAGATCATTCCCTGAGCCCTTCTATAAGATGAACGATAGAGAATATACTGATATACTAGAATCAATATACAGACCGCCGCGTTAAACCCGATCATCGGATATTCATTGGAAGAAATCACTCCGTCGTTCTGCCACAAAGTCATTGTATAATAGACGAACATCAAGATCACCGCCGCCGCTGTCGGCAGAACAAATACCTTTTCTATCTGTTCTTTTAAGATCCGGTTCAGATAATCCTGTCCGGCTCCCAGCTTCTTCACATCCATCAGCACACGCTTACTCTTCACAGCAACCGTAATACTTCTGGTGTACCCGATCACTCCCGCCGATACCAGACAGATCACCGATACAAATATAAATATCAACAACAGCGTTGCATAAGTCAGCACAAAATTCCGCTTTAGAAGCGGAACAAACACCGGGCTGTATTTCCAGTCCACTTCAATCTCCGGGCGCTTTGGATAAAGCACAACCGGCTCGCCGTAATCATAATCCGCTTCCACCCCCGCCCGGTATTCATCATAGGACGCGATCACACGCATACGTTCCGATATCGAATCACAGTACCGCGCATACAATTCCTTGGAAAATGCGTAAGCATCCCCCGTCTCCGACACGTTAAACAGTACCTGCGTCATCTGAAACTCCTTGGACAATCCCTCTTTTAACTCGGCAAAATCCTCATCATTTAAAATATAGACCGCATCCCCGTCCTGCCCGCGGCCATAGAAGAAACTGCTGTATTCTACGGTTCCCGCAAAGGCAAGCTCTTTTCTTACCCCTGTATCCGTATTCTCCGCCATATCCAGATCATCCGGTAAAAACCAATAATTTTCCGTATTATTTTCCCGGTTGACATACAGGTAAGTTCCCGGCTCTACCTCCACTTTCTTTCCTGCCGCCTCCGAAAATCCGCCGGCACTGATAAAATTCTTATAATAGTCCTTCTCCCGGTACTCTTCCATCAGCATACCATTCTCATCATAATTCTCCCTTGCCACGCCGCTGCCAAGCAGACGCGCCATCTCTGCCTCCCGGTAATCCGTGATCTCTACGCCATACTCCGAAGCAATATCCTTCACATCATCCATCGTTAACCCTTCTGCATCCCCAAGATAGCGGCAGGACATATCATTCTCCTCGCCTGCCGCGGCCGACGCCCCCTGGATATAATTCGTTGCAGAGTAGAATATCGCAAATAAAGCGCCTGCCAGAAGAAGCGTGATGATCAGCATATTGCGTACAACAGACACCCCCTGAAATTTCAACATTCCAAACGAGATCAGGTGCCTGTAGTATTTCTGCGGATTTTTCCCCCGCTTGTGGACCGCGATCGAATATACCATGATCCGGTACAGACCGATCAATACCAAAATGTAAAAAGCATACGTGAAACCGCCGAGCACCATTTTAAAGACCATACTGATCACAAACGGAACGATAAGTCCGCCCAATATTCCCAGCGCGATCAAGATCAGGCCTGTGACCAGATATTTCCGGTCAACATTTTTCCTGATCGGCTCCGTTCTGCGCTCCTCATTTAAGATCTCAATCAGATCTGCCCGTTTCAAAAATCTGCCCGTCATTCCCATGATCATAACAGATACCGTCAATACGAACACAGCCGAGCCAATGAAACCAGACCAGGATAACCCAAATCCATCGCCTTCCACACTCTGGATCAGATACTCGTATAATTTGCCAAAACCAAATGCGATCATACCGCCCGCAAGAATGCTGACCGCAGATAATTTCCCAATGAGCAGGAGCATCTCTTTCATTATCGTTCTTGAAAGCATACCTTTCGCCGTTCCAAGCGCCATGAGGATCCCCGCCTCCCGGCTCTTAAAGCGGAGAAACAGCCCCGTTGCATAAATGGTGAACAGTATACATCCCGTTACAGCCACCGCATATACCATATACAGCGTTTTTCTGGAATCCCCGCCCGCCGGCAGCCGGCTCTGCACGAAGGGGCTTTGCATAAAAAGCGTCAGGGCTGACACCAATAAGACAGACAGCGAAAAGCACAGACTGAATTGTCTGTAGTTCCCTTTATTATATTTCCTCAGTTTATTTAACACATTAAGCAGCGTCATCGTTCTCACCACCATTCAATTTCCTCAACACATCCAGAAGCTTCTCTAAAAATGCTCTCCTGTCTCCATTGTTGATCAGTTCTGAATGAACCTTCCCGTCCTTCATCATGATCACACGGTCGCAATAGCTTGCGGAAAAGGTATCGTGCGTCACCATCAGCGTCGTTGCTCCCAGGGTTTTCTTCGCCTCAATAAATGCCTGGATGACCGCCTCGCTGGAACGGCTGTCTAAGTTCCCCGTCGGCTCATCGGCAAGGATCGCAAGCGGATCGTTCATGAGAGAACGCGCTACCGCCGTCCTCTGCTTCTGCCCGCCGGAAATCTCTGCCGGATATTTATCTGCAATCTGTTCAATGCCGAATAACCGCAGGAGTCTTCCCGCTTTTTCCTCCATCAATTGATAATCCTCTCCCCGGATCACCTTCGGCACACACACATTCTCAAACACGGTGAGACCGTCAAGCAGCATAAAATCCTGGAATACAAAGCCTAACTGTTCGTTCCGCACCTTCGCGATCTCCTCTTCCCCAAGCCTTGAAAGGCTGATACCGTTCAAAGTGATCTCCCCCTTATCGCAGGGATGAAAACAGGAAATACAGTTGAGCATGGTTGTCTTACCACTTCCGGACGCCCCCATGACCGCCGCAAATTCTCCCTTTTTCACCTCGAAACAGACATCCTTTAACACCTCATACGTTATCTTTCCTGTCTTGTAACTTTTGAATAAATGTTCTACTTTTAACATGAGAGTTCCTCCTTATTTCTCTTTATAACTCAGAATACTCCCACGGATCATTTTTTCAATATGCATTGCCTAAACTAATATAACGACCGCCTAAACTAATCAGAAATGACATAACAAGCTATTGACAGCAATGCAAAAAGCCACAAGACTTTTCTCATCTCATGGCTTTCACTGAACTTATAAAGTTTCCGGTAACGGTATGATATTTTTCATTACAAACTTCCCATTCTCCTGCCGGATCACACACTCTCCGTTATACTTCTCTACTGCCTTTTGGATATTGGGAATTCCAAATCCGTGCAGAAATTCATCTTCTTTTGACGTACCATTCTTTCTCCCCGCTGCCGCATGATTCTCAAACACGATCATCAGCACGTCATGGATACTGCGCGCTTTTACCGTGATCAGCCTCTGCTCTGGCGGCAGCTTCACACTCGCCTCGATTGCATTATCCAACGCATTGCCAAAAATGGTACTCAGATCCATCGGCTCGATAAAACCGCCATCCTCAAAGTGGAGCACCGCCGAGAAATCTATCTGCTGTTCTTTGGCTTTCTTCGCCTTATCGTGAATGATAACATCCAAAAACTCATTTCCCGTGTGGATATACTCCTCATAATCCGAAATCCGCCGGCGAAGATCCGATACCATCTGCTTTGTCTCTGCACTGTTCTGTCTCTCCAGGATGAGCAGATGATTTTTCATATCATGGTACAGCGCACGCACACGTTTTTCATCTTCTTCTTTTTCTCTGTAATAG
>CAJTRO010000017.1:8699-68211 GCA_910579015.1 uncultured Dorea sp. | reverse complement strand
CTTAAAATTAGCGACCTGTGCGTATGCATGTACGCCTACCTCCGTCCGGCATCCGCAGTTCAATTCAATCTTATCTTCCCCCGTCATCTTCCTTAAGACCTCCAGGATCTTGTTGGAAATGGTATTATTGGATTCGTCCTTACCAAGGCGCACCCAGCCCTGGTAACGGCTGCCGTCATATTCTATTGTGAGTCTGATATTTCTTAAATTATCTGGTTCTTCTGTCTTTTTCTCTCTTTTAAACATATCCAAAGACCTCGGCTTTCTTTTACCTTGAGTAACTACTCTGATGTTTTCATTATAGCAATAAGTGATTTGGGTGTAAACCCTTTATTCATGGCGGATATGGCGGACGCATAAAAAGGGCTTGACAGAAGAAGAATGACAGGATACGTTAAAGTTATATATGTTGAGGACAGGAGACAGGAACATGGAAAATAAAACAGAAAATAAAAAAGTAGTCAGAAGAATATCAGAATCTATCGTTGAGACCGTCCATATGGTCCGCCCGAATCATCTGAACGGGGCGGAGCGTTTGTTTGGAGGAATCCTGATGCAGTGGATTGATGAGGTTGCGGCCCTGGCGGCAAAGCGCCATTCCCACAGGAACGTGATCACGGCATCTGTGGATAATCTAAGATTCTTAAAAGGAGCCTATCAGAAGGATGTGATCGTTATCAGGGGGAAGGTGACGTATGTGGGGCGGACATCCATGGAAGTGAAGGTGGATTCTTATGTGGAGGATATGGAGGGAGAGAGGATATTGATCAACCGGGCGTATTTTACCATGGTAGCGCTTGATCATAACGATAAGCCGGTGGAGGTGCCGGGGCTTGAACTTGCAACAGAAGAAGACCGGCAGGAGTGGGAGAGCGCCAGGCAGAGGCGCGAAATGAGGATACAATTAAAAAAATAAGATCAACGTGCACCCAGACGTGCCGTTCATACGTCTAATAAGTGTAATGAAAAAGCAGAGAGGAGGACGGTATATGATAGAAGCTTTGCTTGTGAAACGTGCACAGAGAGGAGATGTCGGCGCGTTTGTAGAACTGATTGAGAAGCATAAGACGGCGCTTTATAAAGCGGCAAAGAGTTATCTGGGAAGTGAGGAGGACATTGCGGATGCCATGCAGGATACGCTTCTTGCATCATATGAGCATATAGGAGAGCTTAAGAACACATCATATTTCAAGACATGGCTTACCAGGATATTGATCAACCAGTGCAAGGATATCTTAAGGCAGAAGAAGAGGTATATCCTGTCGGACCAGGTGGAGGAGACCGTATATGAGATGCCGGAGAATGACAGGGAATTCTATGAACTGGTGAAGGAACTGCCGGAGGATTACCGTATGATATTCCTGTTGTATTACGGGGAAGGATTTAAGACGAACGAGATCGCCCAGATACTTGACGTGAATGAGAATACGGTGAAGAGCAGATTGCGAAGGGGAAGGGACAAATTAAGGCAGGTATTATGCTATTGAGCCGGGAAGTATGACTTTATATGATAAGCGAGATATGCGGCAGATTCAGGATTCAAGATCAGGAGGTATTAGATATGGGTGGAACGGAAAAAAGGATGAATGATATTTTAAGCCAGGATGTCCAGATATCGGATGTGGTGGAGCAGAGAATGAAAGACACCTACGAGATATTAAGGAGGCGGCAGGAGATTACGGGAAAGGAGCGTTCTTGCACGAAGAGACTGCGCGTGGCGGCGGCAGTGGCGGCGATCGTATGCCTTGGGGTGCCAAGCGCAGTGTACGCGTCGATGAAGGCGGGACTTTTTGATGGAATGTTCGGGAATGCGACGAAGAAATCATGGGATGTGATCCATACGGAGATGGATAACAGTAAAGGCGGTAAGACTGCTATAGACCTCCCGTCCAGAGAATTCGTGCCTGTGGATGAGGAAAAGGCCGAAGAGCAGATTGGCCAGTGGGTGATGGATGAACCGATCGTAAAACAGATTGGCGAGCATGTGCTGACGATTGAGAGTTTCGT
Source organism: uncultured Dorea sp. (assembly GCA_910579015.1). Lineage (GTDB taxonomy): Bacteria > Bacillota > Clostridia > Lachnospirales > Lachnospiraceae > Sporofaciens. Next base: position 66,204 of record CAJTRO010000017.1, on the reverse strand, counting down.
TTATGACAGCAGCGGCGCCGTGATGTATTATACTCTGGGGCGGAAAGGCGGCGTGACGGCTTTGAAGGCGGATGAGAGTACCAATGCTGCAAAAGGAGCCATGTTTACGGATGCTGTGGATTTCTTTTTTAGCGTTCAGTGCGGGATGACGGGGGATAAAGATACCATTTTTGCAGGGGATAACACGTATGTGGATCTGGAAAAGAGTACAGACGAGCTGTTTTACTGTACTTCCTATATGCTGTGGTCAGATGATATGAAAGAGGGGGATATCCCCCAGCTGGTGATCACGAAGTACCCGGACATATTAAGTGAACTTTATAAGTTGCAACCGGACCTGACTGGGATGACAAAGGAGGAAGCAGCGGATGAAACTCTGTGGAAGGAATATCAGGAAGCGATGGATAAGGTTCAGACAGAGGCTGTAGATATATCGGACAAAGGACAGATCCCTGTAAGAGAGATTGATCTGGGAGAACAGGGACATCTGGTGTATTCCCCTATAGCTGTCCGTGTGGATATGTCCAAAGGCTTCGGGCTTTCCGACGTAGAGGCGCAGGATCCGGGTAATATGAAATATATGGAGATAAAGTTTAAGGATGGGAGCAGTTATGTTGTTTCTGATTCGGAGAATATGATCGAAAACAACGGATATATATTGGGAGCAGGCGAGTGGTATAAGACGGTATTCAACCGTCTGATAGATACGGATGAGATCGCGGAAATTATTGTGAATGACGTGGTTTTTCCGGTGGAATAGGGAAGTGTCAGACTGATATGAGCGGATTGCCATAGGGCTGTCAGAAGATGTGGAGCTGCTGTGATTTCGCAGCGGCTCTGCGTTTCCTGACAGCCTCTTTTTTATTGATTTTTATAACTTGATATTTGTGTAGATTTGCATTATGATATATAATATAAAATTTTTAGGAGGAACGTAAGATGTATAAGATATTAAAAGCTGAGAAACTGGCTGATAAGATCTATCTTATGGATGTTGAGGCGCCGCGTGTTGCAAAGCATTGTGAGCCTGGGCAGTTTGTGATTGTTAAGATGGATGAGAAGGGTGAGAGAATACCGCTGACGATCTGTGATTATGACAGAGAAGCTGGAACGATCACGATTGTGTTCCAGGAGATTGGGGCCTCTACCATGAAGATGGCAGAGATGAAGGCGGGGGATTCTTTCCGTGATTTTATCGGACCTCTGGGATGTCCGTCTGAATTTGTAGAGGAAGATCTTGAGACTTTGAAGAATAAGAAGATGCTCTTTGTGGCCGGCGGTGTCGGAGCGGCTCCGGTCTACCCGCAGGTGAAGTGGCTTAAGGAGCATGGTGTTGACGTAGATGTAATTGTTGGTTCCAAGACCAAGGATATGCTGATCCTTGAAAAGGAGATGGAAGAAGTCGCAGGAAACTATTATCCATGTACAGACGACGGTTCATACGGCCATGCGGGCATGGTTACGACGAAGATAGAGAAGCTGGTGGAAGAGGGCAATAAGTATGATGTCTGCGTTGCCATCGGACCGATGATCATGATGAAGTTTACCTGTCTTCTGACCAAGAAGCTTGAGATCCCGACCATCGTCAGCATGAATCCGATCATGGTGGACGGTACGGGTATGTGCGGAGCCTGTCGTGTGATCGTAGGCGGAGAAGTGAAGTTTGCCTGCGTAGACGGACCGGAGTTCGACGGACATCTGGTTGATTTTGACAACGCGATGAAGAGACAGCAGATGTACAGGACGGAGGAAGGCCGTGCGATTCTGAAAGTACAAGAGGGCGACACCCATCATGGCGGGTGCGGTAATTGCGGAGGTGACAACTAATGGCTGATGTATTAAAGAGAGTTCCTGTAAGAGAGCAGGACGCGAAGGAGAGAGCTGCGAACTTCGAGGAAGTTTGTTATGGATATAATAAGGAAGAGGCAATGGAAGAGGCGGCACGCTGCCTGAACTGTAAGAATGCCAAGTGTATCGAGGGATGCCCGGTTGCGATCAATATCCCAGGATTCATTTCTCAGGTGAAGGAAGGCAATATCGAAGAGGCTTACAAGGTGATCGGCGAGTCTTCCGCGCTTCCGGCGATCTGCGGCCGTGTATGTCCGCAGGAGTCCCAGTGTGAGTGTAAGTGTATCCGCGGGATCAAGGGAGATCCGGTATCCATCGGTAAGCTTGAGAGATTCGTTGCAGATTACGCACTGGAGAATGACATCAAGCCGGTGAAGGCTGAGAAGACCAACGGGCACAAGGTTGCTGTCATCGGTTCCGGTCCGTCCGGTCTGACCTGCGCAGGCGATCTTGCAAAGTTAGGCTATGAAGTGACCGTATTCGAGGCGCTTCATGAACTCGGCGGCGTACTGGTATATGGTATCCCTGAGTTCCGTCTTCCGAAGCACAAGGTTGTGAAGAAGGAGATCGAGAAGGTAAAAGAGTTAGGCGTGAAGTTCGAGACCAATGTGGTGATCGGAAAGTCCACAACCATCGACCAGTTGATGGAAGAGGAAGAGTTCGAGGCTGTATTTATCGGCTCAGGAGCGGGGCTTCCGATGTTCATGGGTATCCCGGGTGAGACGGCGAACGGCGTGTTCTCTGCCAATGAGTACCTGACCAGAAGCAACCTGATGAAGGCGTTTGACGATTCCTATGATACTCCGATTGTTGCGGGCAAGAAGGTTGCCGTTGTAGGCGGCGGTAACGTGGCGATGGATGCCGCAAGAACAGCGCTTCGTCTTGGCGCAGAAGTACATATCGTATACCGCAGAAGTGAGGCAGAGCTTCCGGCAAGAGTAGAGGAAGTACATCATGCGAAGGAAGAAGGCGTGATCTTCGACCTGCTGACCAATCCGAAGGAGATCCTTGTGGACGAGAACGGCTGGGTGAAGGGCATGAAGGTCATCAAGATGGAGCTTGGCGAGCCGGATGCGTCCGGAAGAAGGCGTCCGGTAGAGATCGAAGGTTCTGAGTATGAGATCGAGCTTGATACGGTGATCATGTCTCTTGGAACTTCTCCGAATCCGTTGATCGCATCCACGACCAAGGGACTTGAGACCAACAGAAGGAAGTGTATCGTTGCCGAGGAAGAGAACGGACAGACCTCCAAGGCGGCTGTATTTGCCGGCGGAGACGCCGTGACAGGAGCGGCAACCGTTATCCTTGCTATGGGAGCTGGTAAGGCTGGCGCGAAAGGAATTCATGAGTTATTAAGTAAATAAGGTAAAGTAAGGGACGCGGCAGGATTCTGTCTGCGTCCCTTTTGACTCTCTTTTTGTGTTTATAGTACCATTATGTAATGCAGGAGTAAAGAAGATCATGGATCAGCCGGCGCTTCTCAATAAAGAAAATATTATGCGGAGCCTATGACAGACCTGAAATCTATGTTATACTTACTTTCGTTAAAAATGAAATAGGAGAGCATAGATATGATGATTTTTTGGGGACTTATGATTCCTTTTATCGGAACGACGATGGGAGCGGCATGTGTGCTGTTCATGAGAAACGAGCTGAAGCCTTTGATTCAAAAAGCGCTTCTGGGATTTGCGGCAGGCGTCATGGTTGCGGCGTCCGTGTGGTCGCTGTTGATCCCGGCAATGGATATGTCGGATCATATGGGCAAATTCGCCTTTGTGCCGGCGGCGTTAGGATTTGTTCTGGGAATTGGTTTTCTGTTGCTGCTTGACCGGGCGATCCCTCATATGCACGTGGGTTCCGATGAGATCGAGGGACCAAGGTGCGTGATGGACAAATCTACAATGCTTGTGCTGGCGGTTACGATCCACAATATACCGGAGGGGATATCAAGCGGCGCTGTCTTTGCCGGGCTTCTGACGGGCAACGCGGATGTGACGGTTGCAGGGGCATTTGCACTGGCGATCGGGATTGCTGTGCAGAACCTTCCGGAAGGATTTATCGTATCCCTGCCGATACGGAGCGAAGGAAAGGGACGGGGAAGGGCATTTCTGTATGGATCCATGTCTGGCATCGTAGAGCCGATCGCGGGCGGGATCACGGTGCTGCTTGCAGCGTATATCACGCCGGTTCTGCCGTACCTGCTCGCATTTGCGGCAGGAGCAATGATCTATGTGGTCGTGGAAGAGCTGGTGCCGGAATCGGCCCAAGGAGAGCACAGCAATATCGGGACGATCGGGTTTGCGGCAGGATTTGTGTTGATGATGATCCTGGATGTGGCGCTTGGATAAACGTCTGTGAACGGAAGAAGGCAGGGATTTAAGGTTTAGCATGAAGTACCAGAAAGGATAAAATGGGGGGATTGCCGGTATGCGGATTACTTTGGTGACTGTTGGAAAGTTGAAGGAGAAGTATCTGAGAGACGCTGTTGCGGAATACGCGAAGCGTCTGGGTAAATATTGTAAATTAGAGATCATAGAGGTGGCGGACGAGAAGACGGCGGAGCGTGCCAGCGAGGCGCAGGAGGCGGAGGTGCGTGCAAAAGAGGGAGAGCGGATATTAAAGCATGTGAAGGATGATGCGTATGTGATCACGCTGGAGATTCTGGGAAAGCAGGTCTCGTCAGAGGAATTTGCGGATAAGATCAAAGAGCTTGGAGTGCAGGGAAAGAGCCATATCGTGTTTATTATCGGCGGTTCGATCGGGTTGGGAGAAGAGGTGCTTAAAAGGTCGGATCATGCGCTGAGTTTTTCGAGAATGACATTTCCGCACCAGCTGATGCGGGTGATTCTGCTGGAGCAGATATACAGAGGATTCAGGATCATAAACGGGGAGCCGTACCATAAGTAAGGGCGAAGTTTTGCAGAAGCTCAGGAAGTGCCTGAAAGGAGCGGTTTGACTGTCTGCTCCCGGGAAACAGATTTGAATTTGTGTTAGCATCAAGTGATTATGTATTCAGATTGGCGGGAGTTGATGGATATTTTGGCATGATAAAACTGTAAATGGGGTATAAATGGCGGCACATCCTCAATACCGCAGATTATCTTTCAGGGGAACCAGGTAAAAAGTTGGGCAACAAGATTGGATGTAATTAGTTTCACGCATAATGCCAGAGCCTTTGCGGCTGACTAAAACCTTGCAGACATCATAATCCGAAAAACCCCGTTGTCCGGATAGCAGCCAATCGTAATTCATAGCGACACCTCATTTGTATTGTTCCGATATAAATGACAGATATTCTTTTTTTACCTGAAAGGAGCTCTTTTTGCTGATGGGAATACTATCGCCGCTGACCATTGTGACATTGTTTGGGGATAGTTTTCTGACATAGTTTAAATTAATCAGAAAGGATTTATGGACAGAGAGAAAGCTTCCCGTGCGGATCAATTCTTTCGTTTTTTCCTCATAAAGAATTCCGTATATTGGAGGAAGATTTTCATATTAAAATGACTTTAGCCTTGGAAAGTGAGGTGTCGCTTATGTGTAATTTAAGTAAGGGTGTGGAGGAGAAAGGAATTCAAAAGGGAATTGATAAAGGAATAACAGCTATGATTTTAACACTGAAAGAGCTGCAAATATCAAGTGACGTTATTCTGAAACAAATCTGTGAAAAGTTTGGTCTGACAGAAGAAACAGCAGAAACGTACTTAAAAGAAATATGTTAAATATTTCAGGCAGAGCATTTTTGATGTTCATGCGATTGACTGTACTGATAAGGAATGAAAGGAAGGTTGCTATGCCGGTAATAAAAGGTTTGGAATGGGCATTTGACACGGTTGCATCTACATACGAAAAATTTCGTCCTGGGTATCCGGATGATCTTTACAAAATGCTTTTTGAGTATATTGCCATTGATGAATCCTCTTATGTTGTTGAGGTGGGGATCGGAGGGGGACAGGCGGCATTACCGATTCTAAAAACCGGATGCAGTCTGACCGCGGTAGAATATGGAGAGAATTTCTCGAGATTATGTGAGAAAAAGTTTGAGGAATATGATAATTTTTCAGTTATAACAGAAAGATTTGAAAATGTCTCTTTGCCCGATTCTCAATATGACTTAGTTTACTCTGCGTCTGCGTTTCACTGGGTGCCGGAAGATATCGGGTATTCAAAAGTTTACACTATGTTGAAACCTGGCGGAGCTTTTGCAAGATTTGCCAATCATCCGTATCGGGATAAGGACAACCCCGTTCTTTCAGCAGAGATTGATAAGCTGTATTCCAAGTATTATTGCGCGTTCTATGGCAAAGAAGTGAAAGCCGGAATGGAATATAGTGAAGAACAGGCGGTCTACAGAGCTCAGATTGCGGAAAAATACGGCTTTGTAGATATAAGACACAGAATGTTTTATCGGACGAGAACATTTTCGGCTAAGGAGTATGTGGAGTTATTGGGGACGTATTCAGACCACATTGCAATTGAAGAGAAGATAAGAACAGAATTTTTTGCGAAAATAGAGGAGACGATCGATCATTACGGCGGAACATTTACCATATATGATACTATTGACCTACAGCTTGCAAGAAAGCCGTAAACGGAGAAAATGAAGATAAGAACAGGTGAGATTGATGGAAGAAGATTTAAAAATTATTTTCCTTCCAAAGGAAGAGTGGGAGGGAACGGTGATACCTATGAGGTATACAACAGAGGAATATTACGATGTGCAGATAGAAAGGGACGCTTACGGATTCAATGTCAGGATGCAGAAACAGCGTTTCGATACGCCCGTAACCCATTATCCGGAGGAGTACGATTTCCCGGATAGGTTATATCAGCCTCATTGGGAGAAGGCTTCTGCGTGGGGAATTGTAATGGAAGACAACGGTGAGCGAAGGCTGGCCGCATGTATTGAGACCTGTCCGGAGGAGTGGAGCAACCGTCTGATGGTGACGGAATTGTGGGTGCATGAGGACTTTAGAAGACAGGGGATCGGACACCGGCTTATGGCTGTGGCAAAGGAGCAGGCGGCAAAGGAGCATCGGAGAGCGGTTATTCTTGAAACCCAGTCCTGCAATACGGCGGCGATCAGCTTCTATGAGAAGGAAGGCTTTGAACTGATCGGATTTGACAGCTGTTGTTATTCGAATAATGACAGAGAGCGCAAGGAAGTGCGCATTGATATGGGGTACATTTTGTGAGAGATGTAACAGACATACCGGCGGCTGTAGATAAGCTGACAGGAGCCGCCGGCTGAGGATCACTTTGATCACTTATTATAGATTTCTTCCAGATATTCCATCCTTGCCGTCATGTTGCGCATCAGAAGATCCGCGACGGTGACCGCCGTCATGGCTTCAACGACGACGACAGCCCTTGGAACAATTACCGGATCGTGCCTTCCGGTGATGGCGATCTTAACCGGATCCCCGTGGATATCCACGGTATCTTGTTCCTGGGAGATGGAAGGAGTCGGCTTCACCGCGGCTCTCAGGATGATAGGGCTTCCGTCGCTTAAGCCGCCAAGCGTACCGCCTGAATGGTTGGTTCTTTTCATTATTCTGTCATCATCCCGGCAGAACGCGTCATTGTTCGTGCTTCCCTGCATCTGTGCCGTCTGAAATCCGCCGCCGATCTCCACACCCTTGACGGCGCCGACAGACATAATGGCTTTTGCAAGGCTTGCGTCTAATTTCTCAAATACAGGCTCTCCTATGCCGGCGGGCATACCGGTCACGACACATTCGATGATACCGCCGCAGGAGTCCTTATTTTTCACACATTCTTCCAGATAAGCAGAAGCCTTCCGGGCATATTCCAGATTCGGCATATATAAGGGATTGTTCTGTATGCATCCATGATCATAGCTGGTTTCAGGCACGGTAATTGTACCGATAGATTTGGTATATGCCGTGACGCGGATACCGAGCTGATCAAGAAGCTTTGATGCGATCGCACCGGCGGCGACACGGCCGATCGTCTCTCTGCCGGAGGTCCGGCCTCCTCCGCGGTAATCCCGGAAACCGTATTTGGCGTCAAACGTATAATCTGCATGTCCGGGGCGGTAGCAGTCTTTGATCTTGCCGTAATCCCGTGAACGCTGATCCTGATTGGAGACGAGGATGGAGATGGGGGCGCCGGTGGTTCTGCCTTCGAATACTCCGGACAGAATCTCGGCCTGATCACTTTCCTTCCTGGCAGTGGTAAACTTACTCTGCCCTGGTTTTCTCCTGTCGAGAAATTGTTGTATGTCCTCCCTGGTCAGAGAGATCCCTGCCGGGCATCCGTCGACAACCACGCCGATCGCCGGTCCGTGGGATTCCCCCCATGTTGTGATTGAAAATAAAGTGCCGTATGTTGAGCCAGCCATAATTCAGCCTCCTTAAAAATAGAAAATTTCTGTCTAAATATTTTAGTGTTTATGTGGAATATTTTAGCATATACTTTTATCGTATGGAAGGGGCAAGTGGCGTTATTGCTTATTGTCGGCGGCTGCCGGCTGGTGTCGTAATATGCCGTAATATGTTTGTAATAAAAATGCAATATCTACAGGAAATATTCATTATTTTTTCGTTGTTTTTCCTGTACAATTAAATATGTGCATATTATAATGAATAAGTATGATATTTTTTTAGAGGTGTGGGGCTGATGGGCAGTAGAGATAAAAGGACGGAAGAGATGATCGCGCAGACTATGGAAGAGGCTATGCGGGGGATCTTGGACGACCATAACAAACCAGAAACTTTCAGGAGAATGGATGATAGAGATGAAGCTGTGCGCAGGAAATCGTCCGGCAGGAAATCTGCTGACCAGGGGACGGCGAAGAAGAGACCTTCCGGTAAGAGGTCGTCAGATAACAGCGCTGATTCCGGCAGAAAGACTTCTGTCAGGAAAGCGCCGCCCAAAGAAGCGGCCGCAGATGAGATTTATGAAGAAGGATCCGGTGAAGAGATTCAGAAAGAGGCTTCAGACTCTCCGAAGAAAAGGAAGCCGCGTAAGAAAGATCCTGACCGGACTGATGTATCTGCTGATGAAGGTATTTCTGGATCAGGCCGCGTGAGTAAGTCAGAGGAAGCCGGAAGCTCCGGGGATCGCCGCAATGGAGAGGCCGAAAGCTCCGGGGATCGCCGTAATGGAGAAGCCGAAAGCGCCAGGGATCGCCGCAATGGAGAGGCCGGGATCGCCGGGAAGGGCGGCAGAAAATCTGACAGCCGGAATGAAAGAGCAGATGACGACGATTGGGAATCAGAATATACAGACGATGAAGACAGCAGAGAAGAAGATGGCCGTGATGAGGACAGCAGAGAAGAAGACGTCCGTGATGAAGAGGACCAGCGGGGCAGAAGAGGCCGAAGGAACAAAAGGAAGTATAATGGTGTGAAGATTGCGGCGATCGCCGCGGCAGGGCTTCTGGGAACGGCCGCGGCCGCATATATTGGATTCGCTGTTTTCTTTAACAGTCATTTCATGTTTAACACGAAGATAAACGGGATGGATTGTTCCATGAAGAGTGTGGAGCAGGTAGAGGACTACATGAAGAAGCAAGTCTCGGATTATACCCTGACACTGGAAGAATCACAGGGAGGCCGGGAAGCCATTCATGGATCGGCGATTGCCATAGAGTATGTGCCGGGCGGCCAGCTTGAGGAGTTTATGGAGGAGCAGGAGAATTTCCTGTGGCCGAAGTCCTTGTGGAAGCACCCGGAGATTAAGATGGAGATCGGCGTGAAGTATGACGAGACGGCTCTTGCGGAGGCGGTCGCGGGGCTTGGGTGTATGAATCCCGAGACACAGACGCCCTCTACAGACGCACATCCGCAGTTTCAGGATGGACAGTTCGTGGTCGCGCCGGAGATTGTGGGGACGCAGATCAATACAGAGGTGTTTCATGCGAAGGTGGCAGAAGCAATCAGCGGGTTCAGGCCCTCTCTGGATCTTGCCAAGAGCGGGTGCTATGCCCTGCCGAGGTTCTTGTCGGACTCCCCGGAGGTTGTGGCGGCAAAGGATGCCATGAACAGCTATCTTGGCGCGAATGTTACTTATGACTTCAATCCGCATACGGAGGTTGTGGATGCGTCTGTCATATCCCAGTGGGTGACGGTAGACGCAGAGATGAACGTGGCCTTCAATCAGGAGGCGGTCCGTGCATATGTACAGTCGTTGGCGGATAAGTATAATACAAAGGGGCGTGCGCGGTCGTTCACGACAGCAACAGGCAATGTGGTCACGGTAGAGGGAGGCGGTTATGGCTGGCAGATTGACCAGGAAGCGGAGTTCAACGCACTGCTTGCCAATGTCCAGAATGGAGAGACGGTGACCAGAGAGGCCAATTTTTCCAGCCGTGGAGCAAGTCATGGAGACAGCGACGTGGGAAGTACCTATGCGGAGGTTGACCTGACGAATCAGAGGATGTATTTTATCCAGAACGGACAGGTGGTTCTGCAATCGGACTGCGTGACCGGCAATCCCAACAGAGGGAACGCAACGCCGCAGGGGTGGTATTCTCTGGCATGGAAGCAGAGGAACCGGACATTAAGAGGGACGAAACGGCCGGACGGCACCTACGAGTATGAGACGCCGGTCAAATACTGGATGCCGTTTAACGGAGGCATCGGATTCCATGATGCGTCCTGGCAGGCGTCGTTTGGAGGACAGAGGTATCGGACGCACGGATCGCACGGCTGTGTGAATCTGCCGACCAGTGTTGCCGGACAGCTGTATGAACTGCTTATGGACGGTATGCCGGTAATATGCCATTATTGATATATTTGATTAGAAGTGTTTGTATGACGAACGCAGTATAAGGAGCGAAAGACCATGTATGAATTATTGAAAAGAGATGGTCTTGCCAAGAGAGGAAGATTGCACACAGTACACGGGGTTATTGAGACGCCTGTATTTATGAATGTCGGAACCGCGGCCGCCATCAAGGGCGCGGTGTCGACGGACGATCTTTTGAACATTAAGACTCAGGTGGAGCTTTCCAATACCTACCATCTTCATGTCCGGCCGGGAGATGAGGTGGTGAAGAAGCTTGGAGGGCTCCACAGATTTATGGTCTGGGACAAGCCGATCCTTACGGACTCCGGCGGCTTCCAGGTTTTTTCTCTGGCAGGATTAAGAAAGATTAAGGAAGAGGGAGTGTATTTTCATTCCCATATAGACGGCAGAAAGATATTCATGGGGCCGGAGGAGAGTATGAGGATCCAGTCCAATCTGGCTTCCACGATCGCGATGGCATTCGACGAGTGTCCGTCGAGTGTTGCGGACCGGGACTATATGGAGCGGTCTGTGGCCAGGACTGCCCGCTGGCTTGTTCGGTGTAAGGATGAGATGAACAGGCTGAACGGACTTGCGGATACGATAAATCAAAAGCAGATGTTGTTCGGGATCAATCAGGGCGGTATCTATGAGGACATCCGTATCCGCCATGCACAGGAGATCGCGAAGCTTGATCTGGACGGTTATGCCATAGGAGGGCTTGCGGTTGGCGAATCGCATGAAGATATGTACCGGATCCTGGATGCAGTGGTGCCGTATCTGCCTCTTGAGAAGCCGACATATCTTATGGGCGTCGGCACGCCGGCGAATATTCTCGAGGCGGTCGACCGGGGAGTTGATTTCTTTGACTGCGTGTATCCAAGCCGGAACGGAAGGCATGGACATGTCTATACCAATCAGGGGAAATTGAACCTCTTTAACGCCCGGTATGAGCTGGATGAGGGGCCGATCGAGGAGGGGTGTCAGTGCCCTGCCTGCCGGACCTATTCCCGTGCCTATATCCGCCATCTGCTGAAGGCGAAGGAGATGCTGGGGATGCGGCTCTGCGTGCTCCACAATCTGTATTTCTACAATACGATGATGGAGGAGATCCGAGAAGCGATCGAAGAAGATCGTTACCAGGAATATAAATCGCAAAAAATCATGAAAATGATAAGAATTCCATAAATTTACTTGATGTATGTCTGATTATTGTGTATGATAGCAATAGTGTTTTTTTAAGACAGATATTAGGAGGAAGGATTATGTACACATTAGCAACGCAAAGTGCAGGAGGAAGCTGGACGTTAGTAATTCTTGTATATGTAGTTATTTTCGGCGGTTTTTACTTCATTTTCTTGAGGCCGCAGAAGAAGGAACAGAAGCGTATCCAGTCTATGATCGCAGAGATGGAAGTAGGCGATACCGTACTTACGACGAGCGGTTTTTATGGAGTGATTATTGATATCAGTGACAGTGATGTGATCGTTGAGTTTGGAAGCAACCGTAACTGCCGTATTCCGATGCAGAAGGCTGCGATTGCCCAGGTAGAGAAGGCAGGAGCCGTATCAGCAGAGTAAGATTATGGACAGGCGGGTACGCCTGGACAGGGAGTAATGGAGGTATATTATGCTTGAGAATGAACTGACAACATTTTTACAGAAGGAATTGAACAAAGAAGTGAAGGACGCAGGCGATCAGGAGATTTATTACGCCCTGCTTGCATACACGAAAGAAAGATTAAAAGAGACGCCGGATATTACCGGAGATAAGAAGGTGTATTACATCTCGGCAGAATTCCTGATCGGTAAACTGTTATCGAATAATCTGATCAATCTCGGGATCTACGACGAAGCGGCCAGAGTTCTTGAGAAGAACGGCAAGAAGCTGTCTGCGATCGAGGAGATAGAACCGGAGCCGTCTCTTGGAAACGGCGGTCTTGGAAGGCTTGCCGCATGTTTCTTGGATTCGATCGCAACACTGGGACTTTGCGGTGACGGTATTGGTCTTAATTATCATATGGGATTATTCCGTCAGGTGTTTGAGGCGCATAAGCAGAAAGAGACGCCGAATCCGTGGATTGAACCACAGTCCTGGCTTACGGATACTGGTATCAGCTTCCAGGTGCCGTTCAAGGATTTTACCCTGACGTCAAAGCTCTATGACATTGATGTGGCCGGGTATGACAACGGGAAGAACAAGCTCCATCTGTTCGATGTGGAGAGTGTGGATGAGGAGATCATCAGGGACGGGATCTCGTTTGACAAGCAGGATATCAGCAAGAACCTGACCTTGTTCCTGTATCCGGACGACAGTGACAGAGCAGGGAATCTGCTTCGAGTATATCAGCAGTATTTCATGGTTTCAAGCGGCGCTCAGCTGATCTTGAAGGAATGCGAGGAGAAGGGGTATGACCTCCGCAGACTCCATGAGCATGTTGCGATCCAGATTAACGATACTCATCCATCCATGATTATTCCGGAGCTGATCCGCCTTCTGGTACAGAAGCGTGTCGATTTCAATGAGGCTATTGAGATCGTGCAGAAGACCTGTGCTTATACGAACCATACCATCCTTGCAGAGGCGCTGGAGAAGTGGCCGCTCGAGTATCTGGAGCAGGCTGCACCGCAGATCGTACCAATCATCAAGGACCTGAATATGCGCATGAAGGGCAGATATCCGGATCCGAGAGTTGCCATTATAGACGACCAGAACAGAGTACACATGGCGAATATGGATATCCATTTTGGACACAGTGTCAACGGGGTGGCCGCTCTGCATACGGAGATCCTTAAGAATTCGGAGCTGAAGCCGTTCTATGACATTTATCCGGAGAAATTCAACAACAAGACCAATGGTATTACTTTCCGCAGATGGCTTCTGCATTGCAATAAGGAACTGGTAGAGTGGATTGAAAGCTACATCGGAGAAGATTTCAAGAAGGATGCGAATCAGCTGGAGAGACTGCTTGACTGCTGTGAAGATGAGGCCGCGCTTACAAAGCTTCTGGAAGTGAAGCACACGAAGAAGGTACAGCTGGCAGAATATCTGAAAGAGACGCAGGGGCTTGAGCTTGATCCGGATTCTGTCTTTGATATCCAGGTTAAGCGTCTGCACGAGTATAAGCGTCAGCAGATGAACGTGCTGTACGGGATCTATAAGTATCTGGAGATCAAGTCGGGAAAGAAGCCGGCGACACCGATCACCATGATCTTCGGAGCAAAGGCCGCGCCGGCATATTCGATCGCGAAGGATATTATCCACATGATTCTGTGTCTGCAAGAGCTGACCAGTAAGGATCCGGATGTGGCGCCTTATCTGAAGGTTGTCATGGTGGAGAATTACAATGTGACCATGGCGGAGCATCTGATCCCGGCCTGCGATATCTCCGAGCAGATTTCGCTGGCGTCAAAGGAGGCGTCGGGAACCGGTAATATGAAGTTTATGCTGAACGGTGCGGTGACGCTTGGAACGGAAGACGGAGCCAATGTGGAGATCCATGAGCTGGTGGGAGATGAGAATATCTATATCTTCGGCGAATCCAGCGAGCAGGTGATCGAGCATTATGCAAAGAGTAATTACCGTGCGGCAGATTACTACATTGAGGACGAGCAGATCCGTACACTGGTGAACTTTATCATCAGTCCGGAGATGATGAAGATCGGCGATCCGTATCATCTGCTTCAGATCCATGCGGAGCTGATCTATAAAGACTGGTTCATGACGCTTCTGGATGTGAAGGAGTATATTGAGGTGAAGGACCGTGCGCTGGCAGAATATGAGGACCGGAAGGCATGGAGCAGGAAGATGCTGGTCAATATTGCGAAGGCGGGATATTTCTCATCCGACCGGACGATCGAGGATTACAATAAGGATATCTGGCATCTGGCATAACATGGGATATATATGTTAATAAATTAAGAAAGAGTACAGGAATCAGGCATTGGTTTCCTGTACTCTTTCTTTTTGCCCGGGATCTAAATAAGGAATGTAACACATAAATTTTGCATAAGCTGAATATAAAAGCAGACAGGAAAAGAGGGGCAGGGGTGGATGAAGAAGCATAGGACAGTGCTGCTTTTATGTATATTGACTGTCATCGGAGGAATATTGACGGCAGGAGAGGAGATCGATCCTTCTTTTTATGAAGAAAGTATGGGATTGGTTTCTAAGGGTACTGACGAAGAGCAGAAGGATTACATAAAATGGGTAGAGTTCAATGTGACGAACGAGGCCATGAGGAAGGCGTATCAGTATGACATCGACACATATGGGAAGGACATACATCTTAGCTGGGTAGATCTTCTGGCTTTTCTTGGAGCAAAATACGGAGGCGATTTCTCGGGATATCAGGAGGAGGATATGGATGATGCGGCAGAGATCCTGCTGAAAGGGGAGAAGACGCTTAAGGATCTGACGGAGGGGATGGAATATTATGATTACTACCGGGAAGCGTATGGCGCAGTGCTGGACGGATTAGTCGGTGAGTATGAGACGGAGACAGACGGACAGCATAAGGAGAAGAAGTGGCGGAAGGTATACGGGTTAAAAGCATTTCACCCCATAGCAAAAGGATTTCCCTATTCGGATTATGACGATTTCGGAGTATCAAGAACTTATGGGTATCGCAGAAACCATCTGGGGCACGATATGATGGGGCAGGTGGGAACGCCTGTCATCGCCGTAGAGTCGGGCTATGTGGCCGAGCTTGGCTGGAATCAGTACGGCGGATGGCGTGTGGGGATCAACAGCTTTGACGGCAGACGTTATTATTACTATGCGCATCTGCGGCAGGACCGCCCGTACTCGGAAGATCTGAAGAAGGGCGATGTGGTGCAGGCCGGAGATGTGATCGGCTATATCGGGCGGACTGGTTACAGCAGAGAGGAGAATGTGAATAATATAGATGAATATCACCTTCATTTTGGATTACAGCTGATCTTCGATGAATCACAGCGGGACGGGAACAATGAGATCTGGGTGAGCGGTTATGAACTGGTGAGGTTCCTGTATCAGAATCAGTCAGAGGTGCTGAGGGATGACGACACGAAAGAGTGGAAACGGATCCGGAATATACGGGATCCCGAGGCGGTCAGGTATCTGAAGGGCAAAAAAGAAAAATAGGGACAGAAAGCCATAAGCCTCTATCCCTGAAACATATTTTCCACGTAATTCTGCATCTCCTGCCGGCTCTTCATCTGGCGGGAACCATCCACGATCCTCTGCTGTTCATCTGGGGAGAGTGAAGCAAACTGCGTCAGGATATCGGAATGCTGTGCCAGTGACATGGTAAAGCCGATCGGAAATTCGTCCTGGAAAGTCATTGTATCACCACCTTGGATTAAGGAATGATAAATCACTCTTAGTATGCACAGGTCTGCGGAAAATATACATATGATCTGTGCCGTCAGTATTTGTCATCATAACTGTCTATCACAGAGTGGATGACAGACCGGCGTCTTGGCGACAGGTTCTGATACTTTTTGATCAGCCTTGCTTCGTCCTGATTGAGAGTCAGCTTGACGGTTGGTTCAATCTTGTGGGGAAGATCTGTGTAACCGACAACATAGTCGATGGATGTTTCAAAATAATCTGCAATCTTCTTCAGTGTATCAATATCCGGAGATGTTATGTCATTTTCATACTTATAGACAGACTGCTGGCTGATGTGCAATATATCAGCCAGTTTTTGCTGGCTTAATCCTTTTTGGTTTCGTAATAATTTCAGGTTTTTCATGAGATCACACCCTTTCAAGGATATTTTAGCAATAGTTTGACCAGAAAAATAAATCTTTAAAAGAGTTGACATATAAACTTTATAAGATTATAATCTTATAGTACGAACAAATCAGTGAGGAGAATGATTGTGGAAAAATACGTAAGAATAGGTGTGGCGGCAGTGATCATAGCGGCCGCTGTCTTAGTGGGGGCAATTATGTTTGCCAAGACTCCGAAGGAAGAAAGCAAGGCTGATGTCCAGGAACTGAATCTGGATGAAGACGCTAAGAAGAAAGTGGATATCCCTGTAGATTTTGATGAGCTTAAGAAAGTTAACAGTGATGTCTATGCATATATTGAGATACCTGGAACGAAGGTTTCTTATCCCATCCTTCAGAGTGCAGACGGAAGTATTGATTATCTTAATACTACCCTGGAGAAGACAGAGGGGCTTCCGGGTTCTATTTACACGGAGAGCATTAACAGCAGGGACTTTCATGAGAATAATACGATCATCTACGGACATGATATGAATGACGGCTCCATGTTCGGCAGTCTTCATGATTACGACGATGAAAATTTTTTCCGAGAGCATACGAAGATCAATATCTACCTGCCCGACGAAGCGATCCAATACCATGTCTATGCGGCAGTTGTATTTGATGACCGTTACATACCTGAGAGCTATAATTTTGACACGCTGGCTGAGAGAAGCCGGTTTATTGAAGACATCAGGAATTTCGGGCAGCAGCCTGCATATTTTAACGAGGAATTTGCACCGACAGACAAAGATTCTATGATTACATTGTCTACCTGTATCAGTGACCAGCCGTCCGGCCGGTGGCTGGTCATAGGGGTGCGCAGTGATGAAGAATTTTAGAAGGATCCCGATATGGGGGATGATTCTTTTGGGGAGCGTTCTTGTGTCTGGGATCCTCCTGTATGCATTGGCGTGGACAGGCATTTTGTTTAGGCAGGATATGGCTGTAGAAGGGACAGTGCGGCCGATCCAATATGAGGGAGAGCATTATATATATAACGAGGATCTGATCAATATCCTCTGCCTTGGGATAGACCATGACCGTGCTTTGGATCAGGATGTGCTTCCG
Source organism: uncultured Dorea sp. (assembly GCA_910579015.1). Lineage (GTDB taxonomy): Bacteria > Bacillota > Clostridia > Lachnospirales > Lachnospiraceae > Sporofaciens. The sequence continues at coordinate 48,775 of CAJTRO010000017.1, read as the reverse complement.
GGAGAACGCGGGCAGTCCGACGCCATTTTTCTGATAAGCCTGAATGCGAAGAGCAAAGAGATGAAGATTATTAATATCCCACGCGATCTGATGATGCCCGTTGATATCTATGATGCGGAGGGGAATTATTTTAACACCAGGACCATGCAGATCACACTACAGTATGCGTATGGAAATGATGAGGACGACAGTTGCAGAAAAACGGCGCAGAATGTGTCTGCACTTCTGATGAATATACCGATACACAGATATTGTGCTGTTAATTTTAACGCGGTTCCGGCGTTGAACGACGCCGTAGGAGGGGTTACAGTCCATATGGATCCGGAGTATGTGGATGCGGAGCTTGCGAAGCTTGATCCAATGTTCCGGCCGGGCAATACGGTCCATCTTGCGGACGGTCAAAGCTTCAATTATCTCCATGTGCGGGACATTCATACCTATGCAAGCTGTGAAGAAAGGGCAGAAAGGCAGAAACAGTATATAAAAGGATATATTAGCGCAGTGAAAGAAGTGATAAAAAAGGATCCGAAGCTGTTGTTTGAGCTGTATTCGGTTATGAATGAGAATATGACAACGGATATCAGGAAAACAGAATTGCCTTCTTTTTACTTCTATATAGATAAGATGGATTTTGATGATTCGATTGTCCAGATTGAAGGAAACCGAACGGTGGGAGAGAGGCATGAAGAGTTCTACGCGGATGAGGATGCGTTGGAACGCCTGACAGTGGAGATGTTTTATACACTGGCAGATGAAGCAGGATATTAGAACCTTAACGGGTTTTAATATAGAATAAACAAAAGAAGGGAGGGATATCCGATGGTTAAATTGGGAAAAAAGATAGTTTCTCTTGCACTTGTACTGGGATTGACCTTAAGTATGGGTGTTGTGAGCTTTGCATCCGACAGTGCGTCCGGCAAGCCGGTTTATCCGGATAAGGGAGGCAGCGCATCTACCGACACGGTAACGACAGATGATGTCGTGTCTTCACCGACCGCAGATGTGACGATTTCCAAATATGTTCCAGGCTCATATACTGTGGCTGATGCAAAGATCAGGACGACAGCCGGACTTAGAAAGATTCTTGGAAATTATTACAGAGAGGGAATGAATCTGGAATTGTTACATGTTACGGAAGTAATACCGGAAAGAGCAGTAACAAAAGAGAATCCCCTTACGGTTGATTTTACCGTACCGAAGGTTGCGTCAGGCGATACGATTTTCGTACTTCATTGCTATGATAATGAAAATTGGGAAGTGATCATTCCTAATGCAGTCGGCACACAGTTTGTATCAGCAACATTTACAAGCCTGTCACCGGTTGCATTCGTGAAAGCGACAAGACCGTCAGCATCTGGGAATAATACTGGTAAATCACCAAAGACAGGTATGTTTTAGGTTAAGGATGTTCTGAGGAGAAAACTTCCATGGCACGCTTATGTGTGTCATGGGAGTTTTTTGCATATAAAGGATTTCATGTGTGGATTTCAGATGGAACAGGCAGAAAAATTTTATACAGGAAATCATTTACAGAGGCCGGAAAAACCGTGAAATCTACAGGAATTGACACAGAACAGGCAATTTGACGAATTAAAGTCTTGAAACATACATAGAAATAGGATATTATAGAGAACAAAGTTTTGTATTTGAGGATAGGAAGGAAGAGGATTATGGAGCTTAGAATCGGAGTGATCAAGGGAGACGGGATTGGGCCGGAGATAGTGACGGAGGCCATGAAGGTGTTAGATGAGACAGCCAGAGTCTACGGGCATACCTGCGGCTATACACAGCTCTTGATGGGCGGGGCGTCCATCGACGTACATGGCGTTCCATTGACGGATGAGACGGTTGCGGCCGCCAGGAGCTGCGATGCAGTGCTAATGGGTTCTATCGGGGGAGACGCCAGGACATCGCCGTGGTATCAGTTAGAACCATCAAAGAGACCGGAGGCAGGACTTCTCAGGATCCGCAAGGAGCTGAATCTGTTCGCGAATCTGAGACCGGCGGTCCTGTATGATGAGTTAAAGGGCGCGTGTCCGCTGAAGAAAGAGATTACAGAAGGCGGTTTCGATATGATGATCATGCGGGAACTGACGGGCGGCCTGTATTTCGGAGAGCGCAGGACCGTCAGGGAAGACGGTGTTATGACTGCATATGACTCTCTTACATATAATGAGAACGAGATCCGCAGGATTGCAAAGCGCGGATTTGATATAGCCATGAAGCGCAGGAAGAAGGTGACCAGCGTGGATAAAGCGAACGTGCTGGATTCCTCCAGGCTCTGGAGAAAGGTTGTGGAGGAAGTGGCCGCCGGATATCCGGAGGTGGCGTTAGAGCACATGCTTGTGGACAATTGCGCCATGCAGTTAGTAAAGGATCCAAAGCAGTTCGATGTGATACTGACGGAGAATATGTTCGGAGATATCTTATCTGACGAGGCGAGCATGGTGACAGGCTCTATAGGGATGCTTGCGAGCGCCAGCCTGAATGAGACGAAGTTCGGCCTCTATGAGCCAAGCGGCGGTTCCGCTCCGGATATTGCGGGCAAAGGAATTGCCAATCCTATCGCCACAATCCTGTCTGCCGCGATGATGCTGCGGTTCAGCTTCGATCTTGACAGAGAGGCGGATGCGATTGAGAATGCGGTTTCAAGGGTTCTTAAGGAAGGATACAGGACGATCGACATTATGTCGGAAGGCAAAGAACAGGTTGACACCAAGAAGATGGGCGATCTGATCGCAGGGTATATTCAATAGAAAGTATGATGTAATAATACAAGATCAGGGATATGGGAAGGGTATGTTCTGCCATATTCCAGAGCAGGAGGATAATATGAGAAGCGATACAGTTACGAAGGGGAAGCAGCAGGCTCCCCACAGGTCTTTATTTAATGCGTTAGGACTTACACCAGAAGAGATGGAGCGTCCTCTGGTTGGGATTGTCAGCTCTTATAATGAGATTGTGCCGGGACACATGAACCTGGATAAGATTGTAAATGCAGTAAAGCAGGGGGTTGCCATGGCAGGCGGAACGCCGGTCGTGTTTCCGGCCATCGCGGTATGCGACGGAATTGCTATGGGACATATCGGTATGAAGTATTCTCTGGTAACAAGGGATCTGATCGCAGATTCCACGGAGGCGATGGCTCTGGCACATCAGTTTGACGCGCTGGTTATGGTCCCCAATTGTGACAAGAACGTGCCGGGGCTTCTGATGGCGGCCGCAAGGATCAATGTGCCGACCATATTTGTCAGCGGAGGCCCGATGCTGGCGGGACATGTGAAGGGGAAGAAGACCAGTCTCTCCAGTATGTTTGAGGCAGTGGGGGCGAACGCGGCCGGTCTGATCACGGATGAGGATCTGTGCGAGTTCGAGAATAAGACCTGTCCTACCTGCGGTTCCTGTTCCGGCATGTACACGGCCAACAGCATGAACTGCTTAACGGAGGTTCTGGGAATGGGACTTGGCGGTAACGGGACCATCCCGGCCGTTTACTCTGCGAGGATCCGCCTTGCGAAGCAGGCAGGCATGAAAGTAATGGAATTATTGGAAAAGAATATCCGGCCAAGAGATATCATGACCGAGAATGCCGTGTTGAACGCCCTTACAGTAGATATGGCGCTTGGATGCTCTACCAACAGTATGCTCCATCTTCCGGCGATCGCTCATGAGATCGGCATGGATTTTGAGATTGATTTTGCCAACGGAATCAGTGAGAAGACGCCGAACCTCTGCCACCTTGCGCCGGCGGGACCGACCTATATGGAAGACCTGGATGAAGCAGGCGGCGTCTATGCGGTGATGGCGGAACTCAATAAGAAGGGACTTCTGCATACGGACTGCATGACGGTTACAGGAAAGACGGTGGGAGAGAATATTGCACATGCGGTCAACAAGGATCCGGAGGTGATCCGTCCGATCGATCGTCCATATTCGCCGACCGGCGGTCTTGCCGTATTGAAGGGGAATCTGGCGCCTGACGGAAGCGTGGTCAAGCGTTCGGCTGTTGTGGAGGAGATGCTTGTCCATGAAGGCCCGGCCAGGGTGTTTGACTGTGAAGAGGATGCCATAGATGCAATAAAGGGCAAAAAGATTGCGGCCGGCGATGTGGTAGTGATCCGCTATGAGGGACCAAAAGGCGGTCCGGGTATGCGGGAGATGCTTAATCCGACCTCCGCGATCGCGGGCATGGGGCTTGGTTCCAGCGTGGCGTTGATCACGGACGGCCGTTTCAGCGGAGCTTCCAGAGGAGCCTCTATCGGCCATGTGTCTCCGGAGGCGGCAGTCGGCGGGACGATCGCACTGGTGGAGGAAGGAGATATCATTAAGATAGATATCCCGAACCTGAAACTGGAGCTTCAGGTGTCTGAGGAGGAGCTGTTAAGGAGAAGGGAAGCATGGCAGCCAAGAGAGCCGAAGGTGACGACAGGGTATCTGGCAAGATATGCGGCCATGGTGACATCCGGTAACCGGGGAGCGATCCTTGAGATTCCGGGTAAGTAAACCATTCATTAATGTACATATAGAAGGAGAATGACAGAATATGCAGTTGACAGGATCACAGATATTGATCGAATGTTTGAAAGAGCAGGGAGTGGACACCGTATTTGGTTATCCGGGCGGCGCCATTCTGAATGTATATGACGAGTTATACAGGCACAGTGATGAGATTACGCATATCCTGACTTCCCATGAACAGGGAGCCGCTCATGCGGCTGACGGATACGCCAGGGCGACCGGAAAGGTCGGCGTGTGTTTTGCGACCAGCGGGCCGGGAGCGACGAATCTTGTCACAGGGATCGCGACCGCGTATATGGATTCCATTCCGATCGTGGCCATTACCTGTAATGTAGGAGTGAGCCTCTTGGGAAAAGACAGCTTTCAGGAAATAGATATTGCGGGAGTCACAATGCCGATCACGAAGCATAATTATATTGTAAAGGATGTAAATGATCTCGCCGACACCATCCGCAAGTCTTTTATCATTGCGAAGAAGGGAAGACCGGGCCCGGTGCTTATCGACATTCCCAAGGATGTGACGGCGGAAAAGGCAGATTATCAGAAGGAGGCGTCCAAACCGGTTCCTGCGTCGAACGAGGTGAGTGAGGAGGAGCTTGATACGGCCCTTAAGCTGATCAGGAAGGCGCAGAACCCGTATATCTTCGTCGGAGGCGGGGCGATCCTTTCAGACGCCAGCAAGGAGTTATATACCTTCGTCAGGAAGGTGGATGCGCCGGTGGCCGATTCCCTGATGGGAAAGGGAGCATTTCCGGGAACAGATCCGCTCTATACGGGTATGCTTGGGATGCACGGGACCAAGACCTCGAACTACGGTGTCAGTGAATGCGATCTTCTGATCGTGATCGGGGCAAGGTTCAGCGACCGTGTGACCGGCAATGCGAAGAAGTTTGCCAGCAATGCAAAGATTTTGCAGATTGATATCGATCCCGCAGAGATGGATAAGAATGTGCTGATCACGGCCGGAGTTGTGGGGGATATCCGGACAGTCCTCGGACTGTTGAATGACAGGCTTGACCAGCAGGAGCATAAGGAATGGATCCAGAAGATCATGGAATACAAGGAGCGTTATCCTCTGTCCTATCATCCAGAGATCCTGACGGGACCTTTTGTGGTGGAAGAGGTATACCGACAGACGAAGGGAGAGGCCATCGTTGTGACCGAGGTCGGCCAGCATCAGATGTGGGCGGCTCAGTTCTACCGCTATACGAGGCCGAGGACTCTGCTGACATCCGGCGGACTCGGGACCATGGGATACGGGCTTGGCGCGTCTCTTGGCGCGAAGACGGGGATGCCGGATAAGACGGTTGTCAATATCGCCGGAGACGGATGCTTCCGGATGAATATGAATGAGATCGCGACAGCGGTCCGCCATAACATTCCGGTGATCCAGGTGGTGGTCAACAACCATGTACTGGGAATGGTACGCCAGTGGCAGAACCTGTTCTACGGGCAGAGATATTCGGCGACGGTGTTAAATGATGCCGTGGATTTTGTGAAGCTTGCGGAGGCGATGGGCGCAGTCGGGATCCGGGCGGCAACTCAGGAAGAATTTAAGGCGGCGTTTGCAGAGGCGCTGACGCTTAACAGGCCGGTGGTCATCGACTGCCAGATCGACTGTGACGATAAGGTATGGCCGATGGTGGCGCCGGGTAAGGCGATCAGCGAGGTGTTTGACGAGAAGGATCTTGAGGAGAGCAAGTAGAGTTATTATAGAAAGGTGAGGAACGAATATGAGCAGAGTGTACAATTTTTCGGCAGGCCCGGCCGTATTGCCGGAGGAAGTGCTGCGAGAAGCGGCAGAGGAGATGTTGGATTATCAAGGGACGGGAATGTCTGTAATGGAGATGAGTCACCGCTCAAAGGCGTTTCAGGAGATTATTGACACGGCAGAGGCAAACCTGCGCGATCTGATGGGGATTCCCGACGAGTATGCGGTGCTGTTTCTGCAAGGAGGGGCGTCGCAGCAGTTTGCGATGATCCCCATGAACCTGATGAAGAACAAGGCGGCGGATTATATTGTGACCGGCCAGTGGGCGAAGAAGGCCAGCGAGGAAGCGAAGAAGTACGGCAGGGTAAATATCCTGGCGTCCTCAGAAGATAAGACTTTCTCTTATATTCCAGATTGCAGCGATCTGCCTGTTTCAGAGGACGCGGATTACGTATATATCTGTGAGAATAATACCATCTACGGCACCAAGTACCGGAAGCTGCCGGATACGAAGGGGAAGATACTGGTGGCAGATGTTTCCTCCTGTTTCTTATCGGAACCGGTGGATGTGACAAGATATGGAGTGATCTACGGCGGCGTGCAGAAGAATATAGGGCCGGCGGGAACCGTGATCGTGATCATCCGTAAGGATCTGATCACGGATGATGTACTTCCGGGAACGCCGACGATGCTGAAATATAAGACGCATTTGGACGCAGGTTCTCTTTATAATACGCCTCCGGCTTACGGGATCTACATCTGCGGCAAGGTGTTCAAGTGGCTCAAGAGGCAGGGCGGCCTTGAGGCAATGAAGGAGCATAATGAGAAGAAGGCGGGGATTCTGTATGATTTTCTGGATCAGAGCAGGATGTTTAAGGGAACCGTAGAGCCTGAGGACCGGTCGCTGATGAATGTGCCGTTTGTGACGGGAGATGATAAGCTGGATGCGAAGTTCATAAAAGAAGCCCGAAAGGCCGGGTTTGAGAATCTGAAAGGCCACCGCAGCGTGGGCGGTATGCGCGCAAGCATTTATAATGCCATGCCGATAGAAGGCGTCGAGGCGCTGACAGCGTTTATGAAGAAGTTTGAAGAGGAGAATCAGTAATCATGTATAAATATCATTGCTTAAATCCAATCTCTGACGTAGGACTGGAAAGGCTGACAGAAGAATACGTCCCGGTAAGTACGCTTGAGAAAGCGGATGCGGTTCTGGTAAGAAGCGCTGTCATGCACGATATGGAATTGTCACCGAAGCTTAAGGCAATCGCGCGTGCAGGCGCGGGCGTGAACAATATTCCTCTGGAGGATTGTGCAGAGAAAGGGATCGTCGTGTTCAATACGCCGGGAGCCAACGCCAACGGAGTGAAAGAGCTGGTGATCGCAGGGATGCTCCTTGCGTCCAGGGATATTGTGGGCGGTATCAACTGGGTGCAGGAGAATGAGGAGGACGGCAATATCGCCAAGGATGCTGAGAAGGCCAAGAAGGCTTTTGCAGGATGTGAGCTGGAGGGAAAGAAGCTGGGAGTCATCGGCCTTGGCGCCATCGGGGTGCTGGTTGCCAACGCGGCAACGAATCTTGGCATGGAGGTATACGGATATGATCCGTATGTGTCCGTAGATTCGGCATGGAGACTGTCAAGAAGTATCCACCATGCCAAGTCGATAGATGAGCTTTATGGTGACTGCGATTATATTTCCATCCACGTTCCGGCCATGGAGCAGACGAAGGGAATGATCGACAAGAACGCCATAAGCCTCATGAAGAAGGGGGTTGTGGTGCTGAACTTTGCAAGGGATGTGCTGGTGGACGAGGAGGCGATGGTAGACGCACTGCTGTCAGGGCATGTGAAGCATTACGTGTCAGACTTCCCGACACCTGTGACGGCCGGAGTAAAGGGGGCGATCGTGATCCCGCATCTGGGGGCGTCTACGGAGGAATCGGAAGATAACTGCGCGAAGATGGCTGTGAAGCAGTTGATGGATTACCTTGAGAATGGAAATATCAGGAATTCGGTTAATTACCCTAACTGTGATATGGGACTTAAGGGTGACAATATACGGATCCTTCTCCTGCACCGCAATGTGCCGAATATGATCGGGCAGTTCACGAAGATCCTGGCGGAGGATAATATGAATATCGCCGATCTGACGAATAAGAGCAAGGGAAAGTATGCTTATACGATGATTGATATTGACAGTCCGGTTCCTGACAGCGTGGTCAGGGAGCTTGAGCAGGTCAGAGAAGTGCTTCGTGTGCGTATTATTAAATGATTATTAAGAATAATTAAATAATCTTAACATAATCTTCATTGTAATATTCATGTTTTTGCTGTATACTCAACCACGTACAGAGAGTTATTTTGCTGTGGGAGTGGTGTACAGATGAAGAGTAACAGAATAAAGGAACGTGAGTTATTACGCGAAAAGAGAATAAAGAAGGTAAAAAGAGTAAGAAGATGTCTACGCTTTCTTACTCTTTTAGTGTTATGTGCCGTTCCATTGTTTTTTTTAACAACGGCGACGGCGTCCAGGCAGGGGGCGGACATCTTCCTGAGGCTGACCGATACGGAGATTCTGCAAGGGGAGGAAGTGCCGGTCTGCAAGGCGAAGGTTGAAGTGACGGGGAATACGAAGGTCATTCTTGACAAGGATTCCGGCTATACGGCGGCAGATCTGATCGAAGAACTGGAACGCGGAGAAGGGTATTCGGTGGTCTGTGATGCGGATACGGCTGTGGAAGGGGAGTATCCCATGCATTTGCAGTTAGAGGACAGGATCCTGGCGTCCCTTGACAGGGAATGGGTAGGGAATCTAAGGATTGATACGCTTGATGCGGCGCTTACTGTGAAGAATGCAGTCGGCGAGTGGGACGGCGATCAGTTCAGACGCTATGACGGTACATATGTCGTCAGTGATTTTGTGGTTTCGAAGGGCATAAGATATTATTTTGGCGCGGACGGCAAGAGGGCGGCCGGCTGGCAGGATATCGGAGGAGGAAGGTATTTTTTTGATTCTGACGGGATCATGAAGACAGGCTGGCTTGAACATGAGAATGCGAAGTATTATCTGGAAGCGGACGGCAGGATGGCGGTCGGCTGGAAGGATATGGAGGATAAGAAGTATTATTTTGACCAGGAAGGAAAGATGGCGTCGGGGACGGTGTATCTGGGCATGACCAAGTGTACGTTTTCAGAAGACGGCGTGCTGGAGGCCATGGAGGAGAGCAAGATAGATCCGGGTAAGCCGATGGTGGCGCTGACCTTTGACGACGGACCGGGGAAGAGGACGGGCGAGCTTCTGGAGGTGATCGCCCAGTACCATGCTCATGCGACCTTCTTTATGCAGGGAAAGAATATTCCTTCCTATCAGGATGTGGTAAAGCGTATGAAGGAGATCGGATGTGAGCTGGGCAGCCATTCCTTCGATCATCCGAATCTATCGAAGCTTGACGAGGCCGGGATCAGAAGCCAGCTTGACCAGACGAATCAGAATCTGATCAATGCGGCAGGCCAGGCGGCCACCGTTCTGCGTCCGCCATACGGAGCGATCGGAAGCACGCTTAGGGCGGCGGCAGGGATGCCGTTGATCCTCTGGAACATAGATACGTTAGACTGGAAGACCAGGAATGCACAGGCGACCATCGACACGGTAATGCAGCAGGTCAAGGACGGCGATATCATATTGATGCACGATATCCATTCGGAGAGTGTGGACGCCGCGATTGAGCTGATCCCGAAGCTGATAGCCGAGGGTTACCAGCTGGTAACGGTGTCAGAGATGGCGGCGGCAAAGGGCGTTACAATGCAGAATGGGGAGAAGTACACGAATTTTTAGGATTCCTCTGACGCATTTTATAGAGATAAAAGAACTGCCGGAAAGTACATGCACTTTCCGGCAGTTCTTTTATCTTGAGGTATTTAAAGCCAGCGATTCGTTATGCTTTTTTAATAGTGAGTGTATCTTGTCCGTCGGATTCAGGACGTTGCCGATGGAGATGTCATGATTCATGGAATCTATGATCAACGCGATGAATTTACTCATATCGGCAACCACAAAATATGGCTTCTCATATGCCGCAGGCGGAAGGTAGGTAAGGTTCGTGGTGATGACGCGGTCAATATAGCCTTTGTTGTAGTAATCGTCAAAGATATCGAAGCCTTCGGTAAAGAGCCCGAAGGTGGTGCATACGAAGACACGGGAAGCTCCCCGGTCCTTGACCTGCCGCGCCACATCAAGCATACTTTCGCCGGAAGATATCATGTCGTCCACGATGATCACATGCTTGCCGCGCACATCGTCCCCCAGGAATTCATGCGCAACGATGGGATTCTTTCCTTTGACTATGGTAGAATAATCGCGCCTCTTGTAGAATGTGCCCATATTCACTCCGGTTACGTTGGAGAAATAGATGGCGCGGTGCATAGCGCCTTCATCCGGGCTGATGATCATCAGGTGGTCCTTGTCAACGATCAGGTCCGGTTCTGCGCGCAGGAGCGCCTTCATAAACTGATAGGGCGGGTTGAAGCTGTCGAACCCGTGGAGCGGAATGGAATTCTGCACTCTGGGATCGTGAGCGTCGAAGGTGATGATGTTGTCGACGCCCATATCCGTCAGCTCCTGAAGCGCCAGGGCACAGTCCAGAGATTCTCTCTTGGTGCGCTTATGCTGACGGCTCTCATACAGGAACGGCATGATCACATTAAGCCGGTGCGCTTTGCCGTTGGCGGCTGATATGATACGCTTAAGGTCCTGATAGTGGTCGTCCGGTGACATATGGTTTAGATGGCCGTTGACGGTGTAAGTCAGACTGTAATTGCATACATCAACCATGATAAACAGATCCTTCCCGCGGATCGATTCGGCGATCAGTCCTTTGGCTTCCCCGGAGCCAAAGCGGGGACAATTGCATCTGACCAGATAATTATCCAACTGATAGCTGGAGAAAAGAGGAGAATCCAGATTCTCGTCCAGTGTCTCCTGACGAAAGGTTACGATGTAGTTGTTTACCTTGCCTGCAAGGTCTTTACAGGAATCCAGGGCGGCGATCTTAAGCGGCGCCGCCGGAAGAACGGTTTCCATTAATTTGATATTCGTCATATTCGTCTCCTAATTGTTATTTTCAGTTCATAGTGCTCTAAGATATTTATAACACTATTGAGGGGAGATGGTCAACCAAAGATTGCAGGAATATATTAAAATCCTTGTCCGCGGGACGCCGGGAACGGTGTGGTAATTATGGCGGGGATATGTTATACTGTTTCCTAAGAAGAATAGAGAAAGAAGAGTGAAGAATGAATGCGGGAAAGCATGAACACATTATAAGCAGGGTATTACCGGGCAGCATTGCCGAAGAATTGGAGATTGAAGCGGGAGACAAGCTGATCGCTGTCAATGGCTGTGAGATAGAGGATGTATTTGATTATCATTTTTATACGAACGACGAGGAGCTGGTACTGCTTATAGAGAAGCCGGACGGCGAGGAATGGGAGCTTGAGATCGAGAAAGAATACGAGGAAGATCTGGGCATTGAATTTGAACAGGGGTTGATGGATGAGTACCGTTCTTGCAGGAACCGGTGTATTTTCTGCTTTATCGACCAGATGCCGGAAGGGATGCGGGACACGCTGTACTTTAAAGATGATGATTCCAGGCTTTCCTTTCTTCAGGGGAATTATGTGACGCTCACCAATATGAGCGGACATGATATCGAACGGATCGTGCGGTATCATCTGGAGCCCATCAATATATCCTTCCATACCACGAACCCGGAGCTTAGATGCAAGATGCTGCACAACCGGTTTGCAGGGGAGGCGTTTGAGAAGGTTGACAGGCTCTTTGAAGGGGGCATCCAGATGAATGGCCAGATCGTACTGTGCAAGGGGATCAATGACGGGGAGGAGTTAGAACGCAGTATCCGTGATCTGACGAGGTACATTCCGTGCCTGCAAAGCGTGTCGGTGGTCCCGGCAGGTCTTACCAGATACAGGGAGGGACTGTATCCGTTAGAGCCTTTCGGGAAAGAGGACGCAAGGAGAGTTCTGGAGACGGTCCGCAGATGGCAGGAACGGCTCTATGAAGAGTATGGGACGCATTTTATCCATGCAGGCGACGAGTGGTATATCCTTGCAGAAGAAGAAGTGCCGGGGGAAGAGCGGTACGACGGATATCTTCAGCTGGAGAACGGCGTGGGTATGCTGAGGCTTTTAGAGGATGAATTTAAGACGGCTTTTGAGGAGGCAAAGGGAGACGAGAGGCCGAGAGAGCTTTCCATAGCGACAGGGATGCTGGCGGCTCCTTATATCAGGAGGATGGCAGAGAGGCTGAGGGTGAAATATCCCCGGACGAGGATACAGGTGTATCCGATCCGCAATGATTTCTTCGGAGAACGGATCACGGTCTCGGGGCTTATCACGGGACAGGATCTGATCGGTCAGCTTAAGGGGCAGGAATTAGGCGGAAGACTTCTGCTTCCCTGCAACATGTTCCGAAGCGGGGAAGAGGTATTTCTGGACGATCTCACGCTGTCAGACGTGGAAGAGGCTTTACAAGTGCGGACATATATTGTAAAATCAAGCGGACAAGATTTTGTGGAAGCGGTTCTGGCTGAGGATACGGATCCTCAGGCAGACTGACACAGCTTCACAGTGGATACAACGATAATGGATAATATAAGGACAGGAGACAGAATATGAGTAAACCAGTAGTGGCAATCGTAGGAAGGCCCAATGTAGGCAAATCGACTCTTTTTAATGCGCTGGCCGGTGAGATGATTTCCATTGTAAAGGATACTCCCGGGGTGACCAGGGATCGTATCTATGCGGATGTCTCATGGCTTGACAAGGAATTTACGCTGATAGATACCGGAGGCATCGAGCCGGAGAGCAAGGATATCATATTGTCGCAGATGCGGGAACAGGCGCAGACAGCCATTGATACGGCGGATGTGATCATATTCCTGACGGATGTGCGCCAGGGGCTTGTGGACGCTGACTCTAAGGTGGCGGACATGCTGAGAAAGTCAGCGAAGCCGGTGGTGCTGGTTGTGAATAAGGTGGACAGCTTTGAGAAGTTTATGACAGACGTGTATGAATTCTACAATCTTGGTATCGGCGATCCTATGCCCGTATCCTCGGCATCGCGTCTTGGCATCGGTGATATGCTGGACGAGGTGGTGAAGTATTTTCCAAAGGGAGCGGGTGAGGAGGAGGAAGACGACCGGCCGCGGGTGGCGATCGTCGGGAAACCGAACGTTGGAAAGTCATCTATCATCAATAAGCTTCTCGGCGAGCAGAGGGTGATCGTGTCGGACATAGCGGGAACGACCAGGGACGCCATCGACACGGATGTGGTATACAATGGGAAGGAGTATGTGTTCATTGATACGGCCGGGCTTCGAAGGAAGAGCAAGATCAAAGAGGAGCTTGAGCGCTACAGCATTATCCGTGCGGTGTCGGCCGTGGAACGCTCCGACGTGGTGCTGATGGTGATCGACGCCGTGGAGGGCGTGACGGAGCAGGACGCCAAGATAGCCGGGATCGCCCATGAGCGCGGCAAGGGGATCATCATTGTGGTCAACAAATGGGATGCCATCGAGAAGAATGACAAGACCATGCGCGAATATGAGAATGAAGTCCGCCGGGTGCTGTCATTCATGCCTTATGCGCAGATCATGTATGTATCTGCCCTGACCGGACAGAGGCTGGTCAAGCTGTATGATATGATAGACATGGTGATCGAGAATCAGTCCATGCGGGTGGCGACCGGCGTTCTCAACGCGATCATGATGGAAGCGGTGGCTATGCAGCAGCCGCCGTCAGATAAGGGAAAGAGGCTTAAGCTTTACTATATCACACAGGTATCGGTGAAGCCGCCGACATTCGTGATCTTCGTGAATGATAAGGAACTGATGCATTTTTCTTATATCAGATATCTGGAGAACAGGATACGGGAAGCATTTGGATTCAAAGGAACTTCATTAAAATTCTTTATAAGAGAGAGAAAAGAAAAGGGGCGTTAACATGGAACGTTTGGTAAGTGTGGTAATCGGGTATGTATTTGGATTGTTGCAGACGGGATACCTGTATGGAAAGATTCATCACGTGGATATCCGCAAGCAGGGGAGCGGGAATGCAGGAACGACCAACGCGCTTAGGACAATGGGATGGAAGGCGGGAGTCGTGACACTCTTAGGAGACGCGTTCAAGTGTGTGTTTGCCGTGCTTCTGGTGCGCTTTCTCTATAAAGGCTCCCATGCGGACATGCTGCCGCTTCTGTCTATGTATGCGGGCATGGGCGCGGTCCTGGGACATAACTATCCGTTTTATATGAAGTTCAAGGGGGGCAAAGGGATCGCAACGACTGCGGGACTGCTCCTTAGCACGACCAATGCATGGATGGTACTTATCTGCCTGTGTGTATTTTTAGGGATCGTGGCGGGAACGAAGTATGTGTCGGTGGGATCTCTGGCGGTAGTGATCCTCTATCTTTTGGAGGTCATCTATCTTGGGCAGACCGGGGTGTACGGGATTGCGCAGAACTATCTCTATGAGATGTACGGGATCGCGGCATTTCTGATGGTGTCGGCATTCTTCAAGCACAGGGCGAATATCGGGAGGCTTTTATCCGGTACGGAGAATAAGCTAAGCGTCGGGAAGAGTAAGCAGAGAAATATCTGAGATAAATGCAGAATGATCAAGAAAGGAGCAGGAAAGGTATGGCAAATGTAGGGATTATGGGAGCAGGAAGCTGGGGGACGGCGCTGGCTCTGCTGCTTTACAGGAACGGGCACCAGGTTACGGTGTGGTCGATCAGTGAAGAGGAAGTAAAGATGCTGTCAGAGAAGAGGGAGCATGTGAGCAAGCTGCCAGGAGTAGAGATCCCGGAGGATATGGCGTTCACAACGGATATGGAGAGCGCCGTGAAGGGAAAGGATTTTCTTGTGCTTGCCGTGCCGTCTCCATTCACACGGAATACGGCGCGCGGCATGTGTCCGTATGTGGCAGAGGGACAGATCATCGTAGACGTGGCAAAGGGTATCGAGGAGGATACGCTGATGACGCTTTCCCAGCAGATCGAAGAGGAGATCCCACATGCTGATGTGGCGGTCCTCTCAGGTCCAAGCCATGCAGAAGAGGTTGGAAGAGGGCTTCCTACTACTGTGGTAGTGGGTTCTAAGAAGGAGAAGACGGCCAAATATCTGCAAGATATGTTCATGAACGAGGTGTTCCGTGTGTACACCAGCCCGGACATGCTGGGGATGGAGCTTGGAGGCTCGCTTAAGAATGTCATCGCGCTGGCCGCCGGAATCGCGGACGGACTGGGGTACGGCGATAACACGAAGGCGGCTCTGATCACCAGAGGGATCGCGGAGATCGCACGGCTGGGCGTGAAGATGGGCGGCGCGATCGAGAGCTTCACCGGACTTACGGGGATCGGAGATCTGATCGTGACCTGTGCCAGCGTCCACAGCCGTAACCGGAAGGCCGGTTATCTCATGGGGCAGGGACGGAGTATGCAGGAAGCGATGGACGAAGTACAGATGGTAGTGGAGGGTGTATATTCAGCCAAAGCCGCGGTAAAGCTGGGGAAGAAATACGACGTGTCTCTCCCGATCATTGATAAGGTCAGCGAAGTATTGTTTGAGGGAAAGGATCCGGGAGAAGCGGTGAATGAACTGATGCTGCGGGACGGCAGGACAGAGCATAATGCACTGCGCTGGGAGAGATAATACCGTATTGCATGATAAAGGGTGCGGCCTGCACCCTTTATCATGCAACGCGGTATCTTTGATTTATTGAAAGACGAAGTGGTTTAAAAGAGGAGCAGGATGATTAGACGAGAGATAAAAGCCAGAGGGAGACAGGCGCTTAAGAGACATTATATGATTCTGGTAATGACTGGATTGATCGCAGTATTTCTGGGCTTGCAGGGTTCGAGCTTTGATAATACGCTGAGGATGTATTCTTCCGATCATACACAGCAGGATCTAACCGGCGTGGAGGAGACGGGACGGCAGGAAGCAGACACAAGAGTTGCCATGGGAAGTACGGGACTTATGGACGTACTGGAGCACATTATCATGGGCGATCCGGAGAAAGGAAGAGAGATCTCAGAGAAGATCCGGGAAGCGGAGATTGAGAGATCAGAAGAGGGGAACCGGATATTGGGAAGAAGCCGGGGCGCATTGTCGAAGATGGTAAATGCAGTGACGTCAGGTTCTTTGTTTGTAATGTTCGTATCCGGCATCAATTCCCTGTCCGGCTCAGAGAATCTGGGAAGCCTGATCCTGGTCATGCTGGCGCTTGCCGGTATCGCAGGCTTCTATCTCTTGATCGTCAATACATATGCGGTGATCTCGGCAAGGATGTTCCTGGAAGGAAGATGTTATGAGAAGCTGCCGATCCAGCGTTTTATTTTTCTGCTGCGCGCGAGACGGTGGATAAAGGTTTCTATGGCGATGCTTTTATGCGCCATATATCAGTTGTTGTGGACATTTACCCTGATTGGAGGGCCGATCAAGTATTATTCCTATTATATGGTGCCGTATATTCTTGCGGAGAATCCGGATCTTACGGGACGGGAAGCGGTCACGCTGTCCAGGAAGATGATGAGAGGGCATAAGTGGGAATGCTTTGTGATGGAATGTTCCTTTATTGGGTGGTGGATTCTGGGAGCATTTACACTGGGACTGAGCGAGGTACTCTTCTCGATCCCCTACCAGTCGGCGGCGTTCTGTGAATATTATGTATATCTGAGGGACCGGGTGAAGTCTTTAAGCATACCGGGAGCAGAACTTCTGAACGACAGATATCTTTATGAGACGGCGCCCAAAAAGGTGCTGGAAGAAGCATATGCGGATGTCATTGAGTGTAAGAAGGACTTAGAGGCAGGAGTGGTGCGGCCGGAAGGGATCCGCGGATTGATATCAGGCTGGTTTGGCATTTCCTGGGATATCACAAAGGAGGACCGCGCTTATGAGGAGAACCGTGAGAGGCAGGTCCGTCTGGGTATGCTCGATGACGTGGTGGAGGGAAAGCTCTATCCTGTCCGCCTGTCAAGGTTTCCGGCGGCGGTAAAGCAGAAGAGGATAGAGACCTTTCATTATATGCGGCATTATTCGGTCTGGTCCCTGATCCTTCTGTTTTTCATCTTTTCCATATTCGGGTGGTGCTGGGAGGTCAGCATACATCTGGTGCTGGACGGGGTGTTTGTAAACCGGGGTACTTTTCACGGGCCGTGGCTTCCGATATACGGCGCGGGCGGAGTGCTTCTTCTTACGGTGCTGAACAGGGTGCGCAGTCATCCGGTGATAGAATTTTTCAGTATTATGCTGCTGTGCGGTATCGTGGAGTACGGGACCTCCTATTATCTTGAGAAGGTTTATGACGGAAAGAAATGGTGGGATTACAGCGGATATTTCCTGAATCTGAACGGGCGTATCTGTGCGGAGGGGCTGTTGGTGTTCGGGATCGGAGGCATGGTCATTGTCTATGTGGCCGCGCCGCTTCTGGACAACTGGATCAGAGGAATCAAGAAGTATGTGCTGATATACATCTGCCTGGCGCTGCTGGCACTGTATATCGCAGATTGTGCGTATTCAGCCGGTCATCCCAATGAAGGAAAAGGGATCACGGATTATCAGCCTCTTACGAGGACCTGGGATAGCCGGGTATGTAAGCAGAAAATATAAAAAAGGAGTAGTGTTTGTTATGTTGGCAGTTTTATTATCTCCAATATATGTTTTGGTCCAGGTCTATATCGTCAGATGGCTGATGCGCTGGCTTGGCGCCTGTAGAAAGGAGTTCCGCAGATTCCGGTCCAGGCTTATCGTCTCTGCCGTGTATGTGTTCTTTGCCAGTGCGATGGGGGTTGGGTTCTTTCTTCCGGCGGGACCGGTCAAGAGGTTTTTCGTGAAGATAGGCAATTACTGGCTGGGGATCCTGCTCTATACCATCCTGATCGTCGGAGCGGCAGACGTGATCCACATCATTCTGAAAAAGAGTAAGAAGATCGATCAGGAGAAGCTCAAGAGCTTCAAGGTATTTATCTTGTCGGGGATCCTCTGTGCCATCGGTATTGTGGTGCTTAGTATCTGGGGGATGATCAATGCGGGAAATGTCCGCACGACAAGATATGAGACGGTCATTGCGAAGGAGGCAGGAGACATCAAGCAGATGAAGGTGGTCATGGCGGCCGATCTGCATATGGGATATAATATCGGATGTGATCAGATACGAAGGATGGTGGAGAAGATCAATGCGGAGGATCCGGATCTGGTGGTTTTTGCCGGCGATATCTTCGATAATGAGTATGATGCGCTGGAGGATCCCGAGGAATTGATCTCTATACTGCGAGGGATCAAGAGCAGGTACGGTATCTATGCCTGTTACGGAAATCATGATATCAAGGAAAAGATCCTGGCTGGATTTACCTTCGGGGGAAGCAGGAAGAAGGAAAGCGACGTCAGGATGGATGAATTTCTTGAGAAAGCCGGGATCACCCTTCTTCGGGATGAGTCTGTGATGATCGCAGACAGTATCTATCTCTACGGACGTCCGGACAGGCACCGTCCGGGACGGGGGATCAAGATACGGAAGACGCCGGAGGAGATCACGGCAGATATGGATCTGTCAAAGCCGGTCTTTGTCATCGATCATCAGCCAAAGGAACTAAAGGAACTGGCGGACGCAGGGGTGGATCTGGATCTGTGCGGGCATACGCATGACGGGCAGATGTTCCCGGGCAATCTGACGATCCGCCTGATGTGGGAGAATGCCTGCGGATATATGAAGAAGGGGGATATGCATAATATCGTAACCTCCGGAGTGGGGATCTTCGGCCCCAATATGCGTGTCGGGACGATTTCGGAGATCTGTTCTGTCACGGTGAGATTCGCCCCGAAGGACTGACGTATGTTCTTTGGAAAAACTTATATTTGAGAGTACAATAAGAGATTCGGGAGGGAATAGTATGGAGCGTAAGCAGTTTGACGAGTTGGTTCAACGAGTATTCTCTGAGACGGAAGGGAATCTTGTGATGATAGAGAACGCGGACGGAACATCAAGACAGCTTCGGATGTTCGTCGAACCCTTGATAGGGGTTGGTTCTGCGGATGATCCGCTGTTTGAGGAGTATAAGAAGCCGGAAGCGGCCGGCCCCTGGCATCGTTCGCCGAAGGAGTGGCTGCCGGAAGCGAAGACGGCGGTATCTTTATTCTTCCCGATCAGCGAGGAGGCAAGGAAGAGCAACCGGGCGGAACCTGTTACTCCGTCTCTGGAATGGCTTTACTGCCGGATTGAAGGGAACGAATTTCTGCGCTCCTTTATTGCAAGGCTCAGGGACTGCCTCATTGAGGAAGGGTATCAAGCCTGCGCGCCTGCGCTGGATGAACGGTTTCGTGCTTTTATGGATCAGAAGCCGGATACGGGGCTTTATCCGGCTTCTGGCGGTTCTGACCTGACAGTATACGGAAGTACGTGGTCGGAGCGCCACGCGGCTTATGTGTGCGGTCTCGGCACCTTCGGACTGTCCAAAGGGATCATTACCCGTAAGGGCATGGCGGGAAGGTTCGCAAGTCTTGTCACGGCGCTGGAGCTTAAGGCGGATGAACGCCCGTACAAGGGGTTATATGATTATTGTATCCGGTGCGGGAAATGTATCGAGCGTTGTCCGGTCTGCGCGGTCTCAGAGAAAGGGAAGGAGCATAAGCCATGCCATGAGTGGCTTATGCATGTGAAGAAAGAGTATGCGCCCCGTCTCGGGTGCGGGAAATGCCAGACGGCGGTGCCCTGTGAAAGCAGGATCCCGGCGGGGTGCGGCAGATAGGGCCTGGGGCTTTCGGGAAATGTCATTATAATTTTCGTATTGACAATCAGGTTTACTGTGCTATAATAATGTGAAAAGAAAGACAACACGCAGACGAGACGAGTAGAATGCAGAACATTAAAGAGAGAGATGCCCGGAGGAGCGGCGTATGTTATACGAGCTTCCGGCGCTGAGAGCATCTTATTGCAGAAGCATTTGAAGACCAGCTCCGAGTGGCCCTAATCCGGTCCGGTGATTCCGTTACCATCAATGAAGTGGTTATCCGCAGAGGCGGACAGCAAGAAGGGTGGAACCGCGAGTAAGATCTGGTCATGGTGTTTCATGATTGGGATATCTGGCTCGTCCCTTATGATTCTTTGGAGTCGTAAGGGACGGGCTTTTTTGTTTTACGGCGTGTTAGAAAGCATTTGGATTTAAAAGCAGGAAAGGAAGGAACAGATATGATCATCACATTAAAAGACGGATCAACAAAGGAATACGCAGAAGCGAAATCTATCATTGACATTGCCTATGATATCAGTGAAGGACTGGCACGTGCCGCATGTGCCGGGGAAGTAGACGGGGAGGTGGTCGACCTTCGTACCGTACTGGATAAGGACTGTAAGCTTAACATCCTGACGGCCAGAGACGAGAAGGGACTGTCAGTTCTGCGCCATACGGCGTCTCACGTGCTGGCAGAGGCCGTGCAGAGACTTTTTCCGGACGCAAAGGTGGCGATCGGGCCGTCCATTGATACCGGGTTCTATTATGATTTTGAGAGCACTCCGTTCTCAAGGGAGGATCTGGACGCCATTGAGAAGGAGATGAAGAAGATTATCAAGAAGGGAGCTAAGATCGAGCGCTTCACCAAGTCAAGAGAAGATGCGATCGCATTTTTCAAAGAGAAGAATGAGCCATACAAGGTGGAACTGATCGAGGACCTCCCGGAGGATGCCGAGATATCTTTCTATACGCAGGGGGACTGGGTGGATCTGTGCGCAGGCCCGCATCTGATGAGCACGAAGGGCGTGAAGGCGTTCAAGCTTCTGTCTTCTTCCGGGGCTTACTGGAGAGGAAGCGAGAAGAATCAGATGCTTGCACGTATCTATGGAACAGCCTATGGTACGAAGGATGAGCTTGCCGGGCATCTCCAGATGCTTGAGGAGGCGAAGAAGAGGGATCACAATAAGCTCGGACGTGAGATGAAGCTGTTCACGACGGTGGATGTGATCGGGCAGGGACTGCCGCTTCTGATGCCGAAGGGCGTGATCATGCTAAAGGAACTCCAGAGATGGATCGAGGACATTGAGGACAATGAGTGGGGATATATCCGCACCAAGACTCCTCTGATGGCGAAAAGCGACCTGTACAAGATCTCCGGACACTGGGATCATTATAAGGAAGGGATGTTTGTGCTGGGGGATGAGGAGACGGACAAGGAAGTATTTGCGCTGCGCCCCATGACCTGCCCGTTCCAGTATTATGTGTACAAGGCAGAACAGCACAGCTATCGCGACCTGCCGCTTCGTTATGGGGAGACGTCTACACTGTTCCGTAACGAGGATTCCGGAGAGATGCACGGGCTGACACGTGTGCGCCAGTTCACGATCACCGAGGGGCATCTGGTCGTGAGACCGGATCAGATGGTGAAGGAATTTAAGGACTGTATCGCGCTGGCACAGCACTGTCTGCAAGTCCTCGGGGTAGAAGAGGATGTAACCTATCATCTGTCCAGATGGGATCCGGAGAATACGGAGAAATATATCGGCGCGCCGGAAGTATGGGAAGAGACCGAAGGCCATATCCGCACGATGTTAAGGGAATTAAATATACCGTTCGTAGAGGATGTGGGAGAGGCCGCGTTCTACGGGCCGAAGGTGGACATCAATGCCAAGAATGTGTACGGCAAGGAAGACACGATGATCACCATCCAGTGGGACGCACTGCTTGCTGAGCAGTTTGATATGTACTATATTGACGAGAACGGCGAGAAGATACGTCCGTACATTATCCACAGGACATCCATGGGCTGTTATGAGAGAACCCTTGCATGGCTGATCGAGAAATATGCGGGACTGTTCCCGACATGGCTGTGTCCGGAGCAGGTACGTGTGATCCCGATCTCAGAGAAGTTCCATGATTATGCGGCTCAGGTGGAGAAAAGGCTTAAAGCAAATGGTATCCGCTGTTTCGTAGACCAGCGTTCGGAGAAGATGGGCTATAAGATCCGCGAGGCGCGTCTGGACCGCGTGCCGTATATGCTGGTGGCAGGAGCCAAGGAGCAGGAGGAAGGGCTGGTATCCGTAAGAAGCCGTTTCCTGGGCGATGAGGGACAGAAATCTCTGGATGCATTTATCAGCGAGATCAGCGAAGAGATCCGTACCAAGAAGATACGCAAGATCGAAGTGGAAGATTAAGGAGTATTTATGAATATCTTGATCATAGATGCACAGGGAGGCGGGCTGGGCAGAGCGCTGGCCGCCTCCATCAAGAAAGAATTTCCCGGGGTGGAGATCACGGCTGTGGGGACGAATACCGTTGCGGCCTCCAATATGCTCAAGGCAGGGGCAGATCATGCGGCGACAGGGGAGAATGCGGTGATAGTCGGATGCCGGAAGGCAGATGTGATCATCGGCCCGGCAGGGATTGCCATTGCAGATTCCATGTACGGCGAGATCACGCCTGCCATGGCTGCGGCCGTGGGACGAAGCGGGGCAAAGAAGCTCTTGATCCCGATGAATCAGTGCAATAATATCATAGTCGGGGTGAAGAAGCTCTCTATGAGCGATATGGTAGAGGCTGTGATCGCCCAATTAAAGGAAGAGATCGTGCAGTAATGGCTTCTTTTTATGGATGGGGGAAACTTCTTTACAAATCCTGCCAGATAGTGTATATTGGATGGAAGAAAAGTAAGAAGGTATCAGAAAAGATAAGATCAGGAAGATCTTGGTCATGGATGCGGCGGATCGCAGAGCTGACCGTAACCCAGAAGGGTGGATTTCTGATTGCCGGACAACAGGCTAAACAGCGCAGACAGCATTGTATAATCAGAAGAATCAGAATAAACAGAATGAAAAAGAAGAGGCGTCACGAAGACAGGAGGTCTGCCAGAACGGCAGATATGTTTTCGTGACTTTTTTTGTGACTTTTGCTTTGGAGAAGGATGCTGTCGGGAGAAGAGATTTTGCGGATGCAGGAGGATGATCATGGATACAAGAGAATTATTAGAAGAGGTCAGAGACGGCCGGATGTCAGTAGAAGAGGCGGAGCAGATCTTCCGCCGGCAGCCCTTTGAGGAGATGGGATATGCGAAGCTTGATACCCACAGAAAGCTTCGCATGGGATTTCCGGAGGTGGTGTTCTGTAGTGGAAAAGCAACGGAACATCTTCTGCATATTTATCAGAAATTATATGAAGAAAACGGCGAAGTATTCGGCACCCGTGCCTCTGCCGGACAATACGAGGCGCTAAAGCCCTATATGCCGAAGCTTGTATATGATCCGCTGTCACGGATCATGAAGATAGAGAAGACAGAAAAGAAGCTTGCGGGCAAGATCGCGGTGTGTACGGCGGGGACCGCAGACGTCCCTGTGGCGGAAGAGGCGGCGCAGACGGCGGAATATTTCGGAAGCCGTGTGGAGCGGATCTATGACGTCGGGGTAAGCGGGATCCACCGTCTGCTCTCGAAGCTTGAGGTGATCCAGAGCGCCAACTGTGTGGTGGCCATTGCGGGAATGGAAGGGGCGCTTGCAAGCGTCATTGGCGGAATGGTGGACAAGCCGGTTATCGCAGTGCCGACTTCCGTGGGATACGGGGCAAATCTTCACGGGCTGTCCGCCCTGCTTACAATGATCAATTCCTGCGCGAATGGAATTGCCGTTGTGAATATTGATAACGGATATGGTGCGGGCTATATTGCGACACAGATCAACCGGCTGGGCGGGAAGAGCCTGCCGGATAAGCGGGATTGACGAATGATGGGAAGAATCACGGATGGGAAGAATCGAGGAGAGGATAATGAAAAGAAGTATTTTATGGATACAGCTGATGCTGTTGATTTTTATATTGACTGCATGTGGGAAGTCATTGGGCTTACAGGAAGCTTCGGGGGTTGAAACAGGGAAAGGAGCAGATGACGGGAATACGCTGGTCTATGGAAGCGGCGACTATACCCGGATCAATCCGGCGATGGATGAGCATGGCGAGATCAATATCCTGATTTTTAACGGTCTTACGGCCCATAACGGGAAGAACGAAGTGATCCCCTGCCTGGCAAAGAGCTGGGAGTTCGACGAGGGAGCCTGTACATATATCTTTCATCTGGAGGAGGATGTGAAGTGGCATGACGGGGAGAAGTTCACGGCAGAGGACGTGAAGTTTACGATTGAGGCGGTCATGGATCCTGAGAATGGATCTGAAAATGCGCCGAACTATGAGGATGTAAGAGAGATTACCGTGACAGACGAGCATACCATAGCATTTCGTCTGGCGGCGCCCAATGCGGCGTTTCTTGATTATATGACGATGGCAGTGCTTCCGCGTCATCTTCTTGAGGGCGAGGATATGCAGGAATCGGATTTTTTCCGGCATCCTGTGGGAACCGGCCCGTATAAGCTTGCAGACTGGGATGAAGGGCAGGCGATTACGCTCGTGAGGAATGAGGAGTATTTTAAGGGCGCATCTCTGATCGAGAGGATTATCTTCAAGATCATTCCGGATGACAATGCGAAGGCGATGCAGATGGAATCGGGCGAGCTTGACCTGGCGCTTCTTACTCCGAAGGACGCGAAAATCTTTGCGGATAAGGAAGGGTATGCGTGTTATGATATGAAGACCTCGGATTACAGGGGGATTCTGTTCAATTTCCGGAATGAATACTGGACGAGGAACCGGGATATTATTCCGGCAGTCTGCTGTGCTGTCGACAGGCAGGCGATCGTCGACGCCGTTTTGCTGGGGCAGGGTGTCGCGGCGTATGGTCCGCTTCAGAGAAATATATATAATAATGAAGAAGTAGAACATTATGACTATGATCCCAAGAGGGCGAAGAAGATTCTCGAGGACGCAGGATGTACGATGGGAAGCGATGGCTTCTATGAGCGGGACAAAGAGACGGTGGGCTTTGTGATCAGTGTCGGGGCAGGGGATCAGGTCCGCATTGATATGGCCCAGGCGGCGGCCCAGCAATTGGAAGAGGCCGGGATCAGATGTACGGTGGATATACCGGCACAGGCTGACTGGGAGGGACAGATGGCTTATCTGATCGGCTGGGGCAGTCCCTTTGACGCGGACGACCATACCTATAAGGTATTTGGTACGGATAAGGGCGCGAATTACAGCGGTTATTCCAACCAACAGGTTGACCGTTATCTGACGGAGGCGCGCCGGTCGGATGATCCGTCGATCCGCCGGGAGGCGTATGATAAGTTTCAGGTCGAACTGGCACAGGATCCGGCTTTTGCATTTATCTGCTATGTGGATGCCAATTATGTGGCAGACACCCGGCTTCACGGTATTGAGCCTGATACGGTGATGGGACATCACGGCGTCGGGATATTCTGGAATATTACAGAGTGGACGCTTGAAGATCATGAAAATAACGGATAGACAGGATAGAAGATGGAGTTGTGGAATGCCTGGATTATTAGAAGTTAATAACCTTTCCGTCAGTTTTGATACCCCAAAGGGGGCTGTGCAGGCAGTCCGGAATGTAAGCTTCACCTTAAGCGCCGGGGAGATCGTGGCGGTTGTGGGGGAGTCGGGATGCGGAAAGAGTGTGCTCTGTAAGAGCATCATGAAGCTGCTGCCCTCGTCCGCAAGAATACGCTCGGGCAGTATCCGGGTGAAGGGTGTGGATATCACAGGGTACGGTGAGCGGGAAATGCAGAGGCTCCGTGGGAAGCTCTTCTCCATGATCCTGCAAGATCCCGCGGCGGCGTTGAATCCAATCATGCCCGTTGGGAAGCAGATTGCGGAAGCGGTGAAGGTGCATCAGCCGAAGATCTCGAAGCTGGAATTGAAGAGGCGGGTTGTGGAGCTGATGACGATGACGGGGATTGACCGCCCCGAAGAACGGATGGAAATGTATCCCTGCCATTTTTCCGGCGGAATGAAGCAGAGAAGCGTGATGGCGGCCGCTCTTGCCGGGAACCCTAAGATCCTCTTTGCCGATGAACCGACGACAGCGCTGGATGTGACGATACAGGCGCAGATTCTTAAGCTTTTTAAGGATATCAGTAAGAAGCTTGGCATGTCTGTTGTGCTTGTAACACACGATCTGGGCACAGCCTCGCAGATTGCGGACCGGGTTCTGGTGATGTATGCCGGGAAGATTGTTGAGACGGGTACGGCGAAAGAGGTCTTGGGCGATCCAAGGCATCCGTATACGAGGGGACTGTTAAGATCGCTTCCTGCATTTTCGAAAGGGAAGAAGACGTTGTATACGATTCCGGGAATGCCGCCGTCCCTGCTTCATCCGCCGGCGGGGGATGCATTTGCGTGTCGTAATGAATATGCGCTGCGGATTGATTATGAGGAAGAACCGCCCATGTTCCGGATTACGGATACCCATTATGCGGCGGCCTGGCTTCTGGATAAGAGGGCGCCGAAGATTCCGGGCAGTCTGCCTGAACCTGCAATACATACGGAGGATCTGCACGTAAGTGTGGAGACAGAAGATAACGCCCCATCCACGAGGCACGATGAAATATTATTAGATGTACAGCATCTGTCCCATACATTTTCGGTAACGAAGAAGCTGTCGGTGAAGGCAGTAGATAATGTCTCCTTCCAGATCAGGAGAGGGGAGATCTTCGGCCTGGTTGGCGAGTCCGGCTCAGGGAAATCGACGGCGGCCAGGTGCATTATGAATATCTGCCGTCCGGCGGGTATATCGAAAGGCGTTAAAGGGGAACCTGCAAAGACGAGAATTCTCTATAAAGGGATCGACGTCTGCGATCGCGGGCAGTTTCGAGCCAATAAGCGGATGCTTGAGACGACGCGGCAGATTATTTTCCAGGATTCCGGCTCTAGTCTGAATCCGCGCATGAAGGTATGCGACATCATAACCGAGCCGATGAAGATCCAGAACATTATCCCGCCAAGAGGCACACTGCGCGCAGAAGCCCGTTTCCAGATGCATTATGTGGGGCTGGACGAGGGTTATCTGGACAAATACCCGACGGAACTGTCGGGCGGGCAGAGACAGCGGGTGGCGATCGCCAGGGCGCTTGCGATGGAGCCGGAGCTTCTGGTGGCGGATGAGCCGGCGGCGTCGCTGGACGTATCGATCCAGGCGCAGATTGTGAATCTGTTCCGGCACCTTCAGCGGGAGCATGGCTTTACATTTCTGTTTATTACCCACGACCTGGCGATGGTAGAATTTCTGTGTGACAGGGTTGGCGTCATGTACAAGGGGAAGCTGGTGGAAACGGCTTCGGTAAAGGAATTGTTTTCCGATCCGAAGCATGAATATACGAAGAAATTACTGGGGGCGGTGAGGGGATGAGAGGTCTTAAGGCAGGACGTAAAGTCGTATCTTTTATCTTGAGCGTATGGATCTTATCAGTCGTTGTATTCTATATGGCGCGCCTGGCTCCGGGAGATCCGCTGGTGTCTTATTACGGTGATCGTGTGGAGAAGATGAGCCGGACGGAACGGGAGCGGGCGGAAGATAAGCTTGGATTGAACGATCCGGTCACAGTCCAGTATTTCCGCTGGATTGGCCGGGCACTGCAAGGGGATTTTGGGATTTCTTACAAATATAAGATGGATGTCACGGAGGTGATCGGAAAACGTGTGGGGAATACGCTGATCCTTGGCGGGATTGGGCTCCTTCTGACTTTCGGACTATCCCTGCTGCTGGGGGTTCTGTGCGCGTGGCATGAGGACCGGCTGATAGACCGGCTGATCTGTAAGGCCGGGACGGTCACAAGCTGTATCCCGGAATTCTGGCTGTCGCTGGTGCTGATCCTGGTCTTCGCGGTTCATTTAAGGCTGTTCCCAAGCAGCGGGGCATATACCATCGGGAGAGAAGGAGAGATGGGCGATCGTATCTGGCATCTGATCCTTCCTATGACTGTGGTGGTGACAGGCCATCTGTGGTACTACGCTTATATGGTACGCAATAAGCTGTTGGAGGAGGTCAGGACAGACTATGTTCTACTGGCAAGGGCGAAGGGGCTTAGAAAAAGGAGCATTATGTTCCGGCACTGTATCTGGAATATGATGCCTTCTTATCTGGGCATTATGGCAGTCTCGGTGCCCCATGTTCTGGGAGGCACCTATATTGTTGAGACGGTATTTTCTTATCCGGGGCTTGGGACGCTCTCTTATGAGAGTGCAAGATACAAGGACTATAATCTTTTGATGGTCCTGTGTCTGATGTCGGGTATCATGGTGATCCTGTGCAATATGGCCGCGCAGGCGGTAAATGAAAGGATCGATCCGAGGATGAGGGCAGATTGAAGGAGTACTTTATAGTGATGTGGAGGTGTACAGATCATGGCAGGATTGTTTGAGGTTGTCGGGATGAGGGAGACTGTCCATACAGAGCCGGTGCAGGACAAAAGGTGGTACGAAGGAAAGCCGGTATGTTCAATGGCGGTTCTCCTTTTGATCGTCACGGGCTGTCTTGCCTGTGATCTTATTATGACAAAGGATCCGTCCTATATGGACCTTAAGAATTATAATGTCCCGCCGAACCGGGAGTTCCTGTTTGGAACAGATACTATGGGCAGAGATATCTTCTCCATGATCTGGTATGGGGGCCGGATCTCATTATTTATCGGGCTTGTTTCGACGGTCATATCCACCGTGGCAGCGGTGGTCTTTGGGACGGTCAGCGGGTGTGCGCCTGCATGGGCGGATCATCTCCTGATGCGGCTGACAGAGATTCTCCTCAGTGTGCCGGGGCTTCTTTTGGTCATCTTTATACAGGCTGTTCTGGGGGAAGCCGGTATACTCAGTATCTCGTTTGTGATCGGGATTACCGGCTGGATGGGTATTGCCAAGGTCATACGGACGGAGGTGAGGAGGCTTCGCGGCAGTGAATATGTGATCGCTTCAAGATGTATGGGAGGAAGCTTTTTTCATATACTGTGGTATCATCTGGCTCCTAATTTCGTGTCCTCCGTCATGTTCATGGTGGTCATGAATGTCCGAAGCGCGATTACGGCGGAGTCGACGCTTAGCTTCATGGGTATGGGACTGCCGGTTGAGGAGGTCTCCTGGGGCAGTATGCTTTCCCTGGCAGAGAAAGCACTGCTGTCGGATTCCTGGTGGATGATCGTGATTCCGGGCGCGTTTCTGGTTGTGACACTGCTGTGCATTACGAACCTTGGAAACTATCTGCACAGGAATGTGAACCGCCAGGAGAGTAATCTGTAAAAAAGGATTTTAACAGAGTATTTTCTTTATTTTGCAGGTATGCTTTTTAGTGCTGGTATTATAATTTATGCCAACCAGAAGAAGCTCTCCTGTATATCCCAATTTTTGAGTGACATGAGTATAATTCTTATCTATGATCTGTGAGAGCGCCTGACCGGCGCTTTTGTTCCATTTCAGTTCTATTAGCAGAGCCGGCTTTGAAGAAGTATTTCTTGGCAAGAATAAAATATCGGAATAACCTTTCCCGCTTGCCAGTTCTTTGAATCTCAAATAATGATCCATAGCGCATAAATATGCCGTAATAACGACGTGACGAAGTGCCTGTTCATTATTGTAATTGTCCGGTGTTGCTTCGGATTCATGTGTTGCTTCAAGCATCCGTGCAACAGTGTCCTCATCCAGGCGAAGTGTTGCTTCCAGAAGTTTGTCGGACATCCGGACAGCTTTTGCCAATTCCGGACGGCATCCTTCGCGGATTGCCCGGAGAAATTCTCTGCGGACTTCTTCGTTCGGGATAAATACTTCCTCTGTCTCCATATCGTATGCGAGGTATCCGAGATGGACAAGCAGTGTGAAGATATCATCCCGGCTGGATAATGAAGTCATATCATTCTGAAAAGTACCAGTATCAATCTTGCATCGTTTCCGCCCCAGAAGAGCCACGATGGCGTCCCTCAGTCCGTCATAATTCATGTCAATGTAAGTCTTCAGCGATTCGTAGGTCTCTGTCTGTGTCCAGTAATTGCTGAATCTGTGATTGGAAACGGCTTCTATTATGGAATTGGGACAATATATATGTCCTTTTTTATTCGGGAAATATCCGTCGTACCATTTGCGGGCTGATTCGAATCCAAGATCGTATTCCATGCACAGATTATGGACCTCTTCATCCGTGAATCCAATGAATCCAGTCAGCCTGCCCGGTTCTAACATGGTAAATTCCTTAAAATCTGTCAGAGCAGACTGGGTGCCGTACTTTTTGATCGGAAGAATGCCGGTCATGTAAGCTCCTGAGATTACCTGAGAAGTCTGACTGCTCTTAAACATGCTCCGAAGCATTTGGATATATTCCTGCTGTAATTCTTCGTTCTCTTTCGCTTCCCGGAACAAGGCGTCCCATTCGTCGATGATTATGAAGAACTTTTGTCCGGTCTTTGCATGTACCTGCATGAGCGCCCGGAATAAGGACTTTGTGTCCGCGCTTATACAGCCGGGAAATGTCTCCACTAATTCATGGATCACATCTGCTTGCAGATCGCGGACTGTATCACGGATTGTATCAGCCATTGAAATAAATGACGTGATATCAAAGAAGAGAATGTTGTGCCTGTTAAGGTTCTCTTCATATTGAGCATCCTTCATCTGGGCGATCATCAGATTCTTAAAAAGTATTTTGGAATCTGCACCTTTGGAGTAATAGGCGGCAAGCATCTTTGCGGCAAATGATTTGCCAAAACGTCTGGGACGGCTGGAACAAGTCAGCATCCTGTCACTTTCAAGAACCTGGTTTGTATATGCGATCAGTCCTGACTTATCGACATAAGTCTTATTTTTTAAAATTGCTTTGAATGCATCTGCCGGAGGATTTACATAAAATCCCATATCATCTTACTCCCCTTTCGCTTTATTATGGGTTCAGTATATCATCTGGCAGTAAAAATCACAATTAAAAATCACGTCCGTTTATATTTTGCCGGATGATTTTGAAAAGCTTGACATTTTGTATTGCGAAAATTATAATGATACAGACTATAACGGAATTTATATCGGATATATTGGAGAGACGTGGAAAAGGAGAAGGGTTATGGCGTTGAAGAAGAAACCGGTCACCGGAATGAAGGACATGCTTCCAAAGGAGATGGAGATCCGGGACTACGTGATACAGTTGGTGAAAGATGCTTACAGGGCCTATGGATTTCAGTCTATGGAGACGCCCTGCGTGGAGCATATAGAGAATCTGTGCAGTAAGCAGGGCGGGGATAATGAGAAGCTGATCTTCAAGATCTTAAAGCGCGGTGAGAAGCTGAAGCTTGAGACGGCAGAAACAGAGGACGATCTGGTGGACGGAGGGCTCCGCTATGATCTGACGGTGCCTCTTGCCAGGTATTATTCGAATCATGCCAACGAGCTGCCGTCTCCGTTTAAGGCGATGCAGATCGGCAATGTATGGCGTGCCGACCGGCCGCAAAAAGGGCGTTTCCGTCAGTTTATGCAGTGTGATATTGATATCCTGGGCGAACCGTCCAACCTGGCGGAGATTGAGCTGATCCTGGCAACGACTGCGATGCTTGGAAAGCTGGATTTTTCGAATTTTACCGTATGTATCAATGACCGCAACATCCTGAAAGCGATGGCGGCATACAGTGGTTTCAAAGAGGAAGACTATGACGAAGTGTTTATCATCCTGGATAAGATGGACAAGATCGGAGCAGAAGGAGCGGCGATGGAGCTTCAGGAGATGGGAAACAGCAGGGAACAGGTGGAGACCTATCTGAACCTTTTTAAGGAGACGACGGCAGATGCGGCGGGGATCCGTCACCTGAAAGAGAAGCTTGGGGATTACTTAAGCGATGAGACGGCGGATGGACTTGAGACGATCATGGCCAGTGTGGAGGCGGCGAAGGAGTGTGAATTCAACATCTGTTTCGATCCGACGCTGGTCAGAGGGCAGTCTTATTACACCGGCACCATCTTCGAGGTGAGGATGGATGAATTCGGCGGTTCTGTGGCAGGGGGCGGACGCTACGATAAGATGATAGGCAGGTTTACCGGGCAGGATACGCCGGCATGTGGATTCTCTATCGGTTTTGAGCGGATCGTGATGCTTCTTCTGGAGAATGGTTACGAGGTTCCAAAGAAGGGAAGCAGGAAGGCTTATCTGCTGGATAAGAAGCTGTCAAGGGAAGGTGTGCTTAAGGTCCTAAGGCTTGCGAAGGAAGACAGAGAAGCAGGATGCCAGGTGCTGATCGTGAATATGAAGAAGAATAAGAAGTTCCAGAAGGAGCAGTTGATAGAAGACGGTTACGAGGAGATCATCGACTGCTATGCGGATTCCTGGACATAGAGACAGACTGCGGGATAGAAAAGAAATGAGAAGAATGTAAAGTAAAAGAAGCAAAGATAAAAGGAGATTAGTAACATGGCTGAGTCAATGCAGGGGTTAAAGAGAACCCACAGATGTGCAGAGCTGTCCGGCGCCAATGCCGGGGAGACAGTGACCATCATGGGATGGGTACAGAAGAACAGGAACAAGGGCGGACTGATTTTCGTCGATGTGAGGGACCGTTCGGGAATCATCCAGGTCGTATTTGAGGAAGGCAGATCGGACGCAGAGCTGATTGAAAAAGCTGCGAAGCTGCGGGCAGAGTTTGTCGTTGCGGTAGTGGGAAGAGTAGAGAAGCGGTCCGGCGCTGTCAACGAGAATCTGGCGACCGGCGAGATAGAGGTAATACCGGAGACGCTCAGGATCCTTGCCGAGTCGGAGACACCGCCGTTTCCGATCGAGGAGAATTCAAGGACGAAAGAAGAAGTGCGCCTGAAATACAGATATCTGGACCTTAGAAGACCGGATCTTCAGAGAAACCTGATGATGAGAAGCCAGGTTGCCACACTGACGCGCCAGTTTCTTGCCGAAGAAGGCTTCTTCGAGATAGAGACGCCGGTATTGATAGGAAGTACGCCGGAAGGGGCAAGGGATTATCTGGTTCCGAGCCGTATCCATCAGGGACATTTCTACGCGCTTCCCCAGTCGCCTCAGTTGTTTAAGCAGCTGCTGATGTGCTCTGGATATGACAGATATTTTCAGATTGCAAAATGTTTCCGCGATGAGGACCTCCGTGCGGACCGCCAGCCGGAATTTACACAGATTGATATGGAGCTGTCCTTTGTAGATGTGGATGATGTGATCGACGTCAATGAACGGCTGCTCGCGAAGCTGTTCAGAGAAGTCTTAGGAGTGGAGGTTTTGCTTCCGATCCCGAGGATGACCTGGCAGGAGGCAATGGACCGCTATGGTTCGGATAAGCCGGATATTCGTTTTGGAATGGAACTTTGTGATGTGACAGAAGTGGTAAAGGGCTGTGAATTTGCCGTATTCAAGGGTGCGATCGAGAATGGAGGCTCCGTAAGGGGGATCAACGCCAAGGGACAGGGCAGTATGCCGCGCAAGAAGATAGACAAGCTGGTATCCTTTGTGAAGGATTACGGCGCGAAGGGGCTGGCATATATTGCAATCCAGGAGGACGGCACAGTTAAGTCTTCTTTTGCAAAATTCATGACAGAAGAAGAGATGGCCCAACTGGTCAGGGCAATGGACGGAGAGAATGGAGACCTTCTGCTTTTTGCCGCAGATAAGAATAAGGTTGTATGGGATGCACTGGGGGCGCTCCGTCTGGAGCTGGCCCGCTCAATGGAACTTCTTGACAAGAGTGATTATAAGTTCCTCTGGGTGACGGAATTCCCGTTACTGGAGTGGAGTGAGGAGCAGAACCGCTATACGGCCATGCATCATCCGTTTACCATGCCTATGGAAGAGGATCTTGAGTATATTGACAGCGAGCCGGGCAGAGTGCGTGCGAAAGCCTATGATATTGTGCTGAATGGAAATGAGATCGGCGGCGGAAGCGTCAGGATCTTTAATCCTGAGATACAGAACAAGATGTTCGAAGTGCTTGGATTCACACCAGAACAGGCACAGGAGCAGTTTGGCTTCCTGTTGACTGCGTTCAGGTATGGTGTTCCGCCTCATGCAGGACTTGCTTACGGACTGGACCGTCTGGTAATGCTGATGGCGAAGGAAGACAGCATCAGGGATGTGATCGCATTCCCTAAGGTGAAGGATGCGTCAGATCTGATGACAGAGGCTCCGACAGCGGTTGCAAAGGAACAGCTGGAGGAATTGGGGCTTTTAGTTGTGAAGCAGGAAGAATAGACCGCCGGAAAATATATGGCAGTCCGGGAAATATGCGGGCTGCGGCCCGGAAAAATAAAAATAAAAAAAAGTTTGAAAAAGTTGTTGACAAATGGAAAAGACTGTAGTAATATAAGTATTGTTCCGAGGGACACACAAGAACAAGGAACAAAAAAGATGCGACAGTGGCTCAGTTGGTAGAGTACGACCTTGCCAAGGTCGGGGTCGCGGGTTCGAACCCCGTCTGTCGCTTCCCATACATTCTGTAGAGAATGTAACTCAAAGAGTATTTAGATAAACAGGATATCAAGTTTATCTAAATATTTTTTTTGCTTTAAAATCAATCCGCAAGAGGAGATTGTAATAGACCGGCCTTTTGGCTCTATTGTTACAGGAAATTAACAGAATCATTGAGTAACGGTTGTCTTCTGCAAAAAAAAGTGATATTCTTATTCTATTAAGAAATCTTGGAGAGAGATTTTCGCAGAAAGGAGAATGTCATTATGGGATTTTTGACAGGAAAGACAGTTATTATCACAGGAGGAGGCCGATCTGTACTGAGCGATGGCAGATGCGGTTCTATCGGATATGGAATTGCCACTGCATATGCGAAGGAAGGCGCGAACATCGTGATTACCGGACGTAATGTCAAGAAGCTTGAAGATGCTAAGGAAGAGTTGGAGAGACTGTATGGGATCCAGGTTCTGACGGTTCAGGCAGATGTGTCTGCGGGAGCGGATAATGAGGCTGTAGTCAGCAATGTGGTGAAGCAGACGATGGACACATTCGGACGGATCGATGTGCTCATCAATAATGCGCAGGCATCCGCTTCCGGAGTTACGCTGACGGATCATACAACGGAGCAGTTTGATCTTGCGCTCTATTCAGGGTTGTATGCGACCTTCTATTATATGAAGGCGTGTCATCCTCATCTTGCCGAGACAAAGGGAACCGTGATCAATTTCGCGTCAGGAGCGGGATTATTCGGGAATTACGGACAGTGTGCATATGCGGCCGCAAAGGAAGGCGTCCGCGGACTGACTCGTGTTGCGGCGAACGAATGGGGAAAAGACGGGATCAATGTGAATATTGTATGCCCCCTTGCCTGGACAGCCCAGTTGGAGAATTTCGAGAAGGCTTATCCGGAAGCATTTAAGCAGAATGTAAAGATGCCGCCGGCAGGACACTATGGAGATGCAGAACTGGAGATCGGGCGTGTCTGTGTACAGCTTGCTTCACCTGACTTCAAGTATATGAGCGGAGAGACGATCACACTGGAAGGCGGTATGGGACTGAGACCGTAACTGTGACAGGAGAAGACAAAGAGACGGCTTCCCGGTTGAAAGTGACAGGTCCGGGGACAGGTCTTAGGCGCGGCCGGGAAAATGCCGCGGCATTATAGGGGTATAGGAGTATTTCCTATACCTTTGTTATATGCCGTAATTATTGCCGGCAGGCATAAAAGAATTGGACACGGCGTTTTTTAGAATAATGTGCGCCGTACAGGAGAGAGAGAATGAATGGAGCGGAAAAAGCGGGGAACCCTCTTGCGGCAGAGAGGACGGGAAAGCTGATCGCCAGATTTGCGATACCGGCGATCATCAGTATGCTTGTAAGTTCCCTTTACAATATTGTGGATCAGATATTTATCGGACAGGGAGTTGGAATGCTGGGAAATGCCGCGACGAACATTGCATTTCCGATATCCATTATCTGTACGGCTACAGCGCTTCTGCTGGGAATCGGAAGTGCGTCGAATTATAATCTGGAATCCGGGGCCGGGAATCAGGAGAAAGCCTGCGGGATCGTGGGCACGGGGCTTTCCATGCTCGTGATCTGCGGGATGGTTATTGCAGGGATCGTGCTGTTGTTTCTTGATCCTCTGCTTCAGATATTTGGAGTGACGCCGGAGATACTGCCATATGCGCAGGACTACACGGGGATCACGGCATGGGGGATTCCGTTTCTGATTCTTTCAACAGGAGGAAACCATCTGATCCGGGCAGACAGAAGTCCTGCCTATTCTATGACCTGTGTGCTGACAGGAGCGGTCCTCAATACGATCTTGGATCCGCTGTTTATCTTCGGATTTCATCTGGGGATAAAGGGAGCGGCATGGGCGACCGTGATCGGCCAGGCGGTGTCAGGATTCCTTGTTATCCTGTATTTTGCCAGATTTCGCAGATTAGAATTGACGAAGGATATGTTAAAGCCCCAGGGAAGGCTCGTAAAGGCGATCGCATCGCTTGGCGTTGCTTCTTGCATTAACCAGATTTCCATGGCGGCAGTACAGATCACGATGAATAATACGCTGAGGTTCTATGGTGCGGGTTCCATATATGGATCTGACATTCCGCTGGCGTGCGTAGGGGTGATTTCCAAGGTAAATATGGTATTTATGGCAATCTGTATCGGGACGTCCCAGGGATGCCAGCCGATCTGGGGATTTAATTATGGTGCGGGCGCATATGCACGGGTTAGAGAGACCTATTACAAGGCATTTCGGATCGCGCTTGTGATCGGGAGTGTGTTTTTCCTGTGCTTTCAGTTCTTCCCGCGTCAACTGGTCAGCATATTCGGCACCGGGAGTGAAGAATATTTTCAATTTGCAGAACGGTATTTTCACATATTTATGTTTATGACATTTATGAACGGGATCCAGCCGATATCTTCAGGATTCTTTACTTCGATCGGAAAGGCGAAGCTTGGAATTGCTGTGTCTTTGACCAGACAGGTGATATTTCTGCTCCCGCTGATTTTGATATTTCCGATATTTATGGGGATTGACGGCGTGATGTATGCGGGACCGATCGCGGACGGCGCGGCCGCGCTGGTGGCCGTCGGCTTTGCGGTCAGGGAGATCAGGCGGATGAAGGAGGCAGACGGCGGACAGGATGAGGGGATGAACGGATGAAAGAACGGATGCCGGTCGGGTTTATGTTTAAGCAGATCAATACGATCTATGAGAAGGATTTTAACAATCTCTTAAAGACGGTGGGGATCACGGCGTCTCAATGCGCGGTGCTTGACTACCTGTTCCGGAGCGACGAGGAAGTGGTGAACCAGAGGGATATAGAGAAGGGATTAAGCCTTAAGAATCCGACCGTGACGGGATTGCTGAAAAGACTGGACGAGAAGGGCTTCATCCTTTCGGTTCCGAGCGAGAGGGACAAGCGTTGTAAGAACATCTATCTGACGGAGAAAGCGTATGATATACAGAGGAGGATGGACGCCGACCGCAAGAAGATTGACAAGCGTCTTACCCTTGGGATGAACAAGAAGGAGAGAGCGGCGCTTGAGAAGATGTTGGAGAAAGTGCTGTATAATATATCCGAGCCGTAAGCACGGAGAATCTGCCGGAGAGGCTGTTGCGATAAGCTGTTTATACAAGATATGGGTGGTATTATTGTGAGTAGTATCGCGTATATGGCGTATAACAATTTCTTAGCAACAGTCCCTTTTTTGTAATAATCAGGGATGATTGAGAAGATACTATCAGACAGGTACTAAAGTATGAAAAGAGATCTGAGGAGAGGATATGCCGGTAGAAGTTGTATCATATATGCTTTCAATTGAGGATACAGAAAGGCGCCTGCAATTTTGGCTTGTGTCTCAGTGCGCCCCGTTTCTAAAGCGGTTAAAGACTGCGTGCATCATGAATATTGAGAAATATTACTGCTCGAAGCTTGGCGGTATCCTTGCGGGTACGGATATCGAATACAGGTTCCTGAGGGTGGACGAGGACAGGTGTCTGTTGTTCTTATACAGGCAGAGGGAGCTGGCGGACTATCTTGACAGAGCAGAGGTCAGAGGGTTTCTTATGGCTTACGGGTATCCGTGCCGGAGCATGGAGGAGGTACTTGACAGGCTGTCTGAAAGAGTCAGGGGATATTCCTGCCGGGGGTTTTGTTTCCCGCATGAGATCGGAGTATTTCTTAACTATCCTGTTGAGGATGTGAGATGCTTTATCGAACAGAAGGGAAAGGGCGGATACATGACTGGTTACTGGAGGGTTTACCATGATCCCGTGAAGGCTCAGCTGATTTTTCAGGCATATGACAAGGCAAGGACCAGCGCCGTCAATGAATACCTGACAGGAAAGTGTGTCAGAGATATTGCGCGGTAAATTGCGCCGCAAGTTAAAAGGGGCTGTAAAAACAACTCTTTTTTTTGAGTAAAAACCATGATATAATGAGGCTTGCGTAATCTTCGACGGGCTTTACAGTTGTTGTGTTTTATTATAGAGGAGAATAGAATGAATCTGATCGTGGCAGTAGATAAGAATTGGGCAATCGGCAAGAATAATAAGATGATGTGGAATATCCCGGCTGACCTGAAGTTTTTCAGGGAGGCCACAAGGGGAAATGTTGTGATCATGGGCAGAAAGACTCTTGAGAGCTTCCCGCAAGGACAGCCTCTTAAAGACAGAGTGAATATTGTGATCACAAGGAAGCGTGATTATAAGGTGAAAGGGGCTGTGATCGTTCACAGTATAAAAGAAGCAGTCAAAGAAGCCGGAAAATACGACGGGGAGGTCTTTGTGATCGGCGGGGAGAGCATCTACCGCGCAATGCTTTCCATGTGTGATACGGCATTCATTACGAAGATAGACCATGCCTTCGATGCAGACACTTATTTTCCTGATCTGGATAAGGACAGGGAGTGGAAGATGACGAAGATCAGTGAAGAGCAGACATGCTTTGACTTGGAATATTATTTTACGATATATGAAAGGATCTGACCGGGAGCAATGGACGGCGGATCACAGACTATACAGACAGCAGGGATGATATTATGAGAATATTGAGCATTACGGCCCAGAAGCCGAACAGTACCGGGAGCGGTGTATATCTGACGGAGCTTGTGAAGGAGTATGCCGGTATGGGGCATGAACAGGCGGTCATAGCAGGTATCTATAAGGAGGATGACGTGGAACTGCCGGAAGGGGTGAGGTTCTATCCGGTATATTTTGAAGATGAGAAGCTGCCGTTTCCTATCGCGGGCATGTCGGATGAGATGCCGTACAGGAGTACGCGTTACTGTGATATGACGCCAGAGATGACAGCGCTGTTTAAAGAAGCCTTTCTTACGGCGGTAGATCAGGCGGTGAGAGAGTTTGATCCAGAATTGATCTTGAGCCACCATCTGTATCTGCTTACCGCCATTGTCAGGGAACGTTATCCGAAGCGTTGTGTCTATGGGTTCTGCCACAATACGGATCTTCGGCAGATGATGAAGACAGAGCTTGAGAGAGAGTTTATCAAAGAACAGATTCCAAAGCTTGACCGGATATTCGTGCCCCAGAGTGCACAGAGGGACGGGGTTCGTAAGATCTTTGGAGCGGATCCGGGAAAGATCGAGATGGCAGGAATGGGGTATAACGATAAGATCTTCTTTCCTGCGGGGGAGAAAGCAGATGACGGCGTGACACGGATCGTATTTGCGGGCAAGATTGCAGAGAAGAAGGGAGTTATGAGCCTGATCCGCAGTCTTACCAGGCTGTATGAGATGGAAGGGCGCTGCGGGAGAGAAAGGCTGGAAGTCCGGCTTGCCGGAAGCGTGGGGAATCCGGAAGAATATGAACGGATCCGGAGTATGGCTAAGGAGTGCCCTTATAAGATACATTTCCTGGGAAGACTATCACAGACGGAGCTTGCGAAGATATATAATGAGAGTGATATTTTCGTGCTCCCATCCTTCTTTGACGGGCTGCCGCTTACGATCATCGAGGCGCTCGCGTGCGGAGAC
>CAJTRO010000017.1:0-8689 GCA_910579015.1 uncultured Dorea sp. | reverse complement strand
GAGACCGGGTGGTAGTTTCCGATCTGCCGGGGATCAGAGAATGGATCAAGGAGTACACTTCGGGAGCG
Source organism: uncultured Dorea sp. (assembly GCA_910579015.1). Classification (GTDB taxonomy): domain Bacteria; phylum Bacillota; class Clostridia; order Lachnospirales; family Lachnospiraceae; genus Sporofaciens. The sequence continues at coordinate 8,621 of CAJTRO010000017.1, read as the reverse complement.
GATATACGATATGTGAAGATGCCGCAGATGAGGAATGCGGACGAGCCGGTGCCGGAGACGCTGCCGCAGTTCGAGGAGCGTCTGGCAGAGGCGCTTCTTGCAAGTATCCGGGCGGGAGAAGATATCAGAAAGGCCGGGGAAGATACAGACGGCAGGACAGGGGTGCGAGAAAGCGCGGACGTCAGCAGAATATCCTGGGAAGGGATTGCGAGGAAGGCAGTGGAAAGCTATAGAAAGTTTGCGGGAAGTAAAAATGGTTAAAAATATCCGGTTGACAAGTATGCGATATGTCAACTATAATAATGGTAATTCATTTGGAGATTGATTTGACCAATATATATGAGTGAAATGCTAGGACAAGGAGGAGTATGCAGATACCCGAAGCAAAGAGAGAAGATGGACGGTGGGAATCTTCATGACGGATCTGTAGAAGTAGCCTTTGAGCAGTGAACCGAAAGGGCGTTATTTAAGGCGGTATACCGGTAGTGCGAAGGAGCACAGCTTTAAGGAAGGTATATCGAAGTTCCCGCGCCGGATGCGTGTGCATTTTGGCCATATGAAGAGAAGGGATGCCCAAGTAGACTTCAACGTAGTCCCAACGTTAGAGGGGAGCGGTATCGGAGACACAGGCAGATGCATAAGCTGTTTTCCCGTACCGGCAGAGTGCAGAGAGCCCGCTCTTTGAAGTTAGGTGGTAACACGGATACAGTATTCGCCCTAAGCAGTAAGCTTAGGGTTTTTTTGTTACATAGACCGGGATACATTATGAAATGGGAGGTATATATATGAAGAAGATCAGCGGTAACAAGTTATTGGTAAAGGCATTGAAGGAAGAAGGAGTGGATATCTTATTCGGGTATCCGGGAGCCTGCACGATCGATATCAGCGACGAACTGTATAAGCAGGACTATACCAAAGTGATCCTGCCAAGACAGGAAGTGGCGCTGGTACACGAGGCAGATGCCTATGCAAGGAGCACAGGAAAGGTGGGCGTGTGTCTGGTGACAAGCGGGCCGGGTGCGACGAATCTTGTGACAGGTCTTGCGACAGCATATTATGACAGTGTGCCGCTGGTCTGTTTTACCGGGCAGGTGGCAAGACATCTGATCGGGAACGATGCATTCCAGGAGGTAGATATCGTAGGGATCACCAGAAGTATCACAAAGTATGGCGTGACGGTGCGTAACAGAGACGATCTTGGACGGATCGTGAAGGAAGCCTTCTATATTGCAAGGTCAGGACGGCCGGGACCGGTACTGATCGATCTCCCCAAGGACGTGATGGGAGAGCTGGGGAATGCGGAGTACCCGGCGGAGGTCAATATCCGCGGGTACAAACCGAATACACAGGTGCATATCGGACAGCTTAAGAAGGCGATTAAGATGCTTGGTAAGGCGAAGCGTCCGTTGTTCCTGGCCGGCGGAGGCGTGAATATTGCCCGGGCGAACGAGGAGTTTACGAAGCTGGTGGAGAAAACGAATGTACCGGTGGTAACGACGGTGATGGGGCGAGGAGCGATTGCGACGAACCATCCGTTATACGTAGGCAATCTTGGAATGCACGGGGCTTATGCGTGCAATATGGCGGTTGGCGAGTGTGACCTGCTGTTCTCCATCGGGACAAGATTCAATGACCGTATTACGGGAAAGCTGCATTCCTTTGCCCCGCACGCACAGATCGTACATATTGACATAGATACGGCGGCTATATCCAAGAATGTACAGGTGGATGTACCCGTTGTGGCAGATGCAAGAGAAGCCGTCATAAGGATGCTGGAGTATGTGACGGAGTGTGATACGAAGAAGTGGCTTGACGAGATAGGGGAATGGAAATGTAAGCATCCGATGCAGATGAGGAAGAAGCCGATCATGACGCCTCAGGATGTGATTGATACCATCAACCGGGTATTTGATGAGGCGGTTGTGGTCACGGACGTGGGACAGCACCAGATGTTTACGGCGCAGTTTATCGAACTGAACGCGAAGAAGAGGCTGTTGATGTCCGGCGGGCTTGGGACTATGGGTTACGGTCTTCCGGGAGCCATCGGCGCCAAGATTGGTAATCCGGATGTGCCTGTCATCTCCATTTCCGGGGACGGCGGTATGCAGATGAATATCCAGGAGCTGGCGACGGCAGTGTTGGAGGAGCTTCCGATCATAAGCTGTATCTTCAATAACAATAATCTGGGAATGGTGCGCCAGTGGCAGAAGCTGTTCTACGGAAAGCGTTATTCCATGACCTGTCTGCGTTCCGGGGCGGCGTGCAGGGGAAGGTGCGGGGAAGTAGAATGCCCTGCGTATACGCCGGATTTTGTGAGACTGGCGGAGAGTTATGGCGCGAAGGGGCTCCGGGTTTCGAAGACGGAAGAGATTGAACCTGCGTTCAGGGAAGCGATGAAGAGTGTGAAGACACCGTATATCATTGAGTTCGAGATCGATCCGGAAGATCTGGTATATCCTATGATCCAGCCGGGCGGAACTCTGGAGGATATGATCTTAGACTGCTGATAAAAGACACGTGAAACTGCGTCCGCTCTTACATGGGGGATGTGGCTGCAAATAGAAAGAATAAAGCGGAAAGAAGGGAAATATATGAACGGGAATAGTATGAAGAAAAGGTGGATTTCTCTGTACGTGGAGAATCAGGTGGGCGTTCTGTCGAAGATCTCAGGGCTTTTCTCGGGGAAGTCATACAATCTGGACAGTCTTACCGTGGGAACCACGGAGGATCCGACGATTTCCAGGATGACGATTGCAACGGTCAGTGACGACGAGACTTTCGAGCAGATCAAGAAGCAGCTGAACCGGCTTGTGGAAGTGATCAAGGTCATTGATTTTACGGACGTGTTTGTGCGTATGAAGGAGATCCTTTATGTCAAGGTGAGAAAATGTACGCCGGAGGATAAGGTGGAGATCTTCCAGATTGCGGAGACCTTCAAGGCGAAGGTGATTGATTATGGGAAGGACAGCCTTCTGCTGGAATTCGTTCAGACGGCCACGAAGAATGATGCCGTTATCAAGCTGATGAAGGAAGAATTCAAGAGTATTGAGGTTGTGAGGGGCGGAAGTGTCGGTATCGAATCAATCAGTATGATGGAGCGTTAATGGTTTGAAATTCGTTTTTATAAAAACAGAGCGCACTCTTGAATTTTGGAACACAGAGGATTATAATAGGGTTCAGATCATATATTGAAGTCTGAACAGAGAAGAGAGAACGGAGGAATTGAATGATGGAGAAGAAGAACATTGACTGGTCTAACCTTGGATTTGCTTATATAGAGACAGATAAGAGATATGTTTCCAATTATAAGGAGGGCGCCTGGGATGAAGGTGCGCTGACCTCGGATGCGAATGTGGTGATCAGCGAGTGCGCATGTGTATTGCAGTATGCGCAGACTTGTTTTGAGGGACTTAAGGCTTATACGACAAAGGACGGGCGCATTGTGATGTTCCGGCCGGATCTGAATGCGAAGCGGATGGCGGATACGGCAAAGAGACTGGAGATGCCTGAATTTCCCGAAGAGAGATTCCTGGATGCCGTACATAAGACCGTAGAGGCGAATGCGGCATATGTTCCGCCGTATGGATCCGGCGCGTCGCTGTATGTGCGGCCGTTCCTGTTCGGCTCTAATTCAGTGATCGGCGTGAAGCCGGCGGATGAGTATCAGTTCCGTGTGTTTACGACTCCGGTGGGACCATATTTCAAGGGCGGTGCGAAGCCTATTACGATCCGTGTGTGTGATTTTGACCGTGCGGCTCCCCATGGGACCGGACATGTGAAGGCAGGTCTTAACTATGCCATGAGCCTTCACGCGATCGTAGATGCCCATAAGCAGGGGTATGACGAGAATATGTATCTGGATGCGTCGACCAGGACGAAGGTGGAGGAGACCGGCGGTGCGAATTTCATCTTTGTCACGAAGGATAATAAGGTGGTGACGCCGAAGTCTGATACGATCCTTCCTTCTATCACGAGACGTTCTCTAATGTACGTGGCAGAGAAGTATCTTGGTCTTGAGGTCGAAGAAAGAGAAGTGCCGTTTGAAGAGGTAAAGGAATTTGCAGAGTGCGGTTTATGCGGAACGGCGGCAGTGATCTCGCCGGTCGGAAAAGTAGTCGACCATGGAAAAGAGATCTGTTTTCCGAGTGGTATGGAAGAGATGGGACCGATAACGAAGAAGCTGTATGATACGCTGACCGGGATACAGATGGGCAAGATTGAGGCTCCAGAAGGCTGGATCCATGTAGTGTGCTGATATAGAATACTTGTAAGATGCAGGGCTGTTGGAAAATAATATTTTCTGACAGTCTTTTTTTTGAGAAAATTATGGAAATTCATATTGACAAATAGAACGTTTGTTTGTAAAATGGAAGAAAAGAACAAGTGTTCATGAGAAGCCGGAAGGAAGAGCCGAATTCCAGGTTTCATGAATTAAGCCGAAAAGAGGGAAACATATGCGGATCCAGGAATCTATGACTATGTATGAAAAGCTGAATATTCTGACTGATGCGGCGAAGTATGACGTGGCGTGTACATCCAGCGGAACGTCCCGCAAGAGTGACGGAACAGGGATCGGGAGCTGCGAGCAGTCCGGGATCTGCCATAGTTTCTCTGCCGACGGAAGGTGCATCTCGCTTCTTAAGATCCTGTTCACGAATGAGTGCATCTACGACTGCAAGTATTGTGTGAACCGGCGAAGCAATGATGTGCCAAGGGCGTCCTTTACGCCGGATGAGGTGTGTACGCTTACCATGGAGTTCTACCGGAGGAACTATATTGAAGGACTGTTCTTAAGTTCCGGTATCCTTAAGAGTCCGGATTATACGATGGAATTAATCTATGCGGCGCTTTACAGGCTCAGAAGCAGGTATCATTTCCAGGGGTATATCCATGTGAAAGCGATCCCGGGGGCCAGTATGGAACTGATACAGAGGGTGGGATTCTTAGCGGACAGGATGAGTGTGAACCTGGAACTTCCTACGGCGGAAGGGCTCAGAGCGCTGGCGCCTCATAAGACGAGAAAGAATATCCTGACGCCCATGCGCCTGGTTCAGAACCGGATGGCAGAGAACAAGCAGGAGCTTACGCTGTACCGGAATGCTCCGCGTTTTGTGCCGGCAGGCCAGAGTACGCAGATGATCATAGGGGCGACTCCGGAGACGGATTACCAGATCATACAGGTGGCGGAATCTCTGTATCAGAAGTTCGAGCTCAAGAGGGTATTCTATTCGGCATTCGTCCATGTTAATGACGATTCGGCCCTTCCTGCGAAGACGGGGGAGGGACCGCCGTTGTTGAGGGAGCACCGGCTGTATCAGGCGGACTGGCTTCTGCGTTATTATCATTTTAAGGCGGGGGAGCTGTTGTCGGAGGAGAACCCTAATTTCAATGTGTTGTTCGATCCAAAGTGTAACTGGGCATTGAAGCATCTTTCTGAGTTCCCGGTGGAAATTAACCGTGCGGATTATAAGATGCTGCTTCGGGTGCCGGGGATCGGCTATAAGTCGGCGGTGCGGATCGTCAAGGCAAGGCGGCTTGGGACACTGGATTTTGCGGATCTTAAGAAGATAGGCGTGGTGCTTAAGCGTGCACTTTATTTTATTACCTGCGGCGGCAGGATGATGTATCCAACGAAGATAGAAGAGGACTACATTACAAGGAATCTGCTTAATGCGGGGGAGAAGCTGCCAAAGGATGTGGTCAATATGGGATACCGGCAGTTATCCTTATTCGATGATGTAAGGTTTGGGGAGAATTTTTATGAAGACAGTATATGTGTGTAATGATACGGTTACCGGGATATTTTCCGGAATCTACGACGCCTGGAGAGCGGGAAAGCAGGAGGATGAGTGTGAGATCGCATTGCGCGGGATGCTGGACTTTCAGTTGTTCTGTGATTATGTGGAAGTAGAGGAGACGGAGCATAAGGCGAAGGCGGTGGAAGCGCTGATCAAGAAGCATCTGGGAAGGCGGGCGTATTGGGAGATCTATCATGCAGTGCTTTCGGCGGACCGCAGGAAGGGAGATGCCGTACTTGGGACCATGCTTGCGGCCAGGGGACTTGCTGACAGTACGAAGATCATGGATCATCTTGCCCATCCAAAAGTCGAGAAGGTGTTTGAGATCAGCAGGAATGTGATAGGGGAGGCCCACAGCTATAAGGGTTTTCTGCGGTTCAGGGAGCTTGAGAACGGTGTCCTGTATGCGGAGATTGAACCGAAGAATCAGATCCTTACCTGTCTTGCCCCTCATTTTGCGGACCGTCTGCCGGTGGAGAACTGGATGATCCATGACAGATCCCATAAGATGTTTGCTGTCCATGAGGCGCAGAAGAGATGGGTGATCGTGTGGGGAGAGAAGTTTGATGAATCCGTATTTGACCGGGTATCCCAGAAGGAGGCGGAGTATGCGAGGCTGTGGAAGAGTTTCTGCCGTTCGATCGCGATTGAGTCCCGCACGAATCCAAGGTGCCAGATGCAGCATCTTCCGCTCAGATATCAGGCGGATATGGTGGAATTTGGCTGATATCGTGCAAAACGGCCGTTACCGAGTGACCGGTGCGAAAAGAAAGCATCGTTTTCCATTGCATTATTTTAATAATAAGGTATAATAATCAATACGGATACAAAAGGAGCCTGATTGTCGGGGGATGGATGGAAGAACACTTGGAAGAAAAGCGGAGGTACGTTATGAGAGTTGCGATTATTACGGCGGATACAGAGATATACAGGGGCAATGCAGAGGACAGGAGCGGCGAGGCGGTCAAGGAGATCATGGAGGAGGCGGGCTTCGAGGTGGTTTTCATGCGCGCTCTGCCCAATGACAGAGAGGTATTGTCGACGGTGATGCTGAGACTTGCGGAGAATGGACTTACGGATCTGGTGCTGACGACTGGAGGCGCGGGATGCGGGGCGTCGGATTGTACGCCGGAAGCGACGATGGATGTGATCGAGAAGCCGATTGTTGGGATTCCGGAGGCTATGCGCGCATATACCTTACAGATGACGAAGCGCGCCATGCTGAACAGGAGTGTTGCGGGGATCAGCAAGAACGTACTGCTTGTGAATCTTCCGGGGAAGGTCCAGGCCGTGAGGGAGACGCTTAAGTATCTTCTCCCGGAGCTGATCCATGCGCTGGAAGTGATCCAGCCGGACAGAGACGGCAGGTAATGAAAAAGAAGAGAATTATGAAGAAGACAGCTAAGGAGTAAGACGGATGAAGGTTACATATCTTGCACACAGCGGGTTCGTGGCGGAGGATGGGGATACTGCGCTGATTTTTGATTATTACAGAGGGACGCTTCCGGAATTTGCAGAAGGGACGACGCTCTATGTATTTTCCAGCCATGTACATTATGATCATTTTCAGAAGAGGATATTTGAGTGGGAGAAGCAGTATTCAGACATCCATTATATCTTGTCGGAGGATATCGAAGGCAGAGGCAGGGCAGATCGGTGTAGATATGTCAAAGCGGACGAGGAGATATGTCTGGACAAGATCCGTGTACGGACACTGCGCTCTACGGATGAGGGCGTTGCGTTTATCGTATACCTGAAAGATAAGGTGATCTATCATGCGGGCGATCTGAACTGGTGGCACTGGGAAGAAGAGGGAGAAGTATATAATGAGATGATGCGCCGAAGATACCAGCATGAGATCGGGAAGATCGAAGGCGTGAAGATAGATGCGGCGTTCCTGCCTCTGGATCCGAGGCAGGAAGAGCAGTATGCGTGGGGATTTGATTATTTTATGCGGCATACGCAGACCACACATGCATTTCCGATGCATATGTGGAGAAAATATGAGACCTGTGAGAAACTGTTGAACGATCCGGTGTCAGAGCCTTACAGAGATAAGGTGATGCGCGTGAAGGAACGGCAGCAGGTGTTTTATCTGTAAAGGGGGATATGATGAAGGTAAAGATATATACAGACGGAGCGGCGAGAGGGAATCCGAATGGTCCGGGAGGATACGGGACTATCCTTGAATATACGGACTCCAAAGGGGAGCTTCATACGAAGGAGCTGTCCCAGGGATACAGGCAGACGACGAATAACCGTATGGAACTGATGGCAGTGATCGCAGGTCTGGAAGCGTTGAATCGTTCCTGTGAGGTGGAGCTGTATTCAGATTCCCAGTATGTGGTGAATGCGTTCAACCAGCACTGGGTTGACGGATGGATCAAGAAGGGATGGAAGAGGGGCAGGAATGAGCCTGTGAAGAATATAGACCTCTGGAAGCGTCTCTTAGAGGCGAAGAAGCCTCATAAGGTCACATTCATCTGGGTGAAGGGGCATGACGGACATCCGCAGAACGAAAGATGTGATACGCTGGCGACTACAGCGGCGGATGGGGAGGAGCTGATTGATGATCATGTGGACGATGCACATTAGTTATTGTATTTAGACGGATTGTGTGCTATACTCTGGTAGGCTGACAAGTAAGACAGGTAATCGCGGCTGCTGATTCCGAAAGGATGCAGGTGAGGAAAGTCCGGGCTTCACAGGGCAGGATGCCGGATAACGTCCGGTGGAGGCGACTCCAAGGATAGTGCAACAGAAATGAACCGCCATGTACGGGCGCAGCCTGTATGTGGTAAGGGTGGAAGGGCAGTGTAAGAG
>CAJTRO010000016.1:62439-69458 GCA_910579015.1 uncultured Dorea sp. | reverse complement strand
AGGACGGAAGCCGGGAACAGGAGGTAGAAATCTTCTACCGCTTTATCGGCAAAATTGATTGAATGATACCAATATCTTTAACTATGTGATACCGGAACATCTATTCCTGATTTAGAGGTTTTGCTGAAGATTTCCAAATTATATGGCATCACAATAAATGATATATTAGAACCTCGGATACGGCCGCAGAGGATAACCGATTTTGAGCAGATTTCCAAAATTTCTGAAACGGAACTGAAAGAAGTGTTAAAAGTGTTTGATGCAGATTCACTCGTAACAGCTTTAATGGGGGCATCGCCCGAAACAAATAGTTTTTGTGAAAGATTGTTTCCTGATATAGATTTTGAGATGATAAGAAATAATATCGGCAGGATTAGAATAGAAACTGTTGAGGATATGCAGGGCCAGATAATTGCTATGATAAATTTGCAGGCAGTTGATTGAGAAAAATTCATTTTTTCTGTCACACAAGCAGGAATTTGTTGTCTAATCCTATATACCCACAGGGTTTTCATAAATATAGGATCCAAACTCTGCGGGTGGACGGGCATACGAAGGGGAATCCTCTGATCAGGAGCACATCGGGGATTCCGACGCATTGTTCCGCATTAAAAAATGTGCTCCGGAAAAGAGGAGATCATGAGTAAATCAACAAATGAAGAATTGCTTGCGCTGATTGAGAAGGCCGTGGCAGGAGATAAGGAATCTCTTGAGACGGTGCTTCTAAGTGTGCAGGACCTGGTTTTTAACCTTTCCCTGCGGATGCTGGGGACATTCCCGGATGCAGAGGATGCGTCCCAGGATATCCTTCTTAAGGTCATGACGCATCTGTCATCCTACAGGAGGGAAAGCGCGTTTACAACCTGGGTGTTCAGCATCGCCGTAAACCATCTGAAAGACTACAAGAAGCATATGTTTGCGAAGTTCCCCTTAAGCTTTGAGTTTTACGGCGACGACATTCAGAATGCGGACATTCATAAGGTGCCGGATCTGACGCAGGATGTGGAAAAATCTATCCTGGCAGAGGAATTGAAGCTGTCGTGCACGAATGTCATGCTGCAATGTCTGGACGCTGAGAGCCGGTGTATATTCATTTTGGGCACAATGTTCAGGATCGACAGCCGGATAGCCGGGGATATACTCGGGATTACGCCGGAGGCGTATCGGCAGAGGCTGGTGAGAGTGAGGCGGAAGATGGCGGACTTCCTGTCCGAATACTGCGGTGAATACGGACAGGGGAAATGCAGATGTGCGGACAGGGTAAATTATGCGATCCAGAACCACAGGATCATACCAAAGATGCGAAGCTTCACATCGGCGCCGGCTTTGGAGCGGACCGCGCTTGAGGTAAAGGAGGCCATGGAAGAGATCGACGATCTGTCCCAGACATTTTCTTTCTGCAAGACATATCAGCCTCCGGAGAGCCTGAAAAAGTTTATGGAAGATTTTCTAAACGGCGCGTCATATTCCGTGGTGGCAAATGCGAAGCCTTCCGGGGATGAAAAGATGCATGACACAGGCAGAGTATAGGAGGCAGACAGGATGATAAATACACAGTTGATCTTAGATTATCTTACAGACTTGAGTAATCATAATGAACGTGAATGGTATCATGCGCATAAGGCGGAATATAAGGAAGCCAATGCAGAGTTTGAAGCGCTGGTGCAGGAACTTATCTTCAGGATTGGAGAGTTTGACAGCAGCATTCTTAATAATCAGCCGAAAGACCTGACCTTCAAGCTTGTGAGGGATACGCGGTTTAGCAACGATAAGTCGCCTTATAATCCGGCGTTTCGCGCCCATATAGCTTCCAAAGGGAAGCTGCCGGTCCCCGTGGGATATTACCTGATGGTCAAGCCGGGAGGACAGTCTTTTCTGGGAGGCGGATTGTTTGCCGATATGTTTAAGGATGCGACGGCGATGGTACGGGATCATATTGCGGCTAACGGCAGGGAATGGGAGGAGATTCTTGCCGGACCTGATTTCCGGAAGTATTTTACCGTGAAGGGAACGGCGCTTAAGAAGGTCCCTGCCGGGTATGACAAGGAGCATCCCCTGGCAGAGTTCTTAAAGTTTAAGAGCTGGTATCTGGAATATCCGTTTGCTGACGATGGATTCGCGGACGGGGAAGCGTTCCTTAACCGTGCGGTTACCATCTTTCACAGCATGAAACCCTTCAACGACTATCTGAACCGGGCGCTTGCGGGCTTTCAGATGCCGGAGAGAAGATAAGAAAAGGGGCTTGCCGGGAAGAGATTCCCGGCAGGATTCCCGCTATAGCGCTTATATGTGCAGGTCTTTTCTGTCAAATATCATAATCCCCAGTGCATAGAGTATTGAGGCGCCCGTAAAGAGTATCAGTACAGAAATGATTGCTTTGCTCTCGCCTGCAACGAGGCCGTCTGCATCAAACAGAGTGAAGAATGTGAAATACTTTGCCGCTTCGGCGTCGCCTCCCACATTTGCAAGCATCTGCAATACATACATAAATATCGGAATCCCCGCCCCGAGTGCAACGCTGTATTTTGTGTCTGAGCATATGCAGGAAGAGAGGAAACATATGCCGCCGATAAACAGATGCAGGCACAGAAGTCCTCCGTTCACTACAAACAGCGCCGTTATATCCAGTTCTCCGTGAAAACCGCTCTCGGCGCAGATGATTTCCAGGATCGTGCTGTAAAGGATCAACAGCACAATACCGCTTATGAGCACCTTCATCTGCGTAAATGCAATGGTGCGCCGTTTTACAGGCGCGGCGGCCAGCAAGGCCATAGAGCCCTTATCCACATACTTTGCGATCAGGGCATTTCCCTTAAGTATACTGAATAACATCGGAAAGATCAGCAGGATAAATCCATAGAGGTATGAGACCATGAACCCCAGGAGCGTCCCGGCATTTGCTCTCATACCGACAGCCGCCATCAATTCAGGCATGGCTTCGGCAAAGCCGTCCAGTGTTTTCATCAGTTCGGGATCGTACATACTGATGATTATGGAAACGTACAAAGTAATGACCGCGCCAAAAATGATCAGCTGTTTTATACTTCCTTTCATCTCGCGTTTATAAAGCGCCATGTTCATCATGCTTCTCACCTCCGTAATAGTTCATAAAGATTTCTTCCAGGCTCTGCTTCGTTGTGACCGTGACCGACAGGCCGGTGCGCGTACCGCCAAAATCTGCGGCAAATGCTTCGGCAGAAGCCTCGTCTTCAAGGCTTACCGTGTAACTGCGGGTGTGGCGCCTCCGGAGCGTGTCGGCGTCATCCACAGCCGCCATCCTGCCGTTCTGTATGATTCCGATGCGGCCGCAGGTCCGTTCAACTTCCTCAAATATATGGCTCGACATCAGGATTGTCTTGCCTCGCTTTTTCTCATCCGATATCAGATCGATGAACCGGTTCTGCATCAACGGATCCAGTCCGCTGGTCGGTTCATCAAGAATGATGATATCCGGATCGTGCATAAAGGCCGCGACGATCCCAAGCTTCTGCTTCATCCCCTTGCTCATCCGCTTAATCTTGCCCTTCGTGTCTAATTCGAAGCGCGCAAGCAATTCATCCTTCCGGTTCTGCGTACCGATCTTCCGGTATTCGGCGATGAATTTCAGAAATTCCGCGCCTGATACGTCTTCAAAGAAGCTGATCTCGCCGGGGATATACCCAAGTCTTGCCTGCACCTTCTCCCTTTCGCGCCAGCAATCCATCCCGTCAATGGTACATCTCCCGGACTGCGGTTTCAGGAAGCCCATTAGATGGCGTATGGTTGTGGTTTTCCCGGCCCCGTTCGGGCCCAGGAATCCAAACGCCTCCCCCTTATTCACGTGAAAGGATATGTCGAACACCCCTTTTCCATTGCCATAGTCACGGACAAGGTTTTCAATTTTAATGACACTCATAAATACTCCTCCTGGTATGTAATGTTACGATAAACGCTTCGGTTAATTCAAGTATATCTGTTTGGCAGAGATTTACAAGCCCTGTATACCTTTTTGTTGTCAGAAAAGGAGATTGACGTTATAATAAATGTGGAATTTAAGAGGAATATTCTGGAGTGAGCAAGGAGGAAACCAATGGAATATATCCCGGCAAAGACGATTGTGACGAAGACAAAGGCTCCTGCAAAATGGTTTGGGATTGATTACAATATGAATATCTACAAGGGCTGCTGCCACGGCTGTATTTACTGTGACAGCCGTTCGGACTGCTATGGGGTGGATGATTTTGACAAGGTGCGTGCCAAGGAGAATGCTTTGCAGATCATCCGGGACGACCTGCGCAGGAAGACAAGGAAGGGAGTGGTCGGGACCGGCGCCATGAGTGATCCGTACAATCCTTTTGAGCGTGAACTTATGCTTTCACGCCATGCGCTTGAATTGTGCGATGCGTTTGAGTTTGGGGCGGCCATAGCGACGAAGAGTTCACTGCTTGCCAGGGATATTGACGTCCTGCAAAGCATCGCAGAGCATTCGCCGGTGCTTCTTAAGATCACGGTGACAACGGCAGAGGACCGATTGGCAGAGAAGATAGAGCCGGGCGTGTCACGGCCGACAGAGCGGTTTCGGATGATTGAAAAGCTTGCCGGGGCGGGACTTTATACGGGGATCCTGCTGATGCCGGTCCTTCCTTTCATAGAAGATAACCGGGAAAGTGTCGGCGAGATCATAAAAAGGGCGGAGGATGCGGGAGCAAGATTTATCTACCCTGATTTTGGCATGACCTTGCGGGGGAACCAGAGAGCGTGGTATTATCAGAAGCTTGATACGCTGTTCCCGAAGAAAGGGCTTATAGAAGCATACCGAAAGAGATACGGGGAATCCTATGAATGTGTGAGCCCGAAGGCAGGGGAGCTGTGGAAATACTTTGCAGAAGAATGCCAGAAGCGAAAGATCGCATACCGCATGGAGGATATTATCAGCCAGTATAAGAGACCGTACAGGATTACGCAGATGACGCTTCCGTTTTAGATATTTATCACAGACAGCATTGGCCGTTGGATGGTCAGTGCTTTTTTTGAAGGTAGAAAAGGTTTCCCGGCAGTTGACTTTTGACTGGAAAAGTAAAAGAACGCTCGATTGATAGATACCAGCTTATTTATTATAATGAAGAAAACAAGTCATAGAAGAACTGAGAAGGAGAATCATAACATGGACAGATTAAATCTATCGGACAATATTATAAGGCTTCGGCGGGAGCGGAAGATCACTCAGGAGGAGCTGGCAGATTTCCTGGGGGTGACCAAGGCATCCGTTTCCAAGTGGGAGAATGCCCAGAGCGTGCCGGATATTATGCTTCTTCTCCAGATGGCGGCCTTTTTTGACATCACCATAGACGAATTGATCGGGTACGATCCCAGGCTTACTCAGGAGCAGATCCGCCGTTTTTACGCAGAGCTTGTGAGGGACTTTGCAGACGGGCCGTTTAACGAGGCGGTAGAAAAGGCCCGTACCCTGGCACGCCGTTACTATTCCTGCTATCCGTTTCTTTTGCAGTTGTGTGTGTTGTATGTGAACCATTACATGCTGACAGAGGCAGGAGAAGAACAGGAGCAGATCCTCATGGAGGCTGTCTCGTGGTGCGGCCATATCCTGGAAAACTGCGATGATGTGTGCTTATGCAGCGACGCCCTGGTTTTGAAAGCAGGTATAAGCTTGCTGCTTGGAAAGGCGTCAGAGGTCGTTGAGATGCTGGAACCCTCATCGAATCCCGCCCGTCTCGCCATGCAGGACGGAGGGCTGTTGATCCAGGCGTACCAGATGACAGGGGAGCATAAGAAGGCCAGAGGCTATATCCAGGCAAGGGAATACCAGGACCTTTTGAATCTGGTGAGCGACGCCGCGCTGTCCCTGGTTCTGTACCAGGATGATCTGATGAGATGCAGGGAGACCATATGCAGGATCAGGAATGTAATGGAACAATACCAATTAGAACGCCTGCATCCCAATATGGCCGCCCAGTTCCATTACCAGACTGCGGTCGTGTATGCGGCAAACGGGGAGGGAGGGGAGGCCATGCAGGCTCTCAGGCTTTTTGAGCAATGCATCGACAGGCTCCTTCGGGAAGAGGAGATCGTGCTCCATGGAGATGAATATTTTGACCGGCTGGACGAATGGATTGAGGGGCTTCCTCTGGGAGATATGGCTCCAAGGAGCCGGAAGTTTATTTCTCAGAATCTTTGGGCGTCGCTGAACCATCCGGCTTTTGAAGGGATCAAGGAGAACCCGGATTTTAAGAGAATGATACAGCGTTTTGAAAACAACTGACACATAAGGAGGAGAAAAATATGCCTGATATCAAAGAAATGTTACCATTTATTATCCCGTTAGCGGTGGTGGAATTGGCGCTGCTTATCTATACGCTCCATCACATTCTGACGCACAGAACCTACAGACACGGCAGCCGCATACTGTGGATCGTCATCGTGCTGGCAGGGATGCAGTTTATCGGCCCGATCCTTTACTTCCTGTTCGGAAAGGAGGAAAGCTGATATGGAGATGCTTTCATTTTCTCATGTGGCAAAGAATTTTGGAGAGAAACAGGTGCTTCGCGACGTAAGCTTTCGTGTCCCGGAGCATACGGTATTTGGATTTGTAGGGGCAAACGGCGCCGGAAAGACCACGGCCATGAAGATGATCCTTGGACTTCTTGCGGTAAGCTCTGGAGAGATCGCCGTGGACGGTGTGCCGGTACGGTATGGAAATACTCCGACAAACCGGGTTACAGGTTATCTGCCTGACGTGCCGGAGTTCTATTCTTATATGACGCCGGCGGAATATCTGCGGTTTTGCGGTGAGATATCCGGTATGCCGTCAAAGGAGATCAGAAGCCGCAGTGAGGAGCTTCTGCGCCTGGTCGGCCTTGAGAAGGAGAAGCGCAGGATCAAAGGATTTTCAAGGGGAATGAAACAGAGACTCGGGGTTGCACAGGCGTTATTCGGACGGCCGAAGCTTCTGATCTGCGACGAGCCGACCTCAGCCCTCGATCCGGCAGGAAGAAAGGAGCTTCTGGATATCCTGGTTGCGG
>CAJTRO010000016.1:10805-62431 GCA_910579015.1 uncultured Dorea sp. | reverse complement strand
CCACGACCGTGCTCTTCTCCACCCATATCCTCTCGGATGTGGAGCATATCTGCGACGAGACGGCGTTTCTGCACGACGGGAAGATTGCCTTGCAGGGGACGCTTGAGGAGGTGCGCCGGCGCAGAAAGTCGTCGGCCGTGACGGTAAAGCTGGAGCGTATTGATGATGCCGCGGTTCTTAAGCAGGCGTTCCCCTTTCTTAAGGTTATCGAAAAGAGGAGCCTTCTGTTAGAGGAGGCGGAACGTTTGCCGGAGCTTCTGCATTTTATCGCAGACAGAAGATGTCCGGTTATTTGCATAGAGCGGAAAGAGGAGACGTTAGAAGAGTTGTTCATGGAGGTGGCGGGCAGATGAAGGCATTTATGAAGAAAGAATGGATGGAATGGAACCGGACCGGGCGGGCGCTCATCCTGTTACTGGTCTTTGCATTGTTTGGGATTATGAACCCTGCGTTTGCGAAGCTCACTCCCTGGATGATGGAGATGATGTCGGAATCATTGGCAGACGCTGGGCTTGTGACATCATCCGTTCAGGTGGACGCGCTGACCTCCTGGGCGCAGTTTTATAAAAATCTCCCGGTCCAGCTGATCATCTTCGTCCTGATCATTAGCGGGAATTTTACCACAGAGTATGAGAAGGAGACGCTGATCCTGGTCTTTACTAAGGGACTGCCGAGAAAAAGTGTCCTGACGGCAAAGGCGGCGTTCCTTTTCGGATCCTGGACGGTATTCTATGCGGTCTGCTTTGGGATCACGTATGGTTATAACGCATACTTCTGGGACAACGGGATTGCAGAGAACCTGTTCTTTGCCGCGGTCTGTTCGTGGCTGTACGGCATATGGGTAATTGCATTGCTGATCTTCTTTTCCGGTGTGTCAAAGAGCAGTCCGCAGGTGCTCCTTGGAACCGGCGGGGCGGCGATGGGCGTGTATCTTCTCGGTATGTTCCCGAAGCTTGACGACCTGCTTCCGTCCAGGCTGATGAACGGGATGGCGCTGTTGCAGAATACGTACAGTCCGAAGGATTATTATACCGGCATGGCGGCGGCAGGGCTGATGGTTTTCGTGTGTATGGCGCTGGCTGTCTTCTGCTTTGACCGGAAGCAATTATAGAATTTTTTTTGAAATGTTGTTTTGAAACAAAGTAAAATTATGTATAATTAATTTACAACATAACCCGTATCTATTATCTATTATGTGAAGACGGAGAGATTTCAAGAAAGGAATGTGAAAAGGATGTATAACAAATTGATGACATGTCTGGCAAGTGTAAGAGAAAAGACGGATTTTCAACCGGAGATCGCGCTGATCTTAGGATCCGGTTTAGGAGATTATGCAGACGAGATCAGGATTACGGATACCATAGAGTACACCGAGATCGAAGGCTTCCCGGTATCGACGGTAAAAGGCCATAAAGGACGGTTTGTATTCGGCTATGTGGAAGAGACGCCCGTGGTGATCATGCAGGGACGCGTACATTATTATGAAGGTTATCCGATGTCCGATGTCGTTCTGCCTGCCCGCCTGATGGGAATGATGGGAGCGAAGAAGATTCTTCTTACGAATGCGGCGGGCGGCGTGAATGACACCTATAAGCCGGGAGACTTCATGCTGATCACGGACCATATTACAACAGGAGTGCCAAGCCCGCTGATCGGACCGAATATAGAGGAATTAGGAACAAGATTTCCGGATATGAGCGAGGTATACAGCGTGCGTCTGCAAAGCGTGATCAGAAAATGTGCCGCGCAGTGCAAGATTGATATCAGGGAGGGAGTCTATGTGCAGTTTACCGGACCGAATTATGAGACGCCTGCGGAAGTACGGCTTGCAAGGATCTGGGGCGGCGACGCTGTGGGCATGAGTACGGCCTGCGAGGCGATGGCGGCACGGCATATGGGCATGGAGGTCTGCGGGATCTCCTGCATCACGAACATGGCGGCCGGCCTGTCGAAGCAGGAGCTGAACCACAAGGAGGTACAGGAGACGGCCGACCGTGTGGCAAAGTCCTTCAAAGAACTGGTTACGAAGATCGTGACGAGCATGTAAGCGTATAAGATATGGGAAATAAGAGAAAGAGGCAGTAATGAAGAACTATGTATTAAAAGGAAATATCTGTTACAGCAGGTCGAAGGATGAAATATGCATAGTGGAGAACGGTTATGTTGTATGTGAGAACGGCAGAAGCGCCGGCGTGTATGCAGTATTACCGGAGGTGTATGCGCCCTTTCCGTGCTTCAATTATGAAGACCGTATGATCATTCCGGGACTGGTGGATCTGCATGTACATGCGCCCCAGTATCCATTCCGCGGGCTTGGGATGGATCTGGAGCTGATAGACTGGCTTAATACCCATACGTTCGTGGAAGAGGCCAGATATGCAGATCTTGAATATGCCGGCAGGGCATATGAGATATTCTCAGAAGACCTGCGAAACAGTGAGACGACAAGGGCCTGTATTTTCGGGACCATCCATAGCAGTGCAACGCTGCTGCTGATGGAGAAGTTAGAGGCGGCAGGGCTTAAAGCATATGTCGGAAGGGTGAACATGGACAGGAACAGCCCCGGGTATCTGTGTGAGGAAAGCGCCCGAAAATCCGCTGAAGATACGGAAAAATGGATTCTTGACAGCCAGGGCTTTCAGCATGTCAGACCTATATTGACGCCCAGGTTTACTCCCTCGTGTACGGATGAGCTGTTAGAACGGCTGTCCGGTCTTCGGAAGAAATATGGTCTGCCGGTGCAGTCACATTTGTCGGAGAACTTAGGGGAGATCGAGTGGGTAAAAGAGCTCTGCCCCGGTACGGCCTTCTACGGAGAAACCTACGACCGGTACGGGCTGTTCGGGAGTCAGGGGGCTTCGATCATGGCGCATTGTGTCCACAGCGGGGAAGCGGAGATGGAGCTGATGAGGAAGCGAGGGGTGTTCGCCGCCCATTGTCCGGAATCCAATGTGAATCTGGCTTCGGGAGCGGCGCCGGTGAAGAGGTGTCTTGAGAAGGGCATAAAGACGGGGCTTGGCACAGACATTGCGGCAGGATCGTCCCTGTCTGTGTTCAAAGCTATGGCCATGGCGATCCAGTGTTCCAAGTTAAGATGGAGATTATACGATCAGTCGCTGGCGCCCCTTACGGTGGAGGAAGTGTTCTATCTGGCGACAAAAGGCGGCGGGGAATTCTTCGGAAACGTGGGAAGCTTTGAGGAAGGATATGCATTCGACGCGGTTGTTATGGATGATTCTTCTGTCAGACAGCCCCGGAGGCTTAAAGTACGGGAACGTCTGGAACGATTGGTCTATCTTTCAGGAGAGTGCCGTATGGCCGCTAAGTTCATAGACGGGCGGGTAATATTCCGGGAGAATTAAGATGAGAAAGAGGGCGTAAGAATGAAGAGATACAGACGTATATTTACGATCGTAATAGATTCCCTTGGCGTGGGGGCGCTGCCGGACGCGGCAGATTATGGCGATTCGGGGACGGATACGCTTGGCCATATCTCACAGAGGATGGAGGAGTTTCAGATTCCCAATCTACAGAAGATCGGGATTGCCAATCTCCATCCGCTAAAGCAGGTGGAAGCAGTCGAAAGGCCGATGGGATATTTCACCTATCTGAATGAAGCCAGCACCGGGAAGGATACGATGACCGGACATTGGGAGATGATGGGGCTTTATATAACGAAGCCGTTTCAGACATTTACAGAGAATGGATTCCCGCAGGAGCTTCTGGATGAGTTGTCGGAGAGGACAGGGCGTGTGATCATTGGAAACAAGAGCGCCAGCGGGACAGAGATATTGGAGGAGCTGGCGGAAGAGGAGATCGCAACAGGTCATATGATCGTGTACACGTCGGCTGATTCCGTCCTTCAGATCTGCGGAAATGAGGAGACCTTCGGGCTTCAGGAACTATACCGGTGCTGCGAGATTGCCCGCGAGATCACCATGAAGGACGAATGGAAGGTCGGCCGTGTGATCGCAAGGCCGTATGTCGGAAAGAAGAAGGGCGAGTTCAGGAGAACCAGCAACCGGCACGACTACGCGCTCAAGCCGTATGGAAGGACAGCGCTGAATGTATTGAAAGACGCCGGGCTTGAGGTTATTTCGGTGGGAAAGATCTTCGACATCTTTGACGGCGAGGGACTTACGGAATCCAACAAATCCAAAAGCTCCGTACATGGGATGGAGCAGACGATCGAGATCGCAAAGAGGGATTTTGAAGGGCTCTGTTATGTGAATCTGGTAGATTTTGACGCATTGTGGGGGCATCGCCGGGACGTTAAGGGCTATGCGCAGGAATTGGAGAAGTTCGATGTGAAGCTGGGAGAACTGCTGGGACTGATGAGAGAGGACGATCTGCTGATCATTACGGCAGATCATGGGAACGATCCGACACACACCGGCACCGACCATACGAGAGAACGGGTTCCATTCCTTGCATATTCTCCTTCTATGGAAGGCGGCGGAAGGCTTGCGGATGCAGAGACCTTTGCTGTGATCGGCGCGACGATTGTCGATAATTTCGGGCTTGATATGCCGGACGGGACGATTGGAAGTTCTGTTCTTGATAAATTAAGGTAAATTACAAAAAAGAGGAGATATCATCCACGGGATTTTCGACGGCCGGGGCTGTCTTTGAGGATGTGAAGCTTATGAGGAAATATGTGGGAAAAGACGTGAAGATAAAGGCCGCGGGAGGTATCGCTTCCTTTGACGACGCAGAAGAATTCATGAGGCTCGGAGCGACAGGCTTGGCACGAGCAGGCTGGTTAAGATTATGAAAAATGAGGACTCGAAAGCAGGATACTAAAGATGATGATTGAGATGGCAGGTATGTAAGGAAAATAGACAAAGATCATAATTAAGGAAAAAGTCCGCAGGCATCATTGGCCGCGGACTTTTTTCAATCAGGTCCATGTGAGAAATTTTGCAAAAAAAATGTTGTAAAAAATGTAAGGAGATAATAGAATAGAGATTGTTATATATGCGATAATAATAATATATTCAGAAGATGGAGGGAGAAGCCAATGAACTTGATTCATGAAGTAATGGACTACATTAAGGAGTGCGACAAGGAGACAGGGGATGCGCTTTATCTGGAGTTGAACCGCCAGAGAAGGAATCTGGAGCTGATAGCTTCTGAGAACGTGGTAAGCCCCGCGGTGATGCTTGCGATGGGAACCGTTCCTACGAATAAGTATGCAGAAGGATATCCTGCGAAGCGCTATTATGGCGGGTGCGAGGATGTAGATATCCTGGAGGAGCTGGCGATTAAGCGGGTGAAGAAGCTCTTTGGATGCGATCACGCATGTGTCCAGCCTCATTCCGGCGCCAATGCGAACAATGCGGTCTATCAGGCGTTCCTTGAGCCGGGTGATACGGTGATGGGACTGAATCTCGCTCATGGCGGACATCTGACACACGGATCGCCGGTCAACATGTCAGGTATCCTCTACAACTTTGTACCATATAATGTGAATGACGACGGATTTCTGGATTATGATGAGATCAGGAGGATCGCAAAGGAATGCAGGCCGAAGATGATCGTTACGGGTGCATCGGCATATCCAAGAGAGATCCGGTTCGATATCTTTGCTGATATTGCGAAGGAGACGGGTGCGTATCTGTTTGTGGATATGGCGCATATCGCAGGACTGGTTGCGGCAGGTCTGCACCAGAGCCCGGTTCCGTATGCGGACGTAGTGACCAGCACGACGCATAAGACCTTAAGGGGGCCGAGAGGCGGTATCATCCTGTGTAAGGAAGAGCACGCCAAGGCTGTCAATAAGGCGATCTTCCCGGGGACACAGGGAGGGCCTCTGATGCATGTGATCGCGGCGAAGGCCGTCTGCTTCGGCGAGGCGTTGAAGCCTGAGTTTAAGACCTATCAGGAACAGGTTGTGAAGAACGCGAAGGCGCTTGCAGAAGCGATGCTTTCGGAGGGCTTCAATCTGGTGAGCGGCGGTACGGACAATCATCTGATGCTGGTAGACTTGCAGAACATGAATATTACCGGAAAGGAACTGCAAAACCGTCTGGACGAGGTATATATCACGGTCAATAAGAACGCGGTGCCCAATGATCCGGCAAGTCCGTTTGTGACCAGCGGTATCCGGATCGGAACACCGGCCGTAACCACAAGGGGATTGAAGGAAGAGGATATGAAGGTGGTTGCAGGACTTATTAAGACGGCCGTTACGGATTTTGAGACGAAGGCAGATGAGATCCGCAGGTCTGTGAACCAGATCTGTGAGAGATATCCTTTATATATGTAGCGGATGCCTGTGTCATCGGATAGATATCAGGGAGGATGCCAGATATGATGCTTGAGAAGAACGTAACAGAATTCATTAAGGAACTGTCTTCGGCAAGCCCGGTCCCGGGAGGCGGAGGAGCCTGTGCGGCCGTGGGGGCATTTGCGGCGGCGCTTGGGATGATGGTGGCGAACTTAACGACAGGGAAGAAGAGATATGCAGAGGTTGAGGACGAGATCCGGGATGTAAGGGACCGGCTTACGGAGCTTATAAGTGAGCTTGAGGAGCTGGTAGACAAGGACGCGGCCGCCTTTGAGCCTCTGGCGGAGGCGTATGGACTTCCTAAAGAGACAGCAGAGGAGAGGGAACAAAAGGAGCGGATCATGGAGAAGGCATTGTATGATGCAAGCGTCGTTCCGTTGGAGATTATGAGGACGATCCATAAGGCCATGAAGCTTCTTGCGGTTCTGGAGGAGAAGGGGAGCCGGATCGCGGTCAGCGACGCGGGCGTGGGGATATTGTTCGCGCAGGCGGCTCTTAACGGTGCGTCCCTGAATATATTTATCAACACGAAGCTTATGAAGGACCGCGAAAGGGCAGAAGAGCTTAATCATAAGGCGGATGCTCTGATCGAGGCCGGGGAATGTCTGAGAGAAGAGGTATATCAGAGCGTGATTGGGAAGATCCGGTAATATAATTAAGAGGTATGCCAGAGCGTGATTGGGAAGACCGGAACATTAAAAGATCATGAAAGCAGGAGGGCAGATATGAGTACAGCCATGAAAGGTACAGAGGCGGCAAAGGCCATGAAGGAAGAACTGATCGAAGAGGTTGAGAAGCTGAAGAGTGATGGAATCTGCCCGTGTCTGGGGATAATAAGGGCAGGGGCGCGTCCGGACGACCTTGCCTATGAACGGGGCGCAAGAAAGCGCATGGAGATGACAGGGATTGCGTGCAGGGTGTTCGAGCTGCCGCAGGATATTACGCAGGAAGCGTTTGAGGAAGCGTTCGCGCGGGTTAACGACGATCCCGGGATCCATGGGATCCTTCTCCTGCGCCCGCTTCCGCCTCATCTGGATGAAGAGCCTGTAAAGGCAATGATCCATCCGTGGAAGGATGTGGACTGTATGAGCGGGACCAATATGGCGAAGGTATTCGCAGGGGACGAGACGGGATACGCTCCGTGTACGCCGGAGGCGGTGCTTGAGATGCTTCGCTATTACGGGATCGATCCTGAGGGCAGGAAGGTGACTGTGGTTGGGCGGAGCATGGTGGTCGGAAGACCACTGGCGATGCTGCTTCTGTTGCAGAATGCAACGGTCACCGTATGTCATACCAGGACGAAGGAGCTTGCACAGACATGCAGGGAGGCAGAGATCCTGATAGCGGCGGCGGGGAAGGCAAGGATGATCACGGCCGATATGGTCGGTGAAGGCGCGGTTGTGGTAGACGTCGGGATCAATGTAGATGAAGACGGCAATCTGTGCGGGGACGTGGATTATGAGGCGGTCATGCACAAGGCAGCCTGTATCAGTCCGGTGCCGGGCGGCGTGGGCAGTATCACGTCTTCGGTCCTGGCAAAGCATGTGATAAAGGCGGCAGGTTTTCAAAATTCATAATTAAAGGGGGAGAATATGGCAGATACGATCAATACTGTGGTCGGCAGGGTAAATGGAATAGTATGGGGATGGCCCATGATCGCGTTGCTTTTAGGGACGCACATATTTCTTACGATCCGTACAGGGTTTATCCAGAAGCATACTATCAGAAAGGGGATCCGGCTGTCGGTGGCGAAGGATCCGGATGCGGAAGGAGAGGTGTCACAGTTTGGAGCTTTGACGACGGCGCTTGCGGCGACGATCGGGACCGGTAATATCGTGGGCGTAGGCACGGCGATCGCGCTCGGAGGTCCGGGAGCGGTCCTGTGGTGCTGGCTGACGGGTGTCTTCGGGATCGCAACGAAGTATGCGGAATCTTTCATTGCCGTGAAGTACAGGGTGAAGACGGCAGACGGACGTATGCAGGGCGGAGCGATGTACGCGCTGGAGAGAGGGCTGAACATGAAGTGGCTTGGGATGCTGTTTGCGTTCTTTGCCGGGTTTGCGTCTTTCGGGATCGGGTGTGCGACGCAGGTGAACTCTATCGCGGAGATCTGTAAGACGAACTTCCATATTCCGCCGCCGGCGGTGGGGATCGGGATCGGCGCGCTGACTGCGGTCGTGATTTTCGGAGGTATCAGGGCGATCGCGAGCGTATGTGAACGGCTGGTGCCCTTTATGGCGGTGTTCTATGTTCTGGGATGCATCGTGATCCTGTTCCAGAATTACGATTACATAATCCCGGCGGCCGGTGTGATATGTAAGCTTGCATTCACGCCGGGGGCGGCGGCAGGCGGACTTACCGGAGCGGGGATCGGGATGGCGATCCGGTATGGCGTCGCAAGGGGACTGTTCTCCAACGAATCAGGGCTTGGCTCCGCCCCGATTGCGGCGGCCGCGGCACAGACGAGGAATCCGGTACGCCAGGCGCTGGTATCCTCTACAGGTACATTCTGGGATACGGTGGTGGTGTGCCTGATGACGGGGCTTGTACTTGTGACGACGATCATGAAGAATCCGAATGTCAATGCGGACTCTGTGGATAACGGCGGACAGCTTACGTCGCTTGCATTTGGCCAGATACCCTATCTTGGGCCGATCATTCTGACGCTTGGCATCATCACATTTGCATATTCTACCATCCTTGGATGGGCATATTACGGGGAACGCTGCGTAGAATATTTTGCAGGAAAGAAGGGATTGATCCCGTACCGTTTCCTGTATGTTGCGGCGGCTGTGATCGCTCCGGTCCTTAAGCTTGACCTGGTATGGCTGATCGCGGATACGTTGAATGCATTGATGGCAATCCCAAACCTGGCGGCCGTACTTCTGTTATCGGGCGAGGTTGTCAGGGAGACAAGGCGGTATATCAATGATCTGGATGCAAAAGACATAACGCCGGTTCCGGTTATGAAAAAGTGAAAGGGAGAAAGATATGGCGAAGAGGATCGCACAGTTTTATAAGGTGAGTTTCGAGCAGTTTAAGGAAGGATATCAGGATGCATTCGGAGAGGGCAAAGAGCAGGATATCAGGCGGATCTATGATGAGATAAAGCTTCCCAAAAGAGCCACCAGAGGTTCGGCGGGGTATGATTTCTATGCGCCGGTCTCCATCCGGCTTAAGCCGGGCGGGACGATAAAGATCCCTGCCGGTATCCGTGTTAAGATGGACGAAGGCTGGGTGCTCAAGTGTTATCCAAGGAGCGGACTTGGCTTCAAGTACCGCCTCCAGCTCAATAATACGGTGGGGATCATCGACAGTGATTATTTCTATTCTGACAATGAGGGACATATATTTGCGAAGATCACGAATGATACGAAGGAAGGAAAGACCGTCTGCATCAATGCCGGGGAGGGCTTCATGCAGGGGATTTTTGTGGAATACGGGATCACGAGGGATGACGAGACGGTTGAGATTCGCAATGGAGGGTTCGGAAGCACCACTTAAGGATCACGCAGAAAGTAAGCGATGACAGGGGACGGGGCGTATTCTGATGTATATTTCAGGCAGTAACAGGGTATTCTAATTCCAGAAAGCTGTAGGTGCACATACGGGAGATTTCATTCATCCGGACGGATGGATGAGATCTGCGGGGTGCAAAGTAAATAAGCGGAGGAATGAGTATGCCAGAGGTAAAGAAGGTAACTGCTTCAAGAGAAGAAAATACTGCCTATATCAATCAGGTGCTTCCGGTGAAGGAGAGTTTTGACATCATTCAGAGGGATATCATGATCGGAGGGCGCTGTGCGTCGTTCTATTTTATAGATGGATTTACAAAGGATGAAACCATGCTTAAGATCATGACGTCCTTTTTTGGTCTCAAGGAAGAGGATATGCCGGTGGATGCAACTGCTTTTTCAAGGGAGTGTATCCCGTATGTGGAGGTGGACATCCTTGGGGATTTCGACCAGGTGCAGAAAAACCTGCTGTCCGGGGTGACATGTCTTTTTATCGAGGGATATGAAGCCTGTATCGCCATCGACTGCCGGACGTATCCGGCAAGAAGCGTGGAGGAACCGGATAAGGACAAGGCGCTTCGCGGTTCCAGGGACGGTTTCGTGGAGACCATTGTGTTCAATACGGCGCTGATGCGGCGCAGGATCCGGGATCCCCATCTGATCATGGAGATGGTGGAGGTCGGTGACAGCTCCAAGACGGATGTGGCGATCTGTTATATGAGCGACCGGGTGGACGAGAAGCTTCTTGAGAACGTATCGAACAGGATCAAGAGTATCCGCACGGATGCGCTCCGCATGAACCAGCAGAGCCTTGCCGAAGAACTATATAAAAGGAAGTGGTATAATCCGTTTCCGAAATTCAAGTTTACGGAGAGGCCGGATACGGCGACCGTCTGTCTGCTGGAGGGAAAGATCGTGCTGCTGGTGGATAACTCTCCGTCTGCAATGATACTGCCTACTTCGATCCTTGATATGATCGAGGAGGCCAACGATTACTATTTTCCTACGATGACCAACATCTATCTTAAGATTGCAAGAGGGCTGATCACGTTTATGACAGTATTTCTGACGCCGGTGTTTCTGCTGTTTATGCAGAACCTGAACTGGCTTCCGGAGGTATTTGCGTTTATCTCGGTGAAGGATACGGTGAATATCCCGCTGATCTTCCAGCTGTTGATCCTTGAGATCGCCATAGACGGGCTGAGGCTTGCGGCGCTTAACACGCCGAGTATGTTAAGTACGCCTCTGAGTGTGATCGCCGGTCTGGTCATGGGAGAGTTCTCGGTGAAATCCGGATGGTTCAATTCGGAGGTCATGCTGTATATGGCGTTCGTGTCTGTGGCAAATTATACACAGCCCAATTTTGAGCTTGGCTATGCGTTGAAGTTCATGCGTCTGGAGCTTCTGATCCTGACGGCGCTGTTCAACTGGTGGGGATTTGCGATCGGAACGCTGATCATTGTGTGCAGCATATGCTTCAACAAGACATTGTCGGGAAGAAATTATCTGGATGTAAAATTGAATTGATATGTGGTTTTTATAAGGAGGGATTGCCGTGGGTGTAAGAGTCACGACAGTCCTTCTGCTAAAATGAAAAAAGACAGAATCAGGAAGGGATACATATGAATCAGAAGACGAATGAAGAGAGGCTTGGTACGGCGCCGCTGGGGCGCCTGATGGTATCGCTTGCCGTACCGGCGGTGGCGGCCCAGCTTATCAATATCTTATACAATATCGTAGACAGAGTATATATCGGACATATCAGGGACTATGGTGATATAGCGCTTACAGGGGTAGGAGTGACATTTCCCATCATTATGCTGATCTCCGCGTTCAGTGCATTTGCGGGTATGGGCGGAGCGCCGCTTGCATCTATCGAGCTTGGCAAGAAGGACATTCGAAAGGCGGAGCTGATCCTGGGAAATTCCGCGGGTATGATCGTACTGTTTTCCATTGTGCTGACGATCGGATTTTCAATATTCAAGCGGCCGGTCCTGTATGCGTTTGGAGCCAGTGACGCGACGATCGGATATGCGGAGAGTTACGTGGCGATCTATCTGGTCGGGACCATATTCGTGCAGACGGCGATCGGGCTGAATACATTCATCAGCGGGCAGGGAGAATCGAAGATTGCCATGCTCTCGGTCGTGATCGGAGCCGTACTGAATATCTGTCTGGATCCTCTTTTGATCTTCGTGCTGGGCATGGGAGTGAGAGGCGCGGCGGTTGCCACGGTTATCTCCCAGGCTGTGAGCGCGGCGTGGGTGCTCCGGTTTCTGACCTCAAAGAGGAGTGTGATGAAGCTTAAGCCTGCGAACATGCGCCTTAAGCGGGATATAGTGAAGCAGATCGCAAGCCTTGGTATCTCGCCGTTTATCATGCAGAGTACGGAGAGTATGGTGAGTATCACGCTGAATTCCGGCCTTCAGAAATATGGCGGAGACCTGTATGTGGGAACCATGTCGATCATGACCAGTATCATGCAGCTTCTGCTGATCCCGGCCCAGGGGATCTCCCAGGGGGTACAGCCGATCATCAGCTACAGCTATGGCGCGGGGGATAAGAAGCGGGTGAAGGATACGTTTATAAGGCTTGTGGCGGCCGGGCTTCTGGGGACGCTGATCTTAGGCGGCGCGGCAGTGCTCGTGCCGGAGATATATGCCGGGATCTTCACGAATAATCAGGAGCTTATCGAACTGACATGTAAGGTGATGCCGGTATATTTTCTCGGTATTACTATCTTCGGATTGCAGTCGGCGTGCCAGTCTACCTTCCTTGCGCTGGGACAGGCGAAGGTATCCCTGTTCATTGCGCTTCTTAGGAAGGTGATCCTGTTGATTCCTCTGGCGCTCATATTTCCGAGATTCATGGGAGTGATGGGGATCTACAGAGCGGAGCCGGTGGCGGATATCATCTCTGTGGTGACGACGGGGATTCTGTTTATGATTACGATGAAAAGGGTTCTGCGCGGGATGGATGAGAAGCCTGCGGTATAGAAAAAGAGGGCGCCTCCAATTATAAAGGAGACGCCCTCTCTTAAAAAATATATACTACAGCTTAAATAATCCAAGACCGCTTGCAACGGAGCTTACAAGGATGATGAATAAAAAGAGCGGTGCGATCCATTTGATCATGACATTGAACATGCCCTCTGCCTTGAATTTTCCGTCCGTCTCCTTTACCTCGTCTGCGATGACCTTTGGCTTGATGACGAAACCTACGAAGATACAGGTGAAGAATGCGACGATCGGCATCAGCACGCTGTTGCTAACGAAGTCCATGATATCCAGAACCGTCATGCCGTTCCAGCTGATGAAACCGAGAGGACCGAATCCCAGAGAAGACGGAACTCCCATGATCAGTGCAAGCACGGCGACGAATATACCTGTAAACCGGCGCTTCCATCCGAACTTGTCCATGAAGACGGATACGATGGTCTCCATCAGGGAGATCGCGGATGTGAGTGCGGCGAAGAATACCAGCAGGAAGAAGATCGTTCCGATCACGCTTCCGAATCTCATGCTTGCAAATACCTTGGGCAGAGTTATGAACATCAGTCCGGGGCCGGCATTGAGCGCAGAGCGGTCTCCGCCTGAGAATGCGAATACGGCAGGTATGATCATAAGTCCGGCAAGGAACGCGATAGCGGTATCAAACAGTTCGATCTGGCGGACAGAGCTTTCCAGGTTGTCCGTCTTCTTCATGTAGGAACCGTAGGTGATCATGATACCCATCGCCAGCGACATGGAGTAGAAGAGCTGTCCCATGGCCGCCAGGATCGTCTTTGCGGAGACATCTGCCATATGCGGTTTCAGGTAGTAGATCAGTCCTTCTGAGGCGCCCTCAAGGGTGAGCCCGTAGACGGAGATGATGATCGTAAGTATTACAAGGACCGGCATCATGAACTTGCTTACATTCTCAATCCCCTTTTCAACACCGCACAGGACGACGATGGCTGTGAAGGCCATAAACAGCAGGAACCAGCCGATCGGCTCTGTGGCGGAGCTGATAAAGTCCGTAAAATATGTATCTCCCGCAGAAGCCTTGGCGCCTCCGGTGATAAACACGGTGAAATACTTCAATACCCATCCTCCGATCACGGAGTAGTACGGGAAGATGATGATCGGAACGACGACGGCAAGGATCCCCAGGATATTAAAGCGCTTATCCAGAGCTCTGAATGCTCCGATGGCGCTTAAGCCTGTCTTGCGTCCAAGCGCGATCTCAGCGGTCATCAGCGTGAAGCCGAAGGTGACAGCCAGGATCAGGTAGATTAAAAGAAATGTTCCGCCGCCGTACTGCGCGGCAAGATAGGGGAACCGCCAGATGTTCCCAAGCCCTACGGCCGAACCCGCGGCTGCGAGAACAAACCCGAGCTTGTTCGAAAAGTTACTTCTGTCTTTCATATAAAAACCTCCTCAATCAAATTAATCATTCCAAAAACAGATTATGCTCTATTATTACATGAAAGGTTAAGTTTTTCAAGGAAATTTTACTGCCAAATTCATTTGGCAGTCTGTTTGTGGTCTTTTTATACAGTGAAAACAGCATTTAAAACAGAAATAACCACATTTTAAACAAGAGCGGTTGCATCTTTTTCGGAATAGTGTACAATAAAGACATAGAAAAGACGGCCGTCTTAGTGTATGAATGAGAAAACAAAGAACATAAGCGAGGGATGAAAAATGGAAGAAAAGAAGAAGGGATTATCAATATCTCTTACAACGCAGATTCTGATTGCAACGGTTGGCGGTATTCTGTTTGGAACGATCATCGGACCGTGGGCGGCGAACCTTAAGTTTATAGGAGATATATTTATCCGGCTGATCCAGATGTCAGTAGTGCTTCTGGTTATGTCTGCGGTGGCCGCGGCGGTAGGAAGCGGCGACGGACAGGACGTAGGAAAGATGGGCTTCCACACATTTAAATGGATCATCGGCTTCACGGTGATCTCGGCGGGATTCGGCGTGGCGTTATCCATGCTGTTTAAGCCGGGCGTGGGAATTGAGATTGCCAGTGCGGAGGAAGTTGCCAATGCGGCGGTAGAATCTGCATCTTTGCAGGAGACGCTGTTAGGCTTCGTGCCGACCAACATCATCGGTTCTATGGCGGAGAGTGCAATGGTTCCGTGTATTGTGTTCTCGCTGTTCTTTGGTGTGGCGATGGGCGCGTATACGAAGCAGAGCGGAAACCGCAACATGGTAGAGTGGGTAACGGGGCTTAACACGATCATCACGAATATCATCAAGACAGTCATGCACATCGCTCCGATCGGTATCTTCTGTCTGCTGGCCAATGTGGCGGGCGCAACCGGTCTTAAGGTGATCGTTCCGATGATGAAGTTCTTAGGCGTGCTTCTGATCGGCGATGCGATCCAGTTCATGTTATTTGGACCGTTTACGGCGGCAATGTGTAAGGTAAATCCGGCCAAGATGCCGAAGAAGTTCGCGAAGATGTCCATCATGGCGGTTACTACGACGTCAGGAGCGATCTGTCTTCCGACAAAGATGGAGGATGCGGTTACGAAGTTTGGTATCAGCCGTAAGGTTGCCGACTTTACCGGACCGATCACCATGTCCATGAACAGCTGCGGCGCTGCACAGTGCTATGTGGCGGCAATCTTCTTCATGGCACAGTCTACAGGCATCGAGATGACGGTCTATCAGATGGGTATGGCGATCCTGCTGTCCTGCCTGATGTGTATGGGAACCATCTCTGTGCCGGGCGGTTCTGTGATCGTGTACACGTTCCTGGCATCTTCACTGGGGCTGCCTCTGGAAAGTATTGCGGTATTGATAGGTATCGACTGGTTCGCGGGTATGTTCCGTACACTGATGAATGTAGACGTGGATGTCATGGTCGGGATGCTGGTGGCAAGCAAGCTTGGCGAGCTGGACCGCGACGTTTACAACGAGAAGAAGACGGTATCCTACAACTGATCAGGGTTTCAATCATTATTTCGAATATACATAACTCTCTCAAGAAGCCAGGGGCTTCGAAGAGTCTCCGGGTGTTGGAAGATACAGCCGGAGGCTCTTTTTCTTTATGCATTCAATGCATTAAGCAGGCTTATTTTCCGATATGCTGGACAGTGCGGGGGATTTTATGTTAGATTATTAGTTATGAGAGGATGAGGAGGGAGAACATGCAGGAAGACAGGCTGGTATTTGAACTGATCCTGAATATTGCGCTTCTTGTACTGATCGCGAACCTGATCTCCAAGTTACGGCTGATACAGGATCTGATCCTGCAAGAGAGGCGGAGCTTCTGGAACCAGGCGTTGTTGTCGGTGATCTTCGGCGGGATGGTGGTCCTGTCGACCTATACGGGGATCGACATCGGTTCCTACAGCCTGAACACCCGTGTGATCGGCGCCATGACGGCAGGTCTCCTGGGCGGTCCGATCGTGGGACTGTATGCGTCTCTTTTCGGGGCTGTCTATG
The DNA here is from genome assembly GCA_910579015.1 of uncultured Dorea sp. GTDB lineage: Bacteria > Bacillota > Clostridia > Lachnospirales > Lachnospiraceae > Sporofaciens. Next base: position 46,184 of record CAJTRO010000016.1, on the reverse strand, counting down.
TGTATCTCTTTTCGTCGCCCCAGGCATTTGCCATGGCGTCGGCGTTCTCGACCATGCTGTTCGGGCTTCTGGGCGGCGGGTTCTACCCTTATTTCCAGCGGGGCAAATGGAGATATCAGGACCTCTTTGTTCTGACATGCTTTGCGGAGATCTGTGATATGGTGTGCCTTCTGAGATTTACCGCGCCGGTGCAGATGGTGGTGAACACGATCTTGCAGATCTCCGTGCCGATGATCCTGCTGAATGCCGGAGGGATCCTGATCTTCATATCCAGCTTCAACCATGTATTTATCCAGCAGGATATCGAGCGGAGCCGGCAGCTGCAACAGGCGTCGGGACTGGCGAGAAAGTGTCTGCCCCTGCTTGTGAAGGGAATCGGGGACCGTGACAATATGGAGAGGCTTGCCGGGACGATCCTGGAGGAGACAGACTGGGCAGGCGTCCTCATTACGGACAGAAATCAGATCGTTGTATGCCGTCAGAGGGAGGGAGAGGCGAGGTTTCAGAGCGGTGCAGAGATTCCTGATATCGGGATCTTGGCGATAGAGACGGGAAGCATGAAGACGATGTCAAAAGCAGCGTCCTCCAGCCCATGGCATGAGTGGATGAAGGAGTATTCCCTGATCGCGTCTCCGTTCATGGTGCAGGATCAGGCGGTCGGGTGTCTGATCGTGTGGGTTAAGAAGCAGTGGGTATTCCGGCAGAGCGAGCTTGAGCTCCACCAGCATCTGGTGGAATTAAGTTCGTATCAGCTTGCGCTTTCAGAGCTGGAACGGCAGAAGGCCATGAGGCAGAAGGCCGAGTTCAAGGCGCTTCAGTTCCAGGTGAACCCTCATTTTCTGTTCAATGCGCTGAATACGGTTTCCTGTGTGTGCAGGGAGAATCCGGACCGGGCAAGGGAGCTTCTGATTGTTCTGGCCAGTTATTTCCGCTATAATCTCAATAACGAAGCCTATATGGTCCCATTTGCAGAGGAGATGGAGCATGTGGAGGACTATCTTGAGCTTGAGAAGGCAAGATTCGAGGAGAAGCTGGCTGTCACCTATGAAGTCCCGGAAGCGATCAGCCTTAAGATTCCGACATTGATCCTTCAGCCTATCGTGGAGAACGCGGTGCGGTACGGCATAAACCGGGAGGGAAAAAGGATCGTGGCGATCCGGGCAGAGAAAGAGACGAAGGGCGTAAGGGTGTACATCCAGGATGAGGGCAGAGGGATTCCGGATGATGTCCTTTCAAAGCTTAAGAGCGGACAGGCTATCGGCAACAGTATTGGTCTTAGTAATGTGCATAAGCGGATGAAAAGCATCTATGGTGAAGAGAACGGGCTTCGGATCACAAGCTCTGGGGCGGGCACATGCGTGGAGCTGTATTTCGCGTATGGGTATCAGGAGAGTTAATATAGGATGGGATGAGGAGGAAGACTGATGAGGATTGCAGTGGTAGACGATGAGAGACCGGCAAGAAGTGAGCTTAAGCACCAGCTGTCAGAGCTTCTGCCAGACGCCCTGATCGACGAGGGCGAGAGCGGGGCGCAGGCGCTGGAGATGGCGGGAGAGACACAGTACGATCTGTTTTTCCTTGATATCAACCTTGGGGATGTGAATGGGACGGTGCTTGTGAATGCGCTTAAGAACATGCGGCCGGATATGAAGATCGTATTTGTGACCGCCTATTCGGAGTATGCGGTGAAGGCGTTCGAGCTGGAGGTAGAAGACTATATCCTGAAGCCTTTTGACAAGAAGCGTCTTATGAAGATGCTGAACAGATGCTTTGGGAAGAAGACGGCAAATCTGCCGGAGAGCGTGAATCGAATCGCGATCAGTACGGAAGGGAAGACGATCTTCGAGGAAGTACAGAATATAGTCTACATCGAGACCTATAACCGGGGGTGTATGATCCATACGGTGGAGCATGATTATTTTGAGGGGAAGACCATCGGAGAGTTCGAGAAGAAGCTGGGAGATAAGGGGTTCTTCCGGAGCCAGAAGAGCTATCTGGTCAACCTTAATAAGGTGAAGGAGTTATTTCTGTGGAAGAATAACAGCTTTGCCATCAAGATGGCGGGGTATGACAAGGAGATACTTCCTGTGGGACGGGAGAAGATAAAGGTATTGAGGCAGTTACTTGGAGGATAGAAAAATATAGCCGTTCAGGCTATTGACAACAGCGAGAGAGAAGCGTATCTTGTTAATGTATGAAAAAGCCAGAAGAGATTGTAATATTAAGTTTTACAAGAGCAGGAAATCAACTGAACAGACGTATTCAGGAGGAATTGTCTGGTTACGGGCATATCTGTGAGGGATACACTACGCCAAGGCTTGCGGGAACAGAGGGGCTTCGTGCGCCTGATGAGGATACAAAGACCTGGATTGGAAGGTTGTGGGGGAAGAAGTCATTTCTGTTCATCGGCGCAGCCGGGATAGCGGTCAGGTATATCGCGCCCTGGATCCGGGATAAGTACACGGATTCAGCGGTACTGGTCATGGATGAGAAAGGAGACTACGTGATCCCTCTGCTGTCCGGGCACATGGGCGGGGCAGTCAAGATCGCCAGGGAGATTGAGAGATCCGTCAAAGCAGAGGCTGTGATCACAACGGCGACGGATGTGAGAGAGAAATTTGCCGTAGATGTGTTTGCGAAGAACAATCAGCTTGAGATCACGGACCGCTCCCTTGTGACCAGGATATCGGCGGCAGTGCTGGAGGAGGAGCCTGTGGGGTTCTTCAGTGAACTGCCTCTTCTTAGTCCGCTTCCGGACGGGCTTTGGTGGTGTGACAGTATAGAGAAGCTCTCGGATCATACCTATGGGATTGCGGTGGCATCCTCTCATCAGACAGACGGGAGGACGCCGGACGGGCTTGGAGATCAGAAGAGCCGGGTATGCCAAGATGCGGACGGCATGACAGAGAAGAAGGACAATATCCTCGTGCTCAGGCATTCTGGGATCTGCGGGATCGTGGCAGGGATCGGCTGTAGAAAGGGGACGACAAAGGAGCAGATCGAGCGGGCGTTCCATAGATTGCTTAAGGAGCAAAAGTTACGACCGGCGGACGTAGTGAAGCTTGCCAGTATCGACCTTAAGAAGGAGGAACCGGGTATCCTGGCATTTGCGAAAGAGTATCACATTCCTTTCTTTACATATCCGGCCTCAAGGCTTAATGCGGTTCCTGGAGAGATGGAAGGCTCTGATTTCGTGTCGAAGATTACCGGGGTGGACAATGTATGCGAGCGTGCCGCAAGATGCTGTTCTTTGGATGGAAGGCTTCTGCTGCCGAAGACAGTCGTGGACGGAATTACATTTGCCCTGGCAGAAGAGAGAAAGGCGCTGACATTTACGGTGTGAGTATGGGGTTAGAGAGATTATGGACGCGGTAAAGAAGAATGAGAGGATTCCCAGAGTGCTGATATTTGGCGGTACGACGGAGAGCCTGCGGGTGCTTGACTTCCTTGAGGGGTTTGACCTTTATGTGGTCTTAAGCGTTGCCACCGAATATGGCAGGGAATGTGCCGGTAAGCATGGGAGATTGCAGGTAATCTGCGGGCGGATGGACAGGGAGGAGATTCTATCATATATAAAAGAGAATTTCATTCATCTCGTGATCGACGCCACGCATCCGTTTGCCCTGGAGATCACGGCCAATATCCGGTGGGCCTGCAAGGAGGCCCGGACAGAATATATGCGGTGTCTGCGAGAAGAGCTGGAAGCGGCAGAGGAGATGCCGGTACAGATAGTCCGTGTGTCGTCTGTCGATGAGGCGGTGGAATACTTAAGCGTTACAGAAGGGAATATCCTGATCACGACCGGCAGTAAGGAACTTAGGAAGTTCTGCCGGATACCGGATTATAAGACGCGCTGTTTCGCAAGAGTCCTGTCGGTTCCGGAATCGGTGCAGTCCAGTGTGGAATGCGGGTTTACCGGAAGGAACCTGATCGCGATGCGCCCGCCCTTCTCAAAGGAGATGAATGTTGCAACCATCCATTATGCGGACGCGGTGTTCTTTGTGACGAAGGAGACCGGAGATGCCGGGGGAATGAAGGAGAAGATACAGGCGTGCTTGGAGACAGGAACAACACTGGTCGTGATCAGGCGTCCCAGGGAGGCAGGCGGTCTGGTGGAGGAGATTTGTGATGAGTTAGACAAGAAGTTTTTGAAGTACAGATTGACAGTTTAAAAGTAAGCGGTCTGTTGACGGCATAAAGCAAGAGTGTCAGCGGACGGCAGGGGAAGCAGGTGGGAATCCTGCACAATACCCGTTGCTGTATTGGAGGAGTGGTATTCCAGTGGCAAGTGTTACAGGATGTTTTTGTGACGGCTGCCAGGTCACTGTAGGAGTTGTCTTATGGGAAGGCGGAATATCGTTAAGATACCTAAGTCAGAACACCCGCTTTTAAACAGCGCCCTTAAGGGGCGTTCATATATGGTTACGGGATTATGACCGAGTGTTGATAAGGGAAGCGATTCCTGTTTGCAGCGCTTGGAGATTACGGGCGTTACAGAGAGGGACTGCATCAGCATTTCGATTCAATGTAACAGGTTCTCGTTACGTTTTTCCAGTAGAGGAATGAATAAGAAGATTGGAATAACCCGATAAGATGACAGGAGGGGATGTGTTCCATGAGAATATGGTTTGTTAAAGGTCTGGCGGGCGTATCCCTGATGGTCTTTTTTATGGCGGGGTCCGGCATAAGGGCGCAGGCCGGTGAGGCTGTGCGCAGTCATATATATGACCGTTTCCTTACGTGCATGATGGATACCGGGCAATGGCTCGTTGCTGATAACAGCAGGACAAAGCTTGCCGACGGAAGCTATACTCCGGATAAGTTCGGATATTCGGGCGGAACGGGAAGAGTTGCGATCAGCTGTCAGAAGGTAACCGTCCGAAAGGGAAGAGCTTATGCCGCACTGGTGTTTGACAGTGGTTCTTACAGCTATGTCCGGGTGAACGGAAGCGTCTATGAGGGTACAAATACACCGGACGCTTCTGTCTTTGAGATTCCGGTACAGCTGAACCAGAATACAGAGATTGTCGGATGTACGACGAAGATGTCGTCCGCCCACGAGATTGCCTACAGCATCTTCGTCTATGTGGAAGGGGCGATGGAGGGGGACAAGGATCGGTCAGGGAATGAAGAGGCGTCTCTTACAGAGAAAGGAGTGGAGCCCCCGAAGCTTGAGGGGCTGACCTTTGAGAAAGAGACGAAGGCAGAGAATGCCGGACTTTTTAGGATCTTCCATTATGAAGGCGGGATCGCCTGCATCGAGACGGACATCCGTTACCTGATCGTCCCGGATGACGCAGAGCTTCCGGCGGGGCTTGATAAGGAGATCGTGATCATCCGTCGTCCCGGCGGGGAGAACAAAGAGGGTGTGTTTCGTGCCTATGCCGCTTCCGAACCGGTTCTTGGCTGGATGAGTGATCTGGGACAGCTTAAGAATCTGGCGCTTTCCGGAATACCAGAGGAGGAATGCCGGATACAGGAGCTAAGGGAGCTGATGGAGGAAGAGAAGGCTGCTTTTGGCGGTACATATGACGAGATAGAATACAGGACGCTTGTCACTGAGAAATGTGATCTGGCGTTGATGCCGGCAGAGCTCATCTCTTCAGAGAAGGAGGCAAAAGGAAGAGAATACTTAGGTGAACTGGGGATTCCGATGTTTGTCGACTTGTCTTCCCTGGAAACATCTAAGGAAGGGAAGGCAGAGTGGATCAAGGTGTATGGCGTTCTCTTTGACTGCGAGGAGGAAGCCGGGGCGTTGTACCGGAAGGAACTGGAGAAAATAGTTGATTTGAAAAGAGGATGATAACGTGGCAGACAGGCTTGGATGGAAGAGTATACGGAAAAATCCCCGGATATGGACAGGAATGCGAAGGCTGATATGGATACCAGTACTGACGCTGGCGCTTACGCTGGTATCCGTCACGGGCTGCGGGAACCGGCAGAGCATGGGAACTTCCGGGCAAGACGGAGCGTCTGACAGGACGGGGGCAGACAGCAGGCCGGATGGCGGGACAGATTGGGAAGCACAGGGGCTTTCGGAAGCGCCGGAGATTGAAGGGCTTACCTGCAAGGCACAGCTTCCATTAGAATATGCGCAGAATTTTCGTATCTATTGTTACAGCGATGGTTACCGCGTCATTGAAGTGGAGGACAGTCTGTCATATCTGGTAGTACCGGAAGGTGGTTTGGTCCCGGCGAAGCTTCCCGAAGATATGACGGTCCTTACAAGGCCGATGGAGCGCATCTATGTTGCCGGTACTGCGGCGATGGCCATGTTCCATGCTCTTGGCGGTCTGGATGAGGTCCTCTTCAGCGGTCTTGAGGCGGACGGCTGGTACGTGGATGAGGCGAGGGAGGCCATGGAAGATGGCAGGATAAAATTTGCGGGGAAATACGATGAACCAGACTATGAGATGCTGGTGGACGAAGGATGCGATCTTGCGGTGGAATCCCAGATGATCCATCATTCGCCGAAGGTGTCGGAGATGCTGGGGATGATGGATATCCCGGTATTTATCGACTGCGCCAGTAACGAGAGCCATCCCCTTGGCCGGGTGGAGTGGATCAAGGTCTATGGAGTATTGCTGGACAAAGAGGAGGAGGCAGAAGCGTTCTTCAAGGAGCAGACGGCTGTCTTGGATGAGTTGGAGGGCGTCGAGGATACAGAGAGATCGGTGGTATATTTTTACATCAATTCGGGCGGACAGGCGGTTGTAAGAACAGGAACGGACTATATTGCGCGGATGATCAAGATCGCAGGCGGGCGGTATCCCTTCGAGAGCCTTAAGGATGAAAAGAAGAGTACGGCGGCAATCTCGATGGAAGAATTCTACGCGGCGGCGGCAGATGCGGATTATCTGATCTATAATTCATCTATCGACAACAGGCTTTCTTCCATCAGTGAGCTGACCGCGAAAGACGAGATACTAAAGGGCATAAAAGCGGTGAAGGAGGGAAACGTCTTCTGTACGGATAAGGATTTTTATCAGGCGTCGGATACAGCGTCTGAGATGATCCGGGATATCCATATCATGCTGACAGACGGCGATGAAGATAAGATGACGTTTCTGTACAGGGTGGAAAAATGACAGAGAATGGCTTTCATTATGAGAACTTTAAAAGACGCGGACGATATACGGCCGTATTTGGGGTGATGATCCTTGCGCTCCTTGTGATGGCTTTTGTCAATATCAACACAGGAACTGTGGATATATCGGCTGCGGAGATTGTGCGGATCATATTCGCCGGGCAGACAGAAGAGACCAAATATCAGATTATCTGGCAGATCCGCCTGCCCCGCATCCTCATGGCGGCGATACTCGGAGGAGCGCTGTCTTTGTCGGGATTTCTGCTTCAGGTTTTTTTCAATAATCCAATCGCGGGACCATTTATTCTCGGCATATCCTCGGGGGCGAAGATGGTGGTGGCTCTGGTGATGATATTTTTCCTTAAAAGTATCGGCAGTATGTCCTCTTATATGCTGATCGGGGCGGCGTTTGCCGGGGCGCTGATATCGGTAAGCTTCGTGCTCCTTGTGTCTAAGAGGCTTCCCAATATGTCTGCGCTCCTTGTGGCCGGGATCATGATTTCTTATATCTGCTCGGCGGTCACGGAATTTATGATCACCTTTGCCGAGGATACGGATATTGTGAACCTGCATGGATGGTCGCAGGGAAGCTTTTCGGGGATGAACTGGAGTAATGTGCGGGTTGGCTCGGCGGTCATTGCGGCGGCTTTCCTTGGCACCTTTCTGATGTCCAAGCCAATCGGGGCCTATCAGATGGGGGAGGCGTATGCGAAGAGTATGGGAGTTGACATCAGGAGCTTTAGGGTGATATTGATCGTGCTCTCCAGCGTATTTTCCGCCTGTGTGACAGCTTTTGCCGGCCCTATATCTTTTGTGGGGATCGCGGTGCCGCAGCTTACGAAGCTTGCGCTTAAGACCTCAAAGCCGTTGATCGTGATCCCGGCTTCCTTCCTCGGAGGGGCGGTGTTCTGTATGTTCAGCGATCTGACCGCCCGGATGGCGTTCGCGCCGCTGGAGCTGAATATCAGCACGGTGACGTCCGTGTTTGGCGCGCCGGTGGTGATCTGGATGCTGGTCCATCGAGAAAAGGAGAAGCAGTGATATGACGGAGTATTATTTTCGCACGGAAGACTTAAAGGTAGGTTACAAAGGCAGGGCTCTGCTTGAGAATATCAGGATCAGCCTCAAGAAGGGGGAGATCCTGACGCTGGTCGGTCCAAACGGAGCCGGGAAGTCTACGATCCTTAAGAGTATTACGAAGCAGCTGCGGATTCTTGGGGGAAATGTGGTCATAGGAGAGAAGGATCTTAGCAGGCTTAACTATTGCGAGCTTTCCAGGAAGATGGCGGTCGTGCTGACGGACAGGATCAGACCAGAGCTTATGACCTGTCATGACCTGGCCGCCACGGGGAGATATCCTTATACCGGAAGGCTTGGGATCCTTAGCAGGGAGGATGAGGAGAAGGTGGAGCGCGCCATGGAGCTTGTGGATGCGAAAGACCTTGGAGGACGGCTCTTTACCTCCTTAAGCGACGGCCAGAAACAAAGGATCCTCCTTGCGCGGGCGATCTGCCAGGAGCCGGAGATCCTGGTGTTAGACGAGCCGACGTCGTTTCTCGATATCAAGTATAAGCTTGAACTTCTGGATATCCTGCAAAGGATGGCTAAGAATCAGGAGATCACGGTCATCATGTCCCTGCATGAGATCGATCTTGCGGGAAAGGTGTCGGACAAGGTGATACCGGTCAGGGCGGGATGTGTGTATGATTACGGGAAGCCGGAGGACATCCTGAGAGAAGATTTTATACGGGAGCTTTATGATCTTGAGAAAGGGGGCTTTGATCCGGTCTTTGGGAGTATTGAGCTTCCGCGTCCCTTAGGAGAGCCTGAGACCATGGTCATCTCGGCGTGCGGGAGAGGGATCCCCGTCTACCGGAGGCTTCAGAGGGAGGGAGTCCCCTTTATTGCGGGGATCCTGTATGGAAATGATGTGGACTATCAGCTTGCCAGGCATCTTGCGAGCCGGGTGATCCTGGCGGAACCGTTTGAGGAGATCAGCGCGTCCGTCTATGAAGAGGCCAGGGAGGCGGCGGGAAAATGCAGCCGGATCTACTACACGGATATTCCGTGGGGGAGTTCTAACAGGAGGCTTCTTAGACTGCTTGAGGAGATGAAGGAGCAGGACGGCATCGAGTGTATTTTATTTGAATAGGCGGAGAGTATTTGGAGGAAATGTGGTGGATACGCGTTGGAGAATGTAAATTGTCAGTATATATGGAAGAATCAGAAGAGGCTCCGGTGTGGATATACGACCGGGAGCTGTGCCGCGGGAGCGGCCAAAGCGGCCGCGCGGATGCTTCTTTCGGGGGAGACGGCCGCGCAGGTGAAGCTTGATACCCCCAAGGGAGTTACGCTGTATCTTGATGTGGAAAGGATCAAGCGGGAGTTTCGTTCGGTGGAGTGTGCGGTAAGGAAGGACAGTGGAGACGATCCGGACGTGACCAATAACGTCTATGTCTACGCCAGGGTGGAGAAGATTGACGGAGAGGAGATAGAGCTTCGGGGCGGAGCGGGGATCGGCATCGTGACAAGGAAGGGGCTTGAACAGGCCGTCGGGGAGCCTGCAATCAACCGGGTTCCAAGGCAGATGATCAGGGAGGCAGTCAGGAGCGAATGTCTGTCCTTCGGATACCACGGCGGACTTGCAGTGACGATCTCAATCCCAGAGGGAGTAAGGCTTGCCGGACAGACCTTCAATCCAAGGCTTGGGATCAAGGGCGGGCTCTCCGTCCTTGGAACGACCGGGATCGTGGAGCCTATGAGCGAGCAGGCGCTGATAGATACGATCCGGGCGGAGATGAGGATGCTGAGGGCCGGCGGGTATGATGTCTGTTATGTGGTGCCGGGGAACTATGGTTTTGATTTCCTTAAGGAGATACTGGGATATCAGGGGGACGCGGCCGTAAAATGCAGTAATTATATCGGTGAGACGATAGATGCGGCGGCAGAGCTTCAGATGAAAGGGCTTCTGTTTGTGGGACATGCAGGGAAGCTTGTGAAGGTTGCGGCGGGCGTGATGAATACGCACTCTCATCACGCGGACGGAAGGCTTGAGGTGCTGGCGGCGCACGGGGCAATGAATGGCGCCGGGAAGGATCTGGTATGCCGGATCATGGGATGCGTTACTACGTCTGAGGCGCTTGAGTTACTCAAGGAAGAGGGATTACTGGAGCCGGTGATGTGTACGGTTATGGAGAAGATCAAGGAGCATCTGACAGCGCGTGCGAAAGAAGGGCTTGAGATCGGCGCCGTCATGTTCGAACCCAGGTACGGGATTCTTGGAATGACCGGCAATACAGAAGCGTTATCGAATAAGATAAGGAGAGATCAGGACAGAAAGGAGTAGAAGAAATGGTTCATTTTGTAGGGGCAGGCTCAGGAGCCGTGGATCTGATCACGGTGCGGGGGCAGAGACTTCTTCGGGAAGCGGATGTGATCGTCTATGCGGGATCGCTTGTGAATCCAGAACTGCTCAGGGAGAGAAAGAAGGAGTGTGAGGTCCACAACAGTGCCTATATGACGCTTGAGGAAGTGACGGAGGTTATGGTTACGGCTGTGGAGAGCAAAAAGCAGGTGGTACGGCTCCACACGGGGGATCCAAGCATCTATGGAGCCGTCAAAGAGCAGATGGATGAGCTTGAGAGAAGGGGGATCGCATATGAGGTCTGCCCGGGGGTAAGTTCTTTCTGCGGTGCGGCGGCGGCGTTGAAGGCAGAATATACGCTCCCGGATGTTTCCCAGTCCGTGATCATTACCCGGATGGCGGGAAGGACATCAGTCCCGGACAGAGAGTCGATCCGAAGCTTCGCCGCCCACCAGGCTTCGATGGTCATCTTCTTGAGTACAGGGCTTCTTAAGGAACTGCAAAGAGAGCTTGCAGAGGGCGGCTATCCCAGGGATACGCCGGCGGCAATCGTATACAAGGCCACCTGGCCGGAGGAAAAGGTGTGCCGCTGTACGATCGAAACTCTTGCGGATACGGCAGAGGCGGAAGGGATCAAGAAGACGGCGCTGATCATGGTCGGCAGATTTCTTGAGGGTGAGTACGGACGCTCAGAGCTTTATAATCCTGCATTTACGACGGAGTTTCGGAAGGGAACAGCCGATTGACTTTGATAAGGCGTAAAGTATTTGAACAAAGAGAAACGGGAGGAAGCCGGATGGGGAAGATATATGCAGTGGGGATCGGTCCCGGGAATGCCGGGAAGATGACGGAGGAAGCAAGGCAGGTCATAGCAGGCTGCGACGTCATTATCGGTTATACCGTGTATGTGGAACTGGTCAGGAAAGAGTTAAAGGACTGGGAATTAAAGGATAAGGAATTCATCACAACTCCCATGACACAGGAGGTCAAACGCTGTGAGACTGCGTTTGAACGGGCGCGCGGCGGGAAGGATGCGGCCATGGTGTGCAGCGGAGACGCAGGAGTGTACGGCATGGCGGGACTGCTCCTTGAGATGGCAGAGGATTATCCGGATATTGAGGTGGAGGTGGTCCCCGGGATCACGGCGGCGCTTAGCGGTGCGGCGGTACTGGGAGCTCCGCTGATCCATGATTTTGCTGTCATAAGCTTAAGCGATCTTCTGACTCCGTGGGAGAAGATAGAAAAGCGCCTCGCCATGGCCGCGGAAGCGGATTTCTGTATCTGCCTTTATAATCCATCAAGCAAAAAGAGGAAGGATCATTTAAGGAAAGCCTGCGAGATCATGGGCAGGAGCAAGGCGGGGGAAACCGTATGCGGGATTGTGAGGAATATCGGCAGGGACGGGGAAGAAAGCGCCCTGTATACACTGGATCAGCTTAAGGATGTAGAGGTCGATATGTTTACAACCGTGTTCGTGGGAAACAGCCAGACGAAGAAGGTGAAGGGCAGGATGGTCACGCCCAGAGGATACAGCAATGAATAGGGCACAGGCAAAGCTTATAGGCATCGGTATGGGAACGATGGAAACCCTCACGGAAGAAGCAGTACAGGCGGTCGTTCAGAGCGATTGCCTGATCGGGGCAAGGCGGATGGTGGAAGCGGTCTATAGAGCCGGATGCCGGTCAAAGGCGGTTTATTATGAATATCAGCCGGAACGGATCCGGGAGATCATTACAGCCCATCCAGAGTACCAGAAGATTGCGGTCTTATATTCCGGCGACATCGGATTCTACAGCGGCGCCCGGGAATTATACGGAGCGCTTAAGGAGTGCTGTGAGGTGAGGGGGATTCCGGGGATCTCGTCCGCTGCGTACCTTGCGGCAAGACTGAAAGTATCCTGGGAGGATGCGAAGCTGTTAAGCATCCACGGAAGAAGACAGCCCTATATCTATATACTGGCAAGGCACAGGAAGACGTTTCTTCTCTTTGGGGGAAAGGGCCAGGGAGAAGAGTTTGTAAGCCGGATCAGGGAATATGGCCTGACAGGGCTTCGTATCTGGATTGGAAGATCTCTTTCTTATGAGGATGAGACCATCGTGTACCGGACAGGAGCGGACATACGGCCGGAGGATTTAGACGGCCTTGTAGTGTTGTATATTGAGAATCCGTCGCCTTTGCCGGGGGACGGCGTGTCGATCCGCGACGATGCATTTATCCGGGGAAATGTACCCATGACCAAGGAGGAGGTCCGGGCTGTCAGCATTGCAAAGCTAGAGTTATCAGGAGATTTCGTGCTCTACGACGTAGGGGCGGGCACCGGCTCCATCGCCATCACGGCGGCGCTGCACGAAGGTGCGAGGGTGTATGCAATAGAGAAGAAGGATGAGGCGGTGGAACTGATCCGGCAGAATAAGAGAAAATTCTGCACAGATCAGGTGGAGATCGTAAAAGGAACTGCGCCCGGGGTATTGAAGGATTTAGAACCGCCGACTCACGTCTTTATCGGAGGCAGTTCAGGCAGTCTGGCGGGGATCGTGCGCTGTATCATAGAAAAAAGCCCGGGGGCGAAGATAGTCCTGAATGCGATCACGCTCGAGACTATAAAAGAGGTCCTTCTGGCAGAGGAGAAGGGGCTTCTTGTGGATGTGGAGATCATCCAGGCGGGCATTTCACGGGCAAAGAAGATAATGGATTATCACATGCTGGCAGGACAGAATCCCATCTATATTGTGTCGGCCGGCGCAGGAGGCAGGAGAGGGCGGGAAATACAATGAGGATTCCAAGAATCATGATAGCCGCGCCCATGAGCGGATGCGGTAAGACCACGATCGCCTGCGGTCTGATGTATGCACTGAAGAGCAGGGGATACAAGATTGCTGCGGCAAAATGCGGTCCCGACTACATAGATCCGATGTTCCACCGGGAGGTGCTTGGGATCGATTCCCAGAACCTGGATCTGTTCTTCTGCGGGCAGGAGGTAATGAAGGGGCTGTTCGCCGGACATACGGCGGGCGCGGACGCGGCGGTGATCGAAGGTGTGATGGGATATTATGACGGGATGTCCCTTGACAGTGATAAGGGCAGTTCCTACGAGACGGCGAAGGCCCTTGATGTTCCTGTGCTCCTGGCAGTGAACGGTAAGGGAGCCGCACTGTCGGTCCTGGCGGTGTTGAAAGGCTTTTTGACCTTCCGGGAGGATCATCATATTGCGGGCATCATCCTGAACCGTACATCCAGGGCGGTGTATCCGAGGATGAAGGAGATGATCGAGCGGGGGCTTAAGGATATGGGCTGTCCGGTGCCGGTTGTGGGCTGTGTTCCGGAAGATCCGGTGTTTCAGGTGAAGAGCAGGCATCTGGGACTTATTACGCCCGGGGAGATCGATGATCTTAAGACGGTGTTTGAGAAGGTCGGCAGGACACTTGCAGAGACCGTCGACTTAGAACAGATCATAGAGACGGCAAGAGCTGCGTCCCCGCTAAAGATACCGGCGGATATGCCGGTGAAGACAGGGGAAAAGCAGGGAAAGCTTCGTCTGGCTGTTGCCCGCGATCCTGCCTTTCAGTTCTATTATAAGGACAATCTGGATCTTCTTGAGAAGCTTGGATGTGAACTTGTGTATTTCAGTCCCCTTGAAGACGAACATCTTCCGGACGGTATCAGCGGTCTTCTCTTAGGAGGGGGATATCCGGAAGTGTATGCCGGGAAGCTGTCTTTGAATGCCGTTCTCAGAAGAGAGATCAAGGCTGCGCTTGACGGCGGGCTTCCCTGCCATGCGGAGTGCGGCGGCTTCATGTACCTGCATGAGGCCATGGAGGGAGAGGACGGCAGAATCTATGAGATGGCCGGGTTCATAGAAGGCAGAGCGGTCAGAAGAGACCGTCTGGTACGATTCGGGTATGTTCAGCTTGAAGGCGCCGGAAACGGGGCATATCTGGAGCAGGGAGAAGTCCTGCGGGGGCATGAATTTCACTACTGGGACAGCACCGACAACGGGGACGGCTGTATTGCCAGAAAACCGGGAAGGGATATTTCATGGGATTGTATTCATACGAAGGGAAATGTATTTGCCGGGTTTCCGCATATACACTATTACTCAAATGTACGGTTTGCGCAGAGATTTACAGATAAGATGAGGGAGTATGGTTTGCGAAGCAGGCAGGAAAGGAAATACATATGAATATAGAGGAGATTTGCGAGAGGATAGAGCCGGCGGATGCATCTGCCATGGAGGAGGCAGAAAAGCGCTGGCTGACCGTAGGGAAGCCGTTATTCAGTCTTGGAAAGCTTGAGGATGCCGTCAAGCGGATCGCCGGGATCAAGGGCACGTCCGATTACCGTCTGGATAAGAAGGCGCTGGTGATCATGTGTGCGGATAACGGCGTGGTAGAAGAGGGAGTAACCCAGACCGGACAGGAGGTGACGGCGATCGTCGCCGGGAATTTCACCAGAGACATGACCAGCGTCTGTATGATGAGCAAGGTGGCGGGCGTAGATATCTATCCGGTAGATATCGGGATAGCGGTGGATGTTCCCGGCCTTACGAAGAGCGGTCAGAAGGCGGCGTATGGGACCAGAAATTTTGCGAAGGAGCCGGCGATGACAGAAGAAGAAGTCAGGAAGGCCATCGAGATTGGGATCGGCATGGTCCGTGAACTAAAGGAACAGGGATATGAGATTCTTGCGACCGGCGAGATGGGGATCGGCAACACCACGACCAGCAGCGCGGTTGCAAGCGTCCTTCTTGGCGAGCGGGCGGAGGATATTACGGGAAAGGGCGCCGGTCTTGATTCCAAGGGGCTTGAGAAGAAGATTACTGTGATCCGAAAGGCCATAGAGAAGCATCGGCCGGATCCGGACAACGTGACAGATGTCCTTGCCAAGGTGGGCGGTCTTGACATCGCAGGGCTGACCGGCGTGTTCCTTGGCGGAGCAGTCTACAGGGTTCCGGTGGTCATCGACGGACTGATCTCTTCTGTGGCGGCGCTGTGCGCGGTCAGGATGGCGAAGAAGGCAAGGGATTATATGCTGCCCTCTCATGTATCCAACGAGCCGGGCGGTCAGACCATACTGAGAGCGCTTGGCTTCACCCCGTTTCTGACGTGCGGGATGTTCCTTGGCGAAGGGAGCGGTGCCGTGGCGCTCATGCCGCTGCTTGACATGGCGCTTAAGGTGTACAGAGAAATGGGGACCTTCGAGGATATCAGTGTTGATAAATACGAGATACTAAAGTGAGAAATCCATGATGGGGAGGATGAGAGAATGACCATACTACAGTCTTTGATCATAGCGCTGTCCATGTATTCGAAGCTTCCTATGCCCCGGATCACATGGACAACGGAGAATACGAAGCATGTAATGTGCTTCTTCCCGGTAGTCGGGATCCTGACAGGTATCTGTGTGTGGGGCGCCGGGACACATCTTCTGGAACATGGATGCGGCGTGCTGTTGTTCTCCTCCATCATGACGGTCCTTCCAATCGCCGTCAATGGCGGGATACATATGGACGGGCTTCTGGATACGATTGATGCGCTTGGTTCCTACGGGGACAGGGAACGAAAGCTTGAGATCCTTAAGGATCCCCACGCAGGCGCATTTGCCATTATCGGCGCAGGCTGTTATTTCATCATCAGTCTGGGGCTGTGGAGCGAGGTGACGAAGGGAATGCTTCCGGTGATTGCCTGCGGATACGTATTGTCGCGGGGACTGAGCGGATTTGCTGTTCTTGCCTTCCCGTCCGCATCGAAGAAGGGGCTGGCGAGGACCTTTAAGGAGGGGACCAAAAGGCTTCATGAGGTGGTGCTTCTGATATTCTTCGTCCTGCTTCCGATAATGGGAATGCTTCTTTTGTCGCCAGGATACGGGATGCTGGCAGCTGCCGGGGCGTTGGGCACATTTCTCTACTATCGTGTGATGGCTGTGAAGAAATTCGGCGGCGTTACCGGAGACCTTGCCGGATATTTTCTTCAGCTGTGCGAACTCGCCGTCTTAGGGTGCGTAACGGCGGGAGGCATATTCATGTGAAAGGGAACGGGTGATTGATATGGAGATAGTGATGATCCGGCATTTTATGACACCGGGGAATGTATCTCGCCGTTATATCGGGACGACGGATGAATCCCTGCTGCCGGGACAGACAGCGGCCTTTGCCTATCCGGCCGTGGAGGCTGTCGCGGTAAGCCCTATGAAGCGGTGTGAGGAGACGGCCAAGATCATCTATCCCGGGGTGAAAAGATATGTCTGTAATGAACTCAGGGAATGTGATTTTGGGATTTTTGAAAACAAGAGCTATGAGGAGCTTAAGGAGCATCCGGATTACCAGAGGTGGCTTCTCTCGGGAGGAAGAATTCCCTTTCCGAAGGGAGAGGGAATGGAGGAGTTTGGCGAAAGATGTGTGAAGGGATTTGAGGAGACGGCAGAGAGGTTCATAAGAGAGGCTTATATGGCCGCGGCGTTTGTCGTGCATGGGGGAACGATCATGGCGGTGCTTGACAGGTTCGCGCGCCATGAGGAGGGCTTCTACCACTGGCAGGTGAAGAACGGGCAGGGCTATCGAGTGAAGCTTGATGAGAAGCAGTGGTCAAGGGGTGTACGAAGATTGACGGAGATAGAGAGAATATGAGAATCACAGTGATATGTTTACTGGCATTTTTGTCAGACTTGTTATTTGGAGATCCGGTGTGGCTTTATCATCCGGTCCGCATGATCGGGCTATTGATCGCGGGGCTTGAAAAAATACTGCGAAAAGCGGCAGGAGAATCAGTAAAGAGGCTTATGCTTGCGGGAGGAATCCTCTGGATCCTGGTATGCAATATTACGGTTGGAACGGTGATGCTCCTTCTTTATCTGGCAGAGAAGGTACATCCGTTATTGCCATTTGTATTGGAGGCGTTCTGGTGCTATCAGCTGCTTGCGGCGGCCTCGCTTCGGAAAGAGAGCATGAAGGTGTTTGCGAGGCTTGAAGCAGGGGACCTTCCCGGCGCAAGGCAGGCGGTCTCCATGATCGTGGGCAGGGATACAGAAGAACTGACAGAGGAAGGCGTGACGAAGGCCGCGGTGGAGACGATAGCGGAGAATACGTCGGACGGCGTAATTGCGCCGTTGTTCTATATGATGATAGGGGGCGCGCCGCTGGCGTTTCTCTATAAAGCAGTGAATACCATGGATTCCATGATCGGATACAAGAATGAACGGTATCTTTATTTTGGCAGGGCGGCCGCCAGGCTTGATGATGTCTTTAACTATATTCCGGCAAGAATTTCCGCGCTTCTTATGATCGCGGCGGCAGGACTGTTAAGGTTTGACGCCAAAAATGCGTGGCGGATCTACAGGAGAGATGGACGGAACCATTCAAGTCCCAATGCCGGGCAGACAGAGGCGGTGTGCGCCGGGGCGCTTAGGGTTGAGCTTGCCGGAAATGCATATTATTTCGGGAAATTATATGAGAAGCCGACGATCGGGGATCCGCTCCGTGACGTCTGCCCCGGAGATATTAAAGGGACTTGTATCCTGATGTATGCGTCGTCACTGCTGATGCTGTTTTTGGGAGTGGGGATACGCATGATCTGCCGGATGTGATCAGAAAGAAAGGATGGCATAAGAAGATGGAATATCAACACGGCGGTGATGTCTATACATATGAAGGAATGATGGATTTCTCGGCGAATATCAATCCTCTTGGGGCGGGCAGTGCGGTCATAGAGGCGGCGCACGGTGCGATCGAGCGGATCACGCAGTATCCGGATGCCGGATGCCGGAGGCTTCGAAGGGCGCTTGCCAAAAGGCTTGAGGTGGACGAGGATTTCCTGATATTCGGAAACGGAGGGGCGGAGCTTATCTTTGCACTGGTTATGGCAGAGCGTCCGAAGAAGGCCCTCCTTCTGGCGCCGTCCTTTACCGAATACCGGCAGGCTCTTTTAGCGGTGGATTGCGAGATTATCCTGTTTCCCCTAAAAGAGAGCAGCGGGTTCGAACTTAGAGAGGAATATCTGGAATTTCTGACGGAGGATATCGACATGATTTTCCTGTGTTCGCCCTCTAATCCGGTGGGAAATGTGATCAGTCAGGCACTTCTTCTTAGGATCCTTGAGCGTTGTAAGGAGAAGGAGATCCGTATGGTGATGGATGAGTGCTTCTATGAATTTCTGGATTCGTGGGAGGAGCATACTCTGCAACATAAGATCGGGGAATATCCACAGCTTTTTATTCTGAGGGCATTTACGAAGATGTACGGGATGCCGGGGCTTCGTCTGGGATACGGGATATGCTGTGATCTTGGATTGACGAAAAGGATGGAGAGGATGCGTCAGCCGTGGAGTGTGTCTGTGGTGGCGCAGGAGGCCGGGGAAGCGGCGGTAAGAGACACCGCCCATCCGGTGCGGACCAGAGAATATATCAGGCAGGAGAGGAAATGGCTCACTGGAAAGTTAACGGAGCTTGGGATCAGATACTATCCTCCGTCGGCGAATTATATCTTTGTCAGAAGTGAAATTGACCTGTATGAGGAGTTGAAGAAATATGGGATCCTGATCCGCGATTGCAGTAATTACGACGGACTGGACAGAGGGTTCTACAGATTCGCGGTAAAGAAGAGACAGGAGAACGTAAGGCTTGTGGATGCACTGAGGCGTATCTGTCAGAAGTAAGGGAAGTAAGATGAGGAGAACGAG
This sequence comes from uncultured Dorea sp., assembly GCA_910579015.1. Classification (GTDB taxonomy): domain Bacteria; phylum Bacillota; class Clostridia; order Lachnospirales; family Lachnospiraceae; genus Sporofaciens. Next base: position 27,064 of record CAJTRO010000016.1, on the reverse strand, counting down.
ATGGCGAGATCAATTATGATTCAGGGTACAATGTCGAATGCCGGGAAGAGCATTCTGGCGGGCGGTCTATGCCGGGTGCTTTACCAGGACGGCTTTTGTGTGGCGCCCTTTAAGTCACAGAACATGGCGCTGAATTCATTTATCACGAAAGAGGGACTGGAGATGGGACGGGCGCAGGTGATGCAGGCGGAGGCGGCCGGCATAGAGCCGGGAGTGGAGATGAACCCGATCCTCCTAAAGCCCACGAACGACACAGGCTCCCAGGTGATCGTAAACGGGGAGGCGGCCGGCGTGATGTCGGCGTCAGAATATTATAGACGGAAGCAGGAATATATTCCGGATATCCTGAGGGCTTATGGAAAACTCAAGGCAGAATATGATGTGATCGTGATAGAAGGGGCGGGAAGTCCCGCGGAAATCAATCTGAAGGAGAATGACATCGTGAATATGGGGCTTGCCCGGATGGTTGACGCGCCGGTCCTTCTTGTGGGGGATATCGACAGAGGAGGTGTGTTCGCCCAGATCGTGGGGACCATCGAGCTTTTAGAGGAAGAGGAGAGAAGGCGGATCAAAGGGACGATCATCAACAAATTCAGGGGAGATAAAGACATCTTAAGGCCGGGGCTTGAGATGCTCATGGAGAAGACGAACATCCCGGTCTGCGGGGTGGTGCCGTATTTTCAGCTGGATATTGACGACGAGGACAGCCTGACGGAACGGTTCGGGAAGAAAGGGAAAACGGGCAGGGTTGACATCGCGGTGATCCGTCTGCCAAGGATCTCTAATTTCACGGATTTTGCCCCGCTTGAGGGGATGGAGGATGTATCGCTTCGGTACGTAAGCAGAGCGGCAGACTTCGGCGAACCGGATGCGGTGATGCTTCCGGGCACGAAGAACACGATTGAGGATCTTTTGTGGCTTCGGCAGAATGGGTTAGAGGCGAAGATACTAAGGCACAGCGCCAGGGGCAGGCTGTTGTTCGGGATCTGCGGAGGTTATCAGATGTTAGGGGAGATGATCGAGGATCCGCAGGGCGTGGAGCATAAGGGGAGCGTGCCCGGATTGGGACTGCTGCCGATGAAGACTATATTCGTTCCGAAGAAGACGCGTACCCGCGTGAAGGGATATTTTCATAAGGTACACGGGCTTCTGGGCGGACTTGAACAGGTGGAGATAGAAGGCTATGAGATCCACATGGGTGTTACAGAGACGAAGGGAGAGCGGATGCTCAAGCTTCAGGATGAGACCGCGAAAGGGGCGCTTAAGGAGGACGGGCTGTGTACGGATAACGTTTACGGCTGTTATGTGCACGGGATCTTCGACCGGGCAGAGGCAGTGGAGGCGCTGGTCCGGGCGCTGCTTAGACAGAAAGGCTGTCCGGATGAACACGTGAAGGCGGTCGATCTGGCGGAGTATAAGGAAGAGCAGTATGACAGGCTGGCAGATATCGTCAGGGAGAATCTGGATATGGAAGCCATTTACCGCATCATCGGCGTGGACAGGCCAAAAAGCCTGAAGCGGTCCGGTTGATTCTGTGAAAGGAGAGAGAAGGGATGGTCCATCTTATAACAGGAGGCAGCGGCAGCGGCAAATCGGAGTATGCAGAAGGTCTGCTGTGCCGTTACCGGAGAGATCAGGCAGAACGGCTTATCTATGTTGCCACGATGTACCCTTACGGACAGGAGACGAAGATGAAGATCAGCCGGCACCGGCAGATGCGCCGGGGCAAGGGCTTTGAGACGATCGAGTGCTATACGGGGCTTAGCCGTGCTGCCGGAATGCTTAAGGAGTACGAATCGGTCTCTGTGCTGATCGAATGTATCTCGAACCTTGTGTCCAATGAATTATATTCTGGCGGTACGAACAAGGAAGATACTGCGGACGAGATCATAAAAGGGATAGAGGCGGTCAGAAAGATTGCCCAAAATGTGGTGATCGTGACAAATGAAGTGAACTCAGAAGGGCTTGCTTACAATCCGGAGATGATACGGTATAAGCAGGTCATGGGAGAGGTCAACTGCCGTCTGGCGAAGCTGGCGGACAGGGTGACGGAGGTCGTATATGGGACGGCGGTGGAGGTGAAGAATAGATTATGAGAATGATCATAGGAGGTTCCTTTCAGGGAAAATCAGATTATGCCAGGAAAACATATCCCGGGACTGACTGGGTGGACGGACGGGTATGTCCCTATGATGCGATCCGAACATGCGGAGGGATCAGCCATCTGGAAACGTATATCCGCCGTGTGATGCAGGAGGATGACGGAGGGCAGTATCTCAAGCTTCTGGATTCTCTGGCCGAGACGAATCCAGAGGTTATAGTCATCAGTGATGAGATCGGATACGGACTGGTGCCGGTGGATTCATTTGAGCGCAGATACCGTGAGACGGCGGGGCGGATCTGTACCAGGCTGGCGGCGGATGCCAGGCAGGTTGTCCGGGTGGTCTGCGGGATCGGGATAACGATAAAGCAGGAAGAGGTCTGCAAAGAGGAGCAGGCAGAATCAGGATTATTAAAGAGCATTATGTGCGGCAGTATCCTTCCGGAAAAAATAGAGGAGAAAAGCTTTGAGATGATCACAGAGGAGCTTGGGGATACGCCTCTTATCCCGGGAACAGAACCGATCGTAAAGAGATGCATCCATACCAGCGCCGATTTTGATTATGCAGAGAATCTGGTGTTTTCCAGGGACGTGACAGAGCGGATACAGGAAGCGCTTCGAAACGGCGCGTCCATCGTGACAGATACACAGATGGCAAAGGCGGGTATCAATAAGAAGAGGCTTGAGAAGTACGGCGGAAAGGTATACTGTTTCATGAGCGATGAGGATGTGGCAGGAGAAGCAAAAAGACGCAAAGTTACCCGGGCGGCCGTCAGCATGGAGAAGGCGTCAAAACTTGACGAAGAACTGATCTTCGCAATTGGGAATGCGCCTACGGCGCTGATCCGGCTGTATGAGCTGATAAAGGAAGGAAAACTTTTGCCAAAGGCGGTCATTGCGGTGCCGGTGGGTTTCGTGAATGTCGTGCAGTCGAAGGAATTGATCCTTACCCTTGAGGATACGCCTTATATTGTGGCAAGAGGGCGTAAAGGGGGGAGCAATATTGCGGCATGTATCTGCAACGCCCTGCTGTATATGATGGAATGACAGTTCAGAAAGGATGATGATGATGAAGGGAACGTTATACGGTGTGGGAGTCGGCCCGGGCGATCCGAAGCTGATGACATACCTTGCGGTGGAGACTGTGAAAAAATGCCCAGTGATAGCCGTGCCCGCCGAAGGAAGGGAACATGCGGTAAGCTACAGGATCGCGGAAGGGATCGTGGAGGGGTTAGAGGAAAAGGAATGCCTGAACCTGTCAACGCCCATGACGAAGGATATGCAGATATTGGAGCAAAACTACAGGGCGGCGGCAGACAGGATCATCGGACAGTTAGAACAGGGAAAGGATGTGGCATATCTCACACTTGGAGATCCGACCATCTATTCTACTTACATCTATATCCACCGTATTGTCGGAAAGAGGGGGTATAAGACGCAGATCGTAAACGGGATTCCGTCCTTCTGCGCAGTGGCGGCAAGGCTTGGCGTCAGTCTGGCCGACCGTGCAGAACAGCTCCATATCATTCCTTCCACCTATGATATCGAGGAAGCCCTGACCTATCCGGGCAGTAAGGTCCTGATGAAAGCGGCGTCCAAGCTCTCTGTGGTGAAGGACCAGCTTAAGGAAAAGGAAATGAAGGGGATCATGGTGGAGAACTGCGGTCTGCCGGATGAACATATCTACGAGAATGTGGATGATATGCCAGAGAAGGCAAGTTATTATTCGATTGTATTGGTAAAAGAGAACGGACATGATTGAATTAAAGAATCTCACGAAGAAATATGATGATTTTACGGCTGTGGACGGCCTGAACCTTACGATTGAGACCGGAGACTTCTTCGGACTGCTTGGACCAAACGGCGCGGGAAAATCCACGACGATAGGGATGCTGTCTACATTGTATCTTCCCACAGAGGGGGAAATCCTGATCGACGGTGAGAAGCTGACCAGAAAAAATACTGCGTTAAAGCGCAGGATTAGCGTTGTGACGCAGGAGTATTCCATGCGGCAGGACATGACCGTTGAGGAGATCATGGAATATCAGGGAAGGCTGTATTTTGTGCCGAAGAAGGAGCAAAGGGAGAGGACGCAGGAACTGCTTGAATTCTGTGACCTGGCCGATTACAGAAGACGTACCGTGCGCAAGCTCTCCGGGGGCATGAAGCGTAAGCTGATGGTCTGCCGCGCACTGCTTACGAGGCCGGATATCCTGCTTCTTGACGAGCCGACGGCAGGGATGGATGCGCTGGCGAGGCGCCAGATGTGGAATCTGTTGAAGCAATTAAACCAGAACCGCCTGACCATTCTGCTCACTACACATTACATGGAAGAGGCAGAGATCCTCTGTGGCCGCGTGGGGTTGATGGACAGAGGGAGGCTTAAGGAGGTGGATACTCCAAGAGCAATGATAGAGAGGCTTGGGCGGTATGCGGTGGACTGTATGACGGATGGAGAAATGAGCAGTCGTTTTTTTGAGACGCAGAAGGAGGCAATCCGGTATCTGTCAGGATTAGAAGAGGACGCCTCGCTTCGGAATACGACGCTTGAAGACGTATTTCTTTATAAGGCAGGAAAATATCTGGAGAAGAGATAAGTGTGCCTGTAAAAGACGGCAGGATGGGAGAAACAAAAAAGCTATGGGGATTATAACCGTATTATGGGAAAAATGGGTGGAATTCAGAAGAGATTTTTATAAGATCACGCTGGCGGCGATGATCGCACCGCTGATGTATATTCTTGTGTTCGGCATGGGGATCCAGACGATCTCCCATGGTCAGCCTTATCTGCAATTTCTGATACCCGGCGTGGTTGCGCTGACCACGATGAACGGAAGCTTTAACGCGATCGCGCAGAATCTGAATGTCCAGCGTCTGTACGAGAAAGCTTTTGACCAGGTGATGATCTCTCCGACACCCCTGTGGCAGTTTATTGCGGGGCAGATCATCGGCGGGAGCTTAAGAGGGATCTATGCCGGATGCATTATCATCCTGCTGGTGCTTCCCATCGGGATCAGTCTCTGCTTTAACGGCTGGTCGTTTCTTATCATGTTTTTGAACGGAGCGGTGTTCTCAACCCTTGGGGTGGTGGTGTCCTTCTATGCCAGGACGCATACGGACGTGCCGCGTTTCTCCAATTATGTGATCATGCCCATGGCCTATCTGTGCAATACCTTTTTTTCATCGGATAATATACCTCATGGCTTAAGGGAGGTCATACAGTATCTTCCGCTTTCTCAGACCAGCGGGATGATCCGGAGTATTGCGAACGGGGAACCATTTTCTTATACGGGAATCGGGATACTGGCAGTCTATCTGGTTGTATTGATGGCGCTGTCTTTTGGATTTTTGTATAAGAAAAAGAATCTGTAGGGCCAAAGGAGATATAGATAAGACGGAAGTGTTTTTTGGAAAGCAGGTGAGAGAGATGGAAAACGGGACCGGCAGGAGAGCGCGTGCGGCTGTTGGCTGTGTCATTGGCCTCATTGTCTTTGCGGCCTTGTGGACGGCGGATTTTTCTGGATATCAAATAGAATGGGGAAGGGCGTCAGGTATAGAAGCTCTGGCGTCATCTGGGGGAAAAGGGCTTGGTGACGGGAAATACGCGGTGGATGTGGTATTATCAGGAGGGAGCGGAAAGGCCAGTGTGGAGTCTCCGACTCTGCTGAGTGTGGAGGACGGGAAATATTTTGCACAGATTACGTGGAGCAGTTCGAATTATGATTATATGGTGGTAGACGGCAGGACCTACTATGATCAGAACACGGACGGCGGTAATTCCATGTTTTTGATCCCGGTACTGGCGTTTGATGAGGAGATGCCGGTCATTGCGGATACGGTGGCGATGGGCGCGCCTCATGAGATCCAATATACTCTGCATTTTTATTCGGATTCCATCGGCAGTGAGAGCAGTCTTCCCAGGGAGGGCGCAAAGAGGGTACTGATCATGGCGGCCGTTATCATCATAGCGGGCGGGATATTGAATTATTTTACGAACAAGAGGAGAAAGAGAGATTACTCGGGAGCGGAAAGATGAATATAAAGAGTGGGAAACAGTTTTTAAGTATCCGGGAATTGACGGCAGGGGGCTTGTTTGCGGCGCTGACAGCCGTGGGAGCATTTATCAAGATCACGCTTCCGACAGAACCTATTCCTATGCATTTTACCTTGCAGTGGTTCTTCGTACTGCTTGCGGGACTTTTGCTGAATAAACGGCTCGCGGGTGTGAGTGTCGGAGTGTATCTGTTGATCGGGCTGTCCGGGGTGCCGGTGTTCGCCGCAGGCGGGGGGCCGTCCTATCTGCTTAGGCCGGGCTTTGGCTATCTTCTTGGATTCGCGGTTTCCGCATATATTATGGCATGGATGTGTGAATGGTTCCGGATATTGCGGTTTTCGAAGCTGCTCATGATTTCGGTTGTGGGACTTCTGGTCTACTATGGGATTGGGATGATATATTATTTTATCGTCTGCCGTTTTCTTATTTTTCAGGAAGTTACATGGAAGATCCTGCTGATAAATGGATTCCTTGTGACGGCGGGACCGGATTTTGTTCTGTGTGTGACGGCAGTCGGGGCGGCTTCGAAGTTAAGAGGCGCGGTCAGGGATTCTTTATATGGATAGGTGTGTGAAATGAAGGCAGGATGTGAAACAGAATGAACGGAGAAGGACAGAATGTGAAGAAAATAAGGATTGGAACGAGAAAGAGCGCGCTTGCGTGTATCCAGGCAGAAATCGTGGCAGAATATATCCGCAGTCGTTGTGAAGGATATGAAGCCGAACTGGTGAAGCTTACGACAACCGGAGACCGGATTTTGTCGAAAAAGCTGGATGAGATCGGAGAGAAAGGATTATTTGTCAAGGAACTGGATATTGCATTGACGGACGGGAAGACGGAGTTGTCCGTACACTCTCTGAAGGATATGCCGATGGAGGTTTTGAATGAGCTTCCTGTTCTCGGCTTCTCTGCCAGGGAGGATGCCAGGGATGTTCTTGTACTTCCGAAAGGAGTCAAAGAATATGACAGAAACGGTCCGATCGGCTGTTCCAGCAACCGGCGGATCTTACAGCTTAAGGAGTTGTACCCCGGCGCAAAGATTAAGACCGTGCGGGGAAATGTACTTACAAGGCTTAACAGACTGGATGGCGGAGAATATGGTGCGTTGGTCCTGGCGGCGGCGGGGTTAAAGAGGCTCGGTCTTTCCGGACGGATCAGCAGATATTTTACGGTGGAAGAGATGATACCTGCCGCCGGGCAGGGGATTCTCTGTATCCAGGGACGTAAAGATGTCTCTTACGACTTTCTGGAGGATTTTTTCGACGAAGAGGCGGGTGTGTGCGCCCGCTGTGAGAGGGCTTATATGATGTATCTGAACGGCGGTTGTTCTGTGCCGATCGGAGTCTATGCAGAGATTCTGGATGAAAAGCAGATGAAGGTAACGGGCTTATATTATGATGAAGCCGGGAAAGCTTCCAGAAGAATGTGTATGACAGGGGAGAGGAGCCGTCCGGAGGCGCTGGGAATAGAACTGGCCCGAACACTTAGAGGCTGGTGAGCCGGATATAATTTAAGAAGTTTGAGGAGAAATGAGACGAAATGAGACAAATAGGAAAAGTATGGCTTGTCGGAGCCGGCCCGGGTTCATCGGACCTTCTGACGGTAAAGGCCCAAGGTCTTCTGGATACAGGCGACTGTATCGTATATGACCGGTTGGTCGGGAGAGAGGTTCTGGCAATGCTCCCCGCGGATAAAGAACTGATCGACGTGGGAAAATCTGCCGGGCATCATGCAGTCCCCCAGTCTGAGATCAATCAGATCCTTGTCAGAGAAGCAAAGCTTGGCAAGAAGGTGATCCGGCTTAAAGGAGGCGATCCCTTTCTGTTTGGGCGGGGAGGGGAAGAATTAGAGGCATTGTGTGAAGCGCAGATCCCGTTTGAGGTGGTTCCGGGAGTGTCCTCGTCCATTGCCGTTCCGGCTTACCAGGGAATACCGGTTACGCACAGGGATTATGTATCGGGCGTGCATATCATCACAGGGCATCACAGAGCCGGAAAAGATGAGGAAATAGATTATAAAGCGCTGGTGCGCACGAAGGGGACGCTGGTGTTTCTTATGGGCGTGGGGGCGCTTGAGAAGATCATGAACGGGCTCTTACTTGCAGGAATGAGGGCGGATATGCCTGCCGCTATCCTACAGCAGGGGACGACGGCAGGACAGAGACGGATCGCGGCGTCGGTTGGAACACTGGCAGAGGAAGCGCGAAAACAACAATTCCAGGCTCCATCCATTATCGTCGTGGGAGAGGTCTGCCGGCTTGCGGACCAGTTCGCCTGGTATGAGAAGCTTCCGCTTTCGGGTGAAAGAATTCTCGTGACGCGCCCGCGGGAGCGAGGGTTAAAGCTTCAGGAGCAGTTAAAGAAGCTTGGAGCGGAGGTGCTGTCGGTTCCGGTCATCCGGACAGTTCCCTTAGAAGATACCGCGCGCCTTCTGGAAGTTGAGAAGGAGTTAAAGAGGCTTTCGGAGTATGAGGTATTGGTGTTTACCTCACCTTACGGAGTAGAGCGTTTCTTTGAAATCCTGCTGGAAGAGGGACTTGATGCCCGTAACGTGTCTCATATGAGGTTCGCTGTGATCGGGCAGGGCACCTGTGATGCACTGAGGAAGAGGGGGATTCGGGCAGACTATATGCCTGACCGGTACGACGGCGCCTCTCTTGGCAGACTGCTTACTGAGGTACTTAAGGACGGGGACAGGATCCTGCTTGCAAGGTCGTCCATAGGCGGAGCGGAGATTATAAGGGAGCTTGAGAAGAATCCTGCACTTTCTTATACGGATCTGGCGGTCTATGACACGAAATTTCTTGAAGAGCAAAAGCCGCGCCTTCGTTCCTTTATGGAAGACGGGGGTGTTACAAAAGTAGTCTTCACAAGCAGTTCGACCGTGGAAGGATTCGTCAGGCTCTTAGGAGCATTTTCCTACGACAGGGTGAAGGCGGTATGTATCGGGAGTAAGACTGCGTGGACGGCCCGGGAAGCCGGTATGGAGACGGTTACGGCCCATAATGCGTCAATGGATGAGCTGGCGGAGTGTATATTGAAAGGATGATACGAGGATGAAGAAAAAAGTGGCAGCAGTTTTATTAGCAGGTGTTATGATCAATTCGATGGCACTGACAGGCTGTTTGGGAGGAAGGCAGGAGACGGCTGATACGTCCCGCGAGGAGAGTAAGAACGGGACGGAAAACGGGGCAGAAAATGAGACGGAAACAGACGCGGATCAGAGGGCGGCCGACGAGACGGCGGCGCTGATTGATGCGATCTATGTACAGGAGAGAACAGATATGACGGATGAACAGTGTAAGAAAGCAAAGAAGGCGTGGGATGGGCTGACAGATTCCCAGAAGGAGCTGGTGGAGGGCGTGAATGCCAGTCCGGATTATTTCGGCAGGGATACCGGCGATGCGTCTAAGGACAATCCGCGTAATCAGGATGATATCGGGGAAAATGAGATATTGGTGGTCAGCTTTGGTACTTCGTTTAATGACAGCCGAACCGAGGATATTAAGGGGATTGAGGATGCCATAGAGGCGGCAAATCCAGGATGGTCGGTGAGGAGGGCATTTACGTCGCAGATCATCATCAACCATATACAGGCGAGAGACGGCGAGGCCATTGACAATATGGCTCAGGCGCTGGAACGTGCGGCCGCCAACAAGGTCAGAAATCTGGTGGTACAGCCTACGCATCTGATGTGTGGTGTGGAATATAACGAGTTGATGAAAGCCGTGGAGGAATATCAGGACCGGTTCGAGACAGTGAGGGTTGCAAAACCTCTGCTTGGAGAAGTCGGTACGGATGCGTCTGTGATCAATGCGGATAAGGAAGCCGTGGCAAAGGCGGTTACGGATGAAGCGTTGAAGGAGGCAGGATATGACAATTTGAACGCGGCAATAGAAGACGGGACTGCGTTTGTATTTCTGGGACATGGGACTTCTCATACTGCGAAGGTGTCATACAGCCAGATGCAGGTCCAGATGGATAAGCTTGGGATTGAGAACGTGTTTATCGGTACGGTGGAAGGAGAGCCGGCGGAAACTTCCTGCGAGGCGGTTATGGAGGCAGTAGAACAGGCTGGTTACAAAAAAGTAATCCTGCGTCCGCTCATGGTAGTGGCAGGAGACCATGCGAATAATGACATGGCAGGCAGCGACGAGGACTCCTGGATGAGTATTTTTAAGGCTTCGGGAAATTTCGACCGTGTGGATGCACAGATTGCGGGGCTTGGCTCGGTTGACGCCATTCAGGAGATTTATATCCGGCATACAGCGGATGCAATGAATGAGTAAATGGATGAAGTGAGTCCGTAAATTAGCGGGGGAAATCAGGAAAAGAGGTGGTTTGGATGAGGAAAGGAATGATTTGTCTGGTGTTATCTGTATTTCTGCTTGCAGGCTGTGCAGACGGAGGCAGTACGGAGCATGGCAGAGCGGATAAAGGAGGCATGGATGCAGGGAGTATGGATGACGTCAGTGCAAACGAAGAAGATACAACGGATGAAAATAATGCGGGTAAGGTGTCAGAACTGCCGGATGGAACATATACGGCAGAGTTTCAGACCGACAGCGGTATGTTTCATGTAAGCGAGGCATGTGACGGTAAGGGAACGCTGACTGTAGAGAACGGTAATATGACAATACACATTTCCCTGGCTTCCAAGAATATCGTAAATCTTTATCCCGGCCTGGCAAAAGATGCGAAAAAGGAGGGGGCAAAGGTGCTCCTTCCGACCGAGGATGCAGTTACCTACAGTGACGGCATCACAGAGGAGGTCTATGGATTTGATGTGCCGGTTCCGGCGCTTGAGGAAGAATTCGACCTGGCGCTGATTGGGAAGAAAGGGACCTGGTACGACCATAAGGTGAGTGTGTCGAATCCGTCGCCGGTGGAAGACGTGCCGTAGGATTCCTGCGGTTATATAAGGCGGCGGGTGAAAAAACAGAGAAGATCACAGACAGAAAAATCGCATCAGGCGCTGAGGCTTGATGCGGTCTTCCAAAGATAGGTAATTCTCTCCGTAGATATATAAGCGTTTCTGTAAATTCATGAAATCTTTTGTAACTTTTCACTGTGATCTGCGATAACCTTTTTCATGATATCAATATCGGTCTGCATAGCGGCGATCTTCTCGGTGGCGCTTTCGTATCGTTTTGCTGCCGGCAGATAATTCTCAGACAGAATATTAACAGCGTGCAGGACATCGTTCTCGAGGATTAAGCTGATCCTCGTCTGCTCCTTCTTCACAAGACTTAATTCATCCCGGACAAGCTTAAGCTCGTCTTTTATAAGAGTCTGCTCCTTCTTCATGAGAGCCTGCTCGTCCTTCATAAGAATCTGCTCATCGCGGAAGTGTGCCTGCGCTTCCTTCATAAGAACTAACTCATCTCGAATGCGCGTTTGCTCCTCCTTCATGAGAGCCTGTTCATCCCGGAAGAGTTCAAGTTCCTTCTTCATAAGTATCTGTTCATCCCGGAAATGTTTGAGTTCTTCTTTCATAAGTACCTGTTCATCCCGGAAGAGTTTAAGCTCGTTCTTCATAAGAGCCTGTTCATCTCGGAAGCGTCTTTGCTCGTTTTTCATTAGTATCTGTTCGTCCCGAATAGACTTGATATCATTTTCCATCGGCTTTAATCTTGCGTCTAACTTCGTGTCCAGCAATTGAGAGATTGCCAGTAAGTCTTCACTTGTCAATGACATCTGATCACCCTTTCTGCGATTACAATGCTGCTTTGGTAATATGAATTATATCATGGCAGGAGTATAAAGTCTACTTGTATCTGAGGATGGCCGACGAAAAAAGTTGTGACATTTACTGATTACAGGTGTTCAAATAGGGGGGAGCGCATAAGGATATTGGAAACGGAAATTGAAACCCCAAATAAAGTGTGTTAATATAAAGATAAAGGAAAGGCAGGTGCAGGAAAATGGAGAAGGAGAACCGAGAACATAAGGACAGCCTCTTTGTAGATCTGCATTTGTCAATCCGGCAGGAGAGAACTCTGTGGAGCTGAAGGTGAAGGTCATCAATATTAATTCGGATAAAGCGCATGAGATCTTAAAGAAATGCGGAATATTAAGGAAAAAGGGTATTGACAGAATAAATCAGATGTGTTAGATTGATATATGCGTGAGGCAAAAAAGAAAGTAGAGTATCCACTCTCACCATAGCACAATTGGGTGACTATTGGTCAGATATTGAGTATTGAGGTCGTCAGGTCTGATGTTTCGTTGTGATATCATATATGACAGCCCCGTTGTACGAATATGTAAAGTGGATAGTCTTAGATGCTATTCACTTATTTTATTTATATTTTTATGATGGGGGTGCAAGACAATTAGCGATTTAATGATTAACGGGCAGATCAGAGACAAGGAAGTAAGATTAATTGGAGAAGATGGAGAGCAGAAAGGGATCATGCCGATCAAGGAGGCAATGAGACTGGCTCAGGAAGCAGAATTGGATCTAGTGAAGATCGCTCCAAAGGCTCAGCCGCCGGTATGCAAGATCATCGACTACGGTAAGTACAGATATGAACTTGCAAGAAAAGAGAAAGAGGCGAAGAAGAAGCAGAAGACCGTTGAAGTGAAGGAAGTACGTCTTTCACCCAATATTGACACGAACGACCTGAATACCAAGGTCAACAATGCCAAGAAGTTTATCAGTAAGGGCAATAAAGTGAAGATTACCCTGCGTTTCAGAGGCCGTGAGATGGCGCACGTACAGCAGAGCAAGCACATCCTGGATGATTTTGCAGAACTGCTTAAGGACATTGCCGTCGTTGAGAAACAGCCGAAGCTGGAAGGCAGAAGCATGAGTATGGTTTTAACTGAAAAACGTTAAAAATATATTTACAAATCAAGGAGGAAATAATCATGCCAAAGATCAAGACAAATAGAGCAGCTGCAAAGCGCTTCAAAAAGACAGGTACAGGAAAGTTAAAAAGAAATAAAGCGTATAAGAGCCATATCTTAACTAAGAAGTCCGCGAAGAGAAAGAGGAATCTTAGAAAATCAATCATTACTGATGAAACAAATGTAAAGAACATGAAGAAGGTATTACCATATCTGTAAGATAATGGATCAAAGTATTGAAGGAGGAAACAAGACATGGCAAGAATTAAAGGCGGAATGAACGCTAGAAAGAAGCATAACAGAGTTTTAAAATTAGCAAAGGGATACAGAGGAGCACGTTCCAAGCAGTACAGAGTTGCAAAGCAGTCTGTGATGAGAGCGCTTACCTCCTCTTATGCAGGAAGAAAGCAGCGCAAGCGTCAGATGCGTCAGTTATGGATTGCACGTATCAATGCGGCTGCAAGAATGAACGGTTTATCCTACAGCAAGTTCATGCACGGACTTAAGCTGGCTAATGTTGATATGAACAGAAAGATGCTGGCAGAGATGGCAGTAAATGATGCGGCTGGATTTGCAACATTGGCAGAGACAGCGAAGGCGAAGCTGGCTTAATTTGCCGTATTTTTTGAAAAGAAGGTCAGGCTGGGGTGTCCCGCGGCAGACTGCGGGGCGATTTATGACTGTTAATAAAATGGACATGTTGGCGGAGTCTGTTTTGCAGAGACAGAAGGCAGCGTGTCCTTTTTTGCTGTTTTATAAAAAAGTTCTTGACACCGGCATGATGCCGTGATAAAGTTCTATTAAACCGTTGAGGAAGAGTGAGTACTGTTAGTTATCTGCTTTACAGAGAGCCGCGGATGGTGGAATGCGGCAGGTCAGGATTATCAGGAATGGGCTTCCGAGGGCGAGCTGAAGTATCCGGCAGATCGAGGTGATTCTGTTTCGATGAAGTGAGGGGCAGGACAGTGATTGGATGAGGATGATAGTAGGCAAGCCGGAGAGGATACTCCGTTACCAAAGTACGCGTATGATGGTACGCATGAGTGGGTATATAACATACCAAGCCGGGTGGCACCGCAGGAGTTGATGATGATTACTCTTGTCCCAGCAATTGTTTATTGTGTGGGATAAGGGTATTTTTTTGTGATTTTAGCTGGCAATAGGAAAGCCCTATATCCCGCCAAGGAATCATTTCTTGATAACAAAAAAGGCTTATCCATCCGGGAGCACATGTGCAGGATGACTGGTACGAACCGAAGGATGGATTGGCGGCAGAAATCGAAAGGAGAAAAGGATGATGAGTGAACAGAAAATCCCTTACAAAATCTATCTGGAAGAGAGCGAGATGCCTAAGCAATGGTATAATGTACGTGCGGACATGGCAAATAAGCCGGCGCCCCTGTTGAATCCCCAGACTCTTAAGCCGATGACGGAAGAAGAGCTGTCCGGGGTATTCTGCGAAGAACTGGTAAGGCAGGAGTTAGACAACGACAACCGTTACATCGACATTCCGCAGGAGATCATTGATTTCTATAAGATGTACCGTCCGGCGCCGCTGGTACGTGCATATTGTCTGGAGGAAAAGCTTCAGACGCCGGCGAAGATTTATTATAAATTCGAAGGGAATAACACCAGCGGAAGCCATAAGCTGAATTCAGCGATCGCGCAGGCTTATTACGCGAAGAAGCAGGGACTTAAGGGCGTGACGACAGAGACCGGAGCAGGGCAGTGGGGAACCGCGCTTTCCATGGCGTGTTCTTATCTGGATCTGGAGTGTAAGGTGTTTATGGTAAAATGTTCTTATGAGCAGAAGCCGTTCCGCCGTGAAGTGATGCGTACCTACGGCGCGAGCGTAACACCGTCGCCGTCCATGGAGACAGAGGTGGGGAAGAAGATCCTGGCAGAGCATCCGGGTACGACCGGAAGCCTCGGGTGTGCGATCTCAGAGGCGGTCGAGACCGCAGTGGGGAGTGAAGGATACCGATACGTTCTTGGAAGTGTACTGAATCAGGTGCTGCTTCATCAGTCTGTCATAGGCATGGAGACGAAGATTGCTCTGGATAAGTACGGGATCACGCCGGATATCATCATCGGATGTGCGGGCGGCGGTTCAAACCTTGGAGGCTTGATCTCACCTTTCATGGGAGAGAAGCTTAGAGGCGAGAAGGATTATCATTTTATCGCAGTAGAGCCGGCATCCTGTCCGAGTCTGACAAGAGGTGTATTTGCATATGATTTCTGTGATACGGGTATGGTATGTCCGCTGGCGAAGATGTATACGTTAGGAAGCGGATTTATTCCTTCCGCGAATCATGCAGGAGGGCTTAGATATCATGGAATGAGCTCTGTTCTGTCACAGCTTTACGCGGACGGATATATGGAAGCAAGATCCGTAGAGCAGACGGCCGTCTTCGAAGCGGCAGAGAAGTTTGCAAGAGTAGAAGGGATCCTGCCGGCTCCGGAGAGCAGTCATGCAATCAAGGCCGCAATCGACGAGGCGATGAAATGCAAGGAGACGGGAGAGGAGAAGACAATCGTATTCGGCCTGACCGGTACAGGATATTTCGATATGGTGGCCTATGAAAAGTTTCATAATGGAGAGATGAAAGATTATATTCCTACAGATGTGGATCTTAAGTCTGGATTCGACGGAATTCCGCGGTTTCCTGGGAACATGGAGTAGACTGTATGAAGGTATTAGTTGTAGTAGATATGCAGAATGATTTTATAGACGGAGCGCTGGGGACGAAAGAAGCAGAAGCGGTTGTGCCCAGGGTGGCAGAGAAGATCCGCAATTTTGACGGTATCGTATTATTTACCAGAGACACACATGAGGAAGATTATCTGGAAACCCAGGAAGGAAAGAATCTGCCGGTGGTACACTGTATCCGGGGAACGAAAGGCTGGGAACTGAATCCGGAGATTCAAGCATTATGTAAGGAGAAACCGATTGATAAACCGGCATTCGCAAGCCAGGAGCTTGGAAACAGGCTCAGGATTTTGGATGAGGAATATAGATCACGTGCCATGGGCGGGCTTGAGTCGGTTACCTTTGCCGGGCTCTGTACAGATATCTGCGTGATCTCCAATGCGATGATCGCGAAAGCATTTATCCCGGAGGTGCCGATCATCGTGGATTCTGCGTGTTGTGCGGGTGTGACGCCCCAAAGCCATGAGAATGCGCTGGAAGCCATGAAGATGTGCCAGATTATATGTGAGTAAGTTTAAGCTTTATATACAGCCGGCGTCAGAA
>CAJTRO010000016.1:0-10795 GCA_910579015.1 uncultured Dorea sp. | reverse complement strand
TGCCTGCATTCTGACGCCGGCTGTATAAAATGCAAAGATCCGTTATTGCATAGATGGGTATATCTTGTGATCATTCCGGATAGATCAACTGACTGTCAGAGATATCCGAAAGGACTTCTTTTAGATATCTTTGTGCAAGATATCTTGCCATAGGAAGGTTCATATCCAGGTAATTCCCGCAGTCTTTCGCACATGCGCCGGGAACGTCTCCGTCAAAACCGGCGATGAATGTAAACATCTCTGTCATCAGCGGGACGATATCCCTGGAGGTATATTCTCCGGCAAGCAAAAGATAGAAACCGGTTCGGCATCCCATAGGGCCGAAATAGATCGTCTTGCCGGCGTAAGACGCATGGTTGCGCAAAAATGTCGCGGCCAGATGCTCAATGGTATGCATCTCGGCAGTATTCATGACAGGTTCATCGTTGGGACTTGTCATACGGATATCAAATGTGGTAATGGGGTGACCTTCCACCTGGTCGATACGGGATACATAGAGCCCCGGGACCAGCCGCAGATGGTCTATGGTAAAGCTTGTGATCTTGTCCATGATAATACGGCTCCTTTTTATGTAGTATTCGCCGTCCGGTTGTCTGTTACCGGACTGTAGGTTATTATAACACTTTTGACGGGGATTGACTATGATATTTTTTTGAAAAAATGGATGTGGAAAATGTTTGGATATATGATATACTTACAAGGTATGCATGGTTCTTAAGGAGGCAGAAGATGAAGCTTTATATTGTAAGACATGGAGAGACTGAGTGGAACAAGGAGCGAAGGCTCCAGGGACAGGTGGATATCCCGCTGAATGAATCCGGCAGGAGGCTTGCGAGGGAGACGGCGGGAGGTCTTGCGGGTATTCACTTTGACCTGTGTTATTCAAGTCCCTTGTCCCGGGCGAGGGAGACAGCAGAACTGATCCTGGAGGGAAGATCGACGCCGGTTATAGAGGATGAACGGATCATAGAGATGGCGTTTGGAGAATGTGAAGGGGGATGCTGCGCAAGGAGCGGATGGAATCTTCCAGAGGGATTCCGCCTTTTTTTCGACGGGCCGGATAAGTATCAGGCGCCGTCGGGCGGGGAGAGCTTTGCACAGGTGAAGAAGCGGACAGGGGAATTCTTACAGGAGCTTTACGACAGGGCAGAATACCAGAACAGCAATATTCTCATTACAACGCACGGTGCGGCTCTTGCGGGGCTTCTGAATAATATCAAGGGGAAATCCCTGGCAGAATACTGGGGAGAAGGCGTGCACAAAAACTGTGCGGTTACGGAGATAGAGGTCACGGAAGGCAGGCCGGCGGTCATTGCAGAGAACGTGGTTTATTATGATGAAGTATAGAATGTGGAGGATAGTAAGATGATCAATGATAAGAAAGTATTATTCAGCGGTATGCAGGCGACAGGGAATCTGACGCTTGGGAATTACCTCGGAGCATTGAAGAACTGGGTGACACTGAGCGATGAGTATGAGTGCTTCTACAGCGTGGTAGATATGCATTCCATCACGGTCAGGCAGGATCCGGCAATCTTAAGGAAGCGGGCAAGAGCGCTTCTTACCCTTTATATTGCGGCAGGGCTTGATCCCGAGAAGAACTGTATCTATTACCAGTCTCATGTATCCGGCCACGCGGAGCTTTCATGGATTCTGAACTGCTTCACATACATGGGCGAGCTGAACCGGATGACTCAGTTCAAGGATAAGTCTGCGAAACATGCGGACAATATCAACGCAGGATTATTTACTTATCCGGTGCTGATGGCGGCGGACATCCTGCTCTATCAGGCAGATGTGGTGCCGGTGGGAGTTGACCAGATGCAGCACCTGGAGATCACAAGAGATATCGCGGAGCGGTTCAACAATATTTACGGAGATGTGTTTACCATACCGGAGGCATATATCGGGAAGGTGGGAGCCAAGATCATGAGCCTTCAGGATCCGTCAAAGAAGATGTCGAAGTCTGATGAGAATCCAAACGCCAGCATCTATCTGATGGATGATACGGATACGATCATGCGGAAATGCAAGCGTGCAGTGACAGATTCCGAGGCGAAGATCCTGTATCGCGACGAACAGCCGGGCGTTAAGAATCTGATTGATATCTACAGCGCATGTACCGGGAAGAAGCCGGATGAAGTGACGGCAGAATTTGACGGCAGGGGCTATGGAGATTTTAAGACGGCCGTGGGAGAAGCGGTTGTGTCCGTGCTGAAGCCATTACAGGATGAGGCGGCAAGACTGGGGAAGGATAAGGCGTACATCGACGGGATTATCAAGAGTAATGCAGAGAAAGCACAGTATTTTGCTAATAAGACACTACGGAAGGTGCAGAAGAAGATTGGATTCCCGGAGAGGATCCGGTAGGAGCCATAACGGGATGATAAGGGCAGGATCACGGCAGATCATGGCATAAAAGAAAGGAAGAAGTATGAATATACAGACGGCAGGCCAGCAGAAATATTATGATTTTATAGAAGAGCGTGCGAAGAAGCTGCGTACAGGGATGATCGTATGGGAAAGTCTTCTTGCCGCGGCCTTTATCGGTATGTTTTCGGATGCAGGGATAGCGGCGGTCCTGGCGCTTGCCGGGGGCGCCCTTGCCATGGTGAATATAAAGGCGCAGAAAGCACTGAAAGGAAGACTGGATGTGGTAGAGGACCAGGAGGAGTTTTTCAGACAGCTTACAGATGCCGATGTGGCAGAATTTGAGAATTACCGCCTGATCATCACGAAGGATTATGTATTGTCCGGGGCGGGTGACACAGCTGTCTATCCGTTGTCCGGGATGGAAAAAGTGGAAGTGAGATTACATGGGAAGGCTGGAAAGACGCTGTTCCTTGTGGACAGACAAGAAAAGAGCCATGAGATCATTTCCTGCTCGGACGAAGCCGGAATGCAGAAGGAATTCGATCTTGCATTCCGGCTGATGAGCGAGAGAGTTTCGTGAATCAGATCATGATTTTTAATTATCTTCTTCGTTCTGGATACTGTAGGTATGTCTCTTCCTTGCCATCTCATCACTTTCCAGATATTCGTCATAAGTGGTGATCTTGTCGATAAGCTTGCCGCCGGGAACGATCTCCATGATACGGTTCGCGGTGGTCTGTACGATCTGGTGGTCTCTGGATGAGAAGAGCAGAACTCCCGGGAACTTGACCATGCCGTTGTTCAGAGCGGTAATGGCTTCCATATCCAGGTGGTTGGTCGGCTCGTCGAGAATCAGAACATTTGCCCCCGAGATCATCATCTTGGACAAGAGACAGCGGACCTTCTCACCTCCGGAGAGAACGCTTACTCTCTTCACTCCATCGTCCCCGGAAAAGAGCATACGTCCTAAGAAGCCGCGCACATAGGTGACGTCTTTTTCCTCGGAATACTGTGTCAGCCATTCTACGATGGTATAGTCGTTATCGAATTCATCTTTGCTGTCCAGCGGGAAATATGCCTGGGAGGTGGTGATGCCCCATTTATAGAATCCCTCGTCCGGTTCCATCTCGCCGGTCAGTATCTGGAACAGTGTGGTCTTCGCAAGCTCGTTGCTCCCTACGAACGCCACCTTGTCATCATGGTTCAGGGTGAAGCTGAGATTGTCCAGGATCTTCTCGCCGTCTATGGTCTTGCTCAGTCCCTCAACGGTGAGAACTTCGTTTCCGATCTCACGGTTCGGGCGGAAATCAATATACGGATACTTACGGCTGGAGGGCTGGATGTCATCCAGCTGGATCTTCTCCAGGGCACGTTTCCTGGAAGTCGCCTGCTTGGACTTGGAAGCGTTGGCGCTGAACCGGGAGATAAATTCTTGCAGTTCCTTGATCTTTTCTTCCTTCTTCTTGTTAGCCTCCTTCATCTGGCGGATCAGAAGCTGGCTTGACTCATACCAGAAATCATAGTTACCGGCGTAGAGCTTGATCTTGCCATAATCGATATCCGCGATCTGGGTGCAGACCTTGTTGAGGAAATACCGGTCGTGGGATACTACGATAACCGTATTCTCGAAATTGATGAGGAATTCCTCAAGCCATGCGATCGCGTCTAAATCCAGGTGGTTGGTCGGCTCGTCGAGGAGCAGGATGTCAGGATTGCCGAAAAGCGCCTGGGCAAGCAGGACCTTTACCTTCTCAGGACCATTCAGGTTCTTCATGATCTCATAGTGCATCTCGGGCAGAATCCCAAGTCCGTTCAAGACAGAGGCGGCGTCAGATTCGGCTTCCCACCCGTTCATGGCGGCGAATTCACCCTCTAATTCACTGGCCTTGATGCCGTCCTCATCTGTAAAATCTTCTTTTGCGTAGATGGCTTCCTTCTCCTTCATGATCTCGTAAAGTCTTGCATTTCCCATCATCACTGTGTCGAGTACAGGATATTCGTCATACTTGAAGTGATCCTGCTGAAGGAAGGAGAGACGCTCGCCGGGGGTGATGGCAATCTCGCCCTTGCTTGGCTCAAGCTGTCCGGACAGGATCTTTAAGAAGGTGGACTTCCCGGCTCCGTTGGCGCCGATCAGGCCGTAACAGTTTCCTTCGGTGAACTTGATGTTGACATCTTCAAACAGGGCTTTTTTTCCTACACGTAACGTTATATTGCTTGTGCTGATCATATGTCTTCATACTCCTTATTGATTGAAATAGAAATAATCTTTTTAACCTGCCTATCTTACCAAATATGGAAGGAAATAGCAAGGACAATCATCGGTTTTTCGGAGGTTTTCACAGTTATTTATTTTTTACTGTACTGAATCTGAAAATGGGTATATAATAGCAGAAGAGCGGGCAGGGCGTCTGTCCGTACAAATAGGTTACAAAAAGCGGGGTATAGTTTATGATAAAAGCAACGATGGTATTAGAAGGCGGGGCGACCAGAGGCGTATTCACCTCTGGCGTCCTTGACTATCTGATGGAGCGGGACTTATATACGTCCCACGTGATAGGAGTGTCGGCAGGTTCCTGCAACGGTCTGGGGTATGTGGCCAGACAGCCGGGGAGGACGAGAGACTGTACGATCCATGAGGAGAGGGAGTACAGCTTCTATTATGGGTTCAGGAAGTTTATCAGGAAAAAGAGCCTGATGGATATGGACATGATCTTTGACCGGTATCCCAATGAGTTCTTTCCGTTTGATTATGATACGTATTTTGCCTCTGAGACGGAGTGTGAGATCGTGGCGACGAACTGTGAGACAGGGCAGGCGGAATATCTAACGGAGCGCAAAGACAGGGAACGGCTTATGAAGATCTGCCGTGCATCGAGCAGTATGCCCCTGGTATCGCCTATCGTGAATGTGGACGGCGTGCCGTATCTGGACGGCGGACTGGCAGACTCCATTCCGGTCAAAAGGGCGGTGGAGAAAGGAAATAAGAAGATTATAGTGGTCCTGACCAGGAACCCGGGATACCGGAAGAAACCGACCTCCCAGGCGGTGGCGGATCTGTACCGCAGAGCCTACCGGAAGTATCCGCAGCTGGTAAAGACGACGATACGGAGGAATTATGAGTATAACCGTCAGATCCGTCTGGTCGAGAGGCTTATGCGGGAGGGAAGGATCTTCGTATTCCAGCCGTTGATCCCGACGGTCTCAAGGCTTGAGCGGGATTGCGAGGCGCTGGCGCATTTCTATAAGCACGGGTATCAGCAGGCGAAGCGCAGATATGAGGAACTACAGGCATATCTGGGCTGTTAAGGTCTCATGATCCGGGATATGCGCTTGATAAAGGACGATAAAGAAAACGGTCTGCGGACGGCAGAAGAGGGAGGAATCAGAATGAATTTGTACGAACACCGGATCTCCACGAGAGATGCACAGCAGATGGCGAAGGTGACGGACATGGTACGGCAGGATATTGCCAAAAGTGGAATCAGGGAGGGGATCGTGGTGGTATATTCCCCTCATACGACGGCAGGATTTACCATCAATGAGAATGCGGATCCGGACGTGGTGCACGATATGCTGTACGGGCTTGAGGAAGCATTCCCTGTCAGGACCGGATATTATCAGCACATGGAAGGGAATTCTCATGCCCATATCAAGACCAGTTTTGTGGGGGCGTCCCAGACGCTGATCCTTCATGACGGAGAGCTGGTGCTTGGAATCTGGCAGGATCTGTACTTCTGCGAGTTCGACGGACCAAGGAATCGGAAGTTCTATGTGAAGATCATGGAAGGATAGCAGGATTGTCCGGATGATGAAGAGGATCGTCTGGTCTGTGTCAAAGTTCATATTAAGAGTGGAGAGTGTTGACAGCTTGGGTCTGCTTCGGCGGCCCGGGCTGTTTTTCTTATTTTAAGTACGGCTTTTTAAATGTGCTGATAGTGTGTATGACATATATTGAAATGATATTAGAATAATATAAAATTAAGTTGACACACATCTAATATTATGATATCTTTTGTTTGAAAGATATTAAATATATTAGAAAGGTGTGAAACTATGAAGAAATATTGGAAGAAAAACAGACTTATTCTGGCGGCGGCACTGATACTTGGAATCCTTACCTCTGTATCATCGGCAGGGATCTCTATTCTGCTCCAGAAGATTGTGGACGCGGCAGTAAGCAGGCAGACGGAGGTTTTCGAAAAGCTTTTCCTGTTTGCGGCAGGGTATATCCTGCTGTTATGTGTGATGAATTATGTGAGTGCGCTTACGGCAAAATATCTGACTCAGAGGATGATCCGGCAGTATCGGCAGGATATCTTTAAGGGGATCATGAGCCGCCGGCCGGTCCGGTTTCAGGAGGAGAACACAGCGGATTATATCTCGGCGCTGACCAACGACATGAAGCTGGTGGAGGACAATTATATCGCCGCATTACTGCAAACATTTGAACTGCTCGTGATGTTTGCCGCGACACTGATCATTCTGCTGATCTTAAGTCCGCTCGTTACGGCAATCCTTCTTACGGCATTTTTACTGATGTTTCTGATACCGGCTGTGATCGGGCGTTATCTGGAGAGACGGCAGGAGCTTGTTTCCAGCCAGATGGCTGTTTTCACGGAGAAATTAAAGGATATCCTGTCAGGCTATGAGGTATTGAAAAGCTATAACCGTATAGAAGCCGCGAACCTCCGGTTTCAGGCTGAGAATGAGAAAGAAACCCAGGTGAGGTTCAGCGCGGCAAGGTTGTTTGCGCTGAATGAGGGGCTGTCTGACACGCTGGCGGTCATCTCAACCCTCATGGTGATCTTTACGGCGGCTTATCTGGTGCTGACCGGGCAGATAACGACGGGGACGCTGCTTGCACTGGTACAACTGAGCAGTACGTTTATGGCGCCGGTCATGCTGTTGATGCAGAATGTCCCCAAGATCCAGAGTATGAGGCAGGTTATTGGGCGGTTGAACGGATACGCGGCAGATTCTTCTGTCTCGGAGCGGCCGGCTAAGGAGATACCGTCGTTTGAGCATACGATCGAACTGGACCATGTATCTTTTTCCTACGACGAAGAGACGCCTGTATTGTCAGATATTACGATGCAGATTGCAAGAGGAGGCAAGTATGCGCTCATGGGGGCAAGCGGATGCGGAAAAACGACGCTGATCAAACTGCTTCTTGGATATTATGAAGATTACAGCGGAAGTATCCGGTACGACGGCCGGGAATTAAGAGAACTGGATCCGGACAGGATCGCAGGAATTGCTTCGGTGATCCATCAGAATATTTATCTGTTCAACTGGTCCGTTCGGGAAAATATCCTTCTGTATGAGGAATTTACCGGGTGTGAGCTTGAGGAGGCCGTGGAAAAAAGCGGAGTGTCTCTGTTCATCGGCGAAAAAGAAGGCGGTCTTTTGCATATGGCGGGAGAGAACGGCGTATTGCTCTCAGGCGGGCAGAGGCAGAGGATCGCGCTTGCAAGGGCGCTGATCCGTCATGCGCCGCTGATCATTTTAGATGAAGGAACTTCTGCACTCGACAGGCAGACAGCCTGTGAGATAGAAAGCCGTTTGTTAAAGGATGAAGCGCTTACGCTGATTACGATCACCCATAATCCGGATCCAAAGCTGATAAGGCAGTATGATAAAATTTATCAGATGAGCAATGGACGGCTTGAAAATCAGCTGAAAAACTCCTATACTGGTTAATGTACTCCCGGAGCTTTAACGATCAGGCGAAGGAAGGTTCCGGGACTTTATAACTTAGAAGGACAGACGTTGGAGGGTGTCAGATGGGCGTAGAACATAAAAGAGAACTTCATCCGCTGTTTGAGACGCTGGGACTTATTTATGTCATGAAAGATTTTGCTGTGGTCAAGGCAGACCTTTTAAAGTCTCTGGAGAAGATGGAGATCGACGGGGAGAACTTTTACAAGAAGAACCTTTCTTATTTGGAAGGGTATGTGAGTGAATTCGAGAAGAGATATGTCTCGTGTCCGGGTGAAGAATTTTTCTTTGGGGGCAATGAGGAATTTTTCCTATTCTTATGTGCGATGGTAATGGAATATCCACAGCTGGAAGAGAAGCTTGGAGAGTTGACAGACGAGGAGATCTTGAAGCTTGCAGAAGCTTTTCTGGCGGAGGAGGGGGATCATATCCCGGCCGGTCTGGATACTGTGGAAAAGCGGGTTGAGATGATTCAGTCGACAGAATATTCAGAAGACACAAAATGGAGGCTGTTGATGCTGATGAATGAGCCTCTGGAAAAGTTTGGCGCTCTTTTTGAGATTTACAGAAAGAATTTACCCGCGTTTGAATATACCAAAGAGGTGAACAGGGGAGGTCTGGAACCGCTTTTTGCGGATGCCGCGTCTGAGATACCGCCGGTAATGGAGAAGCTGATAACCGGACTTGCAAAGGAGGAGATCACGGTCTGGCTGACGGCTGTCTTCCCATTGATTGGCTGGCTGTCGTCTAAAGCGGCGTTTCAGGGGATCCTGCTTAATAAGCTTTACCTGTATAAAAGAAGCAGGGAAGAGGCCAGAGAGATTCTTCCCGGGATGTTAAAAGTCCTGGGGGATAAAAGCAAGTTCGAGATTTTGTGTTCTCTTAAGGAACGGGGAAAGTATAATCTGGAGATCGCAGAGGAGTTGAAGCTGACTCCGGCCACGGCCTCTCATCACATGGGGATTTTGCTTTGCAATCATTTTGTAACGGTAGAGAAGCGGGACGGGAAGGTGTATTACCAGTTTAATCAAGAAGCTTTTGGAGAAATGATACGGCTTCTGGAGGAGATTTTCTTATAGATCAAAGATGTGAAAGGAAGGGATGAATGAGATGAGAAAACCTTTGATTGCAGTGCCGATCGGGGATCCGGCGGGAGTCGGGCCGGAGATAACGGTTAAGGCGGCCGCTTCCGGGAAGGTATCTGCCGCGGCAGACTGTGTGATCGTGGGAGATAAGGCCGTGATGGAGAATGCAATCCGGATCACCGGTGTGGATCTGAGTATCCATGTAATCCGCGGGCCTGAGGAAGGGGATTACCGCGAGGGGGTTCTGAACCTGATAGATCTTGACAATATTGATCAGGGAGCGTTTGCCTTTGGGCGTGTCAGCAAGATGTGCGGAAGGGCGGCATATGAATACATTGCGAAATGTATCGAGCTTGCCAATGCCGGGAAGGCGGACGCTGTGGCGACTACTCCGATCAATAAGGAATCACTGCGAGCCGGCGGGATTCCTTATATCGGGCATACGGAGATATTCGGCGCGCTGACGGATACAAAAGATCCGCTGACTATGTTTGAGACCAACGGTATGAGGGTATTCTTCCTGACGAGGCACGTATCTTTAAGAGAGATGCTGGATATGATCACGAAGGAACGGATCAAGGATTACGTGAAGCGGTGTCTTGAGGCTCTCAGAAAGCTGGGGGTATCAGAAGGGATCATGGCGGTCGCCGGACTGAATCCCCACAGCGGAGAGCACGGACTGTTCGGCTGGGAAGAGGTGAACGAGATCATCCCGGCCGTGGAAGAACTTAAGGCGGAAGGCTTTCCTGTTGCCGGGCCTGTCGGTGCGGATTCCGTATTCCACCAGGCCGCCACAGGAAAATACAACAGCGTACTGTCTCTTTACCATGACCAGGGGCATATCGCGGCGAAGACGCTTGATTTTGAGAAAACGATTGCCGTAACGAACGGTATGCCGATCCTGCGGACCTCTGTGGATCATGGAACCGCCTTCGATATCGCCGGAAAAGGGATAGCAAGCGAGGTCAGCATGACAGAGGCCGTCTTGCTGGCGGCAAAGTACGCGCCGTATTTTAAAGGAGCGAAAGACGGTAGATAAAGGATACATACCCCGGCCGGCCGCCTGTCTTGCTGTGGATCAGTAGGAGATCTCTTGCAGATAGAGCGCCTTCGGATCACAGGGAGCGCTGGGCGTCTGGATTCCGGCAAAGATGTCCTCGATGTCTTCCTTGGGGCGCGTGCCGAATCCGATATCCAGGAGAGTGCCGATAATAAGCCTCGCCATATTGTGGAGGAAATCATCTGCATGGATGGAAATCTGCATCTCCTGGCCGGCGCCGTAGATCTCTATATCATAGAGCTTGCGCACGGTTGATTTGCTCTTCCTGGCAGAAGAAAAATGCTGGAAATCATGAGTTCCGGTCAGCAGGGAGGCCGCCTGCTGCATCAGGGCCTTGTCAGGGGCCTTAAAACAGTGGTAGGTGTATTTGCGGTCAAAAACGCTGGGAACATCATCCACCGTCATGCGGTACACGTATGTCTTGGAGAGGGCGTTAAGCTGTGCGTGGAACCGGGGGAGAACCTCCTTCACCTCTGTGATCGCGATATCCATGGGAAGGTAACGGTTCAGGTAGTGCTTCATATCCAGAATGTCCATGTCGGATGCAGTCTTGAAA
>CAJTRO010000015.1 GCA_910579015.1 uncultured Dorea sp. | reverse complement strand
GAATGCGATCATGTATCCGCATAAGGACAGCTTTATGGCAACAGTATCAGAAGCATTTTTCTCTTACAGAAGAAGCATCAGAAAGATATTAGGCACGATTCGCTGTGGACGGCCTCTAAGCAGAGGGGCGTCAAGAAGCGGGGGCGTCGGTCAATACATTCCCAAACCAGATATCGTGGTGCAGGAGGATTGTCAAGATGGTACAAAGCACCAGCAAAGGGCAGCCTCTCCTGCACCATATCACACTCCCATCCCGTCAAATTCCGGGACAAAGCTCTCAGACGCCGCCTCTCCTTCCTGGATAAATCCACATTCCACGCCAAGCTCCAGGGCATAATCTACTACCTTTCCATACTCTCTTTTCGTGACCTTGCGTCCCAGCAGAGAATGGCCTGACATCTGCGGCATAGGTGTATACTGATTCATGATACTGATCATAATCCGATCCCCATAAGTTTCATACAGATAGCGGATCACCTTCTGGGAATCCTTTACATGTCCCGGAAGCACCAGATGCCGGACTATGACACCGCTTAACATCAGTCCGGTCCTCTCATCTATCTTAAAGTCTCCGGTCTGCCCAACCATCTCCTCCAAAGCCTGCTTCGCATACACTGGATAATCTGGCGCGTTCGAATAAGCTCTGGCAATATCTTCATCCATATACTTAAAATCCGGCAGATAGACGTCAACGTATCCTCTTAACATCCGCAAGGTTTCCGCCTTCTCATAACCGCTCGTATTATACACGATCGGAAGCTTTAAGCCCAGCTTCCTGGACCACTCGATTGCCTCTATGATCTGCGGGATATAATGTGTCGGTGTCACAAGATTGATATTGCCGGCTCCCTGTTCCTGTAATTCCAGAAATATCTGTGCCAGACGCTCTGTCGTGATTGCTTTTCCGACTTCTGCCCTCGAGATATTGTGATTCTGGCAGAAGACGCATCCCAGACTGCAACCGGAGAAAAATACCGTTCCGGAACCATTCTTACTGGAAATACATGTCTCCTCCCACATATGCAGAGCGGCTCTTGCGGCTATAAGCTCTGCTGCCGCCCTGCAATAACCCCGCCGTCCCTTTAGACGGTCGGCATGGCATTCTCTTGGACACAGACAGCAATCTGACATCAAAGTGTCTGTTGAATTCCTTTTCATACTGCGTCTCCCATTCAGTATAATCCCACAATACGGAATGCTTCCGCTTCTTTTCCAATCTGGCAGAGCAGACGCTTCATGCCTGGATCCTTCACATTTCCCTCCAGCGTCATAACAACTTCCTGCCTTCCGTCCTGCACTCGAAGCTTAAGCTCCAGGATCCCGACCTGGTTTAAATCCGCCATGTTGATAAAAAGGTTCAGTGTACTCCCGGCATAATCACAGCAAAATTCGATCTCAACTCTGCTGTGCTCTGTGTCTGCCGTAAATCCGGACCTTTCCAATGCCTCTGACACTGCCTGTTCCTGCATCATGTCCAACAGACCATACTCATATCTCCTACAGACACTCATCAGATGTCTCTGGAATGCGGTGTACTCTCCGCGAATCTGCATGTCCATGTCAGAAGACCGGCGTTCAAGAATTACCTGCTCCCGTTCTGGTACATACACATCGCCTCCCGTGGCGGCCTTCACCTCTGCCACATGCCTGGCACATTCCATTCGTTTTATAAACAATTCCTTCATCTTGCTGTCAATCTTATCTATCTCTGCCCGGATCTCATCTAAAGTCATCTGCCTCTGTACTCCTTTCCATTGAACATATGCAGGCTGGATATAAAATCACACCGATACTACATATTCATTCTCTCAACGATCTGGGCCGCCTTCTCACTTCCGGCCACACCGCCGAAACCAGTCTCCCGCAGGCTTACGTCCATCTTGTCTCCGACCTCTTTCATCGCGTCGATCACCTGATCCACCGGAATCTGGCTCTCGATCCCTGCCAGAGCCATATCTGCCGCCGCAATGGCGTTAAATGCCCCGCCGACATTTCTCTTCACACAGGGAACCTCTACCAGCCCTCCTACCGGATCGCACACCAGCCCCATCAGGTTCTTAAGAGCCATGGCACAGGCATGTCCGATCTGCGCCGTATCTCCGCCCTTCACGTGGCAGATCGCAGAAGCCGCCATACCGGAGCCGGAACCAATCTCTGCCTGACATCCTCCGGACGCCCCGGCAAGATATGCGCGGTTGGCAATGATCTGCCCGATTCCCGCCGCCACATACAGAGCTTCTATCATCTTCTCCTCCGGCACATCATATTCCCTAAAGTATGTCACAAGGACTGCCGGCATCACACCGCAGGCCCCGGCCGTGGGCGCCGCAACTATGCGCTTCATACAGGCATTGTTGCACCCCATCTTAAGTGCATTTGCCATAACCTTCGCCATAAAATCACCGCACAGAGTATGGCCCTTCTCCCTGTACGCATCCATAAGCCCGCCTTCTCTGCCTACCATCCGGCTTCTGGACATCAGCTCTGGATCATAGGCGTCCAGGCTGTCAAGCATCGTCCGCCACATCTGTTTCATCACATTCCAGGAATCCTCCTCTGTAATCTGGCGTTCACCGGCATCCTCCAGCTGGACCGCCTTCCAGAATGCAATCCCTTCCTTCTCGCACCTTATCTGTGCCTCTTCCATTGATTGATAAGACATATTCCTTATTATCCTTTCTTTCCGTCAATTCTCCTTCTTCCTGCACGCACCATACAGCACGATGCCTGCAATCCTTCTCGCACCATACAGAACACTGCCTTCCCGCACTGCATCAGTTAGCCAGTAAGAACTTCACCCTGATAATGCCATCCTTGCCTGCAAGATCGTCCATAGTCTCCTGCGGCACAATCTGGTCCGTCTCAACCACCATAATTGCATGTCCCCCTCGCTTGTCACGGAACACCTGCATGGTGGCAATGTTGATCCCCGCGTCGCTGAGCGCTGCGGCAACCTCCTTGATCCTTCCCGGCTCATCAAGATTGCGGATGATCAGCGTATTGCTCTCACCGCTGAAATTCACATCAATCTCGTCAATCTCGCAGACTCTGATGCGTCCGCCTCCTATCGAGTATGCCTGGATCTTCATCACATCCACACCCTCGGCTTCCATGATGATCTGAGCCGTGTTCGGATGCGCCTCTCTGATCTCCCTGGATTCGATGGTAAATGCCATGCCTTCTTCTTCTGCAATCTCGAAGCTGTCCGGAATCCGCATGTCGTCCGGCTTCATTCCAAGAAGCCCTGCAATAAGCGCCCGGTCCGTTCCATGTCCTTTTCCCGTTGCCGCAAATGAACCGTGGAGATACACCGCCGCTTTCTGCGGCTGTCTGCCGAACAACTGTCTGGCAACCATTCCGATCCGGGCGGCGCCCGCCGTATGTGAGCTGGACGGCCCTACCATGACAGGCCCTAAGATGTCAAATATACTTCCCATTCTTCTATTCCTCTTTCCTTCCTTATTTTGACATATATTTTCTATTATTATACTTGGAATCCCGATTGTTTACAATCACCATTTTGCCTCCTCTTTTTACAATCACACCTGACGTTTTACGGCATACAATGCAGTAACTACTATTATTATGACGAAAGGACATCTATTATGTATATTATTTTTCCTTGTATCTTGCTGATACTTGTGATCTGCGCCCTGACGATGACCTGGCGCAAAAAATGTGTCATGAAGAAACTGTGTCATATGTCTGTCAAGGAAAAACTATGCCGGTTAAATGAACTGGTCCGCCCCTTCGGGTTCGAATATCTCCTGTCCCAGGATATCTTCACTTCCCTGCACGATGCCTGGCAGAGGGACTTTGGCTATTGCCGGCTCTACGACAATAGTGCGTCTCTGGCAGGCATGGTCTTCGACTGCGAGCCTGTTTACTTCGATTATAAGGGCTGTACCTGGCTGATCGAACTCTGGAAGGGACAATACGGCATCAATACAGGCGCTGAGATCGGAATCTATAAGGCGGATTCTCTTATTTCCAGAGGCCAGCGCAGCACAACACTCTTCCATACCGTACCGGATGAGGATCTCCCCTTTTATGAGATCACCTTACATGACATGAACGCTCCCCTCTATCGTGTCGCCCAACGGCACTGGTGGCTGACCGGATTCCGTATGGGGTATTACAGAGAACCGGAACAGCTCACCCTAAAAGCAGAGATCACCTTTCCTTCTTATGAAATGCTGAATGCATTTGTACGGGGGCTGACTGAATGCGGATACTCCTATTCCGATCTCGAAATCTGCCGGCAGCATATTTCCTTCGAATTTGGCACGCCCCATACACGCCAGCCCCGATGCAGACAGCGCATCCGGTCGGCATTTGCCCAGTGGAAAAACCGTATATTCCTGCGGCTCTACTGCCATGTCACAAATGACTTCTGCTTTACCATGGATAAATTGCTGTACCTCTGTGAATACATGCCGTTCGCATTCCGCCATATGATGCACATCCGGCACAAGAAAAAGCGAAGAAGGAAACGGCATGTCTGCTGACAAAAGGCTCAACGCGGCATTCGCCCACGCACCGGTACTGCCGCTTACGCCTTCCTCCCGTTACGTCCTTTTTAGTGACTGCCACCGGGGCTGTGGCACAAACAACGATAATTTTCTGAAAAACCAAAATCTGTACTTTGCCGCATTAGAGCATTATTATAATTGTGGATATACCTATCTGGAACTGGGCGACGGAGATGAATTATGGGAAAACCGTTCTTTTGATGCCATAAAGTCCATTCACAACAACACCTTCTGGCTGCTTTCACGTTTCCACAGAGAAGGCCGTCTCATTATGCTGTATGGAAACCATGACATCGTAAAAAAGAATGCACGATTTGCAGAGAAAAAATGTACTTCCTTTCCCTGCAATGCCTGCCGGGAAGCGGAATTATTTCCGGGCATAGTCTTCTATCCCGGCGTTATTCTAAAAAATATAACGTATGATAACTACAGCGCCCGGTCTTCGCAGACCTCTGCCCATACTCCGGCAAACCGGGAAATCTACCTGACGCACGGCCATCAGGCCGACTTCTTCAACAGTGTGATGTGGCGCACCTCCCGTTTTCTGGTCCGCTATGTCTGGCGGCCGCTGGAGGCGGTCGGTTTTCTCGATCCGACAAGCGCCGCAAAGAATAATACCAAAAAGCGGAAGGTAGAACGCATCCTGACGGACTGGGCCGATAAGAATGCGTGCATATTGATCACGGGGCACACGCACCGCCCCATGCTCGACGAATCTGTCTCGTACTGCAACACCGGGAGCTGCGTGCATCCGCGGTGCGTCACCTGTATAGAGATCGAACGCCTCAGGATCACTCTGGTCAAATGGACCTTGGCAACTCACCCTGACCGTTCACTATATGTGGCGCGCGAGGTTCTGTCCGGGCCATTCCCCCTTGAAGGGTAATACGGAGCGCTGTATACAGGATTCTTGTGAAGGTACATGTCAAAATCCAAAGCCCTGGAACTTTGTTTCAGACCTTGCTGTGCAGGGGCAGATCACGGTCATCTGCCAGACAGCACGCTTGGCTTTTTGTCATGTACCCTTCCTAAAACCAGTGAACTTCTGCCATATTAATCCCCGTCACCCTGTAGTCCGTACACCACGTGGCTGAGCACATACCGGCCGTCGTTGACAAAAGTTTCTATGAGATTATGATCTACAAATATATCCAGTTCATACCTGCCTCCAAGCCGCGGGGTATTCCCTGTAAGCCTATAGCCTTCTATTCCGTCAAATACTCTGCTCCTGTCCGCCCAGAGCGCATCGTCCTCAATCCACAGCCTGTAACCACCGATATCCAGTCCCTGGCCTTCTCTTAATACTGTCCTCAATCGGTACGGCATATGGCCGGAGATTTCTTCATTACAATACGCCTGTACAAAGATGTCGCTGTGAGACGGATGAATCCCCTCCGGCAGTCTGTCTGTCCCATTTTCAAAATACTTTAAAACCTCCGGATGTACCCGGAAACAGATGTGTCCATCTTCCACCTCGACAACTCTCGGCAGGCACATCATCCCCCTCCAGGGAATCTCCTCCGGCGCGGCGCCCTCCGGCTGACAATCTGTGTCCTGCCCCGGCACGCTCTTCTTCTCCCCTGCCGCTTTGGGCATCCGCATCCAGGCGATCATTACCCTTCTGCCGTCCTTATCTACATTGGTCTGAGGCGCATACAGGTCCATGCCGTAATCGATCAGCCTCATCTCCTGCTTTAGCTTCATCTCGCAGGCTGACGCGTCATAATCCACCAGAGTACACATGGCCTGATGGGCATATTCCAGTCCATACTCCGACACATGCATCGGCGAACCCACGAATACATATTCACCGCCGGTTCTGAACAGATCAGGACATTCCAATACCTTCCCAAACTGCTTACTGCGGTACTGGCTTACATATTCCCATTCCCCGGCGTCCCCGCTGCGATAGAACAGCACCCGTCCGCCCTGCTCCTCATAGGTGCTTCCAAGGATCATATAATAATGCTCCCCGTCCTTCCACACCTTGGGATCTCTTGTGTGCGCGCGGTTCGCAATCTCTTCATCCATGATCACAGGGATGATCTTCTTCTTGTCCTTCCAGTTGTCAAAATGATATCCGTCCTTTGACACGATCATCGCCTGGCTGGTCTCATAGTGGTCCCCCGGCGCAATGTGGATATTCTCGTCATCCGTCTCAAGATACCTGACCGCCGAATAATAAAGGTATAATTCCCCGTCCTTCTCAATGGCGCTTCCCGAGAACACGCCGTTCTGATCATATGCCTTCGTCGGAAACAGCGCAATCCCAAGATGCTCCCAGTGTATCAGATCCTCGCTCACCGCATGTCCCCAATGCATGGTCCCCCACACCGGCGCATACGGAAAATGCTGATAGAACAGATGGTATTTCCCCTTATAATAAATAAAACCGTTCGGATCGTTCATCCAATTCCCCGGCGCTCTCAAATGTAACATATCTCTCCTCATAAAACGCATCCTCTTCTACAAATTCTCTTCATACAGGACAGCCGTTGACAGCTGGACGCCCATACATTTTTATATGACCATTATACCTTCCTACTGCTCATCCTACAAGCCCCTCCTATTCTCCCGTGCTTTTGAGAAAAGACAGTGTTACTGGAGCCCCCATAGTGCGTGAACAGTAACAAGGCTGTTGTATAACAGGAATCTCCTTTTATCCAACAGCCTTGTCCGTATCGTATTTATTTTACCGCACCGGCAACCACGCCTCCGATAATCTGCTTCTGGAGTACCACATACAGAATCAGGATCGGCACGACGCACAGCAGAAGCCCCGCCATAATGGTTCCGTAATCAGCCGAATAAGTCCCGTAGAAGCTGTAAGTAGACAGCGGCAGTGTCAGAAGCTTCTTATCCGTCAACACCAGAGACGGAAGCAGGAAATCATTCCAGAATGCAAGTGAATTCAGAATCACCATCGTAGATATGATCGGCTTTAAGAGCGGAAGCACGATCTTGAAAAATGTCTGGGAATGGGTACAGCCGTCAATATACGCGGCCTCCTCAAGCGCCATGGGCACATTGCCTTTGATAAACCCATGGAACATGAACACAGACATCGCCATCGAGAATCCGGTATGCATAAATATCAACGTAAGCCTGTGGTTCAATATATTCAGCGTTCCGCCATAGATACTGACAAGCGGGATCATGATCGCCTGGAACGGAATGATCATGGACGCTACCATAAGTGCAAACGTAAGCTTCGAGATCCCGTTATTGTGACGAACAATATAGTATGCGAGCATTGCCGCAAACAACGTCACAAGTACCGTTGCCGATACAGTCACGAGCAGAGAATTCTTGAAGGCATTGATGAAATCCATCTGCGTAAATGCCTTTACAAAATTATCAAAGGACAGTCCCTTTATAGTGAACAGCCATGAAAACGGGCTCTTGATGATATCTCTCTTCTGCTTCAGAGAATTGATCACCACCATGATAAACGGGAACATATATGCTATGAAGATAATGACCAGCCCCGCCATCGCAAGCGCATTCGTCACTTTTCTCTTTGTACCGCCGACTGTTGTCTGTTTCATTATGCTTCCACCTCCTGTTTCTTCGTTAAGTAAACTTGAAGACCGCTGATCACCGCAACAATAACAAATAAGATCAATGCCTCCGCCTGGCCTACGCCGAACAGCCTTGACGTAAACGCCTTCTCATACACGTGCATCGCCGCCATCTCCGTTGTTCCATAAGGCGCGCCCGCAGTCAATGACAGGTTCACATCATATACCATGAACGCACGGGACAGAGTAAGGAACAGGCATATCGTAATCGAAGACATCATAAGCGGCATAATGATATTCTTAAGCTTGACGAAGCCCGACGCCCCGTCGATGCTCGCCGCCTCCATCACATCCTCGCTCAGTCCCATGAATCCCGCCACATAGATCAGGATCATATAACCGGACAACTGCCACACGGATACGACCACCAGCGCGATAAACGCATTAGTCGGATCAGACAGCCAGGATACCTCGAACAACTTCCAGCCCGTACTCTCCCCGATATTGACAAATACCCGCGAAAATACAAACTGCCAGATATAACCAAGCACGATACCTCCGATCAGGTTCGGTGTGAAAAATCCCGCACGGAAGAAATTCTGTCCCTTGATCCCTCTCGTAAGAAGATAGGCAATGGCAAACGCAAGTACATTTACAATTAATACCACAAAGATCACATACTTGAAGGTAAGGAGCAGCGACGTCCAGAATTGCCCGTCCTGTATCACACCGCCGAAATTCTTAAGGCCGATAAAATTCTTAACCTTCGATACACCGTTCCAGTCTGTAAGTGTCAGATAGACACCATATACAAAGGGTATAATGACAACTGCAAAGAAGCAAAACATCCCTGGCAATGCAAACATGCAGAAATCCTTCCCGTTATTTTTTGATCTCATATTCCGCTCCTCCTATTCCTGCTCATCCCAGTATTTCTGAACAGACTCTGTAAGCTCTTCCCTGTCGCTTCTGTCCGCAAGGTACTTCTGCATTGCCGCACCTAAGACCGCCCAATGATCGTTCGGCACGATCGCAGATGCATTGAATGCCTTTCCCTCATGAACCTTCTGGTATATGTCCGCACTCAGCGGATCGCCTGGTTCATATGGGTTATTCTGAAACGGCGGGATGATGTTACAGGTCTTAACAAGCATCTGCTGTCCGATCTCGCTGAACACGATCCAGTTCAAGAATTCCTTCGCAGCCTTCTGCTCCTTCTCTGTCGCGATCTGCCCGTCCAGCATCACCTGCTTGGACGGAGACGCCTGAATCTGCTGATTCACAAAATCATCCTCGTCATTATTCAGGAAGTAAGGCAGGAACCCATATTCATCCTCTTCTTCGGCGCCGGCCTCTGAGATGTTCGGCCATGCCCAGTTCCCGTTGAACCAGAACGCAGTCTTTCCGTCTGCCAGGTCAATCGCCATCTCATCATAGTCCGCTCCAAGGGGATCTCCCTTCGCCACATTATATTTCTTCAATATATCAAACATATCAAGGAACTCTGACAGCCTGTCATAGGATGCAAGATCAAGCTTACCCGCTTTGATCTTCTCGATCACTTCCTGCGCCCCCTCGCTGGTCCCCTCGTATGTCTCATAGATGTACTGGAGCTGATGAGCGCCGAGCGACCAGTCCTCCTTCGCCATAGATACCGGCTTCTCCATCCCCGCGTCCACCAGACGGTCAAGAAGCTTCTCAAACTCCTCCTGGGTTGTAACGGAATCCGCGTCAAAGCTCTCGCCAAGCGTCTCTTCAATCACCGCCCTGTTGTAAATGATGCCTCTGCCCTCGATGCAAAGCGGAAAACTGTATACCTTGCCGTTCACCTCTGTGATATATCCTTCCGCTTCCTCAACCCACGGCTCTTCCGTAAGATCCGCCGCCTTCTCTTCGGCAAGTGCAATCACATCCGTCGTATCCAGGATCGACGCTGTCGGCGGCGTTCCCGAATTATAGAGGCTTACCACCTTCGTATACGGAGAATCGCCGTCTGTAACCGGCATAACCTCCACATGGACGCCGGATTTCTTCTCATACTCAGCTCCCATCTTCTCCAACGCCACCTGGATCTCGGCCTTGGAATTTAAAAGCGTGATATTGGTTCCGCTTAAGGACGAATCATACTCGAATGTATCCACCGACGTATCAATCGGCACTTCCTTCT
The DNA here is from genome assembly GCA_910579015.1 of uncultured Dorea sp. GTDB lineage: Bacteria > Bacillota > Clostridia > Lachnospirales > Lachnospiraceae > Sporofaciens. Next base: position 63,877 of record CAJTRO010000015.1, on the reverse strand, counting down.
CCTTCTCGTTGGGATCGTCCGGATCGCTGGCGAACCCAAAACGACAGCCCGTCAGCATGGTCGTCAGCAGTACAGCCGTCAATACTGCTGAGACAGTCTTTGTCATGACTTTCCTTCTCATCAATCATTCCTCCTGTTTTGAAATTTTTCCTCATATGATTGATATTATGCCCAAAATGTCCTCGGACAAATTCTCCATCATACGCGGAACAGACTTCTAATAACCGGTAAAGTAACCGGTTACTTTTATGGTAATCATAGCACTCTCACCGACATCCGTCAATCATGAAAATGAACTTTGTGAATACCGTCCAAATCTAACATTTCTAAATTGTATACCTTTCACAAAACCGGTTACTTGACCGATTACTCATTGTACGTTTTCCCCGCTTTTGCTATACTGGATATAGCAATCAATATCAGAAAGAGGTTATCTAAGTAAACATGAAACAGAAAAAAAACGTAACATTCAATGATATCGCAGAATATACTCATTTTTCCAAGACTACGATATCACGGTATTTCAATAATCCGGATTCCCTTACTCTTGAAAATCAGGAGATCATCGCGAAGGCTCTCGTCGATCTCGATTATAAGGAAAATAAAGTCGCCCGTATCCTCGCCAATGGGAAGACCGAATTTATCGGCATCATCATCCCCAACCTGTTTCTTCACTATTATTCCGAGATGCTCAACCAGATCCTTGCCACCTACGAGACCTTTGGCTACAAGTTCCTGGTATTCGTCGGCAACGGCCAGGAAGAGACGGAACGCCGGTATATCCGCGAACTGCTTGCCTACAAGATTGAAGGTCTGATCATCTTAAGCCATACCATCCCTTCTCTGGAGCTGTCCAGGCTTGGGATCCCGGTTGTAACGATTGAGCGCGAAGACAAATATGTATGCAGTGTGAACACGGATAATTACATGGGAGGCGCCCAGGCGGCCGGTCTGCTTGCAGTCCATAACTGTTATATCCTCATCCATATCAACTACATTAACTCTCCCTCCGATCCGGAAGTTCCCGCCTACGGACGTGTGGAAGGATTTCTGGATTTCTGCAAGGAGCACCAGCTTCAAAATGAATTGATCCTGAAAGAAATGGGAAATACATACGAATCAATCGAACATTATCTGACAGAAATCCTACAGGATATTTCAAAGAGATATCCTAATCAAAAAAAGGGCCTGTTCATCTCCAACGATACACAGGCCAACGTACTTGTGAACCTGCTCGTAAGAAAATACGGGAAATTCCCGGAAGATTTCTTTCTGGTCGGCTTCGACAATTCTCCGATCTCCCGCGAGGCAGTCATCCCAATCAGTACGGTGGGACAACAGATTGATAAGATTGCTTTTGAGGCTGTAAATCTTCTGGTTGAGCAGATGAATGAGCGCAAAAAGAGACGCCCCGTACCTCTTGAGGCGCCGATTCATAAGGTTGTTCCCCCTGTACTTTTCAGACGGGCGACCACCGAAAAGGAGATTGCTCTCTGAGAGACGCTGAGCGCAATTTGCGGAAGACCTGGAGCTGTCGGAAGAACATGTTATTTCCGGCAGCTCCCCCCTCCCCAGAATTATTCTCCCTCCGCCAACGCGCGAAGTAACATGATATGATATTCCTCATCTTTAATGATCCTTTTCAGTACAGCATTCACACCCTCGTCCTTTATCATTCTTATATGCATCAGATACTGGTCGATCGCCGCCTTTTCTGCTTCTATGTCAGCCTGTATCATCCTCCCTGTATTTTCAGGGATCGTCAGATACTCCGGCGTCCACATCCTCCTTACGCCATTTCTGTGCTTTGCTGTAAAATCAATATTTCCGCCCAGCAGAACGATCAACTCGCCAAGCTTCTGCAAATGCATCATTTCCGCCACCGCTATTCCCAGTAATGTTTTGGCCACAGGGCAGTTCTCACAGGACAGACGGTTCTCGTTATTGATGTACTGTGTGATCGCAGACAACTCGGATACGGCGCCGCAATAGTCTATGCTCAGAAGATTGGCATAGGCCGGGTTCTTCTCCCTGACCTTTAACGGCGGGTAGGGAAGGTCTGCCATGATTGGTTTGATTCCGGCAAAGTTGCAGGGGGATGTGAGTGGATTCTTTGTGTTCTCCATTTCTTAATATCTCCTCGCTGATCTTTATATTAATATATTGCATTCGTATCAGATTTGTTCCTGATACTCACACGCAGAAAGCCCGACACAACCGCATCTCTGACCGAAAATACAGGACACTGCATCATCGTGTCAGTGTCCTGTTCCTGTTAAACTATATTATCACTCTCTAGGAGAAGCTCTTCCTTCTCTTTCGCATGATCCCCAACGTGCAGGCCGATCCTGCAATGAGCAATACATAAAAACCAATCGGTTCATTGTCTCCTGTTTTAGGGTTTTTGTTCTTAGCAGAAGCAGTGTCCTTTTTGTCTGTATCGCCCGATGTACCGACACCCGGTTTCTTATCGCCATCCGGCTTCTTATCATCCTCAGCCTTATTCATAACTACCCGGTCCAGTTCAACTACTCTGTCAAATACCGCCGCCTTGTAAATAATCGAATATTCCCTTGCGGCATCTATATACTTAGAAATATCATATCTGAAAGTTTCTGAAGTATCACCTGCATTGATTGCATGGCTGTCCTCTGTACCTGAAAACACAACCTTGCCATCCTGTATCACTTCAATCATTAACGGAATAGAGAAATCCGGATTGCTGTTCACCGTATAGGAAGAGACCGGAATAACATTGTAATACGACTCTATTCCATCCAACGCTTCAAACTCAGCCTTTACTTTGACACCTTTTTGCGTATCGACCGTAACCTTTCCTGACAGCAGGGCATCTATCGCATCATCTGCCTGATACATATGGCTTCTTGCATATGCAAATGCATCGTCAAAATACGGGACATAGAACGCACTGTTATGCTCTCCGTTTTCAATAAAGAATTCGTGTTCAATGCCTCTTTCTGTTAAAATTCTGTCCAAATCAATTGCCGGCGATCCAAATCCATAAGAATCCTGGTTACCGCAGATGAAATACATAGTATAATAATTCAGATAGTCTGTCGACTCGTTCTGTGCGATCTTCAATGCATCCTCGGCATCCGTTGGCGGCATGGACAATGCACCAAAGAAGCTGACTGCTCCTGAAAACTGGTCTGGATTTGTCAGCCCCACTCCGAACGCTCCCTGTCCGCCCATAGAGCAGCCCGCCGTCATACGGAATCTGGCATCCTTAATCGTCCGGTATTTTGAATCAACCAGCGGAATCAGTTCTTCTGTCACCATCTTCTCCCAGCTGCCTGTCCACCAACTGTTTTCACTGCTGTTCGGCACAATTACGATCATCTCGTCAAATAATCCCGCCTTCACAGACTCGTCAATGATCCTGTCAATCTCATCCGTCTTATAGGATGTATGATCACTGTTAAACTGATGCAATAAGTATACGGTCGGATAGTACCGTTCTGTCTCATAATAGCTCTCTGGAAGATAGACAAGATACTTCTCATTTCCGCCTATGGAAGCAGATTCAAATTCCTCCTCAAAGAAGCGGGACTGTCCATCTTCTTCCTTCTCAAATGCACTCTGACTGTACAGCGCAACCGGCCCGCTATACCATCCGCCGCCTCCAAAGGGCAGATCATTCCATGCACGGACTACAACTGTATTACTCTCTCCACGTTTCAACAGATCAGGATTAATTGCAAAACTGCTGTATACCGCCCATGTCGTTTCACCTGTCGGATTCCCGCTCTCATCCATTCCTGTGGCTCCTACACGCTCGCCATTCAGAAATACCTCACAACGGTCATCCACATATCCTACAGATAATATCACATCTTCACTGTCAAATTCCTCTGGAACTTCGAACTCTCTTACATAATATCCATTTCCCGTAATTAAATAATTAAAATACGGCGAATCCGGAGATGCCCCTACCGTGGTCCCGTTAATATTTCCATACCCATTTACCCAATTGCCTAATCCCGGCTGTACGACAGACCAGTTCTCATCCTTGCACCCCTGAGCCGTCAGTGCTTTTGCATCAAGGTTCTTTCGTGCTCCTGTATAGTTAAAATACCAGTCGCCCATCAGATCTATCTTCTGATAATCCCCGTCAATCAAAGTCTCCTGGATACGAATCATCGAGGACGATGCCAGAACCAATTTCGTTCCGAATATTTCCACAGATAACTGTACATCCGATGATGTTCCATTGACCAGATTGCCTAAGACAACCTTACCTTCGTACTGTCCTGGCTTCTCTGCCTTATGCTCCTCAGACGCCTGATCCAATACCTCTCCTGTATCAGGATCGATTACAGATATATATGCTTTCATATCTGCCGTACCCAAAGCAAATGTTCCAAACAGATCAGATATATTAACAGAATAACTGATATCCACAGTTTCTTCATCAGCCGTCAGTGCCGATTTTTCTAACTTAACTTCACCCTTTGCAAGCCCGGACAGTACCTTGCCTGTCATACGGTTGAGAATCCGCCCGGCAGACTCCTTAGCGAAATCATCTGTATAGGAACCTAATCTTACCGTAAATTCATGTGCATCCTTCCCTGTTCCCCAGCCGATAAACAGCTTACCCATATCATTGGTTGAGCCCGTCTTATTGGTATATGCATCCTTGACCGGAGCATCCATGTATGTATACCACTGAGTGATACTTTTCGAGCCAATCTCGTTCAGATATGTATATACATCCCCGTATGACGCATACCAAGGATTATCATCACCAGTAAAGTTACCTCTGACACTTGCTATAGTAGAGAACAGTTTCGGCGCTGTCAGAACAGTACACCCTTCTGTAGATTTTATCTCAGAAGCCTTTGTTTCTTCTTCCTTTATTATTTCCCTCTCTTCTGCTTTCGTTTCTTCCTGCTCCTCTGGATTTGTTTCTTCCGCCCCTTCCGGCTTTGCTTCTTCCGGCTTTTCTGCTTTTGTTTCTTCCAGCTCTTCTATCTTTGCTTCTTTTGCCCCTTCCGGCTCTCCTGCTTTTACTCCCTCCGGTTCTTCTGCTTCTGATTCTTCCGGCTCTCCTGCTTTTACTCCTTCTGGTTCTTCTGTTATCTGTTCTTCTGGCTTGGCTTCTTCTGTCTGTTCTTCTGTTCCTGCTGCGACGCCGCCAGTCTGATCATCACTGATTTCCGCTTTTTTCTCTTCTGCCTCAGGCTCGTCCGTTTTCCCCGAATCAGTCAAACCAACAATATAAGCAAGATAACCACCCACACCTGCTCCTGCTGCCGCCCGATATCTATGATCTGGAATTGTGCGGTACTTACCATCAACCTCCGCAACTATCTGTTCCATAACAGAATGGATATCCATATCAGCTTTAAACTCCGGCTTAACAATGATCATATCCATGCCTGCATCTGTCTTCATTGTTTCCTGCAATTTTTCAGCGAGACTGCCTGTCGTAAACCCGTCTTCGGGCAACACATATATCACAGGATATCTCACACTGCTTGTCTCATACCCGGCCGGCAGAATCACATCATAACTAAACGCTCCATTCTCTCGTACCTTCTTTTGCTGCCCTGCTTCTTCCGCCTGTACACCTAATGGCTGAAAGATGATTGACAAAATCATCACCAGACTCAGCACAGCTGCTGAAATTCTTCTTTTCATGCTGTTCCTCCTCGTTTTGGCAAATTAAATGCCAGAGATACAAATCCTCCGGCATTCTGCATCTACATTATTAAGATACAAACTTTTTTGGTATTTATGTCCACATTTACACTTCTATAATATTCATTTTCATTTATTTTGGACAATTTCCCCTGTGTTTTTTTCTTTTCTATTCCTTTTGATTAAAAACCTTCTTAATCTCATAGGATTTGCGGTGTCTTTTTTGTATACTCTGCTGATTTTCTCTCCACTGAGAAGGCAGCATACCTGTTCTCTGTTTAAAATTCCTTTCGAATGTAGTAATTGACGGAAACCCGCATTTCTCACCGATCATCCTCACGGAATCCTCAGAATCTGTAAGGAGCTGACAGGCTGCACGCACACGAATCCAGTTCAGGTAAGTCATTGGACCGACTCCCTTCATCTCAAGAAATACCTTGCGGAAATAGCTCTCGCTGAAATGGCAGAGTTCGGCAAGCTGCCTGATCTTTATCGGTTCCATATAATGGTCAAAAATATATTGAATCGCAGGCATGATCGGCAGATTTATACTTCCGCCTGGGATATTCTCCCGCTTCCCGTCCGAGATTACATCATATATCTTCAACAGCATCGCATATAACAGACTGAGAATCTGCATTCTGTAACGCTGCTTTTCTTCCCTCCCAAGACGGATGATCTCTTGAATAAGCCATAGAATATCCTGATGTGATCTGCCGTCCAGACAGAAAAAATCTTGCAGAGATTCCTGAGCCCTTTTAAGCTTTGTCTTCGACTCTCCTTCTGGAAACAGCTTGACAAGATCTGAAAGGTCTACATATATATTACAAAAGCGAGTATAGATATCTGCGTTCGAACGAGTTGTATGCAGGATATTCGGCGCTGTAACGGTGATATCATATGCTCCTATTTCTACAGTCTGTCTGTTACTGCTGAAATACCCCTTTCCTTCAAAACAATATCCAATCTCCAGATAGTAATGGAAATGAAGAGGCTTCACTTCCTCGTTCCATATTACTGAATCATTGATCAGCACCGGGAAATCTGGATATATAGAAAATATCTGTTCTTCTATACTATATTGCTTCTTCCTTTTCCCCATCCACACTTCCTCTCTTCAAGCAAAAAGTCTTCTCCCCTATTATAATAGATACCAGATTATCCTTATTTTATGTATGCAGTTTCGATTCTGAATTCAACAATTTCGATTTTTACATTAATCTTGTAATCTCTTTAAATCTGCTCTAAGCTTGTCAATCTGCCATAAATGTGCTAAGATTGGATAAGTTTTAGGAACACATACAGATAGAATATTTTTTAGAAAAGGAAGTGCAGATAACAATGAACAAGAAAGAAATACTAGAGATCCGCAAGCAGTTTACTCCGGAGAACTGCGCCATCACACGCATCTGCGGCTGTTATGTGGACCATGAGAAAGAGAAGAAAGCGGAGCTGAAGAAAGCCTTCCTGTCCCTGCCGGAGGAAGAGGCATTCAAATACTTTGACATCTTCCGCCATACGCTCTCAGGTACTCTGGGAAAGAACATGCTCAATATGAGCTTTCCCCTTGACCAGGAATTGGAAGGAGGTACTCAGGAATTTCTCTTAAAACTCCGCGACAGCAAGCTTACAGACGACCTTTTGATCGAAGAATTCTATGACCGGGTTATTGACAACTACATTTACGCAGAGAATTATTACATCATCCTGATCCACGCCGTGTATGATGTTCCCGGCAAATCCTCTGACGGCATGGAGATGTTTGACGCTTCGGATACGGTATATGAACACATCCTTTGCAGTATCTGCCCCGTGAACCTGACAAAGGCCGGGCTTACATATAACGCCGAGACAAACAACATCGAAGACCGGATCCGAGACTGGATCGTAGAGGCTCCCGCGAAAGGCTTCCTCTTCCCTGCATTCCAGGATCGTTCCAGTGATGTCCACAGTATCCTGTATTATACCAAGAAGCCGGAAGAACTTCAGCCTGAACTGATTGCAAATGTTCTTGGAAGCACTATTCCACTGACAGCCGGAGACCAGAAGACCACGTTTCAGGCAATCATCAGCGATACTCTCGGTGAAGATTGTGAGTACGAGGTGATCCGCAATATTCATGATAACCTGAACGAGATGCTGGAAGAATCAAAAGAAGAACCGGAGCCATTAGAGCTCTCCAAACCCGAGGTTAAGAAGCTTCTTGCCAGAAGCGGTGTGCCGGAGGAAAAACTGGAAACCTTTGATGAAGAGTTCGAACAGGCCGTCGGCGAGAAGAAGACACTGCTTGCTTCTAATATCGCCAGTGTGAAAACCTTCCAGATAGAGACGCCCGACGTCATCGTGAAGGTGAACCCTGAGCGCTCAGACCTGGTAGAGACACGGGAAATCGACGGACGCCGCTGTCTGGTGATTGCAATTGACGATCACCTGGAAGTCAATGGGATTGAAGTCCACTAGAGTATTCAAAAAAATTTTTAATTTTTTTGAAAAAAGTATTTGCAAAATCTTAGAACCTGTGGTAGAATAATTTCTGTTAGCGGAGATGGCGGAATGGCAGACGCGCTAGATTCAGGTTCTAGTGGGAGCAATCCTGTGAGGGTTCAAGTCCCTTTCTCCGCAGTAAATTGAGATCCCGAAATCTTTAATCATAAAGGTTTTCGGGATTTTTTCTTTGCCTATTATTTAAAATAGTTTAAACCGGCCAACCGTCCTTTTCTAAAGAAAATCTTATGTCTTCGTGAACATTCTGTGATAACCCTTGAGTCTTTGGCAAAAACATACTACAATAGGAAAATGTTTAAAGGAGGGATTCAAATGCGCATCAATAAAACAAAACTCACGAAAAGAACAAAAGACTTCTTTAGAAATAAAAAAGATATTAAAGACGACTATTACGCAGATGTTCTCTTTGCTCTGTCTGAACTTGATAATGAAAGCAGTGATATTTCTGGCAGTAACTGTAGAAAACGTCCTTCGAACATACTCATGCAGAACAGTCGTCCCGCCAAAAATAAAGGCATACAGAACAACCGCAAACGGCGCAGACGACACAAACCTCCTAAGCTTACAGCCCCTGCCGTCAGAACTGTCAGAAACAAAAGCAGGGCTATTCTCAGGACAATTTCGGAGAAAATATCACATTGAGCTGTTGCCCGATAAAATACAACGATACAAATAGTCGTTCATCTGCCGGGACAAGCATCCAAACAGATGAACGACCAATACAATATTTCAGCTAATTCAGGAAATTATCAATAATCACACCTTCTGCTTCTTCCTCTGTCATACCCAGAGTACGCAGTTTCACCAACTGCTCGTCATTAATCCTTCCAATCGCCGCCTCATGAATGATCGCCGCATCCAGGTGCCTCGCGTTGATCTCTGGAATCGAGCTGACCTCGGCATGATCCATAATGATTGAATCACACTGTACGTGGGCGTGGCATCTTGCATTCCCCACCGCCCTGGGATGGAACACCTGACGGGAATCCCCCTTGGCGACCGACCTTGAGACAATCTGCGCCGAGCTTCCCTCTCCGTTCAACTGAACTTCCATATTCGATTCCGCCGTCTGCCTGTCATGCGTCATCAACTTCTCTACCACATACAGCTTCGAATTGCTTCCCATCTCCACAACTGTCTCCCGGAATGTAGAATCCACGCCTTTGATCTGCGCCGTATCCAGTGTAAATACCGCATCCTCCTCCAGATAAATCTTCGTCACCGGATTCAGCACCTTTGCACCTGTTCCTTCGCCTTCTCCGTAATGCTTCTCTTCATAACGCACATTCGCTCCCTTCCCTACATGGAAGGAATGAATCCCATCATGCCGGCTCTCGTTGCAGCCGCTGTTATGAATACCGCAGCCTGCGACAATCGTCACATCTGCACCCTTGTCAATGTAGAAATCGTTGTAAACCACATCATGCATCCCGGAAGAATCCACCACTACCGGTATATGCACCTGTTCCCCCTTCGTCTGTCCGTCTATGAAAATGTCAATCCCCTGCTTATCTTCTTTCTTCTTAATCTTGATATGCTCGCTGTCTCCATGACAGAGTGCGATGCCGTTATGCCGAAGATTGAACGCTCCCTTCTGCTCGAATTCCTTCCCATCTATCTTTTTCAGTATCTTCTCTGTAATCTTATCTAGTAATTCTCCCATTTATTTCTCTGCTCCTTTCTATGCAATTTTGCCATCTATCCCCGGTTCATACAGGAGCAGGCATTCTCCTCCTTTAGCAATGCCGGCAGTATCTCATCTCTCGTACCGACCGCCCCGATCGTCCCGTTCTCGATCACCATGATCCTGTCAGCCATCTGGATGATCCTCTCCTGATGGGAGATCAGTATCAGACTTTCCGCCTTCTTATCATGGATCTTCTCAAATTCCTGGATCAGCATGGAGAAACTCCAAAGGTCAATCCCTGCTTCCGGCTCGTCAAAGATACAGAGCTTGTGGGACTTCGCAAGTACTGTTGCAATCTCAAGGCGCTTCATCTCTCCGCCTGAGAGTGTTGCATCTACCTCTCTCCTTACATATTCTTGCGCGCAAAGTCCTACCCTGCTGAGCAGTCCGCAGCATTCCGATTCCTTTAACTTGCGTCCTGCCGCCAGGGACAACAGTCGGTTCACCGTCATGCCCTTGAATCTCGGAGGCTGCTGGAATGCAAAACCAATCCCTGCATCCGCCCGGTGGTTGATATCATAAGCGGTGATATCCTCTCCATCCAGTACAATCTGCCCCTCATCTGCCTCCTCAATTCCCATAAGGATCTTGGCAAGTGTGGACTTCCCGCCCCCATTTGGGCCCGTGATCACAAGCATCTCACCATCATCCACATGGAAACTTATATTCTTAACTATACTTCTTTCTATTCCGTTCTCATTCACTTTGAACGTCAGGTTCTTAACCTCTAGCATTCCGCCACTCTCCTTTTAGTAAATATAATTTATTTAATCTCCCAATAGCCATTCTTCGGCGATCCACGACGAATCAATCGATTTTTTCTGAAATTTTCTTGGCCGAAAGTCTTGCATCCTGTGATAATAATTCAAGAATCTGCTTTTGTGTACGGTTCAAATCATCTCCAAAATCATCTTGATGCTTCTTTGATACTTCTTTGATGCTTCTCCATTAAGTGTTACCTTAAATTCTACATTTCTGGATTCGCCATGAACAATTTCTTCAATCGTCATTTTGCTGACCTCCCATCAGTATCCAACCCACACTTTTCTTCTCCCAGCATCCTCCTCAATACCACAACCGCCGCGACCGCCAGAATTACCTCTGTTACCAGTTGTGCATATGCCATCCCACAGAGCGGAACAAACTTATTCAGCAGATAGATTGCGGGAATCTCCATAATAATCTTCCTGAGGATCGCGAAAAAGAATGATTTCCTTCCCATACCCACAGCCTGAAATACCCCGATTGCCAGTACATCCAGGTTAAAGAACGGCAGTGCCAGGCACAATCCTCTGAGAAAATGTGTCCCATAGGCAATGATCTCCTCATTCCGGATAAACAGCCTCATCCAGAAGCCTGCGCCCAGGAAGAAGCACGCGGCTATAACCACAAGGGAACTGACCGTAAGCTTTGCCGAGAAGACCACCGTCTCCTTCATCCTTTTACGGTTCCCGGATGCGTAATTATAACTGATCAGAGGCATGACACCCTGCGAGAAGCCAAACACAATGTTCATAGGCACCATATCGATCTTCTGGGAAATCCCCATTGCGGCAACTGCGGCAGAGCCGTATCCGGACGTAAAATTATTCAGAACCGTCATTCCCGTCACGTTTAACAGATTCTGGATCAACGCCGGTATCCCCACCCCGCATATCTCCTTCGCCACCGCCCTGGAAAATCGGAACATGCGCGGGTTTATGCATACATAAGTCTTTCCCCTTTTTATATACAATAATACGAAGAAATACAGACACGCGGCACAATTAGAGATAAATGTGGCCGCCCCTGCCCCCGAAGCTCCCATATCCAGCCCCTGCGGCAGGATAAAGACCGGATCGAGCAGGATGTTCAAGATACATCCGCTCATGGTGCCGATACTGGCGTGCATCGTGCACCCCTCCGAACGCACCATATAGGCCATTACCACATTCAAGATAGCCGGAACAGCCCCGCACGCAACCGTCCACTTCATGTATTCTCCTGTTGCCGTAAGCGTATCCGCATCTGTTCCGAGCAATACCAGCAGAGGTTCCTTCGCCGTCATATAAATCAACGAAAACAGAATACTGCAAAAAACCGTACAATAGAAACCGAATGCCGACGCCCTGCGGACCGTATCGTATTCCTTCCTCCCAAGGGCCCTGCTCATCATACTCGACGTCCCGACGCCAAACAGATTATTGACCGCGTTAAATGCAAGCAGAACCGGGGCGGACAGCGTGACTGCCGCATTCTGTACCGAATCGTTCAGCATACCCACAAAATATGTATCCGCCAGATTATAGATCACCATCACCAGAGAACTGATGATCGTAGGAACCGCCATAGACGCAACCGCCCTGGGTACAGACGCCTGCTCAAACAGATATAGATTCTTCTCTTCTGCCATTTCAAGCCTCTTCTTTCTGATATGTATTTTCTACAGATACACTTTAGCAAAAAAGATGAGACGCATCTGCACCTCATCTTTTTATCTATCCTACTCTTCTACAAGCTCCACGAATTCATCTACTGCGTCCTCTTCAGGATCCGTCTCGTCCAGAACGTCAGATTCATCCGCGTAAGCCAGATCGTCTAACTTTGCAAAATCCTCAGCCATATCCCCGGAAGCCCCTTCGACACCGCCGTCATCCAGCTCTTCTGCCATATCAGCTTTGCCGGCCTCCTCGTCAAGCATAATCTCATCATCCAGATCCACATCAGAATCCAGCCTGATATCGCGGTATTTCCTCATACCCGTACCAGCCGGGATATGCTTACCGATGATGACGTTCTCCTTCAGACCGATCAACGGATCGATCTTGCCCTTGATGGCCGCTTCTGTCAGCACCTTCGTCGTCTCCTGGAAGGACGCCGCAGACAGGAACGAATTCGTCGCCAGTGACGCCTTGGTGATACCAAGCATGATCTGCTCACCGGTCGCAGGCTCCATATCTTCCTGAACCATCTGTGCATTCACTTCCTCGAAGTCCAGCCTGTCAACATTCGTGCCCGGAAGGAACTCCGTATCCCCGGCTTCCTCCACACGAACCTTCTTAAGCATCTGGCGCACGATAACCTCGATATGCTTATCATTGATCTCAACACCTTGCAGACGGTATACACGCTGTACTTCCTGGATCATATAATCCTGTACGGCACGCAGTCCCTTGATCTTCAGGATATCGTGAGGATTCACGCTTCCTTCCGTCAGCTCGTCGCCGGCCTCTAACACTGCGCCGTCCTGAACCTTGATCCTGGAACCATACGGGATCAGATATGCCTTTGATTCGCCCGTCTCGTCATTCGTTACGATGATCTCACGCTTCTTCTTCGTGTCATGGATGTTCGCAACTCCGGCAAACTCCGTGATGATCGCAAGACCTTTCGGCTTTCTGGCCTCAAAAAGCTCCTCGACACGGGGAAGACCTTGCGTGATATCGTCACCCGCAACACCGCCGGTATGGAAGGTACGCATCGTAAGCTGTGTACCAGGCTCTCCGATAGACTGTGCGGCGATAATACCTACCGCCTCGCCCACCTGTACAGGCTCTCCGGTCGCCATGTTGGCGCCGTAACATTTCGCGCAGACACCATTGTGCGACTTACAGGTAAGAATGGTCCGGATCTTAATCTGCTTCAAGGTCTCTCCGTTTTCATCCACACCCTTCTTCATGATAAGCTCCGCACGCTTCGGAGTTACCATATGGTTCGCCTTCACAAGAACATTTCCGTCCTTATCTACAATCGTCTCACACAGGTAACGTCCTGTGATACGCTCCTGCAAGCTCTCAATCTCTTCATTGCCGTCCATGAACGCCTTCACGTACATACCCGGGATCTCGACGCCCTTATCCACACAATCCACCTCATGGATGATCAGTTCCTGTGATACATCAACCAGACGTCTGGTCAGGTATCCGGAATCGGCGGTACGAAGAGCCGTATCGGACAATCCCTTACGCGCTCCGTGGGCGGACATGAAATACTCCAGTACGTCCAGACCTTCACGGAAGTTAGACTTGATAGGCAGCTCGATAGTACGTCCTGTCGTATCCGCCATCAGTCCTCGCATACCCGCAAGCTGCTTAATCTGCTTGTCGGAACCACGCGCACCGGAATCCGCCATCATGAAGATGTTATTATACTTATCCAGACCAGACAACAGCGCCTCTGTCAACGCGTCATCCGTTGCCTTCCAGGTCTCAACAACCTCTTTATAACGCTCTTCCTCCGTGATCAGACCGCGCTTGAAGTTCTTGGTGATCTTATCCACCGTATCCTGCGCCTGCTGGATCATCTCCGGCTTCTGCGGCGGCACCGTCATATCCGAGATGGATACGGTCATGGCCGCTCTGGTGGAATACTTATATCCGATTGATTTTACCGCATCCAGAACCTCTGCCGTGGCAGTGGAACCGTGGGTATTGATTACTTTCTCAAGAATCTGCTTTAACTGCTTCTTTCCTACGTGGAAATCAACTTCAAGCAGTAATTCGCTGTCCTTCGCTTCGCGGTCCACGAATCCCAGATCCTGCGGAATGATCTCATTGAATAAGAAACGTCCCAGAGTGGATTCGATATTACCGCATACTTCCCTGCCGTCCGGCATCGTCTTGTTCACGCGTACCTTGATGCGGGAATGAAGCGTGATCGCGTCATTCTCATAGGCAAGGATCGCCTCGTTCACATTCTTAAAGAACTTGCCCTCACCCTTTGCTCCCGGCCTCTCCTGCGTCAGGTAATAGATACCAAGTACCATATCCTGAGAAGGAACAGCAACCGGTCCGCCGTCTGACGGTTTCAGCAGGTTGTTCGGCGACAGCAGGAGGAACCGGCACTCTGCCTGAGCCTCCACAGACAGCGGAAGATGCACAGCCATCTGGTCTCCGTCAAAGTCAGCATTATAAGCCGTACATACCAATGGATGAAGCTTGATCGCCTTACCCTCTACCAGAATCGGCTCAAATGCCTGGATACCCAGTCGGTGAAGCGTAGGGGCGCGGTTCAGCATAACCGGATGTTCTTTGATGACATCCTCAAGCACATCCCACACCTCCGGCTGTACCCTCTCAACCATCTTCTTCGCGTTCTTAATATTATGGGCGGTTCCGTTCTGGACCAGCTCCTTCATTACAAACGGCTTGAACAGCTCGATCGCCATCTCTTTTGGCAGACCGCACTGGTATATCTTAAGCTCCGGCCCTACGACGATAACAGACCGTCCGGAATAGTCAACACGCTTTCCAAGAAGATTCTGGCGGAAACGTCCGGACTTACCCTTAAGCATGTCTGACAGCGACTTGAGCGCACGGTTACCCGGCCCTGTAACAGGACGTCCGCGGCGTCCGTTGTCAATCAGCGCGTCAACCGCCTCCTGGAGCATCCTCTTTTCATTTCTTACGATAATGTCCGGAGCGCCAAGCTCCAGCAGACGCTTCAGACGGTTGTTTCTATTGATAATCCTCCGGTACAGATCATTCAGGTCAGACGTCGCAAACCGTCCGCCGTCCAGCTGTACCATAGGACGCAGATCCGGCGGGATCACCGGGATTGCCGTCATGATCATCCACTCCGGCTTATTCCCCGACTCGCGGAATGCCTCCACAACCTCCAGACGCTTCACGATCCTCGCGCGCTTCTGTCCGGTCGCACCCTTAAGCCCTTCCTGCAATTCTTTATAATCCTTGTCAAGATCAATGGACTGAAGCAGTTCCTGGATAGACTCCGCGCCCATCCCTACGCGGAACGCACTTCCCCACTTCTCTCTTGCCTCCTGATACTCCTGCTCCGACAGCACCTGCTTATACTGCAAGTCACTGCTGCCTCTGTCAAGCACGATATAAGACGCAAAATACAGCACCTTCTCAAGCGTCCTTGGCGACAGATCCAGGATCAGCCCCATACGGCTTGGGATACCCTTAAAATACCAGATATGCGACACCGGAGCGGCCAGGGCAATATGCCCCATACGCTCACGGCGCACGCTTGACTTCGTAACCTCAACACCACAACGGTCGCAGACTACGCCCTTATAACGGATCTTCTTGTACTTACCGCAATGGCACTCCCAGTCCTTGCTTGGTCCAAATATCCTCTCGCAGAACAATCCGTCCTTCTCCGGCTTCAGCGTCCGGTAGTTAATTGTCTCCGGCTTCGTAACTTCTCCCCTGGACCACTCCAGAATCTTATCAGGTGACGCCAAACCTATCTTGATTGCATCAAATGTCATTGGCTGATACGTTTGTTCCTTGTTATTTTCTGGCATACCGGCACCCCTTCCTATTCATCATCCGATAAATCATCATATCCAAAATCATCACCAGGCTCATATTCCATGTCCATATCCATATCAAATTCATCCTCGTCAGGCTCTTCCTCAACGTCGATCAGCTCTTCGCCTTCGAACTCCTGCTCGGTATATCCATGCTCCCCAAGGTCGTCATCCTGATGATACTTTCTGTCTCCTTCGATCAATGAGCGGAAATCGGTCTCTCCCATATCGGCCGTCTCCATGATCTCGACTTCTGTATTATCATCACGGAGCACACGCATATCCAGTCCAAGAGACTGTAACTCCTTTAACAATACCTTGAAAGACTCCGGAATACCCGGCTCAGGGATATTCTCACCCTTAATGATCGCTTCATAGGTCTTCACACGTCCGACCACATCATCTGACTTCACAGTCAGGATCTCCTGCAATGTATAGGACGCGCCGTAAGCCTCCAGCGCCCATACCTCCATCTCTCCGAAACGCTGTCCGCCGAACTGAGCCTTTCCGCCCAGCGGCTGCTGCGTAACCAGAGAATAAGGACCTGTGGAACGGGCATGGATCTTGTCGTCAACCAGGTGATGCAGCTTCAGATAATGCATGTGGCCGATGGTAACCGGACTGTCGAAATACTCTCCGGTACGACCGTCTCTTAAGCGCACCTTACCGTCTCTGGAAATCGGCACGCCCTTCCACAGCTCTCTGTGCTCCCGGTTATCATACAGGTACTGCATAACCTCCGGAAGCAATGCTTCTCTATGCTTCGCTTCAAACTCTTCCCAGCTCAGGTTAACATAGTCATTGGCCAGGTCAAGCGTATCCATGATATCATTCTCGTTCGCACCGTCAAATACCGGCGTGGCAATATTAAATCCGAGCGCTTTGGCAGCCAGGGACAGATGGATCTCCAATACCTGACCGATATTCATACGCGACGGCACGCCCAGCGGATTCAGCACGATATCTAAAGGGCGGCCGTTTGGCAGAAACGGCATATCCTCCACCGGCAGAACACGGGAAACAACACCCTTGTTACCATGACGTCCGGCCATCTTGTCACCTACAGAGATCTTTCTCTTCTGAGCAATATAGATGCGGACCGCCTGATTCACTCCCGGAGACAGCTCATCTCCGTTGTCTCTTGTGAATACCTTCGCATCCACGACGATACCATATTCACCATGCGGAACCTTAAGAGACGTATCTCTTACCTCACGGGCCTTCTCTCCGAAGATCGCCCGCAGCAGTCTCTCCTCCGCCGTAAGCTCGGTCTCTCCCTTCGGAGTCACCTTGCCCACCAGGATATCTCCCGCACGCACCTCAGCGCCGATGCGGATGATCCCCCGCTCATCCAGATTCTTAAGAGCATCGTCACCGACACCCGGGATATCGCGGGTAACCTCTTCCGGCCCAAGCTTCGTATCACGCGCCTCAGCCTCGTATTCTTCTATATGAACAGATGTATACACATCCTCCTGAACCAGTCTCTCACTTAACAGTACGGCGTCCTCGTAGTTGTAACCCTCCCAGGTCATGAACCCGATCAGCGGGTTCTTTCCAAGCGCCATCTCGCCGTTGGACGTAGACGGTCCGTCGGCAATCACGTCACCGGCCTCTACCTTATCGCCCTTGAACACGATCGGCCTCTGGTTGTAACAGTTGCTCTGGTTACTTCTCTGGAACTTCGTCAGCTTATATCTCTTGAGATTACCGTCCTCCTGACGGATCGTAACCTCCGTGGACGCAGCGCGCTCCACCACGCCGCCCTTCTGGGCGATCACACACACGCCGGAATCGACAGCCGACTTCTCCTCCATACCTGTTCCTACTACCGGGGCTTCTGTCAGCAGAAGCGGCACAGCCTGACGCTGCATGTTGGAACCCATCAGCGCACGGTTCGCATCGTCATTCTCAAGGAACGGGATCAGCGCTGTCGCGACAGAGAACACCATCTTAGGAGACACGTCCATGTAATCGAACATACGTCTCTCATACTCCTGCGTCTCCTCCCTGTAACGTCCGGAAACATTCCTTCGGATGAAATGCCCCTCCGCATCCAGAGCCTCGTTCGCCTGAGCCACATGGTAATTATCCTCTTCGTCAGCCGTCATATATTCAACTTCCTCCGTAACCACCGGATTCGCCGGATCGCTGTGATCGATCTTGCGGTACGGAGCCTCGATAAAGCCATACTGATTAATCCTTGCATATGTTGCAAGGGAGTTGATCAGACCGATATTCGGACCTTCAGGTGTCTCGATCGGACACATTCTTCCATAATGCGAATAATGAACGTCTCGAACCTCGAATCCGGCGCGGTCTCTGGACAGACCGCCAGGTCCCAGGGCAGACAGACGTCTCTTATGCGTCAGCTCGCCCAGCGGATTATTCTGATCCATGAACTGTGACAGCTGTGACGATCCAAAAAACTCCTTAACAGCCGCCGTTACAGGCTTGATATTGATCAGAGACTGCGGTGAGATCCCCTCCAGATCCTGGGTTGTCATCCTCTCGCGGACAACTCTCTCAAGCCTTGACAGACCGATCCTGTACTGGTTCTGCAACAATTCCCCCACAGAACGGATACGCCGGTTGCCCAGATGATCGATATCGTCATCATTTCCAAGTCCATACTCCAGATGGATATTATAATTAATGGAAGCAATGATATCTTCCTTCGTAATATGCTTCGGGATCAGGTCGTGGATATCCCGCCTGATGGCGTCTTTAAGCTCATCAATATCACCGCCCGTCTCTTCCAGGAGCCCTGCAAGGACCGGGTAATAAACCATCTCTGTGACGCCGACTTCCTTCGGATCCACGTCCACAACAGCGTCAATATCAACCATCATGTTAGAGATCACCTTGATATTGCGCTCTTCCTCGTGGCCTTCCATCCATACATACGGTACTGCCGCATTCTGTATCTGATCCGCCAGTTCCCTTGTCACCTTCGTACCGGCCTCGGCAATCACCTCGCCTGTAACAGGACTTGCAACGCTCTCTGCAAGTACATGTCCGGTAATACGGTTTCTGAGGGAAAGCTTCTTATTAAACTTATATCTTCCTACCTTCGCAAGGTCATAACGTCTCGGATCGAAGAACATGCTCGTAATCAGGCTCTCTGCACTGTCCACGGCAAGCGGTTCGCCCGGACGGATCTTCTTATATAATTCCAGAAGACCTTCCTGATAATTCGTAGCCGCATCCTTCTCAAAGCTTGCAAGGATCTTCGGCTCTTCACCAAACAATTCAACAATCTCAGGATTCGTGCCGATTCCCAAAGCGCGGACTAATACAGTGATCGGCACCTTTCTTGTTCTATCTACACGTACATAAAAAACGTCATTGGAGTCTGTCTCGTATTCCAACCATGCGCCCCTGTTGGGGATTACAGTGGAGGAATACAGCTTCTTGCCTAACTTATCATGCGCGATCGCATAGTAGATGCCCGGAGAACGGACCAACTGACTTACGATAACACGCTCTGCCCCGTTAATTACAAAAGTACCCGTACTGGTCATCAACGGCAGATCCCCCATGAATATCTCATGCTCGTTGATCTCATCTGTCTCTTTATTGTGAAGTCTTACCCTCACCTTGAGTGGCGCCGCATAAGTAGCATCGCGTTCTTTACACTCTTCGATTGTGTACTTCACGTCTTTCTCGCACAAGGTAAAATCAACAAACTCCAGACTCAGATGTCCGCTATAGTCAGTGATCGGGGAAATATCATCGAACACTTCATTCAGTCCTTCGTCAAGAAACCACTGATAGGAGTCCTTCTGGACTTCAATCAGGTTCGGCATCTGAAGAACTTCTTTTTGTCTGGAATAACTCATGCGTGAACTTTTTCCGCTTTTGATGGGACGAATTCTGTTTTTCTCCATATTGACGTTTCACTCTCCTCATATATTTTGTTGGAAAACAATATTGAAAACCATTGGAAACAGCGCATTCCCCACTGCTTCCATGCGATATCATGGCATAACTTTCCACAATAGTGCATTTTTTACTATAGCACAGAGCTCAAGGGCTTGTCAATGAATTTTTCAAAAAATATCTGAATGCAAAAAGACCGCCCCATCCCGGAACGGTCCATGTCATCATCTGTATCGTTTAAGCCTTGATTATTTGAGGTTAACCTCTGCGCCTTCTGCCTCAAGCTTAGCCTTGATCTCCTCAGCCTCTGCCTTGGAAACAGCCTCTTTTACAACCTTCGGAGCTTCGTCAACTACTGCCTTAGCTTCCTTCAGTCCAAGACCTGTGATCTCACGTACAACCTTGATTACCTTAACCTTGGAAGCGCCTGCGGATACTAACTCTACATCGAACTCATCCTTCTCTTCCACTGCCGGGCCTTCTGCCGCTGCTGCAACTACTACGCCTGCTGCCGCAGATACACCAAATTCTTCTTCACATGCTTTTACTAAATCATTCAACTCTAATACTGATAACTCTTTGATTGCATCAATAAATTCAGCTGTTGTTAACTTTGCCATTGTATTTTCCTCCATATTATTATAATGATTGTCTGTATCCTGTGATACATAAAGTTCCTGTGAACCTTTATTACCGGCCGTTAAGCCGCCTTACTCTGCCGCCGGTGCCTCAGCGGTCTCTTCTGCCGGAGCCTCTGACGCCTCTCCTGTCTCAGCCGCTGCCGCGCAGGCCTCTGCCCCGCCCTGCTCTGCGATCTGATTAAGAACACGTGCAAGATTGGTGATCGGTGACTGCAAGCTTCCAAGCAGCTTGGACAGCAGCTCTTCTCTTGACGGGATCTTAGCTAACTCTGACAATGCAGCGTTATCATATACCGTGCCCTCTACCACACCAGCCTTTAACTCAAGAGCCTTGGCATCCTTCGCAAACTTGCAGAGGATTCTTGCCGGAGCCGTTGCGTCGTCCTTTGAGATAGCAAGGGCGCTCGGGCCTTCCAGATGCTCGTCTAACCCTGCGAACTCGGTTCCTTCAAAAGCTCTCTTCATCATTGTGTTCTTACAAACCTTGTAGACGATCCCTGCTTCTCTCAGCTGCTTACGAAGCTCGGTATCCTGCGCAACAGTAAGTCCGCGGTAGTCTACCAGCACTACGCTCGCCGCGCCTTTGACATCATCTGCAATGGCCTGTACAATTGGCTGTTTTAATTCAACTTTTGCCACGAATGGTGCACCTCCTTCTGATTTTGATACATTCACGAAATCTAATCTGACTGCTGTCTAAGAAAAGTGCTTATAAGTGAAAAACACCCCGCGTCAAAGACACAGAGGTGTTGTAAATTCATAAATCACTGAATCTAACTTTCCTCGGCAGGCGTTGGTCTTCTTACGCCTCCTGGGACGCCATATAATGGATGAAAACATCCCTATAATCCCCGGGCACCTGCTGTCTTCGGCAGTCACTTGATACTATAGCATCCTTAACACAGGATGTCAACCACTTTTTCTGCTCATTTCACTTCCCTGCCTTATCCGTCAACAGAACACCCTTTATCATATCCGTAAGCTTCTCCGGCTTCTCGCCCCCTGTCCGCTTTAACGGCTCGATCAGCTTGTCTACGTGTTCTTCCGGGACCATGATCTCAAGCTGTCTGTTCAGATTATAGATCGCAACCTCGTCATGCTCCCCGCCGAACTCCCCGTCCAGCGTCCACGGGATCTCTTCCAGGGACTCGAACGTGATGTGCCCTGTCTTGAACGTGTACATATGCTTCGTATCTATCTGCTCGATCAGAAGAGAGGCGATAATCTCCTGTAGTGCGATCGGGTTTGTCGGCGTCTTGATGAGCGTCACCTCGAACAATCCGTCGTCGAAGGCAACATTCTTGCCGATCATACTGCGGAAGCCCCCGACCGAGCGGGAATTCGTCACCATCCCAAAGATAAACTCGTCCTCTATCACCTCTCCGTCATGGACCACTTTGATCCTGTAGGACGGAACATTAAACAGACGCTTTGTCCCCTCCAGAACATACGCCAGATGTCCCAGGATGTTCTTCACCTCCTGCTTCGTCTCGTAAGATACGTCCGTGAACATGCCGAATGCCGCGACATACACAAAGATATCATCATTAAACTGCCCCACGTCACAGGGAAACTTCACGCCGTTCACCGCGTTATCCGCCGCCTTCAAAAGCCCCTTGGGGATATGGAGGCTGTTGGCAAAATCATTGGTAGTACCCGTCGGGATATATCCCACAGGAGTCCGCTCTTTTCGATGCATCATCCCGGTCACAACCTCGTCGATCGTCCCGTCGCCCCCGCTGCATACGATAAGGTCATAATTGCTGGCATCATATTCAAGCACCTTCTTATATGCATCCCTATATGCCTGCGTCGGATATACGGTCACTTCATATCCCGCTTTCACAAATATGTCTATAATATCCGACAATCTGGGTTTCAAAAGTTCCTTTCCGGCACGCGGATTATAGATAAATAACAATCTCTTCATATAAATGAACACCTCACATTTCATACAGGAAAAGGGGCGTCTTGCGACACCCCCCGCCAGTTACTAATTATGTATATTCATTCGAATCTCTCTCAAAACACACCTTCTGTCATACGGCTCTTAAAAGCCCGGCCTGCTTCACGGCGCCATCCGATTACATACAAATTAATTACCTGCAACAAGAAAATCCTCAATCCCTGCCACAGCCTCAGTCTCATCATTCCCCTCTGCTACCACTGTAATACACTCGCCCTTTTGCAGCCTCAAGCTCATCATCCCCATAATGCTCTTCGCATTGATCTTCTTGTTGTCGATCTCAATGAACACCTGACTCGCATACTGACTTGCTTCCTGAACCAGATGCGCGATTGGGCGATCCTCCATATCCATGTTGTTTTGAATAGTAACAGGTTTCTTAGTCATAAAAAATTGCTCCTCCTTGCTATTCCCTTAACTTTACCGCTATCTCACTTAACTTCCTGAGCCGGTGGTTCACCCCGGACTTTCCCACAGGGGACGCCAGGAGACCTCCCAGTTCCTTCAACGTTGCGTCCGGATATGCAAGACGTGTAAGGGCGACATCCTTCAATCCTTCCGGCAGCTTGTCAAATCCAACGGTATCACGTATATACTTGATGTCTTCCATCTGCCTGACAGCAGCAGATACAGTCTTATTAATGTTCGCCGTCTCACAGTTCACCTTGCGGTTGACAGAATTACGCATATCCTTCATAATCCTGATATTCTCAAATTCAAGAAGCGCCACATGCGCCTCCATAACATTAAGAATATCCACAATCTGTGAGCCCTCCTTCAGATATACGACATAGTTCCTCTTTCTCTCGACGATCTTCCCATCCAGTTCAAAGACGCATATCAGGCTCCTGAGATACTCCGCCTCCTCTAACGTATTACAGACAATCTCAAAATGATAAGACTTGCCTGGATCACTCATAGAACCTGCTGTGATAAATGCGCCGCGGATATAAGCCCTCTTACAGCACACGGCCTGTACCATTGCATTCTTAACTGCAAGCAGTTCTTCTCCTTTGGCATAGATATCATAACTTGAACTTCCCTTCGTCATATTTTTATGGACTACGATACCTGTTCCTATATTAAATGTTTTTCTCAATAATGTAAAGCATTTTCTTGCAACTGTAAAATTTTCCGTGTGAAACCTTATACCGCATATGCCTCTTCTGTCCTCATAAAATTCCCCGGACATATGGATAAATGCTGACAATTCTGCCAGCCGGCAGTGCCTCGCTTTCACATAATGTCCCGCTAACTCTTCCCTGATCCTGCCCGAAAATGACATCCTTATCTCCCTTTCGTGATCGCATCCTTCCCGATGTCCCTGTGCTCAACCCGTATACCATAATTCTCGTTTTCTTTGAGTTCCTCGAACAATTCATTGGCCAGTGTAACCGAGCGGTGCTTGCCCCCGGTACACCCGATCCCGATCACGAGCTGCGTCTTTCCCTCCTGGACATAGTTGGGGATCAGAAACTCCACCAGATCCGTAAGCTTCTTAAGAAACTCGCCGGACTTTGGATTACTCATGACATAATCCCGGACCTCCCTGTCGTTGCCGCTCTGAGGCCTGAGCTCATCAATATAGTAGGGATTCGGAAGGAAACGCACATCAAACACCAGGTCCGCGTCCGTCGGAAGCCCGTATTTGAATCCAAAAGAAAGCACGGAGATATACAGATTCTTATATTCCTTGTTCCGAACAAATATCTTATTCAGCTCCGCCTTCAACTCTCTCGTAAGCATATGGCTCGTGTCGATCAGATAATCCGCCCGGTCTCTTAAGAACCGGATCCGCGCTCTCTCTTTCCCTATCCCTTGATCCACGCGCCCTTCATTGCCTGCCAGCGGGTGAAACCTTCTTGTCTCCTTATATCTCTTGATCAGTACATGGTCGGAGGATTCCAGAAACAAAATCTCATACTTCATCCCCGTCTTATCCAGCTCGCCAAGAACCTCCGCCATCTCCTCAAGGCTCTGCCCGCTCCTGATATCCACTCCCAGCGCCGCCTTGTTAAGCTCTGTCCCCGGCACGCGCAGCAGATCAGCCATCTTGGGGATCAGCGGCACCGGGAGATTATCCACGCAGAAATACCCGACATCCTCAAGCATCTTAAGCGCCGTACTCTTCCCCGCGCCTGACATTCCCGTAACAATCACACATCTCATCTTAGAACTCTCCCAGTCTCTTCACCTCGGGTTCCAGCCGTACCCCGAACTTTTCCTCTACCGTATCAGACACTCTCTGCATCAGCCCCGCCACATCGGCCGCCGTCGCGCCGTCTCTGTTGATCACAAATCCACAATGCTTCTCCGAC
The DNA here is from genome assembly GCA_910579015.1 of uncultured Dorea sp. GTDB lineage: Bacteria > Bacillota > Clostridia > Lachnospirales > Lachnospiraceae > Sporofaciens. The sequence continues at coordinate 38,961 of CAJTRO010000015.1, read as the reverse complement.
ACCTGCGCTCCGCCAAAGGAAAATCCGCGAAGTCCCGCATCCTGTATCAGCTTTCCCGCAAAATATCCCTCCGGTCTCTTGAACGTACTTCCCGCACTCGGATATTCCAGAGGCTGCTTGGTGAGACGGCGCTCTCTTAAGTCGTCCATCACCGCTTTGATCTCATCCTTCTGCCCTCTTCGCAGGCGTATCTGCGCTTCCAGAACAATATACCCCTTACCGGCAGCAATACTGGTCCTGTATCCAAATTCCATCTTCTCTCCCGGGATCGTAAGGATCTCCCCATCCGGCGCAAGTACCGTGACATTTTCGATCACATCCTTCATCTCACCGCCGTAGGCTCCTGCATTCATCACGCAGGCTCCGCCAAGACTTCCCGGAATCCCCGCCGCAAACTCGAAGCCGGTAAGCCCTTCCTCAAGCGCCCGGTTCGCAACCGCAGACAGAAGCGCGCCCGCCTGGGCCGTTATCGACTCTCCTTCCGCCTGGATCTCCTTCATCTCTTTCCCGAGCTGTATCACCACTCCTTGTACACCCCGGTCGGACACCAGAAGATTACTGCCGTTTCCCAGTACATAATAAGGAACCTGTTCTTCACGGCACACCCGGACCACCGCCCGGACTTCCTCGGCGCTTCCCGGCATTACAAACACCTCTGCCGCCCCTCCGATCCGGAATGTGGTATGCTCCTTCATCGGCTCGTCAAACTTCATGCGCTCCTGCGGTATAATCTCCGCTAATCTATTATATATCTTCTGCTCCATATTATTCTCCATCTCTTCCATTAAAATTTTCTACCTCTAAGCATACACTAATTAATAATCAAATTCAATGTACTCTTGCAAAATCCGAATAAATGCGGTATATTATTTCCAAGTGATTTTAAATAAAAAAGGAGTGAATTGATCAATTGGACTCGAGTGACGCCATACAACTCATTATTCTGTTAATTTTACTGCTGCTCTCCGCATTTTTCTCATCAGCCGAGACAGCATTGACCACCGTGAATAAGATACGGATCCGCACATTGGTTGACGAAGGCAGCAAGCGTGCCAGAAAAGTTCTTGCAATAACAGAGGATTCCGGCAAGATGCTGAGCGCGATCCTCATCGGCAACAATATCGTCAATCTGTCCGCGGCATCCCTGACTACTTCACTTGCTTACAGCTTTGGAGGCTCCATGGTCGCGGCCGCAAGCGGTATCCTGACCGTATTGATCCTATTGTTTGGGGAGATTACCCCCAAGACTATGGCCACCATACATTCCGAGAAGATGGCTCTGCTATATGCACCGGTCATCAGTATATTCATGAAGATTATGACGCCGTTTATCTTTATCATCAACGGCCTCTCCATCGGTATACTGTTTCTTCTCCGCGTCGATCCCAACGCCCGTCAGACTGCCATGACAGAGACGGAGCTTCGGACGATCGTAGATGTAAGTCATGAGGACGGAGTCATAGAATCCGACGAGCGGGAGATGATCAATAATGTGTTTGATCTGGGCGATGCCAGAGCAAAGGATGTGATGGTTCCCCGCGTCCATGTAACATTTGCAGATATCAACAGTACCTATAATGAACTGATCGGTATATTCCGCGAAGACAAGTATACGCGTCTTCCGGTATTCCGGGATACTACGGATAATGTGGTTGGTACTATTAATATGAAGGATCTGCTGTTATATGACAACACCAAGGGATTTCATATAGAAGACATCTTAAGAGAAGCATATTTCACCTACGAGTATAAGAGCATATCAGAGCTTCTTGTGGAGATGCGTCAGGCTTCATTTAACATCGCGATCGTGCTGGACGAATACGGCGAGACGGCCGGACTGATCACCCTTGAGGATATCCTGGAGGAGATTGTCGGTGAGATCCACGACGAGTATGATGAGAATGAAGAAGATTTTATTCAGGAGATTGACGAACGCGAGTATATTGTAGAAGGTTCTATCAACCTGGACGACTTGAATGACCGGCTGGATCTTGACCTTAATTCTGATGAGTATGATTCGCTGGGCGGATTTATCATCGAAAGGCTTGACCGCCTTCCGGAGACCGGCGATACACTTGACACGGAGGACGGCATCCATATGGTTGTTGAGAAGCTGGATAAGAACCGAATTGAACTCGTACATCTGTACCTTCCGGAGGCGCTTCCCGAAGACGGGGAAGATGCCGCTGATTGAAATATATTTTGCTGATATCACTGATCTTGCTAGTAATCTTAATATAATATTAGCATGTCGGTATCAGAACATCCACAATACAGAGATGGCATATCAACAAAAAGACAGGTTTCATATGAGACCTGTCTTTTTGTTGATATGCCATCTCTTTAATAGCCCATCGCTATATCCAGCGGAACCTGCGCGAGGAACTCCCTTTCGCATAGAGCATCTTCTGGATACTGTCGTCTTCGAGCTTCTCCTTCGTAAGCCAGAAATATCCCGTATCGACAACCGCCTCATTTCCCATGGAAAGCGCGGCTCGCGCGGCTGCTATGACTGCCGCGTACCCCATTCCGAAAGGATTCTGCACAACCAATGCATCTGCCTGTCCATTCTGAAGAGCCTCTATCTCATCTGCATCTGCGTCATAGCCGATCAAAGCAAGCTCCTTCTCATACCGTTCCATGACATCTAACGCAAGACGCACGGCCTCACCATTGGTGGCATAGATCCCTTTCACGTCCGGGTGCTTCCCGAAGATATAGTCTGTTATATCCTCTTCTGTAATCGTCTCCGCGCTAACCGCCCCGTCGGTCTGCTGTGCTTCCTGCCCGTTGGTCTGCCGCGCTTCCTGCCCGTCGGCGGGAACAGCAGGATCCTCTCCTTCTGCGCCCGCCGTATCGGATGTCGGGGAGGCCGTCCGGATTCCCGCATCAGGGTTCAGGCTCCAGGTTCCCCCGTTAATCTCAGCCGCAATCTTCTCCTTCATATCAGCCATCCCGTCCAGATAACAGACCTCTGCAACCGTGACGTCCGGATGATTGGCCGCCAGCTCCTCCTTAAACCCGTTCTCCCGGCTCATCGCCGATTCCGATTTGGAATCATGGATGAAGAGAATGATCTCGCCGGAATCCTCAACAAGCTCTGCCATCCTCTTTGCCGCCTCTCTTGCCGCCGAGAGGTTGTCGGTCTCCACCGTCGCCATCAAGCCCTGATAATCGCTCCCGGAATCAAAGGCCACAACCGGGATATCACTTTCTGCCGCCAGATCGAACTGCACCTCGCACGCCTTGGCGTCCGCAATGGCGATCGCAACCGCCGCCGGATACCTGGCAAGCTCCTCATCCAGAATATTCACCTGCTCGTCTACACTATCCGGCGTCCCCGGCGCGCTGTATGTCACCTTCACCTTATCCTTGCCTTCATACCCAAGGTTCTCATTGATATCGTCTACCGCCTGCAAGGCTCCCTTCTCCACTTCGTCCCAGTAGGGCTCTCCCTTCGCCTTGCCGATCACGGACAGCGCCGTCCCTTCCGGAAGCTTGAGCCCCATCACATTATCGTATGCCGAAGGGCTGATCATATCCAGCTTCTTCTGGTATTCCTTCTCTTTCTTATCCGCCTTATCTTTTCCTGTATCCTCTGCCTGAACCTTTGGCTTATCTGTAGTGTCTGCATCTTCTGAAGCAGCACACGCACACGCGCACATCGCCGTGCAGACTATGACAGCCATGATACTGCGTAACTTTTTCATGATACATCTCTCCCTATTATTAAAAAATATCAACAAACACAACTATACACCAAATCCGGGGAAAATTGTTGAAAAAATTCTTAATTTTTTATAAGCTTTTTCTATGCTAAAAGCTTTTACTTTCTCTTGTATATTTCCGCCTTTTGTATTATGATATTGGTAGGCCGAATAAGCCTTAGTTTTATCAAATTTAAAAAGGAGGGTACATACCAATGGCACACGTAATTAGTGATGAATGTGTTAGCTGTGGAGCATGTGAAGCTGAATGTCCAGTTGGCGCTATTTCTCAGGGCGCAGATCATTTTGAGATTGATGCTGACGCTTGTGTGGACTGTGGCGCTTGCGCTGCTCAGTGTCCTACAGGAGCTATTTCTCAGGGTTAATAAGCCCACCGATAATGAGAAGATAAAAAGAAAAGGTGCTGTACAAGACTTGATTCTTGTTACAGACCTTTCTTTTTTTGCATCATTTTGCATATTCTCACATACTCTCCCAGATTCTCCGTGGTTTTCCACAGCCACGGCCAAAAGCTTCCCCCAAATCCACAATTCCTGTGTTTTCATGTCAACAAACCGCTCGCCCAGGCGACGCCCTTTTACTTGTTTCGCAGACCGGACATGCTATGATATAGACGCCTGATATAAACAGCAGACAGACAGGACAAGTTTTCTGACAAGGGGGTATAAAACCATGAGCAACAAAGCATTAGAACAATTAAAGAGGGAGACAAAGGATGATATCAGATTATTTAACTGTATCAGGGAACTGTACGAGCAAGGCGTTCCGTTCGAAGAGTTGAAGGCGCTGATCCCGGATATCCGGCGGACTCGCGACCAGCTGCACCTGAAACGGATGCTTGAAAATAATAATGAAGTGCTGCTGTCCATGATCACCAGAGAGATGTCCTTCCTGCTCGACGCCAAAGAGCACCGGGAGGAAGAGGAATTCCGCAAGCTGGATCAACTGATCCGCCAGCAGCAGACCTACCGGAAGAACGCGGCAGAGAACGGCCCGGTTGAAAAGTTCAAACGCTTCTTCCTGCCCGCCTGACATCAGACAAATGCTCCTCTGTACAGACATTGAGGGATATCCTTAACGAATGTACAGAGGAGCAGTATTTATTCTCTGCTTAAGTTCGCAAACTTCGTGTATTCACCAAGCCATGCCAGATTGACGGTCCCCACCGGACCGTTTCTTTGCTTGGCGATGATGATCTCGGCCTGCTTCTTAAATTCGGAATCTTTATTATAATATTCATCACGATATATGAACATCACCACGTCGGCATCCTGCTCGATCGCCCCGGATTCACGCAAGTCTGAAAGCATCGGGCGCTTATCAGGGCGCTGTTCCACCGCACGGCTCAGCTGGGACAGAGCAACCACCGGAACACTCAGCTCTCTTGCAAGCCCCTTCAGAGAACGTGAGATCTCCGATATCTCCTGTTGTCTGGATTCCGAACTCCTGCCTACGCTTCCCGTCATCAACTGCAAGTAGTCGATGATCACAATATCAAGCCCCTGCTCCAGCTTGTACTTTCTGCACTTAGAACGCAGTTCAGAGATTGAGATACCCGGAGTGTCGTCGATAATAAGCCTGGACTTTCCGATGATCCCCGCTCCCTCTATCAGCTTCTCCCAGTCCGAATCCTTCATGTTACCCGTCCGGATCGCCTGGGCATCTACCTGGGATTCCAGAGAGAACAGACGGTTCACCAGCTGTTCCTTCGACATCTCAAGACTGAATACCGCAACACTCTTGTTCTTCTTAAACGCGATATACTGGGCGATATTCAGCACAAACGCGGTCTTTCCCATCGAAGGCCGGGCCGCGATCAGCACAAGATCCGAGGGTTGAAGTCCCGACAGCTTATAATCCAGGTCGATAAATCCGGTCGGTATGCCCGTCACCGTCCCCTTCATCTTCGACGCCTTCTCGATCCGTTCAAGAGCGTTTAACACCACCTGCCTGATCGGCACAAAATCCTCTGTACTGCGTCTCTGCAAAAGTTCGAATATAGATCTCTCCGTCTTCTCAAGCACCGCCTCTAACGGCTCCTTGCCTGCATAACAGGTATTGGCGATCTCCTCATTCAGCCGGATCAGCCTCCGCAGCAACGACTTATCCGCCACGATCTGCGCATAGAACTTTACATTCGCCGAAGTCAGCGCCGCCGTCACCAGATCCTTGACGAACTCAAGGCTTGCAACCTCCGGCGGAACGTCCTTCTCCCTGAGCCTCTCCTGCAAAGTAACCAGATCCACCGGCTTCCCTTCATTATACAGTTCCACCATAGCGTCGAAGATCACGCCGTAAGCACTCTGGTAGAAATCACTCCCGCTGATGATCTCAGACGAAGTTGTTATGGCGTCCTTGTCCATCAGCATCGCCCCTACCACAGACTGCTCCGCCTCTATGCTGTGCGGCATCACTCTCTTAATGAGCGCCTCTTCCATGTTATCCCCTCTCTTACAGCTCTTCTGTGACGATCACCTTAAGCTCCGCCGTCACTTTTGGATGCAGCTTGACCGGCACCGTATGCGTGCCAAGCGTCTTGATGGATTCCTTAAGCTGGATCTTCTTCTTGTCAATCTCAAGTCCCATCTGCTCCTTCACCTCGGCCGCAATCTCCTTGGATGCAATAGAGCCAAACGCCTTGCCGCCTTCACCGGTCTTGATAGACATCTCGACCTTCCCGGCCTCGATCTTTCCGCCCAGCTCCTTCGCGGCCTCGTACTGCTCCTCCTTAAGCTTATCGTCATTCGCCTTCTTAAGCTTAAGGTCGTTCAGATTCTTGCTGTTGGCCTCCACGCCTTTCTTCTTCTTCAAGATGAAGTTCCTGGCGTAACCGTCGCTTACCTCTACAATCTCACCCGCTTTGCCTAATGCCTTAACGTCTTCTGTCAATATTACTTTCATCTCAAATATCTCCTCTTTCTATCATGTCGTCAATTACTCTCTTCAGAGACGAAACCGCCTCATCCATATTCGTATGGTCGAACTGCGCGCCCGAGGCGTTCAGATGCCCGCCGCCGCCGAGGCGTTCCATGATGATCTGGACATTCACCTCGTCGATAGATCTCGCGCTTACATAGATCCTTCCATTATATTCCGTCAGCACGAACGAAGCCTTGATGTTGCTGATATCCAAAAGCTCGTTGGCCGCCTGCGCCCCGATGATCGTGGGACTCTCGATCTGAAGATTGGTCCCTCTTGCAATGGCAAACCGGTCATGGTATACCTTGGCGCTGCTGATGATCTCCGCCTTGGCGCGGTAAGAGCCCATATCGTCCCGGAACAGCTTGCGCACCATCGTGATATCCGCTCCGCATCTGCGCAGAAATGCCGCCGCCTCAAAGGTTCTCACACCCGTGTGGTTGACAAAATTATTGGTATCTATCATGATACCTGCATACATACAGCTCGCCTCTATCTTCGGAATCCTGATATCGTCCACAATATATTGCAGAACCTCCGCCACCATCTCACAGGCTGAGGAAGCATAGGGCTCGATATAGGACAGCAGAGCCTGCTCAATATTATCACTGCTCTGCCTGTGATGGTCAAGCACCACTATGGTCTTCGTCTTCTTAAGCAGCTCCTCGCATTCCGTCATCTGCGGGCGGTTGGTATCCACAACCACCACCATAGAATTCTCGTCCGCCATCTCAATCGCCTGATGCGACTTAAGGAACAGCTCATCCGGATAATTCGGATCGCGTTCAAAACACTCGTACATCGGACGCAGAGAAGCCGACACCTCGTTGATCACGATGTAAGCCTTCTTCTCCATCGCCGCCGCCGCCCGGCAGATACCCATGGCCGCGCCGAACGCGTCGGCGTCCGTCAGCTTATGTCCCATGACGAAGATCTTATCCTTCAATGTGATGAACTCTCTGAGCGCTTCCGCCTTCACCCGCGCCTTTACCCGTGTGTTCTTCGCGGTCTGCTCACGCTTTCCGCCGTAATAAGTAATTCCATGGCAGTCCTTGATCACCGCCTGGTCGCCGCCGCGGGCAAGCGCAAGGTCTATTGCCACCCGTGCAAAATTATAACTCTGCGAATAGGACTCCCCGCTCATTCCAAGTCCGATACTTAATGTGGCCGGTATCCCGTTCCCGATATTGACCGACTTGACGTCGTCAAGGAGCGAGAACTTATCCGCCTCTAGCTGCTTGAAATACTGCTTCTGGAGTACGATAAAATACTTATCCGTCTCCATCTTCTTGACAATACCGTCAACTCTGGCGATATACTGGTTGATCTTCCTGTCGACCAGCGCGATCAGAAGCGACTGGCGCACCTCTTCCACGCTGTTGATCACTTCATCATAATTATCAATGTATATCAGACCTGCGAGAAGCCTCTGCTCCTCGTTCGCCTTGATATACTGATTGAGCTCCGTCACATCCTGGAGATGTACAGCTATAAAATACTCCTTCTCGGCAGGCATCTGTAACAGAAGCCCCGTATCATTGAAGCCTTCCACAGACACTCTTCGAAGCTCGGCCTTGAACTCCTTCGTGCCCAGATACACGTCCATCTCCACGGTATCGTTATCTTCTTTGGGAAAAATACTGCTGTTCAGCTCCGGTATATACTTCCCGATAGGTACGTCCCGTCTGGGGCGTCCGCCCAGTATCTGCTTAAACAGATCGTTGATCCACAGCGTCTTCCCATCATCTAACAGGATCGCATACGGAACCGTCAGCTCCTTCAGAAGCGTATTCTGGACAATCCCGTACTGCGCCGCGAACTCCACCAGATCCTTCAAGATCACTGTCTTACTGCGCAGATACAGCCACCCCGCCACTATGATATAGACAACCACAAACATCCCCATCAGGATGCCCGCCTTCCGGTCGGTCACGTATACCCAGATATTCACCAGGACAAGCAATACCGCCACGATCGCCGGCCATTGAATATACAGCTTAAGCTGTCCCTTTAGTTTTATCTTGTCTGCTTCCTTTTTCTTATCCAACATAGCCTCATCCTCATGTCTTCCTAAGAACAAAATATACGTTTGTTATTATACCACTTTTCTGCATAAAAAGAAAGACCGCATTTTTACCTAAAAAATGCGGCCTCTCTTTCTGTTCTTTCTAAGACTGTATCTGCCCGTATTTCTCCACGATACTCTTCATCGTATCCCATTTTGCTTCCATATCTGCCACAAGCTTGAACTGTGTCCGGCAGCGGTCAAGATTATGCCCCTCCCTGTGGATTTTGAAATAATGATCTCCCTGGAGATAATCCGTAAGGAACCGCATACCGCACTCGAACGTCATGACCTTCGCCCCCATCGGAAGCAGTTCTATCTCCCTGCCGGTCAGTCTTCCCGCACAGCCTTCTATGAAGCCCTTCGCATAGAGCTCGAACAGCCCCATGCTGCAAGACACCTTCGAAAGATCCTTCTCATCCTCCGCCGCAGTGCTGGCGCCAAACCGGATGGAATCCCCGAAATCGTTCATGGCCAGTCCCGGCATGACCGTATCAAGGTCGATGACGCAGATTGCCTTGCCCGTCTTGTTATCGATCATAATGTTATTCAGCTTCGTATCATTATGGGTAACCCTAAGAGGCAGTTCCCCCTTATCCTGAAGCTCTGAAAAACAATTCGCAACGTCTTCCCTGTCCAGCACAAACTGGATCTCTTCCTTCACAGCAGCGGCTCTTCCCAGTATATCCTCCTCCACAGCCTTCTTAAATACGGCGAACCGCGCACGCGTATCGTGGAATCCCGCGATCGTCTCATTCAGCGTATCGGCCGGATAGTCCGCCAGCATACACTGGAAATTACCGAACGCCACTGCACTCTGGTAAAAATGCTCCGGCTTTTCTACCACGTCGTAACTGGTCGCATCCGTAATGAACTTGTATGAACGCCAGTATTCGCCATAAGAATCCCTGTAATACGGCTTGCCGTCATAAGCCGGTATCACGTTCAGCGTCTCACGCTCCGGATCGCCGCCGTTCTTAATGATCTGTTCACGAAGATATGCCGTCACCCCCATGACATTCTCCATCAACTCGACCGGCTTCTCAAACACATCCTTGTTCATCTTCTGCAAGATGACCTTAATGCTCCCCATCCCGGAAATCTGGAACGTCAGCATATAGGTATCATTGATGTGTCCGTTTCCATAAGGACACCCCCTTACAAGCCTTCCGTTATACTGAAAATTGCCGATCGCTTCCGCGATCTGGATAGGTAATGCTTCTCCCATTATACTTCCTCCCAAAGGTGCTCCGGATAGAGCCCGTCATCTTTCATCTTCTGGATCGCCGCAACAACTACCGGCTTATCCTCTTTATAAGTTACTCCATACCATTTATCCGCCGACTTAAGGACAGACACCGTTGCAAGTCCCTCTCCCAGCAGATCGCTCACGACCGCCGGCAGGAAATACTCGCACTTCATCGGGTTGCTCTTGATCCCCTGATCAAGGAATGCCGGGAAACGATCGCGGATCTCCTTCAAAATACTGTGCGTGAATCCCCACATATTCATGGAAACGGTCGAATCGCCGGCGACAGGCGTCCACGACGCGCCGTCGTCCTCTGTGAATGCGATCCCGCCGTCCCTCTTCTTAATCTTGGTCCTCTCCGTGATCCCCACAAGCTCTTTTGCCTCATTCATCTCACAGATCCCGCGCGCCACATGTCCGTTATCCGTCACGGTATTCTCGAGCCGGTATCCGACCATCGTATAGCGGTATTTCTCATCGTCCTGATGCTTAGCCAGATAATTGTAGATCAGCTCAAACGCTTCTCTTCCATAATAATCGTCCGCATTGATCACAGCAAAGGGACCGTCCACCTGGTCGATACAGCTAAGCACCGCATGAGCTGTTCCCCACGGCTTCACGCGCCCTTCCGGAACCTCGTAACCCTCCGGGATATTCCCAATCTCCTGAAACGCATAGGACACCTCCATATATTTCTCTACACGGTCGCCGATCGCTTCTCTAAAATCAGCCTCATTCTCCCGCTTGATAATGAATATCACCTTCTCAAATCCCGCTTTTCTGGCATCATACAGGGAAAAATCCATGATAATATGCCCCTCGCTGTCCACTGGATCGATCTGCTTGAGACCTCCATAACGGCTCCCCATTCCCGCCGCCATGATCACTAATACCGGTTTATCCATCTTTCTTACCTCCATAATCCTGATATCCGTATTGATTGCTTCATCTGCATTTATTGTAGTACAACAGGGCCGGAAAATCTTTGTACTATATTATTCTTCATTTGCACAATCTGCATTTACTCTCTTTTCAATCCGCCGGCAATGGAGTAAAATATCTATAGGAAACATTTTCAAGGGAGTTACAGCATGGGATACAATGGAGTAATTTTGAGAAAATCTATCTCAATAAATAAGATTTACAGTATACATTATTTCGAGTATATGAGCGATTTTTCTTTCGAGGGGGAAACACACGATTTCTGGGAATTTTTGTGTGTGGACAAGGGAGAAGTGAATGTGACCGCAGGCAGTGAGACTACGACACTGAAACGGGGCGACATCGCATTTCACCAGCCGAATGAATTCCACAGCGTACAGGCAACGGGGAAGATCGCCCCGAACCTGGTCGTAATCTCCTTCCACTGCGAAGACGAGGCTATGGCCTTCTTCTGCGGGAAGACGCTTAAGATCGACGAGACGGAGCGCAACATCCTGGCCAGCATCATCATCGAGGCGAGGCGCTGCTTCGACTGCCGGCTGGACGATCCCTACCTTCAGAATATGCCCCGGAAGAGACCGGATATGTTCGGCGCAGAGCAGTTGATCTGTCTCTATCTGGAACATCTCCTGATCCACCTGATCCGGCGGTATTCCAACCCGCTCGCGCTTCAAAAGGAGATCGCGAAGGCTGAGATCCCCAAGTCCACCAAGAGCAAAAGCGACGCCGAGATCTTCAGCCGGGTGACCGACTACCTGGCTCTTAGGATTGCCGCCGCCGTCTCCATCGAACAGATCTGCCGGGATAATCTGGTGGGAAGGTCCCAGCTTCAGAAGATTTTCAAGGAGCGGTGCGGCATGGGCATCATCGAATATTTTACTCTGCTGAAGATTAATGCGGCGAAGGAAATGATACGGACAGGCCATCTGAACTTCACACAGATCTCCGAGCAGCTTGGCTATTCCTCTATCCACTATTTCTCCAGACAATTCAAAAAATCGACAGGCATGACTCCTTCCGAATATGCGCTGTCGATTAAGGCAATGGCAGAAGGGAGCTTTTAGGCTCCCTTCTCATCTATCCATTCTCTGTTATCAATCCTCTGTTCAGATCTCATACCAGACGATCTCATTTGCCTCAAGCTCCAGCTTAAAGCTCGTACCGTCGCCCTTATATACCGTCGTGCTCTGCGGTTCATAGGTGTTGTTGACTACACAGTATTTCCCGTTCTTGATGTAGGCATGGACCTCCACGTTATAATTACTGGAAAACCACCGCTTCAACTCATCCTCCGCACCCGATGCCCACAGGATCGCCCGGTACAAAAGCCTGCTGTTCTCGAAGCTGTAAGGAAGCCCGCTGATATACACGCCGCGCCCCTCTCCGAAGGTATTTACCGCAAGCTGTACTTCCTTATCCCGCTGGCAGATCACAGTCGTCCCGTCAAGTGCAAAGATATTCTTCTTGCCCTCGCCGAAATCAATCTCTCCCTGGCAGTCCTCCGTGATAAAATGCGTATGCTCGTCCCAGTTATATTTGTCCACATTCAGCGTAAATCCGGTCTCTTCCTCGACGCCAAGAACACCCGACAGCTGGAAGAACCGCCCCTGCCACTGGTATGCGGCAGGCTCGCCGACTCCGATAAAACCGCCGCCGCGGTGTACAAACCGCTTCACAGCCGTCACGATCCTCTCATCCTTCCAGTTCTCACCGCCCGTATACGCCGTATATGCATCCCCGACATTCAGGATCACGTCTATATCGTCCAGCACGGACGGATTCTCACGGATATCGTCAAAGCTGATGAACTTCACGTCGAAGGGCGCACCGCTCAGCGCCTCGATGATCCCCGCATAGGAATAATTCTGCTTATAGTACAGTGCATGATGGACCATATGGTTGCCCCAGGCCCGCATACGTCCCCAGCTGTTCAGAACGGCAGCTCTCTTTACACAGTGAGGCGTCGTCCCCTTGATATTCTCATACAGAAGGCGGAACTCCTTGCAGACCTCTTCCACATAGTCGATAAACTCCGGGAACTCCATCGCAAGCTTGAGATACCCGCCATAGCCGATCCGGTCGATGGGCTTGCGCAGGATCGCGCGCCTTGCCGTCACCCAGTTCACCTTCGCCTCCTTCACCGGATCGCCTCCCTCATGGAAGGTGTCCGGGAAGAAATACGGCAGGAAACGCCCTTCCGTATACTTCACGCCCTCGATGTCGCTGATCAGCCGGAGCGTGGCCCCATTACCCACACTTCCGACCACGGCATCCAGGCCGATACTCTTGAATTCATCCATGAACGGCTCCATGCCGATCCAGTGGTCCCCAAGGAACATCATCGCCTCTTTCCCGCATTCATGGGTGATGTCCACCATCTCTTTCGCAAGCTTCGCAACCTCCCGCCTCTGGAACGCCTGGAAATCAAGGAACTCCTTAGACGGCACGCGGTAAGTATTGTTCATATATCCCTGGTCGATGATATACTCCGGGCGGAACGGATACCCCGCCTCCTGCTCGAACTGCTCCAGGATATAAGGACTTACAGAGGCCGAGTAACCATACCAGTCCACATACTTCTCACGGGCAGATTCATCGAAGATCAGCGTAAACTGATGGAAAAATGTGGTATAGCGGATCACGTCAATATGCGGATTCTCTGCAATATATCTGCGCAGACGCTCCATCGAGAACGCTTTCGTCTTCGGCTGGCGCACATCGAAGGTAATCTGCTTCTCCACACCCTTCCAGTCGTTGGTTACCGCGTTGTACATATGGACCGGATCCCACATGATATACGCAAGAAAGCTCACCGTATAATCATGGAATTCCTTCGCGCCGTCGATCACCACGTCGCCGGCCTCCTCTTCATAGCGCCATGCCGTCTCCGATACCGCTCCTTCTCTGCCTGCCGCGCACTCGCTATCTTCCCCTTTCGGCGCGCCTTCGCGCCCTCCTTTGGCAGTCCCCGCGAAAGAAACGATCTCCCCTGTAGTCCGGTCGATAACCTCCCACCACTTCTTAATATCATCCCTTGAATTCACAGCAAGCATATCCGGGTACAGATGGTTCATCAGATGGATCCTTAATGTACCTCCTTCTGCGTTATAAAACGGCGTCATGATATACATCTGCTGGATCTCTTCCGGATGTGCCTTCGCCCATTCATTGTCTTTCCTGGTCGTATAATATGTTGAATAGACCTTTGCATCTACATTTCTCAATTCTTCCGGATACTCCGTACCGTCACAGTCACGGATCGCATCCGCTCCCCAGCGCTTTACAAGCTCCAGTGTCTCAGGAACCACATCCACATCTGTCGGGATCGTAACCCGACCTCTCATACGATCACTCATATCTTCACCTCTAAACATACACTAAAGTCCGCTCAGTCTCTTTCTCTTTTAACCCTTCATCTACTGAGGAATCTTCGATAACGCCGCCGCATCCGCCACGATCGTCACATCCCCGTGCATCTGGAGAATGGACGCCGGAACCTTCGGAGTCACCGGGCCGAAGAATGCCTTAGCCACAATATCCGCCTTGTCTTCTCCGCTTACAACCACCAGGATCTTCTTCGCGCGCATAATAGTGCCGATCCCCATGGTATATGCCTGTCTCGGCACATCATCGGCAGAAGCAAAGAACCTCTTATTCGCCTCTATGGTACTCTCCTGTAGATCTACACAGTGCGTCTCCTTTTCAAATGCCTCCGCAGGCTCATTGAAGCCGATATGCCCGTTATGGCCAAGTCCCAGAAGCTGAAGATCTACTCCGCCAAGTGAACGGATCACTTCCTCATAAGCCGCGCATTCCTTCTCGCTGTCTTCCTTCGTTCCGTCCGGCAGATGCGTATTCGCCTGGTCAATATTCACCTTGTCAAAGAGATTCTCATGCATAAAATAATAATAGCTCTGGTCATTGGTGCGCAAAAGTCCCTTGTATTCATCCAGATTCACCGTCTTCACCCTGGAAAAATCCAGATCTCCCGCCTGGTTCTTCTCCACTAACTTCTCATAAGTTCCAATCGGCGTCGATCCTGTCGCCAGTCCCAATACACTGTCCGGCTTCATGATAACCTGCGCGGCAATCACGTTCGCCGCCATCCTGCTCATCTCCTTGTAGTCTGCCGCCTTGTAAATCTTCATAGATACATCCTCCTGATCATCTTCTTTTAAATTTTCTATATTTATCCTCGTATAAGGAAAATATATATAATGTCCCGCACCGGAAGTCTCAAATGAGGCGGCCGGTATCTCAGCCTTCTTCCCAATCCACATGTCGCCAAAATACTCCGGCATATGGAAGCTTGGTATCTTCGACCAGATCGGGAAACAGGACGCATAATGCTCGATCTCCTTCGTCTCCGATATCTTATAGAAATTACAGCTGAACCTGCTTCCTTCTTTCAGCTCTAATCCCCCGTACACCCCTTCTAATATCTCAAGAGGGATGCGCAGCTGGACGCTCCATCGTTCATCCTCGATTACAGCCTCGCACTCAAAAGCCGGGAGCTGTTCCTTCGAGAAATAGGTTCTGTAGGTCCGCCCGCTGCCATACCCGGCCAGAAGCGCCCCGTTCGCATTCACCTCAAAATTCAGATAAGGCGTAATCCTGCGTCCTCCATTCTCATGCTCGAACTGAAAAAAAGCCTCCATCGCACTGTCTCTGTACACGGGATCCAGTACATTCTCATATGTACGCAGCGGTTCCTTCTCCTCACATACCATCTTCAGATAGAACCCCTCATCCCGGACAAACCCCAAATATCCGTATGTCTTCGGAATCCTCTTCGTCCCCCACAAAAGATACTCCACACGGAACGGCTCCAAAGCTTCCAGTTCATCCTTACTATTGATCACTTTAATTATCATAGGCAATCCTCTCATTCACTGCACTGTCTGCATCTGTCGACGATCCGGCTCCAGATGCTTGTTACAATCCTACTCATAATGTACCAAAAAAAGAGGCTGAAAGCAAGGTATAGCTGTCTTAAATACACAATAATGAAAAAAAGACAGATTTTTCTGCAAACAGCGCCAGGACAGGAGCGCCGTCAAAGCACGGCATCAAAAAAGGCGCCGTTCCGGCCAGATATATGACCGGAACAACACCCTTATATCATACGATATAATTACTCCTGAACGTATGGCATCAATGCAATGTGACGTGCTCTCTTGATCGCTACAGTAAGCGCTCTCTGATGCTTTGCACAGTTGCCCGTGATCCTTCTCGGAAGGATCTTTCCTCTCTCTGAGATGTACTTTCTTAACTTCGCTACATCCTTGTAATCAATCTCGTTATTCTCCTTACCGCAGAATACGCATACTTTCTTTCTTCTGCGTCCGCCGCCTCTTCTCTTGAAGCCGCCTTCCGGACGATTGCCTTTATCGTAAGCCATTGCCATAACCTCCTTATCTCATTATCCATGAAATCCTGTGGTGCCCTGCACCTTACGCACATCCTCCGCCACATCCTCTGTGATGAAATGATGTACTAATTAAACGGTAATTCCTCATCAATCCCGTCCGGGATATTCATGAAGCCGTCACCTGCATCAGATACTGGCGCCGGTGCTGGTGCCGGTGTGGGCGCAGCACGGAAACCTCCGGCATTGGCGTCGCTTACAGCCTTGCTCTCTGCGAACTCCTGCTCTTCAACAACGACCTCCGTCGTATATACCTTCACGCCGTCCTTGTTCGTATAGCTTCCCGTCTGGATCCGTCCGGTAACCACTACCTTGAGCCCCTGACGGTAAAATCTCTCAGTATGCTCGGCCTGCCTTCCGAAAGCCACGCAGTTGATAAAATCTGCGCTTGCTTCTCCTTCACGCTTGAACCTGCGGTCTACAGCCAGAGTGAACCGCGCGATTGCCAGCGGATTCTCTCCCTGTGAATACCTTACTTCCGGATCTCTTGTTAAGCGTCCCATCAAAATTACTTTATTCATATAATTACCTCTGCTTCCTGCTTATGCTTCCTGTCTAACGCATAAATATCTGATCACGTTGTCCATGATGCGGATTCTCTGTTCAATCTCGCCTGGAACCTCAGCTTCAGCATCGAAGTGGATGAAATAGTAGAATCCTTCTCTCATCTTCTGAATCTCGTAAGCTAATCTTCTCTTACCCCATTCATCAACGTCGGAGATCTGGCCGCCGAAGCGCTCTACTAACGCTTTCACCTTCTCGACTACCTGTGCTCTCTCGTCATCTTCGATCTTTGCACTGACAACAACAGCTAATTCATATTTGTTCATGTCGTCTCTGCACCTCCTTCTGGTCTTTTGGCCCCCGCTCTTCCTTCGGCCGCAGTCTCTTCCCTTGCAAAAGATCCCCGCGCCCTCCTTTGCAGGAGCAAGGATATCTGCCGGATCCTGCCGACAGATTCATTGTATCACGGTTTACTATGATAGCATATTATACCATCCGTTTCAAGACTTTTTCTTCAAATCCCTTGTGTTTTTTTCGACAAGCTTGCGCGCGATCATGATCTGATGTCCGCAGCCCTGGCATTTCAGACGGAAATCCGCCCCCACTCTAAGGATCTCCCATTCTTTGCTTCCGCATGGATGCTGTTTCTTGAGCGTCACAACATCTCCGACTTCATATATATAATCCTTCTGCATCTCCCAAGCTCCCTTCCGCATCCCTTCTCTTTACATCCTCAGGCTCCTCTTCATCCTTATTGTGCCGAATCCTCCCACACTCTCACTCCGCGGACCACAAAGCGGTGCTCGTCGCTTGCGCTGGTACAGGTCGACAGCGTAACGATCGTATCCCCTGTCGTCACCTCTACCCCTGTATCGTACAGCGAAACCTCCTTCGTCATATTCAGGAAATTCTGATACTCTTCCTGTGAGTTGAACTCCGTCAGGTATGTATCCGAGGTATCCACCACCTGTCCCATGGAATAGATGTGATACTTAAGCTCCTGTCCGTCCGGCGTATAGATATAAAAATATGGATTCGCTTCCCAGAACGCTTTGTCCTCATAATCCACAAGATGACGGAACATAGAACCGTCCTTCATCCGGTGTCCGTATATGATAGAATTCTCATCCGTAAAATTCGGGTTATTGTCCACGTTCAGGAAAATCGTCCCCAGCGAATTTTCATTTGCAGAAAATGTCTTGTGAAGGTATTCCTGGTTATCCTTTCCCTGTACCACCGGATAATCAATGATCTTCGGCTCCGGATCAAACCGGATCCAGGCAACGGTGTCCGGATTCAACGCTTTCAGCTCGTCAAAATTCACCTTCGGGCCATCCTCGTCTTTCTTATCGCCGTCTCCGATCGCCAGATTCTTGATCTTGTCATACTCGCTCCTGCCGTCATAATATCCCTTGCCGATCGTAAAAAGCTTATACGCCGATACGCAGAATACAGCGATCGCAATGACCAGGATAATGTTAGATATCACATTCCCCTTCTTCTTATTCTTCCTGCGCCCTCTGTGATGTGCGCCCGCGGCATAGACTTCCTCGCCCGCTCCTCTTGCACCGCGGATACTCTTACCGTCCGCGCCTCTCGTGCTGATGCTCTTGCCGTCCGCTCTCCTGCCCGGCGCGATACTCTTGCCGTCCGGCCTCCTTCCGTCAGACGCCGTACTCCTTCCGTCCGCTCTCCTGCTCCCCTGGGACGCGCTCCTTGCGCCCGCCTTCCTGTCTCCCGACAGCGTACCCCTGCCGCCGGTTCCCTTACTGCCCTTCATTTCACCCATATCTGTCACCTCTGCCCGTTCTGTAACTCTGTCTCTGATACCTGCTTCTGTAACTCTGCCTCTGATATCCGCTTCTGTTCCATGATCTCCACGATCGTCTTCTCCGTCTGCACCATTCCCGGGGACGCGATCATCCCCATGTACCGCATGGTCTCCTCCGGCGTCCTGCCGTTGATCCCATGGATACTCGCTATACTCACGCCCGCCATCGCCATACTCACGGCACGAAAAGCGGCGTCCACCGCAACAATCCCCTTCATCGTACAGCCATGACTGCCTCCGTCGCATATCATCCCTGTCAGTCCGCTTGCCATGTTGCGGATCACCCCTTCGATCTTCGCCGTATCCGCACCGCGGTAAAACGCCAGTCCGCACGCCATACCCGTTCCCGCCGCGATCCCGCATCCGCAGAACGCCGACAGCCTGCCGGAATATTCCTTAATATACATCGTGATCAGACAGCTAAGCGCCGCCGCCCGGAGAAGGCGCGCCTCATCCTCCGCTTTCGAGGCTTCCCCTGCTGTCTCCTTACCGCACACCTGATCCCACGCATAAACAGGCATCGTCGCGATGATCCCATGGGCGCCGCTTCCGGTGATACTCATAGCCGGTCTGCCAAGCCCCAGCACCCTCGCCTCAATAGCGCCATTGCACAACAGCTGTGCCGTCTTAAGCGCATCCCGTGATATGACTTCATCCCCATTCTCCATCAGAAGCTGTCTTGCGATCACACCCCGCCCGGAGGCAAGCCCTTCCTCAAACAGCTCCATATTCATCGAAAATGCCTCCCGGATGAACGAAATCTCTTCCGCCGGCACCTCCCGGATATATTCAAGGATCTCCCGCAGAGAATACCTGTGGATGGCCGGGATCTCCTGTCCGGAGGCTCCTGTTGTATCTGCGCCGGTATTCCCGGCATCCACAGCATCCACGGCATCCTCAGCATCCCCCGTATTCCCGGCCTCTACTGTATTCCCGACATTCCCTATATCCAAAGCATCCCCTGTATTCCCAACCGCCCCTGCCGCAGGCCGATACCCTTCATCCGCATAGATCTGTCGTCCGTTCTTTTCTATGGAAATAATATGCGTATGGCTGTCCCGGATATGCACCGTACACTCATCCTGCTCCGTCTCCACAGACGCGTCGATCGTAATCTCAGAACCGATATGGTCCATGACCACCTCCACCAGCCCTTCTGCAACCAGCTTTTCGGCCTTCCTGTCATCCTCGGGCGTAATATCTTCCAGAGATTCAAGCCCCTTGCCCGCATCCGCCGCCACAGCTCCCAACGCCGCCGCATAGAGATTGCCAAAATTGGATGAATTCGGGATACCGCAGGTAAATGCGTTCTTATACATCCCTGAGTTGAGGGATACCCGCACCTTCCTGAGTTCTCCCTGTACATGCGCCCGCGCGCTTGCGGCCGCAAATGCGATCGCCCCCGGCTCGGTCACGCCAAGAGCCGGTTTCATATCTTCTCTTATCAGTTTCGTTAATTCATACATCCTTCGCTTCGTCCGCCCTCTTCATAATTTTCTTAGTATATTTCATCTATATCCTTTACCGGTCAGCTCCGCCTGCATACCTTGTCTGCATACGTTACTGGTTATTATACCACGAAGCCCCCGTCTGATAAAGAGTATAAAAACTGATTAAAAACTTTATATATTTTTTATCGGCAATTTATTGACTTTCCCTATATGCAGCGTATCATAAAAATATACAGTAACTAATACAAGTTCCACTTCCAGGAGGTTGATTACGTGAGAGAAAAATTTATAAGATTTATGTACGGCCGTTACGGCATGGATTCCCTTGGCAGATTCACCATTATAGCCGGCGTGGCAGCCATGCTTCTTGCAGGATGGAATAACAGCATGATCCTGTCCCTCTTATCCTGGGGCTGTATCATATATTCTTATTTCCGCATGTTTTCCCGGAACATCTACAGGCGGGCTTCCGAGAATCAGTGGTATCTTGGACATACCAGCCGTCTCCGTGCCGCTTATTACCGGCAGAAGAACCTGATGGCACAGCGAAAGACGCATCATATCTACAAATGTCCTGCCTGCCGGCAGAAGATCCGCATCCCCAGGGGCAAGGGACGTATCGAGATCCGCTGTCCCAAATGTAATACGACGTTTATCAAGAAGAGCTGATTTAAGAGGTTTCAAATGTTTGGATATATCGCTATCAATAAAGCAGAGATGAAGTTCAAGGATTATGATGTCTACCATTCCTATTACTGCGGTCTCTGCAAACGGCTTAAGGAATGTTACGGTATCCGCGGGCAGGTCACTCTGTCCTTCGACATGACGTTTCTCATCGTGCTTCTCACCGGCCTCTACGAGCCTGAGACCAGGACGGATGTGGAAAACTGCATCGCACATCCTTTTAAGAAGCATACGGCCAGAACGAACCAATTCACGGATTATGCCGCCGCTGTCAATCTCATCTTAACCTATTACAAGTGCAAGGACGACTGGGAGGACGACCGCGACCGGCGCAAATACATCAGCGCCCGGCTTCTGCGCTCCCAGATGAGACAGCTTCAGAAAGAATATCCCGCCAAGATGGCGGCCGTTTCCTCCAATCTCAGGAAATTGACTGCCCTTGAGCAGAAGAACGAACAGAATATTGACCTGATGGCCGGACTTTTTGGAAATATCATGGCAGAGCTTTTTGCGTACCGTAAGGATGAATGGGAAAGTTCCCTTCGGAAGATCGGATTCTTTCTGGGCAAATTCATTTACCTGATGGACGCTTATGAGGACGTGGAACATGACATCCAGTCCGACAACTACAATCCTTTCCGGGACGCATACCAGAATCAGCCGGATTTCGCCGACAACAGCCGTAAGCTGATGACGCTGATGATGGCCGAATGCTCCAGAGAATTCGAAAAACTGCCGATCCTGCTGCACATCGACATTTTGCGTAATATACTATATTCCGGCGTCTGGTGCCGTTATTATAAAATAACGCAGGAGAAGCATTTATCTAATGAAGCAAAATAAGATTGGAGAATATCACCATGTCAGATCCTTACAGCGTCTTAGGCATACCACGAAACGCCTCTGACGAAGAGATAAAGAAAGCATACCG
The DNA here is from genome assembly GCA_910579015.1 of uncultured Dorea sp. Lineage (GTDB taxonomy): Bacteria > Bacillota > Clostridia > Lachnospirales > Lachnospiraceae > Sporofaciens. Next base: position 17,229 of record CAJTRO010000015.1, on the reverse strand, counting down.
GAGCTTAAGCCGTAAGTATCATCCGGATGCCAATATCAATAACCCCCGCAAAGACCAGGCGGAAGCACGGTTCAAAGAGGTCCAGCAGGCATATCAGCAGATCATGCAGGAACGGGAATACCAGAATTCCGGTTCCTATGATGATTACGGCGGGTTCGGGAACTTCCGCGGGTTCAACGCACAGTATCAGCAGGCCGGTTACGACAGCAGTGAGACAGAGGAAGACCTCCACATGAAAGCGGCCTGCAACTTCATCAACAGCGGACATTACCGTGAAGCGCTGAATCTTCTGAACGGGATCCGCCAGCATAACGCCCGCTGGTATTATTACAGCGCGCTCGCCAATTCCGGCCTTGGCAACAATGTGATCGCACTTCAGCACGCGCAGGAGGCTCTGCGCCTTGAACCCGGCAACTTGCAGTATCAGCTTCTGGTGCGCCGTTTTGAGAGCGGAGGAAACTGGTATCGACAACAGCAGGGCCCCTATCAGACCGTATTTTACGGCGGCGGAGACTGGTGCGCCAAGCTGTGTATCGCCAATATCGTCTGCAATATGTGCTGTGGGAGCGGACTGTGCTGCGGCGGGGGCGGAGTGCCGGGCGGATACATCTAGTGTGCTGACTATAATATCAGGAAAGGAGCTGTAAGTCATGTTGGACTATCTCGTACTCTATCACAGTGAATCTGGCAATACGAAGAAAATAGCCGCGACAATCTTCTCCCATCTTCCGGGAACCTCAAAAGACTTAATTGATATTACAACCGATAAGACAATCCCGGAAGCCCGGATCTATTTTGTAGGCTTCTGTGTGCATCAGGGCTCCTGTAGTATGATAGTCAGTGATTTCCTGAACGATCTTGGCGGAAAGCAGATTGCTCTCTTCGGAACCTGTGGTATGGGGGATTCTATAGAATATTACAGCGCTATCGAACACCGCGCTCATGCCTGGATCGAATCTGACAACGAATACCTGGGCGCTTTCATCTGCCAGGGGAAGATGCCTCAACGCGTGCGCCAGAAATATGAATCCATGCGCACACAGGCGAACGCCTCACAGATCAATCTATGCCTGCGTAATTTCGACGAGGCATTGACACATCCGGACAGTCTGGATCTGGAGCACGCAAAAGTATTTGTGCAGAAGATGTTGAAGAAGACCGGGGCAGATAACTTTTAATCCAGAGGTTTTGATAAAATAAAGGCAGAGGTATTCATTCCTCTGCCTTTACTATATCCGCTTATTACCTGAACGCTCTGCGCTTCATCGTAAATCCAACGCCTGCCGCTCCTAATACCATAAGAAGTACATACAGCATAACAGCATTCTCATCACCTGTCTGAGGTGATCTGCTCTTATTCGGCGTCGTACTATTCGTATTATTGGTTGTGCCGTTCGTGCCAGGCTTGTCTGCCTTGATCTCCTTCCAGCCGATTGCAAGCGGTGATAAGGATGTCACCTTGAACTGTACGCCGCTGTCAATCTTGCTCGCTTTCGGATACTCAATCTCTCCGGCTGTCCGTCCATTCCATGTATGTGTAAACATATGGGCGATCTCGAAGTTGTGCGTATCCTTAGCTGTCCCTTCCGGATATGGCAGGGTAACAGTAATGCCGTCCTTCGGGAAATTCTCTTCTGTCGCAACTACCCAGTCGTTCTCTCCGTCTTTCACCATCAATGTGACATCATAGACCTCAACGCTGTTCTTGTTGCTCTCTTCCGCAAGCTTGACTCTTATCTCTGCCTTCATCTTCTCTTCAATCTTCACCGGAGTATTCAGTTCCTCATTGTCCGCTAATGCTGCCGGAACCTGAGAAATACCGCCTTCAATCTCCAGCTTGTACTTAACAGTATCCGTTGACTCAGGAACATTGGTCTGCTCGGTTACCGCATTGATCCTTCCGGTAATCTCCGGCAACTTATCCGGCAGGGTGTAATTCTCTACAGCCGTTCCGGTAAGGACTACCGCTTCGCCTGCCCACTTGAGAGTTACCTTCTTTGAGCCTGGTTTTGTATCGGCGTAAGTACCGATCAGCTTCGCATTCTCTCCCTCTGCCGGGCAGATGAAATTCACTTTCCCATTATCAGCAGGAAGAATGCCGGATACTCTTAATTCACCGTAAAGGCTTGCCTTCTTCGTATCCTTATCTACCATTCCCTGCTTGTCTACCGCATGTAATCCGCTTACATCCCAGGTCAGTGCTCTTGGAGAAACGGTCAATGTGTAAGTAATGGATTTGCTCACGTAATCCTCTGTCTCTGAGGCCGTTGCCGTGATCGTCGTATTACCAAGTCTCAGGATATGTACATTACCATTCTCATCCACAGTGGCAACCGTCGGATCACTGCTCTTATAAGTTACCGTACTTCCTTCTGCCGCATTTGATGCAGTCACAGCAAAATCTCCGTCACCATAAGCCTTTTTCACTTCTGACACATCGAACTTGAAGCCGTCCTGCGCTAATTTGGCAGATACGGTAACCGTAAATGTAATAACAAACGGATTATAATTCGTCGTCTCCGTTACCGGAACAGTAATAGTTGCTGTCTGTCCGACTTTTGCACTGTCCGGGGTTAATTTGTAAGATAAAACAGTACCGCTGATCGATGGATCTCCCTCAAAAATACTGCTGTCGTCCACTACTGTCATTGCACCAAGCTTAGCTCCATCCGGCAACAGCGATGCAAGATCGTATGTATCCTTATTGCTGTACCTTGTGGACTGAGAAGCCGATTTCTCACCACTGTACTCTGCTTTGGCAATTGTCAGCGTACCGTTCTCATATGTGATCTCATAGTTCCCGGTTACTTCCGCGTCACCACGCCTGATAACTGCGGCGCTCGGTGTAATAGTGTAAGTACCCGCATTCTTGCCTTCTGCTGTCAATAAAATCTCACTGACCGCCTCACCCTCGACAAGCGCTGTACTGCTGATACCATTCACACCTGTCACAACACTCTCGCCATATGTAATACTCTGATCTACAGCCTTGATCGTCACCGGCACCTTCGCAACATTCACACTTATCTCTGCTTCTGCTGCCGCATACGCATCCGTTGCCGCCATACTTGCTTTCAGTGTATATTTACCGGCATTGACCGGAATACCTGCTTTGAATTCATTACTGTCAGACGCTTTATAGGAATATGTAATATCAGCATCTGTAATCGTGCTGGTATTTCCCTTGTCATCCGTAACCGTTACAACCGGCTTATTGACTACTACTTCTTTGCCGTTATAAACAGCATTAATCTCCGCTGAATCAAAGCTTATCTCCGGAACAGGCTTCTTAACATATCCTTCTTTGCTTAATACCGGTCCGTTAATAAATGCTGTTCCATCTTCCGAAGCTGTATTTGCAACCGGGTGCGACTCTTCAAATCGCAAATTCCTAACAACGCTGTCTGCGCCAAGCAATGACCATGCAGTACTCTCCATACCAGAAAGCGCACCATTCTTGCCTCCCACCGGATCGTTCCATGTCACGTCCATTGCATACCAGCTGCCGTCAACCTTCACATAATTCCACATGTGCGCTTCACCGTTAGTCCCGTCGCTCGTAGCCGTACCATCAACCAGAACACACGGAATTCCCGCTTTGTCACAGAGAACCTTAAATGCACGTGCATAACCTTCGCAAACCGGTCCCTGTGCTCCAATCCTTCCATTCAAAGCACTCATACATTCCCATGCGTCCTTATATGAATACATTGCCGCCGCCACATTGGTATTATACTCATTATGCGTTGTCAGCCACTCATTAAAATATGTCACCTTGTCAAAAACACTGCCGGCTGACGCCCCGCCGGAGATCTCCTGTACCATCTTATTGCGTTCAGCTATATCCCCCTTGACTGCGGATGCCGACTGGTACTCCGCTCTACGAACATCAAATTTCTGAGTATAACCTTTTAAGATGAAGTATACCTCACATTCATAGATCACATTGCCTGACGCATCTGCTCTGCCAGAACCAGTATAAGTAATCAGATTCGTTCCTGTAAGCCAGAATACCTCTGGGAAATCTCTGTCAAAAGCATCATATACTGCACGGACATACTTTCCTATCTCCTGGAATTCTTTGTCAACCGAAGCTTTATCTCCCGTCATTTTTGTAATAGGAATCACATTATATTTGTTTTTATTTATCTCCTGGGCATTCGCTTCACTATAATACCGGTCATCAATAAAGATGTCCTCTACCCCGTCGTTATCCACACCCTCTGCCATAGTATTGTATAATGTCTTCGCATAGGCCGGGATATCAATACGGTCAATCCATTTCTCGTGATTTCCGGCTGTTAACGCAACTTTTCCATTTGCTGCCAGACTAAATAAGCTGATAGTCTCCGCTGATGTCTCAGTCCCGCCAAGGTCCAGTATATCACCGATTACTTCAACCTCTTCCTGCTCAGAAGCCTTACCTGGATCTTCTGCCTCTTTATCCTCGCCAGCCTTATTCTCTGTACCCGGCTCTTCTTTATCCTCTTCGTTCTCTTTCGTATTACCAGAAGTCACTTCTGCCTCCGTCTTACTCTGGCCGGCATCCGCATCCTCTGGTTCCCCTTCAGCCTCCGGCTGATCTGTCGCCGGTCCGTTCAAATCCTCCTGTACGTCGGTTACTTCCGGCTCATTTTCCTTCGCCAGTGCAGACAGCATCGTGTGGCTCATGCCATTGCCCACCAACGCAAGAGTAAGGACCAGTACCAGACCACGTTTCAGCCTGTTTCTCTTATTATCCATGTTTCTCCTCTCCCTTGAATATAGTTTTACCATTATCTTTTTCATTCTACCACAAGCCTTGTCCAAAAAGAAGTCTTTTCTTATAAATTTCTGAAGATTTTAAACGGGACGTATCCCTTAAGGGATACGTCCCGGCCATAATCTCTTCATCCGATCTCATTCTTCCTGATTTATCCAGAATTATCCGTTTTTTACCACAACTTCTAAGCGTTCTCCGTATATCTGCACGCCGGATACCCGCTGCACCCCCAGAACTCCCCGTATCTTCCACTGCGCTTCTTCAAGAACAGCCCGCACTTGGGACAGCGCTTCATATCCGCCGTAACCGGCGAAGATTCCAGTTCCTTCCCCAGCTTCTCAAACACCTTCTGGTTCATACTGCAATCGGCAAGCGCACGGTGCGCCCCATCCGTGGAAATGCGGTAATGAGCCGCAAGATCCACCAGCCTGTAATGCGTAAGCCGGGGCAGGCACAGCTTTGCAAGAGGCAGCGTATCTATGTAATCATTCGCAATCGTTCTTCCCCAATACTCCTCTGAATCTCTCCAGATAAATTTCATATCGAAGGTATGGATGTTATGCCCTACCAGATACGATCCGCCGATAAATGCATCAAAATCCGCCAGCGCCTTCTCGAACACAGGCGCATCCTTTACCATGTCGTCATATATATGGTTAACCTCCGACGCACGATACGGAATCGGTCTCTGAGGATTCACCAGCGTAGAAAATGTCTCCACAACCTTTCCTTGCTGTACTTTGACCGCCGAGATCTCGATCACCGCGTCATTCACCGCACTGATCCCCGTCGTCTCCAGATCAAACACAACATAATCGCTGACGTACTTATCAAGCTTCCTTCCTCTCTTATCTCCAAGCATCTCCTTATAACTCCCTCGTATCCTTAACTCTCACCGCCAGCTCCGCCGGCCGGCCTCAACTCTTTCCACAAGACTTTCTCCCGGACGTAAGATTGCGGACGCATATATACTGACAGGTATCTGCACAGACTTATCAATGCCTCAGCAAGGTATAAATATCCTTCCCCGCCTTCTCTTCAAAATACTCTTTCAGCCTTATATTGTTATCCCACTTCTCCTGTGGGTAAAATCCGTATCGGCGCTTCACATCATTCATGCGCTCCTTGATATCCATCACGCCTTCTGCCCCCGCCAGAGAATCGCACAGGCGGATCAGATCGTCATACTCATCCGGCACAATCTTCTTAAGGGCATCTCTGATGAGCTTAAGCTCTTCCTCCGTAGTGTCAAAATTCCCGATATATCCGTCTGTCGTCTGGTCGTGGAAAGAATGCGTCAGACACACTCTGGCCGCTTCATCATAGCCAAGCTCCATCATGTAAGAATAGCCGTCCGAGACATGCCCCAGATGCCTTACGCCAAACCTTCTGCCGATATCGTGCAGCAGTCCCAGTATGTATGCCTTATCCGGATCCATACCTTCGCATTCCCGCGCGATCATCTCTGCACAATACGCGGCCACACGGCTGTGATCCCCCCATGGTTCCGGATTACACCGCTCTGCTTCTTCCAGCAGTTCTCTGGCTTTCTCTCTTTCCGGCAGCATCTTCCCATATCCTCCTTCCGGCAGTTCCCCTGTCAAACGAATCATTCCGCAGTTGACAGATAATAGTTGTACAGCCTGGCTTCGAAAATGCGGTTCGCGATCGCAACATTTCCCTGCCGGTTCTTGACAAATCCGAACATGGTTGCGTCACTGATCGCCAGATTATCCGGGTTATAGACCGTATGCTCTCCCGCAAACAGCAACGAACTCAGCATCGTGTTCAATTCCGAATAATCCGCAAGCTTTCCGATCATGGAGCCGAACAACGCGTTCTCTTCTGATAAAATAAGACGTACAGCCTCATGGAAGCCCTTCTTTGTCCACGGGTACATCCCGTCCTCTCCCGTCTCCTCCGGCCGGATCTTCTCGTCCATTAATTTGCACAGACGTGATACCAGAAACGGATATCCTGACGTATAATCATACAGCATAGACGCCATCTCCGAAACATCCATTCCCGTGGCATGGTCCGCCTCATATTCCCGCAGCATCCCGGCAATCCCTTCCTTTGAAAAGCTCATGTCAACTTCAAAATCTGCCGCTATGTTCCACGGGCTGTTTACATTGTGTTCCACCGGACGGATCTTTCTTCTGATGTTCCTGACATCATAGACGGCCGCCAGGATCACCGAATGGAAAGACCTCATGCCTCTCAATTCTCTGTCCAGATAACCGTACCTGAGCTGAGACAGGAAATCAAGGATCACTCTGTTATTAGACGCATAGTCCACCTCATCAATAACCAGGACTACCGGCTTATCTGAACGTTCACAGAAATCCCTCAGCAGTTCAAACATATACATTAGATTAAAACCAGCATCTTTCCTCGCCGAAGCAAGCTCCTCTATCTGTCTCCTGCCATCTGCGCCATCTGCCAAAAAGCGCCCGGCTTCCTTCGAAAATGCGGCCGCAAATGCATAGCAGAAATTCCTTTCACTTTCAAAGCAGAAATCACTGAATCTCTGAAAATCCAGGCTGATCACCAGATATTTCTCTGTAAGTACCTTCTCCAGCTCTGCCAGAGTTGTCGTCTTTCCATATTGCCGTGCGTAATTAACCGTAAAGTACGCACCCCCATCGACCAGTCCGCAAATCTGCGCCAAACGTTCTGTCAGATCAACCATATAATGCTTTCCTGGAATACATGGGCCGGTTGTATTGAATCGCCTCATTGTACAGTCTCTCCTCTGTCTAACTATATGTTCCGTCACTGGTATCATTATAGATGATACAACGCCTTACGTCCAGTATTTTTGACAGACGGCAGGCCAAAATATCTTCTGAAATAACACCGGCATCGTGCTCCTGTCACCGCCTCAGCCGGCTCATAACCCTGAATATTTTTCTGATTTCCACCGGCTTCGCCAGATGTTCATTCATTCCGGCATCCTTCGCCATCGCGACGTCTTCCTCAAACGCGTTCGCCGACAGCGCTATGATAGGCACCGTCTCTGCGTCTGACCGGTCCATGCCGCGAATCACATGGGCGGCCTCATATCCGCTCATGACCGGCATCATCAAGTCCATGAGTATACAGTCAAATGTTCCCGTCCCGGACGCTGCAAACGTATCCACAGCCTCCTTGCCGTCGTTGGCGGTCACCACCTCCACGCCGGCCTCCTGGAGCATGAACTCCACGATCTCACAGTTGATCTCATTGTCCTCCACCAGCAGTACACGCATCCCGGCAATATCGTCACGCAGATTCTGTTCTTCATCCTCAGTCTGTGCGTTCTCCGCTCTGTCGATCTGAAACGGCAGAGTGATCCGAATCACGCTTCCCCTGCCAAGCTGGCTGTCCACCTCGATCGTTCCCTTCATCTGATCCACCAGCTTTTTCACAATAGACATGCCAAGGCCGACACCGCTATAGTGAGTTCGTGCGCCCTGATGCTTCTGGGTAAACGGCTCAAAGATGTGCTTCTTGAATTCCTCCCCTATGCCGATCCCCGTATCCTCGATCACAAACCGGTACTCTGCCATCCTGCCCTGGCAGGCGGTCTCCTCGACCTGGACAAACACAGAACCCTGCGGCCTGTTATATCTGAGGGCGTTGTCGATGATATTCGTTAAGATCTGCTTCAGATACAGTGGATTTCCGATCAGTCTGCTGTGTTGCAGACCGGCCTCGCGAAGCTTTAGATGAATCTGCCTCTCCTCTGCCTGTGCAGACATGATCGTAACGCAGTCCTCCACGGTATCATGAAGGTCAAACGGTTCCTCTACCGCTGACGGCCTCCCGCTCTCCAGCTTGCTGACTTGCAGAACGTCGTTGACCAGAGACAGCAAATGCTCCGTCGACACACGGATCTTCTTCCGGCATTCTCTCTGAAAATCAAGATCGTCAGGGCTCTTCTCTATAATTGCCAGCATTCCCAGAATCCCGTTGATCGGCGTCCGAAGATCGTGAGACATATGAGACAGGAACTCACTCTTTGCCGAATTTGCCCGTCTGACCTTCTCAAACAGCTCCATGATAGCCTGCTCCTGCTTCTTCCTCGTCACCATGGTCTCCGTAATGTCCTGATGATATCCGTTCAGACAGACTCCCGGCTTCTCAAACGTCTTGTCCGGCACGCCGCCGCAACGGACATGGATCTTCCCAAGCTTCGGATGATTCCACGGATAGATCACCTCGGAACGCCCGTTTTCCAATATCTCCTGCACCGCTTCCTGAACCATCTCCACATAGTCCGGCTCGATGTTCGTAAACCAGTGCCGGTAACACTCCTCCGGCTCGATCTCGTCCGGCACTCCCAGAAGGATCCTCATGGTCCGGTCTGTATACATCCTTGGCTGGCACCCCTCCTCCAGCTCGATCGTCCAGATACCGGTTCTGGCTCCTTCCAGAATATTCTCCAGGCTCTGCCTTGCCTCCAGCTTGTACTTCTCTTCCTGTTCCACCACGGCGTTAACATCCCGCAGGGCAAAAATCGCGCAGTTCTCCTCCTCTGTCTTATCCGCGGCCGAAAAATGGATCTCCAGATGCTTCAATCCGCAGGAAGTATCTTTCACCTGATGCCGGACATAGAACTTCTTCTTTGTCCTGAGCCGGTCAAGTACATATTCTTTTCTTGTCACGGCACGGAGGCGGTCCTGATCCCGGGAAACCACATACCGGGAGATATACCGCTCCATAGCCGTCTGATAGCCGTCCTCCAAGTTGACGCCCCACCCAAGCTCTTCACTGTCCCGGAATATCTCACATACGCCTGTATCGAAATTCACCTGATAGATCCCCAGATAGTCCACGCTGAGAGCATGGAGGATATTATAGCTCCTCTTCTGAAGCTGACGGACCAGATTGCGCCGTCTCAGGGAAGACACGATAAAATATGCCGCAGTCTGGAGCATATTCGACGCATATTCCAGCGACTTCACGGGCGGATTGTCCACGCCGTAAAAACCGATAAGCTTCTTGCCGTCATAGAGCGGAACCACCACGAGAGAATGGATATTCTGCTGCTTCAGGACCTCATACTGAAGCGGTACAGTCTCCCGGATCTCCTCCAGGTTCTTAATGACTATGTGCCTTCCGATATTGAAATTCTGATACCAGCTTGCACACACCTCCGGGGAAACATTCTGGAGATTATCCTTCTCCGGCGCCACCCCGTCGGCCGTCCACTCATAGGTGTTATCGTCACTCCCCGTCTCATTCTTCTCAAATATATAGGTTCTCTCTCCCTTAAGCGCTTTTCCCAGGTGCTCCAACAGCACCTCCAGCGACTGATCCGGCGTCTCCTCCATCAATGCAACGCGAAGCCCTTCATTGATCACGGTCTCCAGATTCTGAACATTCTGCATCTCACTGTTTGATTCTTTTTCTCCAACGGCCTGCCCCGCCTCGACGGTCCGCTCAAAAATCCCCCTTGAATCATCCATACACCCATCCTCCATATAGACCGTTTTATCTAGAAATCATATTTTCTTATGTAAATTCTAACACTTTCACTGCAAAAACGGCAATGCATTTACCATAATACCATATGCCCCCAAACACGTCAATATAGGGAAATCAAGGATACAGACAAAGAACTCTCTTTGAAAATCATAACAGACAGCTTAGATAGAAAACACATGTAATCAAGTGTAATCACCCTTGAACATACAAAAAAAAGAAGAACTGCCCGTTTCAAAGCAATTCTTCCATATTCACAAGAGGCGCAGACCGGATTTGAACCGGTGAATCAGGGTGTTGCAGACCCATGCCTTACCACTTGGCTACTGCGCCGTATTTATGAGCATCAGCGGTTTCTCTCTAACCACGACACTCATATAGTATAACAAAGCTTTACGTCTTCGTCAAGACATAATTTTAAAATTTTGAAAATTAAAATTTCAATCACACTTTAGAATCCCAGCTCCTCATTTACAAGGATTACCTTGATCCGTTTCGCAATCTTCGAAAATCTGGTGATCAGGAACTGACAGCATATCGTATCCGGAGATTTGCAGTCAAAGCACTGCCCCGTCTTGGAACACGGCGTATCCAGTCCGAATCTCTGTGCATTGATCGGCGCGGCTTCATTCCTCGCCCTTGACACCGCATTCTCCACATCCTTAACAACCTTATTCATGCCTACGATCATCACCACATTCCTCGGCCCGTTCGCAATGGCGGATACCCTGTTGCCGATTCCGTCAATATTCACGATCACGCCGTCTTCCGTAATTGCGTTGGCGCTGGTCAGAAAATAATCACAGTCGTATGCGATCAGCTCGATCTCCCGCTTCTTTTCCGGCGTCTCTGCCGTCTCCCGGTTATACGCCTTGTAATTACCTTCGGTGATTGCCTGCTTCAGACCAATCTCATTCACAGACATTGAGCCGCCCCAGGAGACACTGCTGCCCTCGGCAATCCATTCCAGCGCCTTTTTCAGAGCCTCTTCCTTCGTCTCTGCATAATAGCCCTCCATATTACGGGATTCCAGGCTCTTCACCATCTTCTCGCCCAATAACCTGTTTCTCTTCACACGATTCTCATTCATTGGTGCATCCTCCTTTTTTAATATATGATATATGCCCTGCACTAATACAGCGTTCCAAGCCTTCGTATGTAGATTGCGACCATGATCTTCACCCGGTTCTCATTCTTGAGAATATCATACCCCAGAATCCGCCGGATCTTATCGAGCTTATATGACAGCGTATTCTTATGACAATACAATGCCTGCGCCGTATGGACTGCACAGCAGTCGTTCTCGAAATAAGCTTCCAGGATCTCCATATAATCCGTATGATTCTTCTCATCATACTTCATCAGTTCTCCCAAAGTCTCCTGCACGAATTCGGGATAGATGGACGCCTCCTTCGTATCCGCCAGGATCTTATAAATCCCCAGCTCGTCATAGCACAAAAGATTCTTAGGGATCGCAGTCTTGGTCAGCTGATAAGCGGTATACGCATTCTCGTGGGAACGGTGGATATCCCTGACGCCTTCCGCCACCGTACCGATTCCCGCATAAACGTTAGAATCATTCCTGCACAGACGCCCGAACTCTTCCTGTATCCTTGAGAGCGCAGATCCCGCCGCAAGTATGATAAGCCTCCCGTGCTCTTCATACGCGATCATCTTTTCCAGAATAAAGCGCATAGACTTCTCAATCTTATCAAGACGTGCATTCCCCGCTTCATCATCATATGTATGACAGCTGATTATGATCACAATATACTCCATATCCCTGAGAAAACCATTTCTCTCAAAATGGCTCAGATAGGAGCCTTCATTTTCCGGATAATAGATCGCATTCTTAAATGAGGCGATCAGGTTCGTCTCCCTCTGCTCATTCTTAAGGAGTATCTCCGCAAACAGGCGCATGATATCTATATACGGCGTCGTCCATGCCGCAGAAAATACAGGAAAACGGATCTCGTTGCAGTAATCAATGATCTCCTGTGAAAATGTCTCCTCTCCGCGAAAGGACATGATCAGTCCGCCTGCGTGATGCCTGTCAAGCTCGGTAATATACCGCTTCAGCCATTCTTCCGAGGTACAGCTGAGGCCGGAATAGAAGACAAGCTCCTCGCCGTGCAGTGATGCAATAAACTCAATATCCTCTACCACATGCATCCAGGCGATCATCTTGCCAAAACAGCTGTCCGTATGTAATCTCACAGGATACTGCGGGGAAATCGCCGCATATAGATCCTTCAATTCAACCGCCATGCTCTTTCACCTGTTCTCCTCATAACCTTTACCGCGCAATCTATTCCCATGCTTACCTTTCCAGTATAACATTATTGTGATCAACGCACAATTATTTTATGAATTTCTGTCCGCAAAGACCATTTTAAAACACCTGACTTCATGCTATATTGTTAATGGAACACAAATCATGCCGAAAGGCATTCCCCCCGAATATTTGTGTTTCCCAATTCAACCTTCAGATTATTTTTTCGAAAAGCGGTCCCCGAAGTTTACTTCTGGGTCCTTTTTCTTTTATCCCCTGTTCTTATGTATGTCCGCCGGGCCTGGTCTATCGTTGCAGGTATTGATCGATCCCGTCCGCGATCCCGCATACGATCCTGTCCTGATATTCCTCCGAAGCCATCTTCTGATCCTCCTCCGGATTCGTCATATATCCCATCTCTATGATCGTGGTCGGAATCTGCGCCCAGTTGATCCCGCTCATAGTATCCGTCTCCCACACCTTCTCATAGCGGGCCCCGGCAGCCGCCACCGCACAGTTTAACACACTGTCCGCCAGCGCCCTGCTCTCTCCGTAAATGGCTCCGTTATACGGGTTGTCCGGCGTCTGGCAGATTGTCATCATACCATTCGCACTGCTTGAGGAGGCTCCGTTTGCATGAATCCGGATAAATGCGCTGGCTTTGGAATTATTTGCTGTCTGTGCGCGCTCCGCGTTGGAGATATTGACGTCATTGGTCTCGCGGATCATCAGCACTTCATATCCCCGCTCTCTAAGCTCGTCCCGCAGTCTCAATGACACCTGCAAGGTAAGCTCGTACTCCGGAAGTCCCGTTACAACTCCGCTTGTGCCTCCTGCCACCTTCGCCTTCATCTCCGACGCTCCCGGGCCGACCGGCTCCTTCTCGCTGTTCCCATGGCTCTGATGCCCGGCGTCAATGGCAATCAAATGCCTGTTCCCTGTCATCTCCGGCTTTTGCTGTTCTGGACCTGTCCCTCCGGCCGTTACCGCTCCCTCTGCCTGCCCTTCCTGTTCTGCCGGCGATTCTGATTCCCCGGCCTGCACCTTATTCTTATTCTCATCCTCTTTCTTTTCCTTCTCTTTCTTTTCCTTTTCCTCTTTCTCTTTCTGCTTTTTCTGCTTTTCTTCTTCCCTGCCCGTCTTTTCCTCTTCCCGGACCGGCTTCTTCTCTTCCCCGTCCCCCGGATCCTTCTCTTTCCCGCCGCAGCCTGCGCAGAGTACTGCCGCTGACAGCACTAATATAAATATCTTCCTGACCTTCATCTTCCTATATCCTTTCACTTATTGCCCGCCGTCATATTCCATCCTTTACCTTTGCAGTAAATCAAAAAGGACTGTTGGGAACTGTGTTTTGTATAAAAACATCATTTCCCGACAGCCCCTCTATCGCCTTCTGCCAAAAGTGTACCGACTCAACTCACCTTCAACCGGAACTTCTGGATATCCTTCTCCGAGCCAACCTTCTCTATGATCGCCCCGATACCGCGCAGCTTCTCTTCAAACCGCTCATACCCTCTCTGGATATAGATAATATCGTCCACAATCGTAATCCCGTCTGTCGCAAGCCCCGCAATACAGAGCGCCGCTCCTGCCCTGAGATCCGGTGCGCTTACTCTTGCGCCCGAAAACTTCCGGATACCTTCGATCGTCGCTGAGTTCCCTTCAATCTTGATATTCGCTCCCATTCTTGCCAGCTCGTCAAGGTATTTGAAACGATTCTCGAAAATACTCTCTGTAATCGTACTTGTCCCCCTGCACAAAGCAAGAGTGACACCAATCTGCGGCTGCATGTCTGTAGGGAATCCCGGGTACGGCAGTGTCTTGACATGCGTACTTCTCAAGCCTCCCTTTGAAACCACACGAACTGCGTCATCAAATTCCTCAACCTCACAGCCTATCTCGAGCAGCTTCGCGATCGTTGCCTCAAGATGCTTAGGGATCACATTCAGTACCGTGACGTCTCCTCTCGTCGCCGCGGCGGCAAACATGAAGGTTCCCGCCTCGATCTGGTCCGGGATCACAGAATATTCCGAACGGTGCAGACGCTGTACTCCGCGGATCTTGATCACATCCGTACCTGCACCTCTGATATTCGCTCCCATGCTGTTCAGGAAGTTCGCCACGTCAACGACATGCGGCTCCTTCGCAACATTCTCCATGATGGTCAGCCCTTCCGCCATCGTCGCCGCCATCATGACATTGATTGTCGCGCCTACACTGACTACATCGAAATAAATATGCTTGCCGATAAGCCTGTCAGCCTCTGCTATGATCTTCCCATGCCGGATCTCTACATACGCTCCAAGGGCACGAAATCCCTTGAGATGCTGGTCTATGGGCCTGCTCCCGATATTGCACCCGCCCGGAAGAGCCACCTCGGCGTGCTTATACTTTCCAAGCAGTGCGCCCAAGAGATAGTAAGACGCTCTGATCTTCTTGATATAATCGTACTCTATATCGAAACTACTGATATTCTTCCCGTTAACCTTCACCGTGTGCCGGTCAACTCTATGGACATTCGCCCCAATTCCTGAAATCGCATCTAACAGTACATTAATATCATTCACATCCGGCAGATTATCTACCATTACAGTCTCATCTGTCATGATTGCCGCCGCAAGAATCGCCAACGCGGCATTCTTTGCTCCACCAATCTCAACTTCGCCAACAAGCGGATGGCCGCCCTTTATTATATATTGTTCCATGCTGCACCTCAATACCTAATATTTATTACTCTCATTTCTATATCCTGCCAGACATCAGACATATTCTCCACCCTCTAAAACATATATTACAGAATGCCCGGACTGATATACTCTGTCAGACGGCAAAACCGTCTGCACATCCCGCAAGAAGCATGTATACGGGATGTAATGTATATTTTTATTATACATATTCTGCGCCAAACATAAACTCGGAAATCTCTGGATTTCACTTAAGCCGCGGACGCTTGTTTACGTCTTTTAGACCGGCTCAATGTGCTCCTTAGAATAGATTTCACTTCAACCGTGGACATTATTATACCACATATTCAGAATTTGTAAAATATTTTTTAATAAACTCGTAATTAATTCGTAATATTTTCATCAGGAAAGCGCGTCAAGAACCTTCTGAATGGTCTCTTCCAGCCTGAGGCCGTCCTCGCATATGGTAATATCCGCATATCTTTCCAGAAGCTTCACCCTCTCTTCATAGAGGTCTCTTAATGTCTGTCCCTGCCTCAGCACTACCCCCCTGCTTCTGGCATTATTCAGTCTCTTATCTATTGTCTCAAAAGACGCCTGCAAATATACGACTCTGCCGATCTTTTTGTAGTGGTTCATCGCATTCTCACAATATATAACACTGCCCCCCGGCGAGATCACCGTCTTCCTGGTATCTACCCGCGAATTAATGCGGTCCTCAATCTCAAGGAAGCCGTTGACGCCTTTTTCCTTAATGATATCTTTTAGTAACTTCCCCTCTTCTTCCTGTATCAGGATATCCGTATCTATGAACCGGTATCCCAGCCGCTTTGCGACTATGACGCCTACCGTACTCTTCCCTACGGCCGGCATACCAACAAGTATGATATTATCCATCTGCGCTCCTCCCTTATCCGTTGCACAGTCCCTTTTGACTGCCCGACACCCTCCTGCCTTGTAACACAGTCTCACTAAGCGCGCTCCTGCCGGCAGGCAGAGCGTACCGCTCTGAGGGTTAGGCAAAAGACCTGACTTCCAGATTATAACGCTTTCGGTGCTTATTTTAACATATCTTCTTCTATACGTCCACCCTTTGGACTAAAAGAACCTTTTTCGACAATTCCTGTACTCACATCTTCTCTGGCATAATTCGTGATAGGTCATAACCTGAATCAGATCCAGCAGCCATTCTCCCGGATTCTCCATCTCTTCCGCAACCTGGTCATAAATCCTCCTGCACATCAGACGGAGCTGCAACTGATCCGGATATTCATCATACATCATACTTCCGTCGTACTCCATACGGTCGCACTCCTCCTCTACATACGGAAGCAGCAATTTGGCCGCTTTGGGATAGATACTCTTCATGTAATCCAGATCTCTTCTCATGTTCTTGTCATCATCATAAAGTAACGGCATTGGATATGTCATATAATACGGTAGCCGATTGTCCATATGCGCACACTCCTAAAGAATAAATATCTATCTTATCATATGCAGATATGCGGAATATGTGATGGCCGCCGTGTTCTCCGGACATTCGACGCACAAAAAAGACTGTCAGGATATTATTAGTCCCGGCAGTCTCGTTCTCTTTCAATTCTTTTTCTCCTTGGTATATTTAAACAGCGATTCTTTTAAACTGTGTTTTTCTTTAAACTGCGTCACTTTTTACACTACGTCACTTTTTACACTATGTTACTTTTTACATTACGTCACTTTTTACACTATGTCCTGGGAAAATTTCTCATAATACTCCTCGGACTTCTCTTTTGTAAGGTCAAAGCGCTTCTGAAGCTTAATGATGATTCTTTCCTTGGGGATCTGTCCCTCAAGATTATCCTGGATCATCGTTTGTATACCTTCCTCTCTTACACCTTCCATTATCTTTGCTGTCAGTTCTCTTCTTATCTTTTCTGTCAGTTCTCCTCTTATCTTTTCTGTCAGTTCTTTCCTCAACTTTTCTCTCAGTTCTTCTCTCATCCCTGCATACTTGATTTCCTCTATCGTACTCACGTCCGTTACCCCCTTCCACAGCGTCT
>CAJTRO010000014.1:45991-74592 GCA_910579015.1 uncultured Dorea sp. | reverse complement strand
GGATACAGCCAGACATTTGAGGTATACGGATGTGCAGACTGCGGAGGATGTAAACACAAAGAAAAATGTCTTTATAAATACAATGCGGATAAGGACCAGGACAAAAACAAAGTAATGAAGATCAATGAACGATGGGAGGAACTGCAGGCAGAATCTCATGCAAATATCCAGAGCAGAAAAGGGGTCATCAACCGTCAGACCCGGTCGATCCAGACAGAAGGACATTTTGGGGATATAAAAGAAAACGAAAAGTTCCGAAAGTTCAACTACCGCAAGGAAGAAAAAGTGTATAAAGAATTCATGCTGTATGCAATTGGCCGAAATATAAACAAATATCATCGATTCCTTCATGGAAAGTTGAAAAAATACGAAGGAAAAATAGATGAGAAAACAGCATAAAAAAGAGTTCGTAAAAAAGAAAACGGATGCTTTTTTTGTGTGCGTAAAAATAATAAAGAAGAGATAAAATGAAGAGGATAAGAAGAACCCCTCAGGGAAATAGATGTGATAAATCACTGGATTCCCAAGGGATTCTTCTTTTTGTTCTAAAAAGGGGAAAAATCGCTATTTTCCGACAGCCCCTCTTGTACCCGCAACAGTGGTGACGGCACATCACATCTTCTTGATCCTCTCGATCGCCGCCACCGTATTTTCATACGAGCCGAACGCAGTCAGACGGAAGTATCCTTCTCCGCTCGGCCCAAAGCCTGATCCTGGAGTTCCCACTACATTGCCCCGCTCTAACAGATAGTCGAAAAATTCCCAGGATGTCATCCCGCCCGGCGTCTCAAGCCAGATATACGGCGCATTGACACCGCCGGACACCTGGTATCCCGCGCTCTTCAATCCTTCATAGATCACCCTGGCATTCTTCATATAGTATGCGATCTGCTCCTTAAGCTGGGCTTTCCCTGCCTCAGAGTATACGGCCTCTCCCGCCTTCTGGACAATATATGGAGCGCCGTTATACTTCGTTCCATGCCGTCTCGCCCACAGAGAATGCAGTGTTACATCCCCGCACTTTAAATCCTTTGGAATGACCGCCGCACCCAGTCTTACGCCCGTAAATCCGGCATTTTTAGAGAAGCTTCGAAGCTCAATGGCGCAGGTTCTTGCACCTTCGCATTCATAGATGGTGTGCGGTACATCATCCTCGGATATGTATGCTTCATAGGCCGCGTCATAGATTATGACAGCTCCCTCTTTATTCGCATAATCCACCCACTCCTGAAGCCGGGATTTTGTAATGGCAGAACCGGTCGGGTTGTTGGGGAAACACAGGTATATTATATCCGGCGTCTCCTTTGGGAGCTCTGGTGCAAAGTCCGTCTCCTTCGTACACGGCATATAGATCACGTTGCTCCAGGTCTCTTTCTTGGAATCATAGGTGCCTGTACGCCCCGCCATTACGTTGGTATCTACATAGACCGGATAAACCGGATCGCATACGGCGATCCGATTGTCCTTCGCAAATATCTCCTGTATATTGCCAGAATCACCTTTGGCGCCGTCCGAGATAAATATCTCATCCGCCCGGATATCCGCTCCTTTTTCCTGATAATCATGCTTTGCCATGGCGCTTCTTAAGAACTCATATCCAAGATCCGGGGCATATCCTCGGAAAGTCTCTGCATGTGCCATCTCGTCAACTGCGCCGTGCATCGCCTCTATGATCGCCGGCGCCAGCGGCTGCGTAACATCGCCTATCCCAAGACGGATAAGGCTCTTATCCGGATTCGCCTGCTGGAATGCCGCCACCTTCCTGTTGATCGTTGAGAATAAATAGCTGCCTGGCAGCTTCAGATAATCTTCATTCACTTTAAACATGTCTTCTCTCCTTTTCTACGCTTCCATCCAGGACACCCTTGTCTCACCTTCGAATACCGTTACCGCCGGGCCTGTCATATAGACCTTTCCTGTTTCCTGATCCCATTCGATCAGCAGATCTCCTCCCAACAGCCTTACCGTAACCCTCCGCTCTGCCAGTCCGTTCAGAATACTTGCAACAGCCGCCGCGCAGGCGCCGGTCCCGCAGGCCATCGTCTCGCCAGAACCACGCTCCCACACGCGCATCTCTATGGTTTCCCTGTCAATCACTCGGACAAATTCCGTGTTGATCCGGTTTGGGAATCTCTCATGATTCTCGAATTTCGGCCCGATCTTCTCAATATCCAGCCCTTTGATATCTTCAAGGAAGACTACCGCATGAGGGTTTCCCATGGACACACCCGTCATCCGATATTCCCTTCCATCCACCGTGACAGCCTCATTGATAACTCTTTCCTCCGCCTCGCAGACCACAGGGATATGGGCGGCCCGAAGCTCTGGCTCTCCCATATCCACTCTTATCAGGACTGCCTGTCCGTCCTCCACCGTAAGGTCAAGATACTTGATCCCTCCCAGGGTTTCCACCGAAATGCTGGTCTTCTCTGTGAGACCGTGATCATAGACATACTTTCCCACACAACGGATCCCGTTACCACACATCTCACTCCTTGAGCCGTCCGCATTGTACATCCTCATCTCAAAATCCGCCGTATCCGAAGGACATATCAGAATCAGCCCGTCTGAGCCGATCCCTGTATGTCTGTCGCTCAGATATCTTGCCGCTTCCGAGGGGTTCTCCACCGACTCCTCAAAGCAGTTGACATATACATAATCATTTCCCAATCCATGCATCTTTGTAAATTTCATGACCTCAGTCTCCTTCTTCTTCCTTTTGTTTCTTTTCAGATTATCCTTTTGCGACGGCTTCCTCTCTGGTCCTCACTTCCCGTTATGCCATAATACTCAGGATCATCTCCGCCGTCTCCGTCATATTCGTACCGCTGTCCATACTGCACTTTTGCAGATATTTGTGTGCCTCTGGTTCTGACATGTTATTACGGCTCATCAGAAGCTCCTTCGCCTTCATGATCACCGCATTCTGCTGTGTATTCCGGTTCTTCTGCTCTGCTTTCCGCTTCTTACGCTTCCGCTCTATCGTATGCAGCATCATCTCAAGCGTGTCAACCAGATCACGCCCTCTGACCGGCATGTTCAGGCCGATCACCCCTTCTATATCGTTCTCCGTCCATTTATCCGCCGAAGCAATCAGAAGCATTTCAAAACCTCTTGGAAGATATTCACGAAGCTCCGTATACATCATATCTTTGAATCTGTATCCACACACCAGGATTCCGTCATCTACCGCATCCGCACATTGCAGGGCCTGGGCGCCTGTAGTGCATACTCCGGCAACATCCATCCCGCTCCGCACTATTATATTACGAATATTGGCCGCATTGTCCTTATTGGGAAATGCAATGATAATACCAACCAAACCCACACCTCCTGTCATCTGGCGCAGCGGCACGAAACTGTCACGAAGCAATCCGCTGTTCTTTCATGACAATTCCTTACAGACCGGCATCATAAATGCTGTTCTTCCTACATACGATGTAGATATCTCTCCAGCTCCCACCCGGTAACCTGTGCACTGTAATCTGCAAATTCCTTTTCCTTTGCCTGTATATATTTCCCGGACAGCCCGGCTCCTAACACAGACTGAATATATGTGTCTCTGGCAAATTCCTCTGCCGCCTCGTGCAGGGAACCCGGCAAAGCCTCGATCCCCGCTTCCTTTCTCTGTGCCTCTGTCATCTCAGACACATTGCCGTCAACGCTCTGCGGCGGCATGATCTCATTGCTGATACCGTCAAGTCCTGCCGCCAGACAGACCGCCAGTGCAAGATATGGATTCGCTGACGGATCCGGGCTTTTAAGTTCCACTCTGACACCTGATCCCCTTACGAGCGTAGTCCGAAGAAGCGAAGTCCGGTTCCCGGCCGACCAGGCGGTATACACAGGAGCCTCACAGCCCGGCACCAGTCTCTTATAGGAATTCACATTGGGATTGGCGATGAAGCTGACAGCCTTTATATGCTTCATGATCCCTCCGATGAAGCAGTATGCCTCCCGGCTCAGCCCCTTCTCATCCTCAGCATCCGTAAATATATTGATCCCGTCCTTTACAAGAGACATATTGATATGCATCCCTGAACCATTGACGCCATACTTGGGCTTTGGCATAAAGGCCGCATGAAGCCCGTGGCGTTTCGCGATGGTCCTCGCCGCCTGCTTGAAGGTCATGATATTATCTGCCGTCTTAAGCGCCTCGTCATACCGGAAATCAATCTTGTGCTGTGCAGGCGCCTTCTCGTGATGGGACGCCTCAATCGTAAGTCCCATATCCTCCAGCGTCATCACTATGTCACGGCGTGCATTTTCCCCCAGATCCAACGGCCCCATATCGAAATATGACGCATTCTCATGTGACAAAGTAGTCGGCCGGCCGTCTTCATCCGTATGGAACAGGAAAAATTCGCACTCCACCCCTGCGTCAAACTCATACCCCAGCGCCCTGGCTTCTGCCAGCACCTTCTTCAGGATATAGCGCGGATCGCTCTCGAAAGCCGTGCCGTCCGGCTTATATACATCGCAGATCAGCCTCGCTGACTTTCCCTGCTGCGGCCGCCACGGAAAAATGACGAATGTATCCAGATCCGGGTACAGGTACATGTCAGAATCCACACTCCCGGCAACGCCTTCTATGGAAGCTCCGTCAAATATGATCTGGTTATCCAGCGCCCTCTCAAGCTGGCCTGCGGTAATGACGATATTCTTCATCGTCCCGAAAATGTCCGTGAACTGAAGCCGGATGAATCCGACATCCTCTTCGTCAACCATTTTCAGAATATCCTTTTTTGTATAATGATTCATCTCACTTTCCTCCCTGCCCATAAGTCAGTACGTATTTTCTTATCTCTTCTCTATTCTAGCGGACAAACCAACGCTAAAAAGATAAAAAAGGGCGCTCTCATACCATGATGAAAACGCCGTTGTTTTACCTGAATAATTATAGAATAAGAACGCCAGCTTTGTCAACGTGACAAATTGCCTAAATTCTCGTCACTTCCACGCCGATCGTCTGGCTGATCAGTGTGGAGCCGGTACAGTTACACCGCCAAAGGGACTACTCCTCTGCCTCTGACCAGTATCCGTCCTCTGTCTGCATATAAGAGTTGCCATTATTATTGCCGCAGCTGATACCTCTCTTGATCGGCGCCAGGCAGAATCCTTTGACCACGCCCAACAGCACGCAGCACAGGATCACCAGCACCTTCTCTGCCGGCGTCCAGTCTCTTTCAAAAAAATCCCTGATGCTCTCTAATACATCTCTCATCGTTATAACCTCCTGTCTGTTTTACTCCCATAAGCAGCTTCCTGCTTCCAATGTACTCCCTTATTATATGCTATTTTTCGATAAAATGAAAGCCATGCGTTGAAAAAGTATCCCGATTTTGTTAGAATAGAACACAGACAAAATTCTACAAACGAGGTGAATTGACCATGGGACTTGCTATACCTATCGAGACAAGCGCACGCCATATACATCTGTGCCGGCGGGATTTTGATATATTATTCGGAGAGGGGAAGGAACTGACCTTCAAGGCTGAACTAAGCCAGCCCGGCCAGTATGTCTGTGAAGAACGCCTTGCCGTGAGAGGACCGAAATCCTCCTTTGAAAATGTTGCCGTACTCGGACCGTTCCGAAACGAGACGCAGATTGAGATCTCCATGACGGATTCCCGCAAACTGGGGATTCCCGGTATCATCCGCCAGTCTGGCGACACAGCAGACACACCGGGCTGTATCCTTGAGGGGCCGAACGGAAGTATCGAACTGGATCACGGCGTGATCGTCGCAAAGCGTCACATACATATGACACCCGTCCAGGCAATCCAGCTTAATGTGAAGGATAACGACGAGGTATTCGTAATCATGGAGAGCTTCGAGCGCTCCCTGATCTTCGCTGATGTAGTGGTCCGTGTCCATCCAGACTTCGCACTCGCGATGCATGTGGACACCGACGAGGCCAATGCCTTTGCCAACGAGAACAAGCCTGCCGGCGCCCTTCTCAAGCTCTTTGGCGGACGAACCTACAATCTGCAAAAATGGGCGGAAGAGCTCCAGAACGGAATCAACCGGTTTTAGTCAGAGTCTGGCTGTCAGTGTCTTTGCACTGACTCCCTTAAGCATTCCCAGCTTCCCTGAGAGGGAGCTGGTGACATCCCCCGGCGCATCCAGCACTACACTGATGATGGATACGCCTCGTTCTCTGTAGGGAATCCCCATGCGCCCTACCACATACTGGCGGAATCCATGGAGCAGTTCGTTGACCTCCCCCGCTGATTCCTCTTCTTTGATGATAATACTGATCACTGATACTCTGTTATCCATAAGCTTCTATCCCTTTCTTACTTATAATCGAAATACTTACTGCAATATCTGACGCAATACTGCCCGATCCTTCATCTGACGCCCTGTCACATCCATATGATAGTCCTTCTCGTATATCAGCTCCGATACCGGAACCATCTGATATCCTTTTTCCCGGATTCCTTTAATAATCGAATACAGCGCGTCAGCCGTATACTTCGTCTCATTATGGAGAAGGATGATCGCACCGTTTTTCAGATTCCTATTGTTAAGCACCGTATCCACGATATGGTCCGCGCCATAGTCCTTCCAATCAAGGCTGTTGACAGACCACTGGATAGGAAAATATCCGCAGGACGACACATTGCGGATCGTCGGATCGTCATAATTATCATACGGCAGACGGAACAGCTTCATCTCAACCCCCGTCATCTCCATCACCCGTTCATGTACCCTCATGACTTCAACCTTCTGCTCTTCTTCTCCCATCTCCACCATACTTCTGTGGCTCTCACTGCCGTTGGCCAGGTCATGGCCTGCCTCTTTCATCCTCCTGACCGCCTCCGGATACTTCTCTACCCACGTTCCTGTCATGAAGAACGTCGCACGGATCCCCTCATTTTCAAGAATATCCAGAATCCTGTCGATATCCTTATCTCCCCAGGAAACATCGAAGGTCAGCGACACCTTTTTCTCCTTCGTCTCCACGGAACAGATCGGCAGCTCCTTCCCATTCACATTACTGGAAACCGTAGAATAGCTGGAAATATACTTGAACGACGCGGCCATGGCAAGCGCCAGCGTCAGTACAAGAACTCCGTAATTTCTCCATCTTTTCAGCTTCTCTTTCTTCATGGACCTAACTCCAGACACATACCTTTACTATAGTATATGTAGAAGCTTAATGAAAATAATAATTATTTTATCCGCTTGAAATCCCATAGAATTCTATCTATAATTAGAAAATGGATTTCCAGCTTTTAACTAAAAAACCAGACAGGGAGATTACCATGAACCGGACGATTGATTATATCATAGACAAAGAAAGCGGCGGCCTGAGAGTAGAGCAATACCTCAGACGGCGCGGTTATTCTGCTCAGAACCTGACCGAGATCAAGCGGATGCCAGAAAGCGTCCTTGTAAACGGCATCCATTACTATATGCGGCAGACGCTTGCCTTTGGAGATCATCTCTCTGTCCGGATCTGCGAAACAAAATGCTCCGAAAAGATTCCTCCGGTCAATCTGCCTCTTGATATCGTATACGAGGATGAGGATCTTATCGTCATCAACAAGCCTGCCGGTATGCCCATCCACCCTTCCCTTAATAACTATATGAATTCCATGGCAAATGCCCTTGCCTGGTACTACAAGGAGCAGAACAAACCATTTATCTTCCGCTGTTGTAACCGCCTGGACCGTGATACCTCCGGCCTTACCGTGACAGCCAAACATCTGGTCAGCGGAAATATCCTCTCTGATATGGTCCGCAGGCACCAGATCCACCGGGAATATCTTGCCCTTGTCCGCGGACAAGTCACACCGCCCTTTGGCCGTATTGACGCTCCCCTTGGCCGTAAGTCCGGCACCATCATCGAACGGACGGTGGACTTCGAACACGGGGAGACTGCGGTTACCCATTACAAGGTTATAAGCGAAAAGAACGGTCACAGCCTGGTATCACTTCGTCTGGAAACCGGCCGTACCCACCAGATCCGCATACATATGAAGCATCTTGGATATCCGCTGATCGGCGACTATCTCTACAATCCGGACATGGAATACATACAGAGACAGGCCCTTCACTCACACAGGCTCGCATTCACTCATCCTGTCACAGGCAAAGCGATGGAATTCACCGCCATGCTTCCGGACGATATGCTGGCTGTACTGGTGCAATAAGCAAGAAGGCTTACTCTGCCCGCCGTATGCATGGACCGCAGATAATCTCCAGCATATACAGCTCATGCAGCGCCCTTGTCGCACTGATATAGCGAAACTGCCGTGAAAAAGCATTCTCCATCTCCTCCGCCAGCACAAACACCTGGTCAAATTCCAGTCCCTTCGCCATATAGAACGTAGTGACTGTTATCCCTTTGCGAAAGCTTGTACTGTCTCTGTCAATGTAAGATACATCCTCCCGAACAGCCCTGATATTTTCATAAATACGGCGTGCCTCCTGCTCCGTCATAGTGAGGACGGCCGCCGTCTCATATCCATCTTCCCCAAGCTTAATCCTCTCCAATATCAGCCCTGCCGCCTCTTCCACCGCAGTACATGATATCTCTTCCACCGCTTTTCCGCGGCGTTTCATATATTCAATACCCGAAATCCCTGCAATTCTTCCGGCATATTCCGCAATCTCATACGTGTTCCGGTAACTCCGGTTCAGTTCTATTTTGCGAACCTTCTTACCAAGTATCTTCGGAAGGAAGGTCAGGACATCCTGTGGCCGTTCACCCACAGTCTGTGCACGGTCTCCGAGGATCGTCATGGCGCAGTTGAACATCCGCTCCAGGATCACATACTGAAGATAAGAGTAATCCTGCATCTCGTCGATGACCAGATGGCGGATATTCCTATGTCCTTCTACTTGCAGAAGACGCTGTTTCAGATAGAGTATTGGATATACATCCTCATATGCCAGTATCCGTTCCTTAGGCGGAAGATCTGCAAGCGGTTCCCATCCATATTCTTCCAGAAGCCAGCTGTAAATCTCATACAGATCGCGAGTCACATACATACTCTGAAACAGCTCCCTGACAGTCTCCATCTCCTCTTCCGTAAAATCCCGTCCGCAGAGTGTCTCATACTCATCTACAACATACTCCATCACCGCATCCATACGGGACAGGATCGGCACACTCTGGAAACGGAAATAGAACAGCTCCAGAATCTCCTGCGCAGTCTTGGTCATCCCCTTGTAATGCACATCCCCAAAATCCACCAGCCGGTCCTCAAGCTCTATCAGGAAGCCTTCTACAGCTTCTACATAAGACTTCGATCCCTTCCACATATCATCCGGATCCAATGCCCCCGGTCTCTTCGCCTCCTGCATCTGCGCTCCTGGTCTCTTCGCCTTCCGCATCTGCGCTCCCGGTCTCTTTGCGTCCTGTATCTGCCTTTCGATCTGGTCCCAGCGGTCCTCACAGTCTGCGGCAATACCCTTAAGCTCCCGGTAAGCAAAGAGGTCGAAGCTCATCTCCTGTATATGCTCCTCCCCAAGCTCCGGAAGAATATGGGAAATATAATCAGAAAATACACTGTTCGGAGACAGGATCAGGATATTGGAGGAATTGAGATATCCCCGGTCATGATACAGAAGATACGCAATCCGGTGTAAAGCGATAGACGTCTTCCCGCTGCCCGCCGCTCCCTGGATGATCAGCACCTTATCCTTCGTATTGCGGATGATCGCATTCTGCTCCTTCTGGATTGTCCGGACAATATTCTTAAGCTGTGTATCACTGTTCGCGCCAAGCTCCTGCTTCAGGATATCATCATCAATCTTCATATCGCTCTCAAACTCATAGATCATCCTTCCGCCACGGATCTTATACTGCCATTTCGAATGTATCTCCCCTTCCATCACTCCGCCCGGCGCCTCATAAGAGGCCGGTCCCTTGTCATAATCATAGAAC
Source organism: uncultured Dorea sp. (assembly GCA_910579015.1). GTDB lineage: Bacteria > Bacillota > Clostridia > Lachnospirales > Lachnospiraceae > Sporofaciens. Next base: position 64,691 of record CAJTRO010000014.1, on the reverse strand, counting down.
AGTCCGCTGACCGGGGCCCGCCAGTCATAAATCAGGGGAATGCTCCCTCTCTCCCTGGCAAAATTACCAATTCCGATATAGAAGGTCTCCGCTTCCTCTTCCCCCTCATAGATGAAATCTACGCTGCCAAAGAATGGTGAGTCCAGCATCTTCATCCATCTGTGCCTCTGCCTCTGATACTCCTGCTTTGCATTCACCTGTCCGAGAAGCGCCTGCTGATTATCGTAGTTCTCGTATCCATACTGGTCCATCTCTGCATAATTCTCCCAGTAATATTCGATCATTCCAGAAATGTCCTTCTGTACTTCACGGATCGTCTCGTTAATCCCGCGGATCCTTTTCTTAAGCTGCTCTGTTACAAAAAACAGAAATTCTGTTCCTCTGCTCATGTTATATGCCTCTCAGTTACTTTTTAATTTTTATCCGGCATGAATACATCCGGATACTTGTTACATCGGTTTCAGATTCTTATTGAGCCGGTCCACCATCCAGGCAATCCGCTTTTCACGTCCTGCCTCTGTCTTTGCATCAAAATACGCCCGGGTGTAAGTCTTCTTTACCGATAAGGACATCGCCCTAAAATTCGTAAAAGCAGGCTCATACCCTTCCAAAACAGCAGACAGCCGGTCAATCTGTTCCTCTGTCACCGCCGTAGAATTCGAAGCGTTCCACTGGCCGTTCTTCTTGGCCTCCTCTACCTTCTTTCTGCCGAAATCAGTCATAATCCCCCGCTCTTCAAGGCTCTTGACCAATGCCTTATTCTTCTCCGACCATTTACTCTTCTCCCTGCGCATGGAAAAGTATTTCTTATAAGTTTTATCATCAATGCTTTTCATCTGTCCGTCAATCCAGCCAAAGCAGAGCGCTTCCTCAAGCGCCTCTCCAGCTTTTATTGTCTTTGGCCCGCCAGCCTTTCCAAACAACAGCCAAACGCCGGCATCTGACAGGCAATTCTCAGAAAGCCAGCTTCTAAACTCTTCTCGATCGGCAAATTCCATAATATCATCCATCATGTACTCCTCCTTATACACAACTTTAGCTTTAAAGAAACTCAATATTCCGCTTTATCAAAAATAATAGCAGTTTTTGCTTTTATGTAGTGTTGCTAAGTTACCACACTCCACAAACACATAATCACAATAACTGCCAGCTTATTTTATCATGGATCTTTAATCTCAACAACTACATATCTGAAAATTTTTACCGTTCTCTTCTTATTTTAATGCATGATTTTTCTTTTTATTCAGACATATTTAATACAGGCAGGTTCAATCCTGCCTTCTTTATGTTCCCATATTACCTCACACTGTCTCACGTTGTCTCCCTGTCACTTACCTAAATGATTTTATAGTGTTGCATACCATGATTTATTATTTAAAATTTGACGAAAACAAAGAATGATTCTTGTTGTCTTTACATCGGCATATAGTAAAACATTTTGGGATTGGATAAAGCGATCTTCTTCAGCAATCCCTTTACTGAAAAAGGGGAAACTTATTGAAAAAGCTTACAAACTTGAACTTGTCTATCCCTCATCTCCATGTTAGAATAATACTACAATAAACTTGAATCTATACCCCGTTACTAAATAGACAGTTACACACAATCCTGTACGGGCAGACCAACGGTAAATCATTTTCACAAATGGAGGAACGAACCTGTATGGCTGAAAAAAACGCATCTCTCACCAACCAGGCCTACGAGAAGATAAAGGAAAGAATACTGAATCTCGCATATCCCCCGGGTATGCCTCTCACAGAAGCCAAGCTCACCAGCGAACTCGGCATGAGCCGCAGTCCGGTCCGCTCCGCCATCCAGATGTTACAGGCAGAAGGGCTTATCGTATCTGACTATTACAAGTCCATGACCGTCCGGGAGATTACCGAGAAGGATATCAACGAGCTGTACCAGATCCGAGAACTCTTAGAAGGCGCGGCGTTCAGGCTCATCTTCTCTACCGGCAGAAATGAGGAATACTCCTATCGGATCGAAGAAAAGGTCGTCCGTATGTGCGCGGCCGCCGATGATCCCTACGAATGGGAGGTTGCCGATACCGCCATGCATATGGAGATCATCAGCATCTTTGATAATGAACGTATTAATAAGATCTATGAGAACAATCTGTGTGAGCTGATCCGAATCGGCCAATATTCCGTCAGGAACGGAATGGACATCTCAGGGACCAACGAGAATCTTAAGAAAATGATCGCATATATGAGAGACGGAGACTTTGCCGGATCCTATACGATCCTCAGGACCGACCATTTTGAAACGGGACGGAACAGTGCACTTAAGGCAGAGAGTATCGGGCACGCCGCAGGAGACGATGTTCATATACACCCCAATAAGTAACTGCTGTACCCACGCAGGATATGCTTCTTGGAGTACAAGACACAGGCACAGCGGACTGTGCCAGGGCTTCTTGTTCTGTGCTGACGAACGCACAAACAGATGAAGACGGCTGTACAGACAGCAAATAATCTTTTGCAGCCTGTCATCCCCGCAGTCTTGCCGACGGCACATTCTCCCTGACAATCTCAAGCGCCTGAAGCATAATGCTCTCGTTATACCGATGCAAGCCTCCCCGCAACACGCTTGCGGAATCTACAAACCTCTGAAGATAGTAACGTCTCGCCCCCGCGATCCATCTGCCGATAGCCTCGAAATCCGATCTCTGATGAAGCTCAAGGACCACGGTCGTATTAAACTCATATGGTATGGAACTGCTTAACAGAAATTCGACACTCTTACAGACATTTCCCATATCGTATCCTTCTATTCCCACCGTCTTCCCATAACTCTCCATAGAATTCTTGATATCCATGGCAACGTAACTGACCAGACCTTCCGACACGATCTTCCTTAATTTGTCCGGGAAACTGCCGTTAGTCTCCAGACGGACCTCATACCCCAGTTCCCTGACACGCCCCAAAAAGTCTTCTATCCCATGCTGTATCATCGGTTCACCGCCGGACAAACAGATCCCGTCAAGTAAGCCTCTGCAATTCTCCAGATATCGGTAGATATCCTTAAGCGGAATCTCTTTATTCTCATGCGTATTCACCACCAGCGGCGCGTTACAGCAATATGGACACCGAAAATTGCATCCGGCCGTAAACAATGTACAGGCGGCCTTTCCCGGGTAATCTAATAATGAAAACTTCTTTAAGCACTGTATTACCATACTATCAGCCTCCCTGGCATCTGCGGCATATCCGCTGTAAAGGACTGTCTAATTCTTGAAATGCTCCATCATAAAGGGCATACATTCCCTGCTGTACTGTCCCAGAGAATACCGTCCTTTGTTCAGACACCAGTCCGATACCAGCGCACGTTCACACATCGTATAGTACCGCGTCACCTCACTGGCCGGAACATCCGTGCGTATCTGGCCGCGCTTCTGCCCCTCTTCCACAATCTGGTTCACCAGACGGTAATAATTCCGGTTCTGATCCAGGAGATGGCTCTCCCTCTCTGATACGAGCTGTGTAGAATAGAGGGATGCGAGCAGGTCGATGCTGATCTTCTCCTCCATCATAGAATGCATCTCATAATTCAGATACAATAATTTGGAGAAGCTGTTCATCTCAGGTTCCATCTTTCTGTCCAGCTCTTCATAGTAATCGTCCAGGATCAGAGACAATGTATTCAGCAATTCATCCTTCGTACTGAAATAGTAATAGAACGATCCCTTGGAAGTACCTGACAGCTCGATGATATCATCCACTGTCGTGCCGTTGTATCCCTTCTCATAAAACAACTGCCATGCCGCTGAGACAATCCTGCTCTTCACACTCTTCTTCTTATCCTTCTCCATGCTGCTCTCCTTCTGGTTCTTTAAAATCACCGCCGTCTTGCGCAAAAAGTCTTATTCAGGCGTTCACCGCCTCATCTAGCGGCGGACGGAAAAACGGCTCTCCTCTATCACAGGAATATCTTCTTCATCAATCCAGTCAACCGAGATGTACATACTGCGGTTCAACCCCTCCATCAGCTTATAGATCATAGCCTTGCGCCCCTGTACTTCCATATGCACCGTGCCGTCGTATTCGTTCCTTACCCACCCGGTCAGTCCAAGGGAATCTGCCAGATGCCTGGCCGTATATCTGAACCCGACTCCCTGTACCCTTCCGTGAAAGATCAACCGTTTTCGTATCTCTGCCATGCCGTCACCATCATCTTTTTTATTCAAAAATATCTTTGTCTTCTTTCATACTTTACAACATTGTAATTGTTTTTTAACAGAAAAGCAAGTGAAAAAGGACGAGGAAAATGCTTTCCTCATCCTCTTATAATCACAGTCCGTACTAATTAAAGCTCTGTTCCGTTCTCTCGATGATCTCATCCTGGAGCGGTTTGCTTAAGTTACGGAAGAAATCGCTGTATCCTGCCACGCGCACGATCAGATCCTTATATTCCTCCGGATTATTCTGGGCGTCTATCAACGTCTGCTTGTCAATTACGTTGAACTGGATATGATGGCCGTCCATGGAGAAGTAAGAGCGGATCAGGCTTGCCATATGGTCAAGTCCTTCCTCTCCTGCAACAACATCCGGCGTAAACTTCTGGTTCAGCAGTGTTCCCGCAGTCGCAAGATGATCCATCTTCGCACAGGACTTGATCACAGCCGTAGGTCCGTTGGTGTCCGCAGATTTCTCCGGAGAAATCCCCTCTGATACCGGCTTATGCGCCTTTCTTCCGTTCGGAGTCGCAAGGATCACGTCACCGAAGTATACATGGCAGGTAGTAGGAAGCATATCTACTCCGTACTTTCCGCCCTTCATGTTCGGACGTCCTGTGATGGAGCTTCTGTAAAGCTCGAATACGTCCTGCATGATGTCGTCCGCATAATCGTCGTCGTTACCGTATTTCGGAGTCTTGTCGTGAACCATGCGGTAGATCGCATCGTATCCCTCGAAATCATGCTCCATCGCCTCGATCAGCTCTTCCATCGTGAAGTTCTGCTTGTCGTATACATTATACTTTATCGATGCAAGACAGTCTGTGATCGTGCCGATCCCTACTCCCTGGATATAGTTGGTATTATATCTTGCACCGCCTGCGTTGTAATCCTTCGCGTTGGAAATACAGTCGTTGGTCACAACGGAAAGACACGGCGCCGGCATCTCCTGCGCATACAGCTGTTCGATCACGTTATTACCGCGGATCTTTATATTTACAATATGCTCAAGCTGCTTCTTGAATGCATCCCACAATTCTTCATAGGTCTTGAAGTCCTTCGCGTATCCAAGCTTAAGTCCGATCTGCTTGCCGGAATACTGGTCGAATCCGTTGAACAGTGTAAGCTGGAATACCTTCGGGATATTCAGGTATCCCGTCAGGATGTAAGCCTCGCTGCCCCATGCGCCGGTCTCTACACATCCAGAAGAGCCTCCGCGCCTTGCGTCCTCAAGCTTCTTACCTGCGTTGATCAGCTCCATGATCTGTGCTTCCGTATTATAGAATGCCGGCTGTCCCCAGCCCATCCTTGAAACCTCGCAGGCTCTCTTTAAGAATTTCGCCGGCGTCTTCTTGCTGATCGTCACATTAGAATTGGGCTGTACCAGCTTCATCTCATCCATGCAGTCAAGAATCAGGTAACTTACATTATTCACGCCATTGTGTCCGTCCGGCGTAACTCCGCCTGTGTTGATATTTGCAAAATCCGTATAGGTCGCGCTCTCCTTCAGCGTGATGCCGACCTTCACCGGCGCCGGCTGATTGTAGAACTTCACCCACAGACACTCAAGTAATTCAAGCGCCTTCTCGTCATCAAGAATACCAGCTTCCACATCTTTCTCATAGTAAGGATTCAGATGCTGATCGAGCCTTCCCGGGCTGAATGCATCCCATGGGTTCAGCTCTGTCGTAACCGCAAGGTGGGTGAACCAGTATAACTGGATCGCCTGCCAGAAGGTCTGCGGCTTATGTGCCGGAACTACCTCAAGGTTTGCGGCAATCTGAAGAAGCTCTGCCTTCCTGGTCTCATCTGCTTCTTTCTCCGCCATCTCAAGTGCAAGCTTGTGATAACGCTCTCCAAGAATGATCACCGCGTCACAGGAAATATCCATCGCCTTCAGCTCTTCGCATTTATTTACCGCATCCGGATCGTTGATATAATCCAGTCCGTCCATCGTCTTCTTTATCTTCTCTTTGTAATCCATGTATCCTGTCGTGAATACCTGCTCGCCGCCGCATGTATGTCCCGGTCCTCTCTGCTCCATGAACTCCGTAAACATACCTGCACTGTAGCATTCATGCCATTCCGGCGTCATCCTGGCAAGAATCTTCTCCCTCATGCTTCTTCCTGTCCAGTATGGAATGATCTCCTCAGCCTGAAGCTTTCTGTCCTCATCCGTTGTGTGGAAGGATACAAGCTTACGCTCGCTCATGACCACCATATCCTCCACGCTGTGGCAGCAAAGCTCCGGGAATGTCGGGGACGCCTGCGGATCCCTTCCCTTCTCTCCGATGATCAGTTCGCCGTCTCCCAGATACAGCGTCTTCTTAGAGAAATATTCCTTAAGCACCATCGCCCTCATGACCGGGATAGAATACTTACCGTCATTCTCCTTGTAGAAATCTGTCTCGATCTTCGCTCTCTCAAGGTCAATGTGGACCGGTGTAGTCACACTGAGTTCCCGTAACTTCTGAATTCTCTCGTTCATACCGCGCAATTTCGCCATGTTCTTAACCTCCTATTTTTGTGTTCGCGAATCCGGCATCGACGAAGAGCCTGACAAAGCCTTCCATCTCTTCTCGATCCGGTGCATGTAGATCTGTTCCCTTATATTCCATATCCAGCTTCGGATACTTTCCGCTTCCCGTATCATGATAGGGCAGCAGGTTGATCTGAGGCGGATGAATATCATGTTCCTTCAGAAACGCTATGGTTTCCTTCATATTCTTCTCGTTACCGTTCACTTCCCTGATCACAGGAATCCTGATATAGATCCTTGCGCCGTCTTTGGCAAGGCGTACAAGATTCTCAAGGATCAGCTTATTGTCTGTTCCTATGTACTTCCTGTGGATTTCCGGATCCATAACCTTCACATCGTAAAGGAACGTATCCACATAAGGAAGAAGGCTCTCAAGCTTCTCATACGGGACATATCCGCAGGTATCAATGGTAAGTGTGATATCCTGGCGGTGCAGTTCCCTGGCGGCCGCGAGGATATAATCCATATCCATCGTCATGACCTCGCCTCCGGAAAATGTCACTCCGCCCCCGGAATCCTCATAGAAGATCTGGTCCTTCATAAGCTCCCTTACAAGCTCCTTCACCGTATATTCCTTCCCGACCACCTCACGGATACCGGCCGGACAGAAGTTCTCACATCTGCCGCACAGGGTACAGGCTTTCCGGTCTGTCACCGGCTTCCCATCCTCAAGCACGACCGCATGACTTGGACAGACGCGCACACAGGAGCCGCAACCGGTACATTTGTCCGGATCATACTGTATCTCTCTTTCATATCTCTGGGTTTCCGGGTTATGGCACCATTCACATTTCAAAGGACAGCCCTTGAAGAAAACAGATGTACGTATCCCGTCCCCGTCGTGGATGGAAAACTTCTGAATGTTCGTAATGTTTTTCATCTGTTATACTACCTTTCCTGCTGAAATCATATATCTGTCCGAGAATACATATCCATGGTCTTAAAACAGGCATACGGCCTCGTGGATCTGCTTCTCTTCGGCCTTCTCATCAACCCCGTCATTGCTTTAGACTATGGTTTAGACTATAGTTCAAATATACCATTCCGTTACACTTTTGTCAATATCGTATCTATTATAAAACAACCGGGACGGCACCCTGCTGTAAACCATGGTGCGCCGCCCCGGCATCCGGTATCTTACACTATTATCTTGCTGTTTCGGTGTACTAATACATCCCCGGCAAATCGAACAAGGATATCTGGAGATCCTTGCCGGATATTGCATTATGCTTTGTGATCACCTCGTCACCCTTGAGATTCCCGACAAGCAGAGGAGAATCCGGATCATGCTGCTGATACTTGTTCCTTGCATTCTCCGGGGTTCCTGACGCATAGCAGTACCTGCATCCATGGATACAGGTATGGTATGTACCGATATCCACGCTCTCCACACAGCGGCATTCCCTGCGCTGTCCCGTATCCTTTCTGAGATCCAGCTTATATCCGATCAGGCTTCCTATCTTTGCCTTGTCAATACACGCACTGTGGCCGATGCCAAACCGCTCAAGATTCACCTTCTCCGCACAGGTATACAATGGGAGCTGATATTCTCTGGCAGTCCTTCCAAGCCCGCCTGCCAGCTTAAGGATGTCATCCTCCATAAGTTCCTGATACGGACTGCTCTTATAAGCATCGACAAAACTGATAATACATCTGGAAGCCGACTCCCCAAGCCATCTGCACATCATCTCAAACTGTTCCAGGTGATACGAGACCGAATACTTCTTCGTCAGAAGGATCGGATCAAACCGCCAGTCCATGCGCTCCTTCCCCAGACGCTCGCTCATCATCAAAAACGTCGCCATAACATCCGCCGTACAGGGCAGGTCCGGTTCGATATCTTCCTCGTAGTCCGTGATCGTCACCTGAAAATAATACTCATACCCCATATCTGTGATCTCTCTCAGATACGGCAGTATCGGCGCCGGGTTCTTCGTCCAGAACACAATACAGTCCACCGTCTCCGGCGACAGGAAGATACGCTTGACCTTCTTGCGGTTATACGGATTCGGAACCAGTACCTCCCCGGCTCTCAGCCGGTTCACAAACCACTCCGGGTATAATGCCGGAATATCTGTTCTTCTGCTTGCACTGATAATCATCACTCATCCGTCCTTCTTAACTCTGTCTCTAAAAGCTATCTGCGATCGTCAAAATTCTTCTCGATCAGCCGGCAATATTCCTCGTAGGCTGTCGCCCCCTCGAACGGCGCCCTTAAGGCATCCCGTATCCCCTTGTAATACCATCCGATGATATGCTTGTCCTTCATGCGGAATCTGTTCCACAGTTCCTCGCCGATAACCGGATAATCCCTGTCAATATCCCGTATGTTCGAAAGCTTATCTGCAAGTCCTATCATCTGCACGTCCCTGGGCGCGCTCCTCAGATGCTCGATCGTACTCCTCTTCCTGTCCATCCAGCACTTCGACTTATCTTCACTCTCCTGCGCCACGATCCTCGCCACTCTCTCTGAAAATTCCTGCGCCAGTATCCTCTGTGTCACCCCTTCACAGTCTTCGATCGTATCATGAAGTACCGCCGCACTGATCACCTCCTCGTCTCCTGTCATCGTCGCTACAATATCCTTCACCTCTACCGGATGAACGATATAAGGACGTTTCGTCCCCTTCCTGAACTGCCCTTCGTGTGCCTTAAATGCGAATTCGACCGCTCTGTCAATCATACTCTTACCTCTCTTAACATTACTAATCATCAAACAGGTTCTCTTCCTCCTCGATCCCTTCACGAAGTCTCGCTTTCTCTTTTTTATGGAATAAGTTAAATATACAGGGAACAACGACCAAAGTCAATATAGTTCCGTATATCAATCCGCCAATTGTAACAATTGCCATCGGCTGGACCATATCCGCCCCCATGCCGACGCCGACCGCCATCGTCGATAAACCAAGGATTGTCGTGAGCGCAGTCATAACGATCGGCCGAAGCCTGGTCGTCCCCGCTTCCACGAGCGCCTCCCTCTGCTCCATCCCGCTTTCGATCAGCTGATTGGCATAATCAATAAATACAATTCCGTTATTCACTATAATACCCGACAGCATGACAAATCCGATCATAGCGATCACACTGACCGGCAGTCCTGCGATATAAAGAGCCAGAAGCCCTCCCGTAAATGCAAGGGGTACGGTAAACATTACGATAAACGGCGACCGCAGGGACTGGAACTGCGCAACCATGATCAGGTACATGAACACAAGGGCCAGGGCAAGCATCTTGAACAATTCAATCATCGCCTCCATGATCGTCTCGTCTTCACCGGTCATCTTGATCTCATAACCCTCCGGAGCGCTGTAAGCTCCCAGAGCCTTCTTTACTCTGCTGCTCACCAGACCGATATTATCTCCGTCCTTTATACCGGCCGTCACGGACATATACCGGCTCTGATCCTTACGGCTGATCGCCTGAAGGCCGGACGCATCCTCGAAAGACGCGATATCCGCAAGCTTTACCTCCTCCTTCGTACCGTCCTGCTTCTGCGCCGTGACCGTCATACTGCGGATATCCTCACGCGTCAGGCTCTCATCTGCATCATCCAGAACATAGACGTCATATTCGTCCGTATCCGTAGAAAGCGTCGTTGCAGTCTGTGCACTTGAAAGCCTGCCGTAAAGCTCCTGGTATACCTGGGCAACCGTCAGGCTGTGCTTTGCCGCCTTTGCTTTATCCACGATGACGCGGAGCTCTTCCTTGTTATCCTCCGTTCCGTCAGAGACGTCCTGAGTTCCTTTCGTATCCTCCACTATCTTCTTGATGTCCTTCGCAATCTTCTGTAACCGGTCCAGATTCTTCCCCTTGATCTGGATGTTGATCCCGGAACTTCCAAGCGCGCTCATATCCATATTAGACATATTGACCGTCAGCTCGCCGTCAAGATCCTCCGTAACCTTCTCAATCTCCTTCTTAAGCTGTTCATTGTTCATAGACGGATTCTCCTTCGTCGTCCCATAGAAGGAGATACGGTTGCTCTCCGCCTGACCGCCGCCCATCATGGACGCAGACGCTGTTAGTCCGCCCACATCTTCGATATCCTCTATCTTCCCGACTCTTTCCATCACCTCGTCCGCAATCTTTGCCGTCTCCTCAAGGCTGGTACCCTGCTCGGTCTCAAGATCCATGCTGATCTGTGTACTCTCCATATCCGGCATGAACTGCGTACCCCTTGTAAGCTCAAGAGCTATGCTTCCCGCAAACAGGATCAGCGCCCCCAGAAGAACGAGGAGCTTATGATCCAATGCCCTGTCAAGCACCTTGCCGTAACCTTCCCTTATCCCTATAAAGAATCTTGACTCTTTATTTTCCGTCTTCCTGAGCAGACCTGCCGACATCATCGGAACCAGCGTCAGGGCAACGATCAGACTGGCCAGCAGGGAATACGCAATGGTAAGCCCCATATCCACAAACAGCTGTCTCGTCACGCCAGAAGTAAATACGATCGGAAGAAACACACATACGGTTGTCATAGTAGACGCCGCGATCGCGCCTCCTACCTGCCTTGCCCCTTCAATGGCCGCCGTCTTCGCCGACGCTCCCTCCTCATTACGCATACGGTAAATGTTCTCGATCACAACGATTGAATTATCCACCAGCATACCTACTCCCAGCGCCAGCCCCGACAGGGAGATGATATTAAGCGTAACTCCTGAGAAATACATGGCAACCAATGCCGTCATAATACTGATCGGGATGGAACATGCTATAACGAATGTCGGCCGGATACTCTTCAGGAACACCAGCAGGATGATGACTGCAAGCACCGCTCCATAGATCAGGTTATCCAGCACGGAATCAACGATCAGGTCTATGTAAACGCCCTGGTCCATCAGGACAACCGTATCGATATCCTTATTGTTCTTCTTCACCTTTTTCAGTCTGTCGAGCACCCGGCTGCTTACGTCGCCTGTGGAATACCCCGTCTGCTTCTGGACCATCAGCATAACGCCGGCATCGCCGTTAATCTTGGCATAAGTCTCATCCGCATTATCCACCAGTTCCACGCTTGCCACATCCGACAGCTTTACAGGATCTACCCCCTCCATATCGATCAGCACCAGATCTCTCAGTTCCCCGATGTTCTTAAATTTCTCGCCGACACGCACCAGATAATCAATACCTTCCTCCTCGACGTATCCAGCCGGCATACTGAAATTCTCCGCCGTCAGGATGGTCTTCACCATCTCTGCCGTTAACAGGTTACTCATGTCCGTCCCGGCTGACGCTTCCTCCATGGCCGATTCCATCTGGGCCTCCTGCATCTTCAGCGCCGACTCTCCCGCCGCAAGCTGTGACGTCCCCTCTCCAATACCGACTGCCGCTTCTAACTGCGCAGACGCAAGCTGTCCTCTTGCCTGTGCAAGCGTTATGGCTCCTGCATTTATCTGCTGCTGCATGGCCTCTAACTGGCCTTTTCCGGCCTTAAGCTGGTTCTGTCCTTCCCTAAGCGCCGCCTCCTGTGTCTCCAACTGCTGGATCGCCGCCTCAAGCGCCGCATGGGCCGGCTCATACACTCCGTCGCCCACAACCTCCTCAAGCCGGGCTAACTGCGCTTCCAGTTCGGCCTTCTGTTCCTCCGTCAAGCCCAGATCCGGAAGCTCCAGCGTCCCCTTGATCTCGTCATACTCCGCCTTCTGCGCCTCCAGCTGTGTAAGCTTTGCCTGTAATTCCGCCTTCCCCGCCTGTATAAGCGCCATATTCTGCGCAAGCTGCGTGTCCGCCACATTAAGCTCCGCCATCTTCTCCGTGATCTCCAGCTGTGCCTGCTTGATCTCTTCGCTCTTCACAGAAATCTGGGCTTCTGCCTCCGACAGACCTGCGGACGCCTGGGCTTTCCCTGCTTCCAGCGCCGCCTTCCCGCTCTCTACCTGGGCCTTCGCCTCATCCAGCGCGCTTTTGGCGTCGTTCACCTTCTTCTCCATCTCTGCCTTGATCTCGTCATTTAACTCCGTGACCTTCTCTTCATTGACCGTGATCTCCACAGTCTCCTCAATACTTCCGGTCACAGTGACAGACGCCACGCCCTCCACGCTCTCAATCTCGGGAATGACCTCGTTCTCTATCGTCTTGCTTGTGGCTGACGCATCCTCACCTTTCGCGCTGACCGCCGCAACCAGTACGGGCATCATGTCCGGGTTCAGCTTCATTATGATCGGATTCGACACACCGTCCGGCCAGAAGCCCTGGATCTGGTCCAGGCTTTCCCGCATCTCGATCGTGACAGAATCCATGTTGGCAGTCTGGTCAAATTCCAGCGCCACCGTGGATGCATTTTCATTGGAAATAGACTGGATCGTCTTGATATTGCTGACTGTGGCCATCGTCTGCTCTACAGGCTTGGTCACAATCTCTTCTACTTCCTCGGGGCTTGCGCCTATGTATGTGGTCATGACGATCGCGTAAGGGAGATTCATGCTCGGCAGAAGATCGACGGTCATACTGCCAAAAGAGACTACCCCCAGGATGATGATGAGCACTACGCCTACTACTACGGTGTAAGGTTTCTTAACGCTGAATTTTGATAGCATGTGCAGGACCTCTCTCTGTTTGGATTCTTTTAAACTTTTAAAAATAATATGTAAATCATAGCACCTGAGGCTTTAAATGGCAAGAATTCTGGGGTATAATGAAAGCGCAAAGCTTTGATTTAATAGATATTTTATAAACATTCTATAAATCATTCTTTCAATTATTCTTTCAATTACTCTTTTAATTATCGAATGGGGCTGAGACTTGTCATGAGAAAAAAGAACATACTGATCACCGGCGCTTCCCGGGGAATCGGGCGGAGCACCGCGCTTAAATTTGCATCAGAAGGATATCATGTATTCCTTAACTGCCATGCGTCGATCAAGGAGCTGAACGAAGTTCAGGCTGTCATTGAGCAGGAATATCATGCCTCCTGTGAGATTGTGACAGGAGATGTGGGGAATCCCGGAGACGTTGCCGGCATGTTTGAACAGATCAGCCGTTCCTGTGACTGTCTGGACATTCTGGTCAACAATGCGGGGATCTCGTATATCGGGCTTTTGATGGATATGGATGACAGGGAATGGAGACGCGTGATCGACACGAACCTGTCTTCGGTCTTCTACTGCTGCCGCGCCGCGATTCCTCCGATGATATCGAGAAAATCCGGAAAGATCATCAATATTTCTTCAATGTGGGGGAATTCAGGCGCCTCCTGCGAAGCCGCTTATTCGGCATCCAAGGCAGGGGTGAACGGACTTACAAAGGCGTTGGCCAAAGAACTGGCGCCCAGTAACATCCAGGTAAATGCGATCGCATGTGGAGTGATCGACACGGATATGAACCGGCAGTTAACAGACGACGAGAGACGTGCTCTGGAAGACGAGATTCCGGCGGGGCGGTACGGAACAACAGATGAAATTGCACAAGTCGTATGGGATCTTGCACATGCTCCCGGATATCTGACAGGACAGGTGATCGGGGTGGACGGGGGGATCTGATGCGCCCTCCCCCCCCCATTATCCACGATAAGAACTGCCCCAAACAAGATGAATGAACACCCCTATATCAGTCTATCTCAAGCATAACCGGACAGTGATCTGATCCCATTACATCCGTCAGGATCTTCGCATCCTTAAGCCGGTCCTTCAGACAATCCGATGCGCAGAAATAATCTATACGCCACCCTGCATTCTTTGCTCTTGCACTGAAACGGTAAGACCACCAGGAATAAATCCCTTCCGCATCCGGATAAAAATACCGGAAAGTATCAACAAATCCTGCTTTAAGAAGCTCTGTAAATTTCCCGCGCTCCTCGTCCGTAAATCCCGCATTCTTACGGTTCGTCTTTGGATTCTTAAGGTCAATCTCCTGATGCGCCACGTTCAAGTCTCCACAGAAAATCACCGGCTTCTTCTCCTCAAGCCCTTTCAGGTATGCCAGGAAATCCTCCTCCCACTGCATCCGGTAAGGAAGCCTTGCCAATTCATTCTGTGAATTCGGCGTATACACCGTGATAAAATAATAATCCTCAAATTCAAGCGTGATCACACGGCCTTCCTGGTCATGCTCCTCGATACCGATCCCGTAAGCCACAGATAACGGCTCCCTCTTCGTAAACACCGCGGTGCCGGAATACCCCTTGCGCACGGCATAATTCCAATACTGATGATACCCCGGCAGTTCAAGCGCAAGCTGGCCTTCCTGCATCTTCGATTCCTGAATACAGAAAATATCTGCGTCTGCCTCTTTAAAAAAATCCATAAATCCCTTCTGCACACATGCACGGATCCCATTCACGTTCCATGATACAAACTTCATTTAAACTCCTCCGTAAAACTAATAATATACCTTCCTTAAAAATAAGCCTCTTGCCGGAGCAAGAAATCCCGCAAGGCTCCTATCCTCCGCCGCAATCACTACCGGAAGCTTCGATGCATCTCTCTTCCCCGTCCCGATCTCAAGCAAAGTTCCTGTCAGGATGCGCACCATATGATAGAGAAATCCCGAACCATAATATGTGATCCGGACCTTCTCCCCGCTCTTCACAATCTTAATATTCGTGATACGCCGTATCGAATCCTTACACTCCTTATCATCCGTAAAGCTGATAAAATTCTTTGGTCCGATCAGATACTTCACCGCATCACGCATAGCCTCAATATCCAGTTTCTCCGGATAATGATAGCAATATCTGCGTGAAAATACATCCGGCTTCTCCCTGCAATCTATATAATACTCATACTTCTTACCCCTGGCACTCTTACGTGCATGGAAACTGTTCCTGACCAGTTCCACCTTTACAACACGGATATCCTCCGGAAGATACCGATTCAGCGAATCCTTCAATTCTTTGGAATCGTAGAGTTTTGCCAGCTTCACACTGGCCACCTGTCCGCGGGCATGGACGCCTGCGTCTGTTCTGCCCGAACCGTCTACCTGAACACGATAACCGACCAGCTTGCCAATGCTCCATTCCAGAACGAACTGTATCGTATTATCTGTCGTAACCTGGCGCTGCCACCCCTGATACCTGCTCCCATCATACGCGATGGTCAATTTGTAAGTTCTCATATATCTCACCCAATCTAATAATGTATTCGCTACGCCAAAAGATGTAAAAAGGAAGAAGCAAACACCGTCCCGTTGCTCCTCCCTGTTATTTTAGCACTTAATATACACCTTAGTAAATCCCTTTTGACAAATATCTTCTGGATTCCAGTAATTTCTATCGGTGCTCTTCTTTCTTATCCTAATTTCCAATATCCTCTCCTTGCAGATCCAATTCGGATGATCGTGCCATTATCTTTCAAAATTTTTATTCTCTTAGAAACCGTCTTTCTGCTAACCTTCAATACATCTGCCATCTCCAAATAAGTGGCTGAGGGATTCCCTGCTAAAATTTTTAGAATTTTTCTGTCATTCTCCGTTAAATTTTCAGTCACCTTTTCAGTCACCTTTTCAGTCACCTTCGCACTTTGAAGCGCTTTGAACTTTACCATAATATCTTCACCATGAATAATATATTCTGGTTCATCAGTTCCTAACTTCCTACATGCATCGCAGATTTTCTGAATCCCGCGCCCCCAGCTTTCAATATATCCCGCACGATAAAATACTCTGGCTATATCCGGATTGTACGGCTTAGATGCATGAATGCTCAGAAGAGTTTCTGCCGTCCATCCAAATGGAAGCATACTGCAATTACTGATAAGCATCGCATCATCCTCCACGCGAATCTGAATCGGCACATTATCTGCCCAATTGCAGTGGATAACAGCGTTATACACCGCTTCTCTTACAGCATCACGTGCAAAAGGATACGTCTCAACACGTGTTTCTTTATAATAAGATATTGATGCCTTCAAATACTTTAAATAAATTAAATCAATAACCCGGTCTGCCATTATCAGTAATGAACCATGTATTTCATCCTGATACAGCAGTTCACTGCCTTCAAATTTTCCGATTTTTATATAACAGCCGCTGGCAATCTTCTCTGGTGTCCTGAAAAAACATAATGCTCCCGCTCTCTTAAGTTTACCCTCTGTCATCAGATCTAACTTTTCCAAAAGCTCCTCATCAGAGATCTTTAGATCTTCTTTTGTCATACGGCCGCTCCGCAGTGCTTCTCTCTTAAAAATATCAAAACTTTCTTTATCCAGGTCTGACGCCAAAATACCCGGAACGGTTGCCGCATCCCACTTCATTCCGGTTTTTTCCATTAAAAAGTTCGTAAGCGCATTCCCCCGCAGCTGCTGTTTCGTACTCCCGCTCCGATAATGATATTCACCATCACAATTTACCGGAAAAGACCAGGGATTTACAATAATTTCGATATATTCCAGACCATTTTTAACCTGCAAATTTACATCCGCAACAATGCCCAGTTTATTTTGAATCTTATTCGGAATATCTTCTAAAAGCTTTTTGCTGTTTTTAACACCTATGACGGTTCCATCGTCTCTTGTTCCTATATATATCTTTCCACCCTGTGCATTGGCAAATCCACATATCCATTTCAGATACTCATCACGCCAGATTTCTTTCCATTCTATATTTTGATTTTCCACCATATAAATTTACCTCTTTTTCTACGTAAAAAGAGCACAGCAGCGACCATGCTCTTTTCTGAGTGTAAATTACTTATTTTAATATCTTCTTAAGCTCGTCCATAAAGGTATTCACATCCTTGAATTCCCGATACACTGACGCAAACCTTACATATGCAACTTCATCCAGGTCTTTCAATTCCTCCATCACAATCTCGCCGACCGTACTGCTTGGAACCTCCTTCACCTCAAGGCTGAATATGCGCATCTCCACCTTATCTATCGCACGCTGGATATCCACTGCCGAAACAGGCCGCTTATAACATGCACTCAGGATTCCGTTCTCAATCTTTCCGCGGTCATACTGTTCACGGTTATTGTCTTTCTTAATAATAATAAGCGGAATGGTCTCAACCTTCTCATAAGTCGTAAACCTCTTGCCGCAAGCATCACAGGAACGGCGGCGACGGATGGAATTGCCGTCTTCCGCAGGTCTGGAATCAATCACCCGGGTATCTAACTGATTACAATATGGACATTTCATCTTTTGCTGTCTTCCTTTCCTTTAATCTATCTATAGTATACAACGCACAAGAATAAGAAGTCAAGCATGACCGGAGTTGAGACAACGAAACCACAAATCTAGTTGCGCGAATAAAATAACCATGCTAAACTATTACTACAATTTTTTTAATATCAACCGACAGAAAACGTGTCGTAATGCATCTTATAAGAAAGGAATGATGATCCCATGAAACTAATGATTGCTTCTGATATCCACGGAAGTGCTTTTTATCTGAAAAAACTGCTCGGACAATATCACAGAGAACAGCCGGACAAGCTGCTCCTCTTAGGAGATATCCTCTATCACGGCCCAAGGAACGCCCTGCCGGAAGGGTATGCGCCTTCGGAAGTCATAGAACTCCTTAATGCTGTGAAGGAAGAAATCCTCTGTGTGCGCGGCAACTGCGATACAGATGTCGACCAGATGGTCCTCGAATTCCCGATCCTTGCGGATTACTGCATCCTATACGACCAGGGACGTATGATATTCGCAACTCACGGACATGTTCATAACACATCCAATCCACCCATGCTGAAATCAGGCGACATCCTGCTCCACGGACATACACACGTTCCTGTGGCAGAGGAATTTAACGGCTGTTATTACCTGAATCCCGGTTCCATCTCCATTCCAAAGGATGGAAGCGCACACAGCTATATGATTCTCGAGAACGGAACATTCACATGGAAGAACCTCGACGGAGAAGCTTACAGACACTTTACTCCTGACAGCACACCAGAGAAGATGTCTATGGAGCAGTAAAATGAATCGCAATAAGAATGCTTTTACAAATGGAGTACGAGACGGGATTCCCATTGCCCTTGGCTATTTTGCTGTCGCATTTTCACTGGGCATTGTCGCGAAAAAGGCGGGTTTAAACCCAGTCC
>CAJTRO010000014.1:246-45981 GCA_910579015.1 uncultured Dorea sp. | reverse complement strand
GTCCAGGGATTTTTATCCAGCTTTTTGAACCACGCCTCAGCAGGTGAATATGCAGAATTTACCGTAATCATGGCGAACGCTCCCTATATCGAGATGGCGTTTGTCATATTGGTGACCAACATCCGCTACCTGCTCATGAGCTGTGCCCTGAGCCAGAGATTTGATCCGGAGACCTCGAACATCCACCGGCTTCTGGTCGGATTTGGTATCACAGATGAGATCTTCGGAATCAGCATCGGAAGGACCGGAACGCTTAATCCCTATTATAACTACGGCGCCATGGCTGCCGCACTGCCAAGCTGGTCGATGGGGACTGCTATGGGTATTGTGGCAGGCAGTATCCTGCCTGCATCCGTCGTCAGCGCCTTAAGCGTCGCGCTGTACGGAATGTTTATCGCAATCATCATCCCTGCATCCAAAGCGGACAAGATCGTGGGCGGGGTTGTGACCGCAAGCTTCCTTATCAGCTTTATCGTTTCGAAAATCCCATTGTTTGACCGCATGTCAGACAGTATGAAGATCAGTCTCCTGACCGTTCTGATCGCCGGGATTGCGGCGGCTCTGTTTCCGGTGAAGGATGAAGGAGAAAAGATATGATACATAACATTTATCTATATATACTTGTGGCGGCGGCAGTCTCCTGCCTGATCCGTGTACTGCCGCTGACTCTGATACGCGGGAAGATCAAGAATCCGTTTATCCGCTCATTTCTCTACTACGTTCCTTACGTGACACTTGCTGTGATGACCTTTCCGGCGATCATTGCCGCCCCGCAGGTCCCTCTCGCCGGAATCATTGCCCTGATCGCGGGGAGTATCGCGGCATGGTGGGGAGTTAATATGATAGGCATTGCGGCGCTGTGCTGCGGTGTCGTGTTCGTCTGTGAAATGACGGCCGGATACCTGATATAAGGATCCCCCCATTATAATTTTCATTATACAACGCCGCAGGGCGTGTCTGAAACATCTGCCAAAAAGCAATTTCAGACACGCCCTGCCGTCTAACTATAAGGTCTCTATGAACTTCATAAATGCCCTGCGGCCTTCCTCTGTACACTTATATACGCCTGCATCCTCCAGAACATGGGTGAATGTAATACCAATCTCCTTCTTCAGCACATCCATCGCATTTTCCTTCGTAATGCTGTCATACTTCGGCAGGAATTCTGCCGCCCACTGGGCATGTTTCTCAATCTTCTCGTTACTTTTGATGTCCTTCCCTTCTGCCAGATACTCTGCCAGGATCTCCATCTCTTCCTTCAGCCTGGACGGCAGTACCGCAAGTCCCATAACCTCTATCAGGCCGATATTCTCCTTCTTGATGTTATGATACTGCGCGTGCGGGTGATAGACGCCCAGAGGGTGCTCCTTCGTAGTGATATTATTTCTCAGCGTCAGGTCTAACTCGTATGTATCCTCCACTTTTCTTGCGATCGGAGTGATCGTGTTATGCGGTTCGCCGTCTGTCTCGGCATAGATAAAGGCATCCTCATCCGTATACCCTCTCCATGCTCCAAGCACATGATCCGCCAAGTCGATCAGGCGCTTCTCATCCTTGCTTCTGATACGAAGAACGGACAACGGCCACTTTACAATACCCGCTTCCACATCCTCGTATCCCGGAATGGTTACCGCCTTCTCGATCGGAGCCTTCGCCATGGCAAATGTATAATTGCCCCCCTGGAAGTGATCGTGGCTTAAGATAGAACCTCCTACGATCGGAAGGTCCGCGTTAGATCCCAGGAAATAGTGCGGGAACAGCTTGATAAAGTCAAACAGCTTGATAAATGCCGCCTTCTCGATCTTCATCGGTACATGCTGTCCGTTAAATACGATACAATGCTCATTATAGTATACATACGGAGAATACTGGAAGCCCCACCTGCTGTCATTGATGGTGATCGGAATGATCCTGTGGTTCTCCCTTGCCGGATGGTTCAGCCGTCCGGCATAGCCTTCGTTCTCCATGCAGAGCAGACATTTCGGATAACTGCTTGCCTTGGCGTTCCTTGCCGCCGCGATCGCCTTGGGATCCTTCTCCGGTTTGGACAGATTAATGGTAATATCTATCTCGCCATAAGGTGAATCCACCTTCCACTTCATATCCTTCTTCACACGATACCGGCGGATATAGTCGCTGTCCTGGCTAAGCTTATAATAATAGTCCGTCGCTTCCTTCGGGGAAATCTCATACTTCTTCGCAAATGTCTCCTGTACCTGCGCAGGTCTTGGAACCAGACAATTCATCAGCTTCGTATCGAATAAGTCCCTGTAACCAATGCTGTCCTCGATAATACCGCGCTTTACAGCCTCATCAAGCAGTTCCTTCAACACGGATTCCAGTTCAACCGCATCCGTATCAGTCTCAACATCCTCATAATCGTCCTCATGGAACATCTCCAGCAGAAGATTCGTCGTATAGATGCGCTCCGTCTCCGGTATAAGTCCTGTCTGGATGCCATACTCTACAAGTTTCCTGATATTCTCACTTAACATCTTCTCTTATCCTCCATTCACATACTTACTTTCCCGTCTTTTCCCACAGCAGAAAGCCTGCTGTTATATTGTACCTGCACCGTCACCGATATCAACTACATAGAACTCTGCTTCATGCCCGACCTTCTCCCGATAGGTCTTTCCGATCTCACTGATGAATGTGTCTACCACATCATTCTTAACGATACTGACTGTACAGCCTCCGAAGCCGCCGCCCGTGATACGTGAACCTAATACACCCGGCATTGCCTGTGCAAGATCCACAAGAACATCAATCTCCTCACATGAAACCTCATAGTCATATCTCAGCGACTCATGGGATGCGTTCATCAGCTTTCCAAACAGTTCGACATCCTGCGCTTTCAGAGCCTCCACCGCACGGATCGTCCTTTGGTTCTCATATACGGCATGTTTTGCGCGTCTCTGTCTTACCTCATCCTTGACGGCATCCTTATGTGTCTCATATTCTTCTTCCGTCAGTTCGCCCAGCGACTGGATCTTCGTCACTGCCTGCAATTCCTTAAGCGCCGTCTCACATTCATTCCTTCTGTCGTTATAGGCCGAATCCACCAGACTGTGCTTTACCTTACTGTTGGTGATCACAATCTTCGCATCCTTTAATACTACCGGCGCATATTCATAATGGAGCGTGTTGGTATCCAGAAAGATCGCGTGATCCTTCTTGCCCATGGCGCTGGCAAACTGATCCATGATACCGCAGTTGCATCCATTGAAATTATTCTCCGAATCCTGTCCGATCAGCGCAATATCCACCATAGATACATCAAAGCCGAAGGTATCCTTTAAGATCACGCCCGTCAGAACCTCTAAAGAAGCAGACGAAGAAAGTCCTGAACCATTCGGGATATTTCCGTAGATCAGAATATCAAGACCGTGAGACAGCTTGTATCCCCTCTTCTCAAACGCCCACATTACACCCTTTGGGTAATTGGTCCAATTCGCCTTCGGATTCGGAACCAGGTCGTCAAGGCTTGTCTCGACGATGCCCATCTTCTCGAAATTAGCCGAATAGAACCGAAGCTTTCTGTCTTCCCTGCTTCTTACAATCCCGTAAGTTCCAAGTGTCAGCGCACATGGAAATACATGACCGCCGTTATAGTCTGTGTGCTCTCCGATCAGATTCACACGCCCTGGCGCAAAATATGAGCGGATCTCTCCCTCCCCTTTGTACAGCTCCTGAAACTGCTGGATTAATTTCTCCTTCATCTTTTTCGTCCTCCGTTCTTTTTTATTTTGATTTATTTCCCTTGCATATTTGCTTTATCTAATTTATGATTATAATGAGATTTGACCGCAGATACAATAAGAATATTTGAAAATAATATGAGAATATTGAGGAAATGGGGACAGCCTATGCAGTTACATATCGAAAAAGACCAGAAAGAGATCAAGAAGCACGGAAATTACGAATTTCCCGTCCATATCAGTCTTGAAAAGATACAATCCTATGAGCAGAATTCCTTTCCATGGCACTGGCATCCGGAGATTGAGCTCACCTGGATCATGTCCGGACAGATCGAATATTTTGTAAATGACAGGAAGTATCTGTTACAAGAGGGCGAAGGCTTATTCTGCAACAGCAACTCTCTTCACTCCGGCTATATGAAGGACGGGAAGGACTGCAATTATCTGTCCGTCACCTTCCATCCCCGGTTCATCTACGGATATGAGAACAGCCTGCTCCAGACTAAGTATGTGGACTTCATCATTTCCAATGAGAGCTGGCATTCTCTGAAGCTTGAAAAAGACGTGGACTGGCATCAGGACATGATCGGCCAGATCCAAGAGATCTACCACATCTTCCAGGCTTCTGCCAGAGATTATGAATTACAGTTACACTTGCTCCTTACTGCCGTCTGGCAGAAGCTCTATCTGCACTACTCTGCTCTTCCCGTAAGCGGGCAGCAGCCCCAGAAGCATCTGGCACGGCTCAAGGATATCCTCTCCTACGTTCAGGAGCACTACGCCCGGGAGCTTACGCTCGACGAGATTGCAGAGCATGTGAATATCTGCAAGAGTGAATGCTGCCGCTTCTTCAAGAAATATATGAAGATGACGATCTTTGAGTATATCCTGTTCCTCCGCATTCAGAACAGCCTGCCGCTTCTCAGGGCCGGTGAAAGCATTACGAAGATCGCGGGTATGACGGGATTCTCCACATCAGCCTATTATGGGCAGATCTTCAAGCGTTATATGGGATGCTCGCCCAGCAGATACCGGAAGGAGCATATGGGGGAGGCGTAAGCCGTCTTACGTCAGATAATCGGACAGCAATCTGACCAGACAGTCTTTTTCAAAAAAAGCGATACCATAACAAAGAATCTTCCTGTATCCCTTCAGGTCCGTCCGTATATACTGTCTGCGATTAATCTGATCTGCCGCCCGTCGGCAGTCTTTTTCCATATCACTCTCTTTCTTAGAGTGCTTGGCTTCTATGATCAGAGCCCGGCGGTTCTTACGGTCCTGGACAACAATATCTGCCCGCCCGGTCCCCTGTTCCTTGTTAGAAGACACCGCATATCCGGCGCCTACAAACAATCCCGCTGTAAACGCATGATAATAATCTTCTTTATAATCAAAATAACTAATCGTATCAAACAAAATGTCAGTCACTAATTCTGTCAGTTTCTGATCATCTCCGTCCCACCACGCTTCAAACAATCCTGATCTGTCCATCCCGGTAACCGTATCCCGGAACCACTTCACAATGGTATCTTCAAATATCGTCTTGACTTCTTCATTCGGAATGCACAGAACGGTTGTGCCTTCCTCTTTTTGAAATCCTTCTGGATATCTTTCTTCTCTGGCTTGTGTCAGATATCCCGTCAGATACAGAATACTCCACAGATTCTCTTCGGTAGAATCCGCCAAATCATATGTCATATCTTCTACGATTCTCTCCTGAATCACACCGCCTGCCAGAAGGATCTCGAATTTACCTCTTACATCCATCCCCGGCAGGTCAATAAAACTCCTGATAATCTCATTATGACTGGTATCTTTCCAATAATCCGCCGGCTTCGATCGTGGATCAACCCTTAGCATACTCACATGATTCATCACGTCCCAAGGGCAATAGACCTCATTTTCTCCAAAAAGATACCCGTCATACCAGTCCTTTATCTCTGAAAGATGCTCTGTAAAACCTGTGGCTTCCAGTAACTCTTTCACTTCCTCTTCTGTAAAACCAAAATACCGTCCAAATCGTCTGTTTGATATGGAATTGGAAACAAAATTATTAGCGCCGGTAAAAATGCTTTCCTTCGCAATACGCAGGCATCCTGTAACCACGGCAAACTCCAGAAACGGATTACTCTTCCACGCCATTCCCAGAAATACCCTGATCACCTCCAGCATCTCTCTGTAATATCCCCGGTCACTGGCTTTGGCAAGCGGTACGTCATATTCGTCCACCAGCAAGATTACCGGCTTCCCAAAATGAGCCGACATCATCCTCATCAGCGTAACCAGCGCGCCTTGCACGTCTTCTTTCGTCCCTCTCTGATAAGAGAGACGATTAAAAATCTCTCTATCCCGATCGGACACTCGTTCGCTGTCTTCTAAGTAAGCGTGCTCTACACACAAGGAGGCTGTCACAAACTTCAGCATTCCATAAGCAGAAGAGAAATCTTCTCCTGCGGCATCTTTCAGCGTCAGGAAAAGAACCGGATATTGGTTCATCCATCTATCGCACAGCTCTTGAGACTTTGAAACCTCCAGCCCCCGAAACAGTTCTTTGCTGTCTCTTCGGATATCAAAAAATTCTCTCAGCATATCCATAAACAGCGTCTTCCCGAAACGCCTGGGCCGGGTAATAAGATTCACCTTAAACTTCTCCCGAAAAAGTTCTTCAATCACTCCAGTCTTATCCACATAATAGCAATTATCACTTCTAAATTCTCTAAACCATTCAATTCCGAGCGGCAGTTTTACCGGCATATCCTTCACCTCCCTCAAAAGCCATGCTGAATTTCTCCTTATGATCCGGACGGCATATAAGGTCTCAGTATCCCTGCCACATTGCTGATCGGCATCGTCTGGAGCCATACCTTGCCCGGTCCGCTGATCACGGTATTAAAGAGCCCTTCTCCTCCGAACAGCATATTCTTTACTCCCGGTACACTCTTGACTTCCATACTGCATCCGGCTGTCATCGCCGCCAGATGCCCGGTATCAACCACAATCTGCTGTCCTGCCTGTAGTTCATACTCCGCCACATGTCCGTCGAACTCTGCAAATACTGTACCATAACCGCTGATCTTCTGCATGATGAAGCCTTCTCCGCCAAACAGGCCCGAGCTGAACTTCTTATTAAAGAATACGGACAGTTCTACTCCTGCCTCTCCTGCAAGGAACGCACTCTTCTGGAAGATCATCTCCTGCCCCGGTGAAATCTCATATGCTTTGATCGAGCCCGGGAAACTGGAAGCAAATGCGATCATTCCATTGCCTCCCTGAGCCGTATAGACATTCTGGAACATCTTCTCGCCGGAAAACATCCTTCCAAACGCCTTCCCTATACCGCCGTTCGTCGTAGTCTCCATCAGCATGTTCGGCGACATCCATGACATCCCGCCGCCTTCTGTGATCATCTTCTCCCCGCCTTCCAGATAACAGACAACAACAGGAAGAGTTTCACCTAGAATCTCGTATTTCATAATTATATACCTCCTGGAAATGTTTATGATTATATCATAAACATTTCCGGTGGAGGTGTCAATTCTTCTTAAGCCCTAATTGTTAATTTAATCAAGTATATCCCGGCACTCATGATACTGCGTCCGGATATTCCGTACACAACAGCCGGTAAGGCTTCTCGTCCTCTTCTATCTTCGGGAATCGTCCTAACGGCTTTAAGAATCGATTATCTCTGTTATCGTCATTGCACATGGAAACCTCTCCTATCAGTACCGGCGCTGAATCCTCCGGAATCCTAAATTCGTGATAACAATGCGGATATAACGACAGACTTTCTCCCGGTCTCAGTACGATCGTTTCACCCGGTTTTATAATATACCGCCGTCCATCCTGGCAGATCGTAACGTCACTTTTCGTATCCATCTGTTCATCCTTCGACGCACGATACAAGGTAAAATGAATCTCTCCGCCCCCTCTGTTGATAATATCCTCCATCTTATTCCAGTGAAAATGCATGGGTGAAACCTGCCCGGGATCACACATCATGATCTTCTCGGCATAAGTCTTAGGATATCTGTCATCATGCACATTACCATTACGGAGAGTGATCAGCGCAAGCCCCAGATGACTGTAATCTCCCATCCCATAATCTGTTACGTCCCAGCCTAACATATTATCACGAATCTCATCATACTCATGTCCTTTAGTGCGCCATTCTTCTGGAGTAAATTTTAAAAATGGCGGAAGTTCAAAACAATGTTCCTCTAATAACTTTTCAAAGCGTCGTATAATGCC
Source organism: uncultured Dorea sp. (assembly GCA_910579015.1). Classification (GTDB taxonomy): domain Bacteria; phylum Bacillota; class Clostridia; order Lachnospirales; family Lachnospiraceae; genus Sporofaciens. The sequence goes on along the minus strand of CAJTRO010000014.1, from coordinate 38,032 downwards.
GTTGATCTCTGAACGTTTCATATTCGTCTATTCCTTTCTCTCATTCCAGATTTGCATGATACCGCCACAGCTCCTTCATATCCAGTCTCCGGCGGTCGATCATCATCTTAGCGGCAATGTCTCCGACCAACAGCAGCGTCTGTTCAAACAATGTAGTCATAGGCTGTCTGGAATCGATCTCGTCCTCCAGACAGCATTTTGTCCTGACCGGAATCCTCACCATAAAATCCGCTATATTTTTCAACTCACTGTCTGGATTCGAGCCGATATGTATGACCTTCGCCCCTGTCTCATATGCCTTTCTTGCAATACCCGCCGGGAAAAGCGTAGTCCCGCTCCCGCTTCCTACAATCAGAATATCCCTGTCCGTGATCGCAGGCTCCGTGATCTCTCCTACAATATGCGTCCTCAGCCCTAAGTGCGCCCAACGCTTGGCAACCGCTTCTAACGACAACAGCACTCTGCCAACCCCGACAAAGAATATCTGTTCCGCATTCTCTGCCGCCTCGATCAGTCTCTCTATATCTTCAGAACGGATACTGCCAAGAGAAGCCTTCAATTCCTCCAATACTATTCTGCTCGTTTCATCGTATGTATCTTTCCCCGCCATTTTCCCTTTCTCCAGTCAAACTCTCAGATTTCTGCAAAACTGTTCCAGACTTTTTGCACTTTCATAAAGCTCCCTCTTCTCAATACAGGTACTCCCCGCCACAAAGATATCTGCAATCCCATTCTTCCCGTAATCTGCTATATCTTTCCTCGATACTCTGCCATCAATCTCAATCAGAGCCTTTGAACCCTGTTCCGACAGCATTTTTCTTAAATCCAGTATTTTCTTTGCCGCATAAGAAACCTGTCCTTCCTGTCTGCTCGCAGCATATCCCGGATTGATCAGCATCAGCAAAATCGTATCGCACTGATCTGCAATGTAATCCAAAGACCTTAGAGATGTAGACGGCTTTAATGCAACTCCCGCACGTACTCCCCTGTCCCGTATCATTGCAAGTCTTCTATCAATATGTGGTTCCGTCTCCACATGAAAGACAAGCTGATCCACACCTATATCCAAAAGCTCTTCTACAAAAAAATCATTCTCTGAAACCATCAGATGTACATCAAAAAGCAAGTCTGTTCGTTCACGCAGAGCTCGTACCATATCTAATCCCAGAGGCATACTTGGACTGAAACAGCCGTCCAGAATATCAATATGAAGCATCCGTATTCCTGCCCGTTCCAGCTCTTTTACCGATTCCTCCAACCGGCACATATCACAACAGGATATCAGGGACGGGGCCGCTATCACTTTCTGTCCCCACATGTCCGCTCCCTTCATCTGCGAAGCTCCTTTCCATAATCTCCCCTTACACAGACGGATTCTGCATATAATCCTCATACGGAACTTTTTCTGTCGTCCGAAGCCCGAGCCACGCTCCTGCTTCCAGTACCTCCCTGCTGTAATCCCCCTTTACGATCGGATAATGATGCTGAAAACGCTGTACTAAAACTGTATTGAGAAAATCCCGGGCGGAAACCGACTGCCTGTTCAGCGTCAGACTGCCGGCCCATCCACGGCTGCCATAGAAGCTTGGCTTCTCACTGTCCAGAAATTCTGCTGTCGCAACAAAGAGCTTATCGCATTCTCCGGTCAATCTTGCAATCGTAATCTCTCCCGGATCAAATACCATGTCCCTTACGGTTCCCGTTCCGCTGATTTCTTTCTCTTCCGGAGCATGAGCGGTTCCCGTATAATTCAGGCTGTAAGTAAACCCGCTCTTCTCACAGAATCTCCGGCTTGCCGGGCCACAGTGCCAAAACAGCACCGTATCATCCCTGATGTCCACAGCCGACATATCCATCAGCATCGTGATATCATCCGCAATATATTTCAGGAACAGCATACTGACCGCACTGACCAGATCACCTTCACACGAAGTAACAATCCCCCTGTCATTCAGCTCTCCGACCACCGCACAGATACTGTACATCGAATCATCCTGGAACTTCGGCCAGCAACTGACAGCCAGCGCATCATATCCCCGTTCTCTTGCGAACGCCTCATAAGCAAGTGCATATCTTGCGTTAATCTCCATCTTCTCTTGCGCGATCGGATCCCGGAACCCATTTGCCATTGCTGTTTCTTCTTCCATACGGCTCTTCACCCGATCTGCCTCCATGCATTTTGCCAGCTTCCTGATCTCATCATATTCATGAAGACGGTTCACCCGCATACCGTCAAACCTTTTAAGCAGCTTCCTCTCATCATCATACAAGTCGTCGAATCCAGGGGCGATTCCTCCGATCAACGCAATACTTGACTGCTTCATGTTCTTGACGGCGCGAAGGGCCCTGACAGTAATGCCGAACCGATTCAGAAACAATTCATCCTCCACATCTCCAAAGTACCATTTCACCGGAACCTGGTAAGCCTTAAGATAATGTCCGATGATCGACGCATACATATTAATCCCGCACAGGGAGTTAAACGGGACTACCCCCTGGCTTGCAAACTCCGGGATTGCCCATAGTCCCAAGAATGCATTCTTAATCCTTGCAAAAATCGGCGCAAGACTGCCCGCAGAAAAACTGGTACATTGAAGAAGCACAAAATCAACGGATTCCTCCTCAAGCATCTTCACCGCTTTATATCCATCCTCTGACGAAATGACCTTCTGTCCATATATGTACAGATCGAAATCCCATTCCCGGGACAGCCTTTTTACTCCTTCGGACGTTCTTGCAAAAACCCCCTCCTTATCTCCAGGGAAACTTAACTGTGAACTGCCAACCAGACCTACTTTTAATTTTCTCATAATTACTCCTGCTCTCTTCTAAAAAAACCTGTTATCTGTTTCTTATTTGTCATCATAATAACATGCTCCTTTCTTTTTAATATAGACAATCCCATCCGCATTTACTGTAATTTCGTACAGGATGACTGTTCTCGTTTGCGGTAATCCCTGCATGAAACTCCTGTTTCCTGCTTAAATACTCTCAGAAAATAGTTATAATCTCTAAATCCTACCTGTCCCGCAATTCTTGTCACGGTCATCCCGCCTTCTTTCAGGAGGCGTTTCGCCTCATCCAAACGGCGTTTCCGAATATATGCCATGATCCCGCAGCCTGTTACCTGCCTGACCGCCTGATAAAGAGACGTTCGATGCATACCAAAGTAACTACAGATCATATCCGGATTCAATTCTTCCTCAAGATGATTGTCAATAAATGTATCCAGACGCTCCATAAAGCGTTTCTCTTCCAAAAATACTATCCTCTGTGACAAAAGATATGAAATACAGATCTCTACCAGCATTGTCGCGGCCCGGATCTTTTCTTCTCCACATGCAGTCAGACGATCAACCGCATCCTTAATAATCTGCTCTTCCTTTGCAAGCCACGAATAGTTCCGTATCAGTCTGTCTTTCTGCCTTTCCAGATCCCTCTCCATAAGCATCTGACCGAACATGATATATGCAACAACTGTTTGGTTCTGCATAACAGGCACGATAACTTCCTTAAGTCCGGCATGACAGCAGTAAGATATCAGCCTTCCTTGCTTCTTACACCACGCAAAACCGTCTGCATCGTTCCTGAGACACTGTTCAAGTTCATATTCCCGTACCATCCGGCAAAAACAGCTCTGTTCCTTAGGATAGGACAAAAGCATCCGATTTTCAGTATCATATAACGAGATCTTAATGTCAGTCAGTGTATAGACTGCTTTCAATATATCCAGAAGCTTATTAAAATCAATCCTCAATGTCTCATTCTTCTTATCCAATTCAATTACCTCTTTCCACCAAATCAAAAAGGCGGAGCCTTCATGATATCAAATACACGAAGTCCCCGCCTATGATCTGCTAATACAAACTCTCTGCCGTCTCCCTGCCGGTCCGCCTTAAACCAGCCTTTTTGATCCCCTGCCCGCATTACTCTGCGTCCGGATATTCCGTACACAACAGCCGGTAAGGCTTCTCGTCCTCTTCTATCTTCGGAAACCGCCCGATACTGTCGTCAGAATAATAATTATCGCTGTCATCATCATTGCACATCGACACTTCTCCCAGAAGGACAGCCCCGCCCGTCTTCGGCGCATGGAAATCATGATACAGATAGGGAGTGATCGTAATACTCTGCCCCGGGTGCAGGCACACCCTCGTACCGGCAGGAACCACTTCTTTCCTTCCATCTGAATATACGGTTACATCCGTATCCAGCATCCTCCTGTCCGCGGCTCCGTTATATACCCCGATGTAGACATCATTACCGCCCCTGTTAATGATATCTTCCATCTTATTCACATGGTAATGCATAGATGCCGTCTGTCCTTCGTACAGCATCAACAGCTTTTCCGCATACGGCTTTGGATATCTCTTCGGCTGCTTCTGATTACCGTTCCGTATCGTAAACAATGCAAATCCGACCTCATCAAATCTCCCAAGTCCAAAATCTGTGATATCCCAGCCAAGCTTATTGTCACGGATCTCATCATACTCATGTCCGATCCTCTGCCATTCTTCTGCCGTCCAGTATGCAAACGGCGGAAGCTCAAACCTGTGCTCTTTAATCATCCGCTCCATATCTCTGATGATCTGATTTATCTTTGAACGCTTCATACAACAGATACGCCCCTTTCCCAAATTACTTCTGCCCGTCGTCTCTCTTGCTCACAGGCCGGGGTGATTCTAACAATTCTTCATTGATCGTAAAATTGATCAGCGCGTCAATGACTGCCGTCTCGTTCAGATGCTGAAAGCCTTTATAGTTATTGAACAGTTCCTCCTGGCCGGACGTCAGCAGCACATAGTCGGCAAGCCCTGCCACCGTCGAATGCATGGAGGAAGTGATCGCAATGCTCTTAAGTCCTTTGTTCTTCCCGAACTCCATCCCCTGGACGATCTGTTCTGTTTCTCCTGATTTGGAGATCGCGATCAGTATATCCTCTTTGTCAGCCAGATTAATATGGTTCATAAAATATTCTGAAGCAACATTATACGTACACTTGATTCCAATCTTCCCCAGGCGGTATCCCATGTACTGGGCCAGAGGACTCGTGTTTCCCACCGCAAGTATATGTGCATGATCGCATTCCTTCAACAGTCTTACACATGCAGATATCACATCTATACTGATCCGCTTGCCGATTGCCGTCATCACCTCTGCATATTCGGCAAACATCTTCTCTACCGCATCCGCCTCTCCGTCCGGCTCAACATTGTCATACTGCCGCTTTCCCAGATCCCTGGCAAGCGTGATCCTGAACTGATAATAGCCCGTGTACCCTATATGATGACACATCCTTATAACCGTTGCGTCACTTACGCCGCTTAATTTCGCCAGTTCAGAAACATTCGAATTCACCGCTTTCTGCGGATACTGCAAAATGAAATCAACGACCTTCTTCTCCGCAGAAAATATATTATTATACTGTTCTCTGATAACCGTAAATACTTCCTTGCTCTGTATATTCTTATCATTCACCCCTGATACCTCTGTCATTTCTCTTTCGTACAGGCCCCTGCACACCTGCCTTAGTACAGACCAGCCTTACCGACTGCTCCAAACAACTCCAGCTTATGGTATGCGACCTCTTTCATTGCGCTCACACATGGAGGCTGTATCTCGTTTGGTTCCCTCAATCCTCTATCCTCCAGGACCTCCCTCATCTTCTCATAATATGCGGCCTTGATATCACTGGAAATATTGATCTTGTTGATACCAAGTCTTACAGCCTGGCTGATCTCCTCGTCCGGATTGTTAGAACCCCCATGAAGGACCAGCGGAATAGATACCTTCTCTTTGATCTCCTTTAGCAGATCAAGCTTAAGCTTTGGCTTCATCCCCTTGGGATATATCCCGTGGGAGGTCCCGATCGCGATCGCCAGCGTATCAATCCCTGTCTCTTCCACAAACCTGACGGCATCGTCCGGGTTCGTATAGATGATCAGATTCCCGCCTGCCTCCAGTCCGGGAGCTGTCGAGCCAATCGTCCCAAGCTCTGCCTCCACGGAGACATCCACCGCGTGGGCAAGCCTCACAACCTCCTTGCACGCCGCGATGTTCTCCTCGAAAGACAATGTTGAACCGTCTATCATGACGGATGTATACCCCGCCTGTATCGCAAGAATAATCTGGTCAAGAGTTGAGCCGTGATCCAGATGGATACACACCGGAACCGTTGATCTGTGCGCTCTCTCCCTGACAGCTCTTATGATGTCCGCTTCCATATGCGCCAGTTCATCCGGATGGATCTCTATAATGACCGGCGCTTCTTTTTCTTCTGCCGCCTCCATAATACCGTTAAACATCGAATACTCACTGATATTGAATGCCGGCACTGCGAAATTATGCTCATTTGCTGTTGCTAAAAGGTCCTTCATGTTCATCAACATAGTTGTATTTCCTCCATTTCATTATAATTCATCGCTTAAATCAGTGTCAATATTTTCATAAACTAAAAGCCCGCCTGGACTCCTCCCGCAAAAGAGTCCCCAAGGCCGATCGCATATCTGGGCGCATCCATATATTTCGCCGGCACAAGCACGGTCTCACAGGCATACCTGCTCTGTGCGGCCGCCTGGTAATAAGCAATTCCTCTGGGGCTCAGCTCAAGTTTCATCACTTCCCCGATCTCTTTCATCGTCCCATAACGTCCGTACACCGCCTTTGCCGCCGCCAAGAGATTGCCGTACATCAGCCCTCTCTCAATCTCTGCTTCCAAAGCATCCCCCACATACATGGAATAATCCTTTGTATGAACAATCATTCCTTTTCTGATCCGGAATTTCTCCCGGATATGTTTCAACCCCTCGATGCACGAGAAAATGTCCTGTACATCCATATCAGAACCATCTGTTTCTCCCAGCATATAGAAAAGCTCTTCTTCGTTCATGCTCACAATGTCAACATACGGATAGAATAACTGCCGGAAGTATTTCCCCAAAGCCTCGTCATGGTAGAAAGAATCTTCATAGAATGCAATCCCCTGCGGATTATTCTTATGATACCGCTCGATGTGAAGCTTCACCTCTTCTGTCTTTTTCTCCAGTAATCCTTTATCAGACAGTACATTAAATCCAGATATCACATTACTGCCCACCATCTTTGCATTCTCTTCTATCCAGGTAAAATAATCTCTGGAAAACGGCAGTTCCTTATTGACCACAGCCTTTGTAAGAATCAGACGGTTCGAACAGGGGATCCTTGCCTCCCTTCCTCCCAGACATATCCTCTCCCCTTTTACAAACTGGAAGATAAAGTGTATTTCACTCCCGGATGTGCCTGATATCCCCTTTGTGTGGACAAGCTCTCTCTTTGATGAAACAGTATAAATATAGGGCGTGTCCATCATCCTGCATACATCTTCCGAATCATCCGTCAGATGCACAACCGAAGGACAGCCGACCGCCGACAATGCCATCGCCGCCTGCGCCGCAGTTCCTCCTACTCCATATGTAAAGGAAAAGTTATCTTCTACAACACTCGTATCCCCCACACCGGCCTCTCCGCCAATCCCGCGCACGCAGTAGTACACCAGCGTTTCCAGCAGATCCTTCATCGTCTCGATCCGGCCGGCCGCTTTCATGGCCATAATATCTGCCCCGGGCAGATATTCCTCAAGGAGCCCGTTCAGCCGTTCTGTCCGAAATTCACACAGAAGATCCAGATTACTGGTATATCCTGCCGCTACAAGCTTATGCTCTCTTACCCTTTTCTGCATCACACCTTCCATCGCCTCGAATGTGTCCTGATATCTTCTATTTAATTCCGTCTCTGCCGCCCGGCAGACACCCATTTCTCTCCTCTCTGCGTCTATCTCTGTCACCTCCTCTCGGGCAGGCTTTTCTCTACAACAGCCCGCCATATTTCTCCATGTATCTTAAGACGGTCTCAAAATCCGGCACTCCTTCGCTGGCTCCCTGCTCCTGGATCCCAAATGCGGAAACCGCACAGGCAAAACAGCCTGCCTTCCTCAGATCCCATCCGTGCAGATAACCGCACAGGAAACCTCCCATAAAGCAGTCTCCTGCTCCCGTCGTATCCACAACAGACAGCTCTGGGTATACCGACAGCCGGACCTGTTCCTTAAAATCCGTCAATACACAGCCCCCGCTTCCAAGCTTAATGCCAAAGACCTTAAGCCGAAACCCTTCAAACTTCTGAATTATCCTTTCTATTTCTGTCTCTCCTGAAAGAAACACGGCCTCTTCATAGCTTGGGATAAAGATATCTGTCTCCTGCATGGTATCCTTCAACAGCTCAATCCCACTCTTTCCCTGTTCTTTCAGGATACCCGGGACACTGGCATCCATCGCTGTTATCTTTCCACGCTGATGCGCACGGCAGAACAGATCGGCTGTCTCGCTGTCAGGCATACCCGTCATTGCCAGGGCGCTCCCGAAATACACCATATCCGCATTTTCAATCATCTCATCCGGTACATCCCTGCTCCTAAACGCCTCATTAATGCTGCATTCACTGAGAAAATGCCTCTCGCCGTCCAAACCGACCAGTACATAGGACACCGCCGTATCGTGGGACGGATCCACAAGGATTCCTTCTGTATCTACTCTTTGTCTTATAAGCTCTCTCTTCACGAAACTACCGTTCATGTCACCGCCGATTTTTCCAGCCAGAGATACCTGCATTCCCAGTTTCGCCAAAACCACCGCAACATTCAGGGCGTCTCCGCCTGTATGCATGACCGCCGGAGCGATCACGCTGTTATCCATCTTCATAATGTCCCCCGGCACCGGTGACAATACGATATCACAGTACACCAGCCCTGCCGATAATATCCTCATATCAGATCCCCTCACTAGTTCTTCACTGAACCCGCCGTCATTCCTGCTATAAAATACTTCTGGAAGAACAAGAACAGCAGTAAGATCGGCAGCGATCCCAGAACACTCATCGCCATCATCTGGTTCCATTCATATGCGTGCTGTCCCATCAGCAGGTTGATCCCGACCGGAACAGTCCGCATATCGTTGGTCTTCGTCAGGGCGAGCGCAAACAGGTATTCATTATACGCCTGCATAAACGTATACATTCCAACCGAAACAAGGCCGGGGATGGATGTGGGGACCAGTACATTCCACAGCGCCCGAAGCCTCGAACCGCCGTCGATCATCACCGCTTCATCCAGTTCCCTTGGAAGTGTATTAAAATATCCCGTCGTCATCAGTACCGCATAGGGCAGTGTAAATACCATGTATGTAAGTATCAGCGCCCAGTACGTATTGTACAGTTTAATAGTCACCACCAGGCTCAGATATGGGATCAGCAGCGTAATAGGCGGGACTGCCTGAACGCTGACAATGATTGTATTGATCACATTCTTCCCTGCAAAATCGAATCTGCTGAATGCATAGGATGCAAGGATTCCGATCAATAGCGTAAGAATCACCACTACTCCCGTGATCAGATAACTGTTCATGAAGAATCTCACCTGTTCCGGGTTTGTGAAGATCTCTTTATACGCATGAAAGCTGAAGGACTCTGATATCCATACCGGCGGCCATGCGAAGATCTCTGCATTAGGCTTAAATGAATTCAATATCATCCATACCACAGGAAAACCGGCCCAGACTGCACCAATGATCAGAAGTACGACGATCAGCGCCTGTACCCATATTTTTTTCTTTCCGATCATGCTAATCCCTCGCTTTCTGTTGTCTTACATAGAAGATCCCGATGACTGTACATACAACCAGCAGTATCGTCGCTCCCGTAGACGCCATAGAATACTGATATTTGCTGAATCCCTGTTTATAGATATAGGTGCTGATCGTCTCGGTCGCATTGATCGGACCTCCTCCCGTCGTCATCCATATCAGGGCAAACTGCTGTAACGTCCACACAAAGTCCAGCATCAGAAGACTTATCAGGATCGGCTTGAGCTGTGGAATCGTAATACGGAAAAATGTCTGGACGGCATTCGCTCCGTCAAGAGCCGACGCCTCGTATAAATCAGTTGATATTCCCTGAAGTCCGGCCAGGATACTGATCATATAGAAAGGATAACCTGACCAGATGTTAATGACTGTAACCGTAATCAGTGCAAAGTCTCTGGAGCTCAGCCATTCCAGCTTCTCGCCGATCAGATGGGAATTCATAAGCAGGTAGTTCAGCACACCATTGGGATTGAGCATCACTCTCCACGAGATTGCGATCACCGATGCCGTGAACATCCACGGCAATGCATAGACCACCCTGAAAATGCCCTTCACCGCATTTCCCAGATACCGTGTATTCAACAGCATGGCAAATACCATGCCTATCAGGAAATGTGCGATAATACTGACGAATACAAAAAACAGCGTATTCTTCACAGCCACATGAAACGCCGTGTCCGTCAGAACCTTCGTATAATTTTCCAGTCCCACAAAGACAGGATTCTTGTTGATGATCACATTGTCATAAAATGAATATCTGATCACCATGATGATCGGTATGATCAGCAATACCAGCATTAAGACGATGGTCGGCAGAAGGTATATATAAGGAGTGATGAGCCTCCTGCACGTATTTCTTTTCATCTTGACAGGCCGCACTGACGTATTTATTTTTGCCAACTTGCTTCACCTCCATCCAGCCGGCAGACTGTAGGAATGAAATTTCGGACAGTCTGCCGGCATATCCATGCCTCCACGACATATGCCGTCAGACACAGAACCTTGCTATAACCTATTCAAACGCCGGCTCCCAGAGCTTTTGTGTCTCCTCTAGCATCTCGGAAACAGACGCCGTATCTCCGTCAAGATACAACTGAAGCTGTTCCTCAAAGCTCCTCATCAGATCCTCTGACGTCGGAAGTCCTGTAAACTCGTTGATCGTCTCACATTGCTGGTAGAGCTCATACGCTTCTACAAACAGCTCGTCCGACTTGGAATAATCTGGCTCTGCCTTCGTATTGCCTGGAAATGCATTGGCAAGCGCCGCCATCTTCGCATTCACCTCGGGACTTAACAGATATTCTACAAACTGAAGCGCCTCTTTCTTATGCTCACAGTTCTCGGCAATACCGATCCCCCAGTTGGCCGCCTCCATACCTACCGTACCGCTGTAGCCGGACTTCACCGGAACAGTTGTATACGCAAAATCAAGCTCGGGGTTCCCGTCCTTGATCATGGTAAGATGGGAAACACCATCGATCATGAACGCAACACGGCCGTTCGTAAACTCCTCAACCATGTCGGATTCCACCATTGAATAAGAACCGGCCGCGATCAGGTCTTTATCGAACAATTCTTTTACAAAGTCAACAACCTCTTCCAATTCCTTATTACCTGACAGATTCGGTTTCCCGCTCTCAAGCATGGAATCTCCGGATGCCCACAGCCATGTCATGACCTGATTCTGGATCCCGTTCGGGGATTCTGTAGACAACGGAATTGCAAATCCGGCAATACTGCTGTCATACGCCTTTATTGCTTCACACGCTTTCACGAAATCTTCTCTCGTTGCCGGAAGCTCTGTGACACCAGCGGCCTTCAGAATATCCATATTCGCATACATCGGATATGCAAAATTAACTACCGGGATCATATATGTATTCCCCTCAAACTGAATCTGGGCGGATAACTGGCTGTCGTCATAGCCGTCGTCTTCCATAAGCTCTGTCAGATTGGCGATGGAACCCTGCTTGGCGAAATCATAAACCCACGATCCGTCAAGCCCGACCACATCGGCCATCGTTCCCGCCGCCGCACCGGCCGCAACCTGTGTCTTTGTATCTGCATATGGATTGCTCAGAAGCTCTATGCCTATTCCGGACTCTTTCGTGAAATCGTCACAGATCTCCTTCAAGGTTCCCTCTGGCATCTCAGGGCCCCACCACTGTTGAAATTCTAAAGTTACAGACTTGCCGTCGTCTTCGCTTTTCGCTTCGCCGCCTTCCGATGACGGGGAACCGCCGCACGCGGCCAGAGATAACGTCATAATACTGACAATTGCTGTAGATACGACCTTTTTCATGATTGTCCTGGATTTCATAATTTTCCTCCTTAAATAAAATTTTATTTCACCATATTAAGAAAAATATTTACGCATTGTTGAATCAGCGGCGCCATTTATTATTTCATCCCACTAAAAAAATTACCAGAAATCCTTTCTTGGATTCTGGTAATTTTTACTCCTTCACATCTGTGAACCTGGATATATGACACAACCGATATGTCAAAAATCAGCAAAAGTCAGGCTCTGCCTCAAGACTTCCACTCTACAGGAATGTTCCTTCGTCTTCTTATCATATCCAATTCCCACAGCAAGAATCTGCCCTGTGAATCGAGGCACTTCTCCTATCCTGCTCTGAAATCTGAGTATATAATCCTTATCTTTAATCTGCCAAATTGCCTCTTCCGGTGTATGATCCACCTTAAGCTCCAGAATAATCCCCTTCCCATTGGCTCTATACGGATAAAAAATAAAATCAACAAATCCTTTTCCCGCTTTATCTTCCCGTTCCACCCTGTATCTGTCACGTGCCGACAGATATACAAGATTGACTACTGCCGACAATTCAGTCTCATTATTGCCAAACGGTATACATAGCCAAAAGCTTCTTTATTCAGCAATAATTCTTCGAATTTCACCATCAGCTCTTTATTCGGAATAAACACCTCTCCATCTTCATAGGTAAGCAATCCATAAATCACCATTGCCGAATAGATCTGATCCTTTGTCACTAACTCCATAGCTGTCGCGGCATATTCCTGTATTCTTGCTTCTATGCGCTCTCCTGATACCATAAGAGCCATATCATCTCTGACCTCTTCGATATTATTCCTGACATAATAGAAGACGGAATCATACGTTCCTGAGCTGGTCCAATAGTTTGCCAGCTGATTATTGGTCAAAGCGCTGACTACTGAACGAGGATTATACAGTCGTTCTCCGCCCATCGAGTGATAGCCGTCATACCACTCGTCCAGCTCCTCCCTGGTGATACGGGGTTCTTTTGTTTCTGCTCTGTACTTTTCATAGAGCAAGTCAACCTCTGAATGCAGAAAGCCATAATACTGTCCAAACCGGATCTTCGTCGCCATATCATATTCCAAGAACATATTCAGCTCTGATCCTTCCGAATATTTTGCAATCGGCAGGATGCCTGTCATATAGGCAAACTCAACGTAACTCTTCCCCTTAAGCAATGATTTTAGAAACAGAAGATATTCCTGCTTATCTTCTTCTCCTATAAACGGCATGTGGAACAATGCATCCCACTCGTCAATCACAAAGAGAAACTTCTGCTCCTTTTCTTCGAATATCAAAGACAGAAGATCCCATACCGCCTTACTCTGGTCTAATTCCAACTCCGGATAAGCCTGTGCAAGATCCTGATAGAGCCCATCCTCAATTCTTGAAATATAACTTCTGTAATCACGACATTCTTTCGGAACCTCACTGCAATCCAGATAAATCACTTCATGTCTGTTCAAATGCTTTGTGTACCATTGGGATTTTGCAATTGCAAGATGTCCAAACACATCGTTACTTTCTCTCGCCTTTCCGAAAAACGCCCCGATCATATTAGCCATTACCGTCTTCCCAAAACGACGTGGTCTCACAATACAGAAAAAACGCTGCTCACGTCCCAACGCAGGAATCAACTCTTCTATCACTGCTGATTTATCCACAAAATATGGATCCTGTGAAATCATTTTAAATTTATCATATGAAGCAATGCTGTTTAAAAATAATCCCATAATACCGATCCGCTCCTAAGCATCTTTCCTTCATTATATAGAATCTTTCACATTGTTACAAGAAAGAGTTTCCCGTACCATCGCATTTTCTCATTTACTCATTTACTTCATTTCTCCTGCCCCGATACAGCTTTCGTCGCGCAAAACAGCACGAATCCTAAAAACAACACTGCTGCCGCCATCCATCCGGCAAGCACACCCGTCCCCCGTCCGGCAAACATATCGTAATACCCTTTCAGATAGATAACGATGATGATCAGCGGAAGGACATAAGATACATAACCCTTAAGTCCCCGCGGAAAACGAAACCCTTCTCCTGCATTCGCCTCATGGAGGAAGTTCTCCCATCCCCAACCGTTCTTTCTGGTACAGAACAACACATACCCCAGGCTTCCAAGCGGAAGCAGGTTGTTGGATACGATAAAATCCTCAAGATCCATAATATTGGTGCCTGCGCCCAGCGGCTCGAATCCGGCAAGGACATTGAACCCAAGCACACAGGGCATACTCAAGACGGAAATCAGCACCACATTCACAAGCACGCTCTTCTTTCTGGTCCAGCCCCGAAGATCAATGGCAAATGAGATAATATTCTCAAATACAGCCACGATCGTCGTAAATGCGGCAAACGTCAGGAACAAAAAGAACAACGCTCCCCAGATCCTGCCTCCCGGCATCTGGGCAAATATGTTCGGTATCGTAATAAATATCAGGCTTGGACCTGCCCCCGGCTCAATCCCAAAAGCAAAGCAGGACGGTATGATGATGAAGCCGGCCATCAGCGCAACCAGGGTATCCAGCGCCGTAATACTGATTGCTTCACCCGTAAGGCTTCTTTCCTTTCCGATATAGCTTCCAAAGATCAGCATCGCGCCAATCCCGATAGAAAGTGTGAAAAATGCCTGGCTCATCGCCCCGAAGATCACATTCCCGATCCCTATCTCTTTCATCTGGGCAAAATCAGGCACCAGATAGAATCTGATCCCCGCTCCCGCTCCCTCAAGGAATACAGAGTGGACCGCCAGTACCACCATAATGACCAGAAGCGCAGACATCATAAACTTGGAAACACGCTCAATCCCTTTCTGTATCCCGAAATAGCAGACACCAAAGCCTGCAATGCATATCAATATTGTCCAGAACGCCATAACCGGCACATTTCCAAGCATATCGGAGAATCCTGCCGCCACCATATCGGAGGACAACCCCTGGAACTCTCCTCTGACACTCCGGAAGCAGTAATACATCATCCAGCCTCCGACCGTCGTATAGAACATCATAAGCAGATAACATCCGATCACTCCGATCCACTTCGTCATATGCCAGCGGGTGTTCGGCGGTTCCAGCTTCTCAAATCCTGCCGCCACACTCAGACGGCTTCCCCTTCCTACCGCGAACTCGCAGATCATCACCGGAATCCCCATGATCAACAGAAATACCAGGTATATGAGGATGAATGCGGCTCCTCCAAACTCCCCGCACATATACGGAAACTTCCACACATTTCCAATCCCTATCGCACATCCGGCAGATACCAGGATGAATCCCAGACGCGAACCAAACTTTTCTCTCTTCACTTTTCTTTTATCCTCTGGAACATCTGAATTTCAGTTCTTCCCATCTGCGGTCTGCTTCCTTCTGGAATTCTTCGATCAGATATTCGTTTCCTTTCTTAAATAGATGTTTAAAACGTCCCTGAGGTCTTAAGAAGTCCTCAATCGGCAGCTTCTTCTTAGGCTCGTAATTCAGGATCCATCTGCCCTCCACTACCTCAAAAAGCGGCCAGTAACAGGTCTCCACACCCAGCCTGCATATCTCCATGATATCCGGCGTGTTGTATCTCCAGCCTCTCGGACACGGCGCCATGATATTCAGGAAAGCCGCGCCCGGCGTATAGATCGCCTTCTCGGACTTCACATGGAGATCCTTGAAGTTTCCGATAAACGTTGTCTGCGCCGCGTATGGGATATCATGCGCCGCAATGATCGCCGCCAGATCCTTACGATTCTGCGGTTTACCGTTGCTCTCGCTCCCTACCGGAGTTGTCGTCGTATCTGCATACATAGGCGTCGCGGAGGAACGCTGGATTCCGGTGTTCATATATGCGCCGTTGTCATAACAGACATATACCATATCCGTGTTCCGCTCCATCGCTCCTGACAATGACTGGAAACCGATATCGTAAGTCCCGCCGTCCCCGCCGAACGTGATAAACTTGAATGTCTCGTCTAATTTTCCTTTTCTCTTCAGAACCCGGTACGCACCTTCTACACCGCTTAAGGTCGCTCCCGCATTCTCAAATGCATTGTGGATATAGCTGTCCTCCCACGCTGTATACGGGTAAGTAAACGTGGATACCTCCAGGCATCCTGTGGCGTTGCCGATCACGGCCTTATCTCCCTCATGAAGGCCGCGCAGTACGTTCCTTACCGCTATTGTTCCTCCGCAGCCTGCGCACATCCTGTGTCCCGGAGCCAGACGTTCCGTCTTGCTCATTGTCTCTTTGAAATTATAACTCATCTTTTGTCCCCCCTATTCTCTGATTCCCAGATAGCGGTAAGTCTCGCCCGTATCGCCATCCTCTGCTATCTGTTTCAGGGTTGCAAATACACCTTCCATATCCTCTACGCGTACATCACGTCCTCCAAGACCATAGATATAATTCACCGCCAGAGCCTTTGCTCTTGCCCGGTATAATGCCGACAGCACATCCGCGCCCAGCGGACCGCCGTGGTTCGTATATCCTTCCGCCCGGTCCATGACCGCCAAAGCCTTGACGCCTTTTAAAGCTTCTGCAACCGCCTCGGCAGGGAACGGACGGTAGAGACGGATCTTAAGAAGCCCTGCCTTCTGTCCTTGTTTCCTTAATGCATCAACCGCATCTTTGGTCGTACCCGCGGCAGAACCGATCATGACAACCGCATACTCGGCATCCTCCATGCGGTACGCCTCAAACAGACCATACTCCCTGCCGGAGATCTCCTCAAATTCCTTTGCCACCTCAAGTACTACTTTCTCCACATGCTTCATGCCTTCTGCCTGGTTACGTTTGGCTTCCATATAGTAATCCGTGATGGAATACGGCCCCACTGCCATCGGACATTCGGGGTTCAGCAGGTAATTCTCCGGTTCATATTCTCCGACAAAAGATCTAACCTCGCCATCCTCCAAAAGCTCCATGTTCTCGACCGCATGGCTGGTGATAAACCCGTCCTGACAGATCATGATCGGCAGTCTCACATCCTTATGTTCGGAAATGCGGTATGCCTGTACCATGTTGTCATATGCTTCCTGGTTATTCTCTGCATAGATCTGGATCCATCCGGCATCCCTTGCACCCATGCTGTCCGAATGGTCACAGTTGATATTGATAGGACCTGACAATGCACGGTTTACCAATGCAAGCGCAAGCGGCAGACGGTTGGACGCCGCTATGTATAATTCTTCCCACATATAGGCAAGCCCGCATGAGGAGGTCGCCGTAAGGCTTCTTGCCCCTGCCGCAGACGCACCGATAGCCGCACTCATGGAGCTGTGCTCACTCTCCACCGGGATAAACTCTGTATCCACCTGTCCGTTTGCCACAAAGGACGCAAAATACTGCGGGATCTCCGTGGACGGAGTGATCGGAAAGGCCGGGAATACGTCCGGATTGATCTGTCTTAACGCGATCGCAATCGCTTCATTTCCTGATAAACGGTCTCTTTTTGCCATCTTACTTACACCCCTTCCATCGTGATCGCACCGAACGGGCATGATTTTACACAGATGCCGCATCCCTTGCAATGTCCATAGTCAAACCCGCCTCTTTTGCCGTCCTTCACCGGAATACAGCTGTCCGGGCAGACCGGCGTACACAATAAGCACTGCTTACATTTCTCTTCTATAAATACCGGCTTGTCCGTAGACCACTCGCCGGTGTTAAATTCCTTCGATGTTCCTGCCCCGGCGATCACCATGCCTTCTGTCAGGTCCTTCCATGTTGCTTTTACTCCTAATCTTGTGATATCTGTTGCCATTACTGCACCTCCTCAAGCGCCATCTTAAGCGCCGCCATGTTACCGTCGATAACCTCCGGCTTGCTGGCGAACTTATGTGAAAATGATGCCCGCATCTCTCTTAAGAATGTTTCCTCATCCATGATCTCAGCCACCTTCACAATCGCAGCAAGAAGCGGTGTGTTAGGGAAATATCTGCCCATCGCGGCCATGGATACCTTATGTGCGTCAATGGTATAGACCTTTCCTTCGTATCCCTTCAGATGGGGGAGAAGCTCTTCCTTCGGGCGCGAAGTATTGATCAGGATCGCACCGTCCTTCTTCAAACCGTTGGTCACATCAACTGCCTCTAACAGTGATTCATCTACGACAACCACATACTGCGGATCATAGATGTTAGAATGTACCCGGATCTGCGTATCACTGATCCGATTATATGCCGTGATCGGCGCGCCCATTCGCTCCGGCCCGTATTCGGGAAAACCCTGAACATATTTTCCTGTCTGAAACGCCACATCCGCAAGAAGCAGCGCGGCTGTCTTGGCACCCTGGCCGCCGCGGCCGTGCCATCTGATCTCTGTAAGGTTACTCATCTTCCTTCTTCCTTTCTTAAGTATGTTTCCAAAAAACATCGGGGACAGTCCGCCGGAGGCGGTATCTCTTCCCGCCCCTGCCCCGTCTCTGAGAAAGGACTTACGGCCGGCAGGATACATCCCGGCGGCCTTCGTCCTGTATGGTAAGTTCACATTATAATTACCGAGCGGACTCTGTTTTAATTCTCATATCCCCTATTGTACTTTAAGATTCATCTTCTGTCTACAATGAATTTGCTTTTTGGAATATCTTCCACGCCTCCTTTTTCGTCTCTGCACCGCACAAGCCCCGCTTGCTATAAAAAGAATCAGATAGATACACATCATCCGTCCGTTCTTATCCCCCGTATTTACTGCGTTCGAAGGAACCGGCGTCTTGGGCTTTCTCACAAGCTTTACCGTCTGTCCCTGATCCTCAAGATCCTCATGGACCGCCGCTTCCTTCCCGCTCTCATTCAGGAAGAGCTTCTCGAATACTACCAGTTCCTTCTCCTCCATGCCCTCGCCCGGGAAGGTAAAACCGACTTCAACACTTCCCTCTGCCTCCTTCGCTGTAAATACATGCTCTGCGATCACCGGTCCGTCCTTCGATATCAACGGTTCTTTCGCGGCCTTATCCATAACCGTCCCCGCAATCCGGTACTCCATGCCCGGAATCAGATTGTGGTATTCAATCCGGTCTGTAATGGTCACTGTATCTTTGATCTCGCTCTCCTTACCGCCGTCTGCCTTGTCCGTTGCCGTCGTCCTTATAAGCGGAAAATAAATTGTCTGATCCGACGCATTAAGATCCTGGTGCTTCGCGACTGGTTCTCCTTCATATTCCAGCGTTTCAAAAAATACCACCGTCTTTCCCGCAAGCAAGCCGCCGCTAAGGGAAAATGTCATCTCGACCTCCCCTTTTGCTTTCTTAGGTGTAAATGTCTGCTTCGCGCGGACAGATTCCCCATTATCGTCCTTAACCGGTTCTCCTGTTTCCTTATCCATCAGTATCCCTTCCATAGTATATTTATATCCCGGAAGAAGATTGGTGTAAACCGCCGTATCTGTAAGATGGATTTCTTCATCCGCCATGGACAGCTGTGTCATAGTCTCGTCATCCATTGCCATCGTATGAATCCCGGGTATATGGATCGTCTGCGCCTCATCCTCTATATCCCGGTGCTCAGCTATTTTAACCTCACTGAACCACGACTTTTTCATGGATAACTCCTCGAATACAACAAAGGTATGATTCTCAAGCCCTTTTCCCTGAAAATGGAAGGTCAGCTCAACCTCGCCCTTTGCCTTCTCCGGTACAAAATCCATTTCTGCCTGTATCTTTTTTCCGTCCGCATCCAGCGCAGGCTCACCTGTCGTCTGGTCCATCAGTATCCCTTCCAGATGATACTGCTTTTGGGGAATCAGATGACGGTAAGATATTGTATCGACTACCGAGGCCTCATCTGCCGCCAAGGTCAGGTTCACGCCTGTCTTCGGATCCACGGCCTGCGTCCTGATCTCAGGAAACTTCACCGTCTGAGGCGCATCGTTGAGATCCGCATGGACTGCAATACTTTTCTTCTCAAAGAACAGCTCCTCGAACACAACCGTTACCTTCCCCGCAAGAAGGCTTCCGTCGAATTCAAATACCACGGTCACGTCGCCTTCGGCCTTCTTCGCAGTAAACTCCTTTTCGGCTGTGATCTCCTTTCCATCCGCATCCCGGATGGGTACGCCGCCTGCCTGATCCACCAGTGTCCCTGACACGGTATACTTCTTTCCCGGAATCAGATTCTCATAATGCACCACATCTTCTATGGTCACCTGATCCTCTGCAAACGCAATCTGCTCCCCGGTCTTCTGGTCTTTGGCTGTGGTAGAGGCAGACGGAAAATAAATTGTCTGACCGGCGTCTTCTGCCTCTTTATGCTCTGCGATCACCTTTCCCTGATACAGCAATTCTTCATAGACAACCAGTGTCTCTCCTGCAAGCTTACTTCCGTCGAACCGGAATACAACCTCGGCGCTCCCGTCACTCTTCTTCGGAGTGAATACGGTCTGTGCGGTAATCTGCTTCCCATCCGCATCCACCGCCGGCTTCCCGCTCTTTTTATCCATCACAATGCCCTCAAGCACATAGGCTCTGTCCGGCACCAGATTCTCATATTTCACCTCATCCACAAGTGTTACGTCCCTGTCCGCCCGTGACAGATGGGACTTTGTATCACTGTCATGTACTTTTGTCCCGATCGCCGGAATATATATCGTCTGCGGTTCGTCAGTGATATCGTGATGGACCGCATATTCCTTATTATCCTTACTGAGCGTCTCAAATGCCACCAGCGTTTTTCCTGCAAGATTTCTTCCCGGGAACCGGAAGATAACTTCCACCGTTCCGTCGGATGTCTCTGCGGTAAATGAAGTCTGAGCCTCAATCCTGCCGCCATTCTCATCCAGAACTGCCCGCCCGGTCTCTTTGTCCATCAGGATCCCCGTCATCTTATACTTGCGTCCTGCCCGCAGATTCTCATAAGATACCGTATCTACAATCGTAATCTCTTCATCCGCCTTTGATATCTCACAATCCGTCTTACCGTCATAAGCCCTCGTACCGATCGCAGGAAAGTGTATGGTCTGTCCGGCATCATTGATGTCCTTATGCTCTGCAAGCTTCTCATCTCCAAGATATAACTCCTCATATACCACGACATCCGCTCCTTCAAGCCCCGATGCGTCAAAGAAAATCTCCACCTCCACTTCACCGTTAGAATCCTTCGGCGTAAATTCTTCCTCCCCGGTGACCGGATTCCCCTTTTCATCCGTCACCGCCTGTCCCGTTGCACGGTTCATTAAGGTCCCTCGTAACCGGTATTTCTTATTCTTCTGAAGTCCCATATAGGACACAGTATCTATGACCGCCGTATCCTCCTTGGCCGACGCATAATGAGTACCCGTTGCCTCGTCCTTTGCCGTCGTCTGGATGGCAATATCCGCATTCTCTACATTCCCAAGGTTCACCGTATAGCCCGCGCGCGTAATCGTAAATTTGCCGGAATAGAGAAATTTGCCCTCATTTGCCTCACACTTTAGCTCCTCGATCGTATAAGTATCATAAGGTAATGCACCCGCTGTGTCATCCACCGCCACACTGTTCCCATTTTCATCCAGACCAAACCACAGACCGTCTCCTGCTTTTCCGCCGTTGGTCTGATAGCTGTGGGGCGCATACGCCGTGCTCGAAGAATAGTGGCCGTTCTCATCCGTCATGATAACGTGTGACTCCTTCGTTGTATCGGAGGTGATCCGAAACAAGACACCCGCAATCGGCCGTTGTGTGTTTTTATCAATCTTCGTCAATTCAAAATCTCCGCGGATCACACTGTCGGCAACGACATATTCTGTCCCGTCCTCCACCGTTCCCTGGTCTCCATTCTGGATAATCTTCGCCACATGGAGCTTCTCTACCCCCGTACCCGGAGAATTCAGGTAGATACTGTCAAGCAGATAACCCGCAGGCGCCTGGATCTCCTCTACACTGATCGTCCCAAGGGGAAGCATCATCTCTTCTGCCGCAGACCGCGCCTTTTTATTTCCCGCCTCCGCAGACCGGGTTCGTACCACCCAGGTCCTGTCTGGTTCTTTGGGGAGATTCTCCTTCGTATAATGTCCACTGTAGAAATTCACCCGAAACTGTGTATTCTCCAGGGAAGCCGCGCCTAACGCCAGATCCTCCCCCGTCTCACGGTCCACCTTATCCAGCGTGACCGGAGGCGACACCACAGGCTCGTCGCTCACTTTAAGCTCAGCCGTCCGGCCGGTATCCACCTGCACCGGATGGATCACAGGATCCAGCTTATATCCTCTGGGCGCCGTGATCTCTTTCACATAATAAGTTCCCGCATCCAGGCTCACTGTATCCGAATCGCCGGATTCATCTGTCGTAAGCACGGCCGCCTGCTGACTACAGCCATTGTCACGAAATACGCCGTATCTGGCTCCTGCAAGGCTGTAACAGCCGTTCCCGTCCGTTATCTGTGGATTCGCCGAGATCTTCTTAAGCTTCGCACGGCCCGCCGGATTCCTCTCTATCCATACGATGTCCTGCACCGTGCTCGAACCGCTGCACGCCACATACACCTTATATTGATCAAAATAACTCTGGAAGAGCCCGTAAGACGGATCCAGCGAATTGTGCGATATCTGCGCAAGGACATTTGCCATGTTCTCCACGCCTTTGGCCATAGACGATGACAGACCTTTCAATGAACCCATATACAGATATCCGATCAATGCATGGGCATAGGCATACACATTATTGTCCGCCTCGTTATAGATACTCTTCCCATAATCCTCGTACAGCTGAGGTACGCCGCCGGGTGCGATCAGCAGTGCTGCTTTGATCATCGTATTATCCAGTTCCGCAATGCTGTATGTACCGTCGGGGGTTCCCAGATTCGGCTGTGCACAATAGCCAAGATACTGCCCGGTACTGGTTGTAACCGTGAATTCACAGGTGCCCCAGCTCCCATAGCTGTGATTTGTCCCCGGCCTTATCACCGCATCGGTTCCCGCCGCAGATCGTAACACCGCTCCTGCCGCAGATCCTGCCTTTGGCTTATCCATACCCCCGTTGGTCAGTCTGGCTCTCTTCCCGGTATCCTTCTTCCCGCTGTCCTTCCCCCACAGATATCCTTCATATGGGAATGTGAATTCCTCTGCCTGTAGTTCTTCCGCCCGGCCCTCCTGTGCCTCTGCCGACGCCTGCTCCCCGGTTTCCATATCCCCGGCTTTTGCTTCTTTCTCCCTGAATACAGGACGCACTCTTACATCATGATCCTTCATGATAAAGGATACCTGATTCTCCTCTTCTTCCTCCAAAAGGACCTGATCCTGCGCCCCTGCCTCCTCTTCGACATCCAGGATCAGAAGCTCCTCCCGTTCAAATCCCTCATTTGGACATACCTCAAGTGTAACCTTATCACCCTCCCGGTAAGCCCTTGCTTCCTCTTTGGAATCTGTAAATGCCACTCTGCCGTTCTCACCGGATTCCAGTGTAACCATATACTCTTTCTCTGGCGCTCCATTTGTATCTGCCCCGGCCTCCGATGCAGATACCCTGCCCGCATAAGGCCAAACGGCGGAAAAACACATCACCAGCATAAGGAACAGTGCCATCCCCTTCTTCATTCTTACCATATCTTCCTTTCTCCTTTCCCGACTTCAAGATACCCGGACACATCCGGAATCGAGACAGATTCCTCCACGCTCCCTGCTCTTACGCAGGGCCGGCCTCATATTTCCCGCTGACCTTACGACAACAGCCATTACCATACGTTCTCCTGCACGAAAAAATGCATATTACACACCGTCCGTTGTCTTTATGACACCACCTTTCCCGGCTGACAGCCAAACGGACACATGTCCTGCCTGTATCAGTCTGTCCTGACAACTACAATACCTTAACACTCTCTGGGGCTTACCGGCCGTCTGGCGGTAACACCGTTACATAACACATACTTTACTGGGATCTGCATTTTCGAAAAATAGAAAAATCCTTGATATCATTAGAATGAATCTGACCATAAGAAATTCATAGATTCCGGCCATATCCGGACGTTGGAACCAATTGATTCCGGCCGCAGGGTATACCCGGGTACTGATCATAACAATCAATATACTTCTGTTAAGATACTTGCAAAATGGTAATAAAAGAATATATGAGACTCTATAGAACGCTCCCTGACGGACCATCGTGCCGGCCGGACACCGAACCGGCAACTCTGTCTCGATAACTCTATTATAACAAATTATCAGGCTGTGTCAATCTATATTTTTCTCACTTTATGATGATAAAATTTAGAACGCAAAATGATATACTTGAAAAACAGAAAAAAGCGTGTTAAAATTATCACTATAAAAGTTATACTCCACGAATTCAAAAAGGAAAATGAGTATTACCCATACTAAAATTCTTATTCTTTATACTGGGGGGGATTTTTATGAAATTTCTTGTGAATCGAAAGCTTGCTACACGTATCAGTATCTTCACAACAGCAATCATCTTTGCAGGGATGCTTCTTCTTTGGTTTGTTGTATCCAGTCGCGTTGCTTCCATGGTAAAAAACAATATTACGAATCAAATGATTGATGCTGTGGAATCCAGAGCCGCTATCATCAATGACTATGTGGTCTCCGCAGAAGAGTATCTTACGGCCTTCTCCTTAAGCGGAGAGGTCCAGAATCTTCTCAACAATCCTGACGATGCCGCACTGCGCCAGAAAGGGCAGAAATATACGGAAGATTTTGCGGCGGTCAAGGGAATTTTTGAAGGGTTATACATCAGCACTCCCGACACATATGTCCTGACACACACCTCCCAGGGTGCAATCGGCATAACCACCCGTGAGGGCGAATCGCTGAAGACTTTCCAGGATACGATCCTGTCCAAGCCGCAGCTGACCAACCTGGGGATCATGGAATCTCCCGGAACCGGGAGCATGATCATCTCCATGTATTATCCGCTCTTTGACAACGATAACTGCATCGGCTATGTGGGCGCCGGAGTTTATGCCAGCCGTCTGATGGATGCGCTGCTGAACCTGGACATCGAAGGACTGCCTAACAGCGAGTATGTATTTTTGAATGCAGAGACCGGCATGTACATGTATCATGAGAACGAGAAGCTTCTGAATACCGAGACCACTGACAAGGGTTACCAGAAGATCCTTGAGAAGATCAGATCCGACGGCAATACCCAGGCAGGTACATATTCCTACAAAGACGAGAACGGAGTAAATCAGCTGGTCGTTTACAAATATATTAAAGACCGGGACTGGGTATTCATGGTCCGCGCTAATGCGTCTGAGGTCTACGCAGAGGTAGTGGCGGTCCGCATTACGGTCGGTATCCTGTGTGCGGTTGTCGCGGCAGTGATCGTACTTGTTTCGGTTCTGCTCCTGTTCAGGGTAGGCCGCGAATTAATGGTCATGGAAGGAGCCATCCGCCGGCTTGGTAAGCTTGAACTTTCCGCCGACAAGGAATTAGAAGCATTCTATGGAAGAACGGATGAGATCGGAATGATCGCCCAGACGATCCACCACGTATGCGACTGTCTGCGCAAGACGATTGAGGATATCGGCCGTATTCTGGGTGAGATGGCCGACGGTAATATCGCAGTCGACGTCTCGAAGAACGAGGATTATTATATCGGTGACTTCAGAGTGCTGGCTGAGAGCCTTAAGAGCATCCGCACTCACCTTACGAACGTAATGCGTGACATCACGCAGATCGCCAATCAGGTGAACAACGACGCCAACCAGGTATCTGCGGGAGCCCTGGCATTGTCACAGGGTACTATGCAGCAGAAGGATTCCATCAACGGGCTTGTATCCAACGTTACGGATATCACCACACAGATCAAGAACAGCACCGTCCGCTGTAACGACGCCACCGATCTGGTGGCCAGAGCTGCCGGCTATGCGGATGAAGCTGATAAGAAGATGGAACAGCTGATCGCAGCCACAAGGAATATCGACCAGTCCTCGGCACAGATCGGAAGTATCATAAAGACCATTGAGGATATCGCTTTCCAGACGAATATCCTTGCATTAAACGCCGCTGTTGAGGCCGCCAGAGCCGGCACTGCCGGAAAGGGCTTCTCGGTCGTGGCAGATGAAGTCAGAAGCCTGGCCGCCAAGTCAGCCGAAGCCGCCGGGAACACGAGTACGCTGATCGGCCGTTCGCTCCACGACGTACAGACGGGTACACAGTCCACGAACCTCGCCATCTCCGCGATGCAGGTGATCAACGACTGTATCCAGTCTATCAAAACACTCATGGATGATATCGCACTTGCCAGCGTACAGCAGTCAGAGATGATCGTTTCCGTTGAGAACCGGATTCGGGAGGTTTCCCGGGTAACAGAAGCAAATTCTGACGCCGCCGAAGAAAGCGCCGCGATCTCCAACGAATTGTCCGATCAGGCAAAGACACTGAACCGGCTGATCGGCCAGTTCCGGATACAATAACATCAGGCAGTAAAAGAAGAAGTAATGCTGATTTTCCTTGTCAGGTACTTCTTCTTTTTTCATCTTCTTACTATATTTTAACGAAAAAAATATTCAATGCGACAGCTACCTGTCACATTAGCTATGTTATAATTAATTTGCGATATGAGGAGAGACACAAGATGCAGATAGAACGTTTGATCCAGATGGTTTTTTATATCGTCAGCCACGGACACGTTACCGCGAAAGAATTATCCGATTTTTTCAATGTATCAACGAGAACTATATACCGGGACATAAACACTCTGACGATTGCCGGAATCCCAATCCTGTCCACAAAGGGCACCGGCGGCGGTATATCCTTAATGGACGGATACGCCCTTGACAAATCCCTGCTGTCCAAAGAAGAGCAGCAACGGATCTACCAGGGACTTAAGATCTTACAGGCCGCGAAGTACCCTGATACAGAAATGACGTTGAACAAGATTGGTGCTGTTTTCAGGAGCGCGATGGAACCCCAATGGCTTGATGTTGATTTTTCCTATTGGGGAAGTGATGAAAAAGAAAAAATCAAAATATCCGAACTACAGTACGCTATTCTCAATAAGCATGTGATCACATTCCACTACTTCAATTCGGAACTGAAAAAATCGACAAGAGTAATCGAGCCCTTACGTCTGATTTTCAAATCACATGCCTGGTATATTGTCGGCTATTGCAGATACAACGATGAATTCCGGACCTTCCGTCTCTCCAGGATAAAGCAGCTTAAGGTTGTCCCGGAATTATTCGAGCGCACTCTTCCGGCAGATTATTCCATGACAGGCGAATGCCGAAAGGTATACTCGATACCTGATCTAAAATTAAAATTCTCTCCTGAAATCGCGCACAGATTGTACGATGAATTTCAGGAACACCAGGTTCGTCTGTGTGAGGATGGATACTACTATGTTACTGTCCAATATGAACTGAATAACTGGACATTTCATTATCTTCTGTCTTTTGGGAAATATGTCGAGATCATTGAGCCCGAAGAAGCCCGCGTTATGCTTAAAGAACGGGCCGCCGACATTGTTAAGATCTATTCTTAATACGCATTAAAACTATTTAATTGGAGGTAAGAAAATGGAAAAATGGTTATATGTTATGATGATCAAGAAAGGAAAATCATATAACAAAGTTACAAAAGCTGTCATTACAAGGCATGTAGAGAATCTGAAAAAACAGGATGCCGACGGAAAAATAGCCCTTTGCGGTCCGTTCAAGGGATACCCGGGCGTTGCCGGAATGGTTATTTTCAAAACTCAAAGTTATGAAGAAGCGGACGCACTGTGTAAACTGGAACCGCTGGTTGCAGAGGGATTCGCAACCTACACTCTTGCAGCCTTGCAGGTTGCTGACAAAGAGAATAACTACTTGCTGTAACACCAGGCCGTCGGTCATAAATCGGATTGCCGGGATCCTGTAAAGGCAGGAACTCCGCCTTTACAGGATTTCGGCAGTCCAATAAAGAATCTGCTAAAGTCAAGATTACATTCTGGATAAAAGTTTTTTCATCCTAAAGTAAAATCCCCATGAAATAACCGCCGATCCGATTACAAGAAGATTTATCCCAAGCAAAAATGCTCTTACCGGAACCCGGTCAAACATGACACCCATGCCGCCATAGCATATCGCAGTTACGCCTGTACGTACCATTGAAACAATCGACAGCATGGTCGCCCTGTACTCGGAAATAATATAGTCCTGGACAATACTGTCTGCAACCGCAAATATGATTTCAGGAATAAAGCAGGCAATGATTGATATAACCAGAAAAACTCCTTTATCTGTAACAAAAACAAGTATAAACAGAATGACGCTTTGCACCAGTAAGCCATAAATAAATATCTGCTTTCGGTTGATTTTCCTGAGTATGAAATCCACCAGAATATATGCAGCCGAATTGATAAAATATGACGCTGAAAAAAAGGTCCCGATTACAGCGATACTGATCCCGACTTTCGAAAATACTAATTGATTCATATTGTAATATCCACAAAAAACGCCGTCACATATGCTGAATCCCAGCACAAATATTACAAACACAATTCTTGGGTTATATTTTATAAATGACTTCCACCTGTCAGCACTCTTCTGCCTGTAACCTTCATTTCCGGCGGCGTCTGCTTTTCTTATGGGATCTGCTTTTCTTGCGGAATCTGCTTTTCTTTGGTTCGTTATCTTTGACAACATTAACATGGCTGTAAACATAGCTGATGCCTGGATATAGTATACCAATTCCCACGAATACCTGGCAAGCACACCGCCCGCAAATATCATGATCCCCATGGTTACCGACTGAAGGGCAAGTAGTTTTGAATTTATTGACAAATAATCTTTTTGTTCATCCCGTTCTTCCAATATTTCATATAATAATGCACTGTCGCTCCCTGAAACAAAAGTGTATGCTATACCTTCCATCCCACCCATAACAATCAAGATGATATGATTGCGGGTGTTCGCCATTATGACGGCATGTAAAGCCAGCAATATACACCCTGACATCACCGAATTCCGTGTACCTATTTTATCTCCCAGGATACCTGTCGGGACTTCACATAATGCAGTCATGGCATTCAGCATTATCGAATATACCGCTATCTCACTGGCTGACAGGCCTCGGTATGCTAAATACAGCAAGAAGATTCCCCTTGTTAGTGCAAACGAACTGATAAATGCGTATAAACTATAATATATCTTATTTTTAGCACTATTTTTCATTTTCTTCATTCATCTCCGATAACGATGTGAAATAAGCTGGTAAAACGCCGGATATCAGGCACAATCATTATGCTGTAGAAATGCATATTTTGTCAATATTCCTGCACAAAGAAGTTTCCTTTGTTTACTTCCATCTGGCACTCTTTCAGTAAATACCCATAAAAAGCGTTTCCTGATCAAAAACAAAATATCAGCCGCATGAATGTAAAAAAATGTTGTATATGAAAACAGAATGTGATATAGTATTTGTACATTAAATATAATCAATCATTCAGGTAATCTATTTATTCAAATCTGATGTTCATCAGAATTTACCCGTTATATGATTTAACATTATATATTCCCTCAATAAAATTATTTTAATATCTCTGATACCTTGCATACAGGCAAATAATTGAATATAATGGAGGTAATAAATGGCGTCTGGTCTCTTACAGTGGCATGATGGTTTTCATGCATCATTTCAAATCGAACTTCAAGAAGAGCCTGCGCATCTGGAATTCCACTCAGAGCATGAATTATACAAGAAAGCTCTGCGCGTCGATACTCTGGTAATAAAGAATTCTGATACGCCTGTACAAAAGAAGATTGGAAAGATTTTCCGCAAATTCAACTTAATAGAGTATAAAAGCCCTGGTGATAGTCTGAACATCAATGATTTCTACAAGGTATACGGATATGCCTGTCTCTATCAGTCTAAGACAAAGAAGGTTCACGAGATTTCCCTGAAGGATGTAACTATATCTTTCGTGTGCAGTCATTATCCTAGAAAAATGTTGAATATACTGAAGGCTGAGCGCGGCATAGAAGTTGAGAAGGAAGATGAAGGAATCTACAGGCTTAAAAATGATCCGATTTCTATACAGATTCTGGTAATTAATCAACTCCCTCCTGAAGAAAACCGATGGCTTACCAGCCTTACGCGGAATCTGCCAATGGACAAGAATACAGAACAGCTCTTAAAAGAATATCAGCGGCATAAGACCTCTGTTCTGTACCAGTCAGCAATGGACCTTATCATACAGGCAAATAAAAAAACTATGAAGGGGGACTGTAATATGCTATGCGATACAATAAGAGAACTCTTTGAAGATGAATGGAAAGAAAAGGAAATGCAGATGCAGAAAAAAGAATCTCAGATCCAACAGAAAGAGTCGCAGATGCAGAAAAAAGAATCTCAGATGCAAGAACGTGAGCTTCTGCTTCAGGAGAGGGAAGAACACAACCAGAAAAGAGAGCAGCGTCTGGATTCACTCATCCAGTTTCTTCAAGACAATCTTACAGACGATATGAAAAAGTTACTTGCAGATAACGCATATCTGGACCATATATATCAAACATCAAAATAACATCCACCATCAACACAGAACATACAATCATAACGGGCGGTCATATTAAATGGCCGCTCTGCTTGCTGCATGTAATTTCTTCCCCTCACACGTATCCCGCCAATATATAGAGAAATATTTTTAAAATAACTATTGCAAAGTATTCTTTTCACGGTATAATGGGAAATACCAGTCTTCTGCCGGAATACAGAAATCTGCACTATAACTACAAATGAAAGGAGTCAAAATATGATGAAGGAAAAAGTCAGTTGGGGAAGTTTCTTTGGAACGGTGCTTACGATCGCACTCCCCATCGCATTTCAAAATTTTCTGTCCACCACGGCAAGCATGGTAGATACCATCATGATCGGCAGCCAGGGGGAATTGTCTGTTGCGGCAGTCGGAATCTGTTCACAGATCACGTCTCTATTTTTCGCCTGCTATTTCGGATTCGCAAGCGGCGGACTATTATTTTTCTCACAGTATTGGGGCGCCCGCAATGAAAAAGGCATCAACCAGGCCTTCGGGCTTGCGCTCGCCTGTATGCTGGCTGTATCCCTGCTCTTTGGCGGAGCGGCAGTTGCTAACCCGGACTTTATACTGGGTATCTATACAGATAAAGAAAACATCGATTGGCTCCCCCTATATACGGATTGTAGGCTTTGCCTACCCGTTGCAGGTAATCGCCATGATCATAAGTTTCCTGATGCGTTCGACGGAGCGGGTAAAACCGCCTCTGATCAGCTCCATCCTCGCACTGATCACCAACTTCATCCTGAACTGGATCCTGATCTACGGGCGCTTTGGTATGCCTCAGATGGGCGCCGCCGGAGCGGCAGTCGGCACTTTAGTGTCCGGCATTGTAAATGTGTTCGTGCTGTTTATTTTCCTTTTGAGGGATAAGAGGACAGTGGTTCTGAGACTGCGGGATATGTTTTCCTGGCGCGACGGTTTTCTTAAGGAATATATGGGGAAATGTCTGCCGATTATATTTAACGAGCTATTCTATGGTATCGGACAGATGCTGATCAATATTGTAATCGGACATCAATCCGAGTCAGCCATCGCAGCCATGGCTGCGTTCCGTGTTCTGGAAGGATTCGTATTCGCTTTCTTTGCCGGACTCGCAGACGCGTCTTCCGTAGTAGTTGGAAAAGAGGTCGGCTCCGGCCATCTTATGAGCGGTTATCAATATATGAAGAAATTCGCCGTACTGTGCCCTGCAATCACTTTCTGCATCTGCACGATCGGACTTCTGCTGAACGGGCCGCTGCTTTCACTGTTCGGACTTGGGGCAGAGGCAATGTTTTTCGGCAAATATATGATCCTCATCTACCTTGCAGCCGGAACCGTCCGTACCTGCAACTACATTATGAACAGCTGTTACCGCGCCGGCGGAGAAGCCGTATTCGGAACACTGCTTGAGATCATCTGCCTGTTCACCGTGAGCGTACCCGCGACATGGGCGGCCGGTATGATATGGCATCTGCCGTTTCTTGCCGTATTCTCGTTCCTGTACACGGACGAGCTGATCCGGCTGGTCTTCGAATTATGGTATACCATAAGCGGAAAATGGATCAAGCCTGTTACTGAGCTTGGCCAAAAAGCACTGCCCGATTTCCAGATGGCGCTCAAAGCTAAGAAACAGCCTTAAGGCTTTAAGGCAGACTAAAGAGCCTGCCTTAAACAGCATTGACCAGTACACCGAAAATAAGTTCCCATCCTATAACGCAGAATGATCTTCATATGCACGACGGAGGAATGGAGCATAGCAGACGCTGTGCCGATTGACGGCTCTGTGTGTCAAAGACACACGTTTAGTGCGGACCGAAGCGGATCGCAGACCAACGACGCAGATGGAAAATCAGGAAGATTATACGGCTGGTGACTTAATTATTCGGTGTACCAGTGTGCTGACCGTATTATATTCAGCCGCCATTAATAAACCGTATCTTAATCCTCAGCCTTATCTTTCTTCCGGTGGAAATATTTATCCAGCTCTTCTCTCATCTCCTTTGACATCCCTTTCTTAACAGGAAGCACCGCCGCATCAGCCACATCACTGATCAGCCGGACCGCAAATGCAGCATTTTTGCGCATTTCCTTCTCACTGAGCGTAGGAAGCAGGTCATGAATGGTATGTATCTCCGCCGTGGAAGTTCCTCTGCTAAGCCCCAGCGCCGGAATTTCCTTATCGCAGAAAGGAGCGGAATCGCTGGAGTGGACACACACTTTTATATCCGCCGAATAGCTTGAAATCTTACAATACTGCTCTGCGAATGTCTGCAATTCCTTCTCTCCCGTCACAAAAATCTGATTTGTTCCCAGGGCTGTTCCGCACATGTCAAAATTGAAGCAGAACCCAATCTTATCAAGCAGCTCTTTATTCTCTTCTACATACGCCTTCGATCCCAGAAGCCCGATCTCCTCGCTTCCACACCAGAGAAAACGCAGAGTCCTTCGGGCCGGATTACGTGCAAAATGCCTGAAAATCTCCAGAAGCGCGGCCATTCCGGTCGCGTTGTCCCAGGAACCCAAACCCACCGGAACAGAATCGTAATGAGCCGTAAGCACGATACTTTCCTCCTTCAAGTCCGTCCCTTCGATAACAGCCGATATATTCTGGCTCTGTGATTCCATTTCTTCCTGCTCCAGCGTAAGCCGTACTTTTGACACTTCCTCCTGAATCAGCCAAAGAGCGTCTGCCGCCGTGATCACGAATCCAGGGATTACTCCATTCCTTGTAAAATGCTCTCTCAATCTTCTGCCATACAGAGAAGCTTCTTCTTCTGAAAAATAATACTTCCCCTGCAAAACCATAAACGCCGACGCGTGATGCTCGACCAGCCTTTTGTAGACATCATCGTCTGTAAGCTGGTTCAGCAGCACTGCCTTACCATCCAGATCCCCAACTCCTGCAAAATCAATCTCAGACGCTCCGTCCAGATATACCAGTTCACATTCTCTGTCAATATTTCCTGAGCAAAGATAAGGTACGCTTGGAATCTTACGTCCTCCTGCCTGCACGGAACATTTACTGACCTTTGCATCGGGAATCTTAAAGTTCATGTATTCCCTTCGGATACTCTCTTGCCCCGCTTCCCTGACTGCATGGTTGATCTCTTCCATGATAAATTCTGCGGCCTTCTTCTCCTGTGTACTTCCCCCCACCCGGACAAAGCTTAATTTCCTTACAATATCCAGCAGTTCTTTCATCTTTCTGTCCTCCTTGTATATTCTTGTGCATTTCCGATGTACCGTCCAGATTACATCCAATATATGCGCTTAATGGATATGCTCATTATACACGGCTGTCCGGCAAATTACAACCGGTCCAGAGCCGGCTTCATCTTCTCCTTTCACATAAAATTATATGAAGATTTCCCTGCTAAAATCAAAGAAGATACATATGACATTGGGAGCTGTTTTGTCAAATAAACCAAGGAAAATAAACCGAAAGAATATTGAATGGATGCTGGAAAAAGCGTACAATGATGTTGTATCATAATAAAATGATCCAAAGGCCTTCGTCTGAATCACGGCTTTCCTTGCTGGTCCTCTACCAGAAACTGAGCCTGCCAGGCACGGCCTTTTTGAAAAGATTCGGGCGCAGGTCTGATTTTTCATGCCGGATCTCAAGAACAGACTGAACGGACAAAAATAAGGCCGGCAATAGAACAGATTATGAGAAAGAATAACAGAACAGGAAAACTGGTTCTTCCGGCACCTCTTATATCGGGACGCTATGAGGTCACTCACAAAGAAACCCTTCACCGGGCGCTTAAGACGGCCAAGGCAGACACCTGGGGAGCCGGCATATTGTTGCGGATATTTATCGGGACGGCCAGAAGGCTGCTCACAGTCCTGCTATGCATGGGATGACTGCACCTTTCTCTTTTCCTGATCATTTTAAAATTACGCCACAAAGCCAGACTGTCAGGACAATTGATAACGGATATCATACAGAGGAGTTTGAACATGATTTATGAGCAGTTTATCACAGAGATCCAGAAATACTGGGATCTGCGTAAAAAGGGACTGAAAAAGCAGGCGAACAGCTTTCTGTCTGCATTCACAAAATATTTTAAAGAGAATGTTTCTGAGAGGGACGCAGACGCTGTTTTGTTTCAATTTTGCAAAGAATATATAGATGAGATGAAATTTCCGGGCGATCACCTGCCCAGGCGCCATCTGCCATTTCAGATAACGGAACTGCTCGACAGCTATTTAAGCCGTGAATGCGAACGGGATCAAATGCCGCAGATGCGGTGGGCGTATCAGATTTTTGGAAACACTTACAACCCGCACGATCCAACGCTTGACCATGATTTCTTTCCAATCTTAAAGCGTGCTTATATGCATGAAAAATGTGATCCGCAAACAGTCAAGCTTTATTTTGAAGAACAGCTTGCTTCTCTCTGGCTGGGACAGCATCATTTTCCTGAGAGCTGCGGCATTACAAAGGAAGAGTTTGAAAGTATTGTAAGTGTGGCGAATAAAATCCTTTCAGAAAAAACAGTCGAACCACAGCTTGTAGATGAATTTGAGTATTATGTGAAATTGTATCAGACCTATTTTGAATAACAGTTTACGGGGTATGGTATAAACAGCTTCCTAATGAAGCATTCTCAGTTTTGGGATATCCGTCAAATTGAATGAAGTAAATTCCCGTCAACCGGCGGGTGTATTTGTAGATTAAATTCAAACGGAGGTAGTATTTTTAATTTTGTGTCTATAGCTTCTTCCTTGCTCCAAAGGCTGGGTGCGGGCAGAGCCTGTAAAGCTTTATAAATGATGAAAATTCTGGAAATTCTGGCAATAGGCTATGTTGGAAACACTAGGAAAATAGATTCTGAAAGGCATGAAATAAATTACACCCTTATTCCTTTATCAATGACACAGCTGAAGAAAGAGGTAAATTTATGCCTGAAAATCAAGTTTTCAGAGAATATGTCAGATTGTGTATGTAAGTTCTCTGTACTGCCATGATGAATTTTATCAAAATGAAAAAACCCGTAAAGGCTGAAACCCTTGCCTTGAGAGGGCACTGAAAAAGTCATTTCTTGCCTTGCATCATTATATAGCTATTTATCAAAGATATATTTCTATATACTGTGTTTTGATCGAAGCGATTGGGACTTTTTCAGTGGTCTCGCCTTGACTGGCTCTCGGCATTTTGAGTAAGGTAATCAAGCAGTTCATTAAATAATATGCTGCTACAGTCCCAATGGCATAATCCTATTCGTATCGTTCTTCTATACAATTATGAGTATTATATATCAAAATAACTTCTCATCTCTGCCTGAAACGAAGAATGCCTTGGGAACTTTTTCTTATATTCCTGGAAAATCATCCGTTTTGCTTCTGATTCTCCCATCTCCTCTTTTATCTCTGCTGTCAGCGCAAGCAATCCCGCAACCTCTCCATAATGTCTTCTATGCTGGCCTGATACAATGGCATCAGCTCTGCTGTAAACAATCTTTTCCGCCCAGGTAAAATATTTCTTTTTTTCTTCCTCTGACATCTGGAAATACTTCTTCCATCTCTGAAAATAGTTCCAGAACGTACTGGTCTTAAGCCTGCGGCTTTCTTCAACAATCTCACTCTCAAAATCCATTTGCAGGCTCAAATCATTTTCATCAGGAATCCCCACATATCCTGCTATACTTGCAGCCGCTTTCGAAGGCAATGGAGCATCATATAAATACAGTAAAATTAAACGGATACCGTAACAGATAAAACTTCCACTCCATCCTAGTGAACCCTGAGGATTTTTCGACACATCCTTTACTTTCTGAAAATCTCCTGTATAAAAACTGAGTATATAATGCCCGTAATCACCAATTATATTTTTCTCCAATTCTTTATTCCTTACGCAGTCAACAGAGTTTCCCTTTACTATAGAATGAAAAACCTTACGTCCAGCCAGACCATATTTCTCTGCCATATCTTTCATTCCAAAAAGACGCAGAAAATTTTTGTCCGTTGAATCTGATCGGAAGCATTCCCAGCAAAACAGCATTTGCCTCTCTCTATCTCCCAGACAGGAAGCAGCATACGCTGCCATCAGCGCTATTTGGCTTCTGATCTTAAGCTTACTGTCGATTTTTTCAAGAGCTCTTTCTCCAGTCTTTTCGATTTGCAGATAATCATGCCTTTTATTGTATTCCTGCATCGCCGACAAGTATAATGACGGATGCACATCGCAGTTCTTATCTGCCATTCTTACCAGTCCGGCAACACCTTCCTGATATAGAACTGCTTCCTGTAAAAGCCTGCTCTCTGCCTCCCCGCTTTTCGTTTGCAGCAGTGCGATCCAGTCTTTCCAGAATTGTTCTGTTCCATCTAATTCTTCGCGCCCTATGCCGAACATATCCTGGATGTGCAATTTTTGAAACGTATAAATTGAAAAATATAAGTATATATCCTCAGCACGATTTTCAGGTTTCTGTACCTGATAATCTGCATATAGTGTCAGTAAAGCTAACCGCTCCAAATCTGTATGAATGATTTCATTCTCCGATAACAGTTCCAGATCCACAGGATCACCTTCATATTCCTGATCTGTACTTACAGACATTTCCCATGACCACTCATAAATATAATTGGCTTCCTGATATTTTCGGTCATCCACACAATCCTTTGCAAACCGAATCATGAATTCAACCTTTTCACCGATCCCCTGATTATCGTAATAATCCGTAATCCAGTCTCTGTCCCAATAAGAATCCGAATAGTCTTCATATTCATCCACATCCAGATATAATTCTCCCTCATCAATCTGATTCATCCACTTTCTCAGAAGTTCCATTTTTTCATCTACAAATTCCTGAGACATTCTTTCAGTCAATTGAAGCTTGCCCTTTTCTGCTGTACAGGCTTCTATCATCATTTCCAGTTTTTCGCACTGGTCTTTTGAAAGTAAGTTCAGCATGTTTGATATAATATCCTGCAAATTTTCTTTACTGAGTTCTTTTATCTTTTGTTCCATACCCGGTTCATCCCTTCTATTTTTTTCTACAACATTTTTTATATTTTCTTCCACTGCCTCAAGGGCACGGATCCTGGGGGTATATTTTTCTTTCGCAATTTATTTTGAATCTTCTTTCCGTTCCATATGCTGTATCAAAAGCTTTGCTTGTCTGAATTGCCTGCCTGGTTATCGGTGGATGATTCTCGCTTAATTGATTCTCCACTACTTCCAAGATTGTTTTCCTTAATCACATGTTTGCCATTATACTTCTGCTCTTTTGGATTTATCATCGATTACACCAGCTGGCCGCTATCTTCCATAACAACTGTTAATGCCGGCATTGACAGTTTCAGTATATCATGGTTTCTTAGAATCGAAAAGATTATGTTTTCATTTCCCACGACAAACACAGGAATGTTTCTGCTCTTTAAATTCTT
>CAJTRO010000014.1:0-236 GCA_910579015.1 uncultured Dorea sp. | reverse complement strand
TCCAAATGTATTTTTTTAGGTCCAGTACTTTCTACAAATATTTGAATTCCTCATCTGCCAAATACTCTTTTTATTCAGATTCGGAAATCTGCGGTAACGCGGCCATGATTCATTCCTCCAAATCTTACATATGTAATAAAAATATTATAGAAAGTATATATTAAGATGTCAATTTGTACATTGAAATTTTAAAATTTTTTTGATTATTGTTGACTTAAAGTTACTGGTTGTAATAC
>CAJTRO010000013.1:78084-84908 GCA_910579015.1 uncultured Dorea sp. | reverse complement strand
GTTGTACGAAAAATATATTGCCGCAAGTGATTATTATCTGTACAGCAGTATGCTCCAGCCGGTGCCAAGGCCGGTATGTGTCTGTTTCTACAACGGCACAAAAGAGCAGCCGGAAAGACAGATTCTCAGGTTGAGCGATGCCTATGAGGGCGAGGGGGACATCGAAGTCAAAGTGACCATGCTGAATATCAACTATGGAAAGAACCAGCATATGATGGATGATTGTGAACCGCTAAAGGAGTACGCATGGCTTGTGGATACAGTGAGACGGCATCAAAGTGAAAAGATGGATCTTGATGCTGCTGTGGACGCAGCTCTTGATGAGATGCCGGATGAATATGTGATTAAAACTTTTCTTTTGGAAAATCGAGCGGAGGTGAAAAGTATGTTCCTTACTGAATATAACGAAGAGAAGGTCATGGAGAAAGAACGCCAGGAAGGACGCCAGGAGAGAAATATTGAAGTTGCTTCTGATCTGCTGAAAGCAGGAGGGATGTCGGTTTCTTTTATAGCACAAATCAGCAGGCTGTCAGAGGAAGCAGTTCGGAAACTTGCCAGTACATTAGGTATTGCAATCTTATAACGCAGCAAGATAATAAGAATTAGATATGTAAAAGTTTTTTGTCAGTTAAATTCTTCGGAAGGCGTGTTAAAATTTCACGAAAAAACGTAGACAGAAATTTTGACACGCCTTTATTGAAAGTTGTCTGTTACACAACTGCCTCCACCAATATCTTATCCCCCACCTCTATATCTCGTACCCCGATTTCTTTCATCTTATTAAAACTGAAGCTCAGCATATACCCAACATCCAGATGATAGTAATCCAGATAATCCATTAGCTGTCTTTCTCCCCGCGTATGATAAGCATTTCCCCTGTATATTTTAAGTTCAATTACAAATTGTTCCCCTAGGTAATCCACGATCACATCTGTTCTTTCCCGGTTCCGGGTTTCTGCCTCTATATAGTAATTCCCGGTTCCATCCGCATATTAAGATGCCCGTCTTTGACAAACTGGCTTTTATTCTGCAAGGCAGACTGATAGATATTGTCACCGATCACCTCGTCGGTAGTGAGAAAATAATTATACAGCCGTGTCTCAAAAATCCTGTTTGAAATAGCAACAATTCCATCCCGCACTTTTAAGAATCCGAACATCAGCGCAATGTCAATAGCTTTATCATCCGGATTATATCCCATACTTTCACCCCTGAACAGGATGGCATAGATAATCTTTGTTAATTCTGGATAATCCATAAGCTTTCCAGTCAGGGAGTCGAACAGAGGATTCTTCTCATTCAAAAGAAGCTTCACTGCTTCCATTACACCATCCCTGGTCCAAACGCTGCTCTTTGTTGGAAACCTTACGGTGTTAAGGAGCGCTTCGTCCATGAGCTTACAGATACGGGATACAAGAAATGGATATCCCGAAGTATAGTCATAGATAAGCCCGGCAAGTTTTGAACCATCCATGCCTGTCTTATGGTCTGCCTCATATTCTCCAAGCATTCCGGCGATCTCATGTACAGAAAAACTCATGTCTACCAGAAAATCTGCGGCAATATTCCATGGACTGTTGAGTTTATGTTCTTCCTCCGGCACAAATCTGTGTTTTAAATTCTTGATATCATATACGCCTGAAAGTATTACAGACTGGAAGGTTGGTATCTCATCCCGCTCAATGTAACAGCTTCTAAGCTGTGCCAGAAAATCCAGGAATACCTGATTATTGGACGCACTGTCTATTTCGTCGATTATGAGGACGACAGGCAGCGGTGACGCGTTGCAGAAGGCATTTAAAGCTGTAAATAATTCGTAGAGTGAAAAATGACTGTCAGCTGTATCAAGTGTATTATTGAAATCTTCTGCTATACGTATGAGTTCATTCTTAGAATTATAGGATGAATTGGAAAGGCTGCGGTTCAATGTTTGTAAGAAATATTTCCCAAAGGTCAGGGAGAATATATTCCCATCCTGGAATTTGGCTGCATCCAGACGCTGAAAATCCAGGATGATGACCAGATACTCATTCTTCAAGTATTCTTTTAATCTTTTCAGTGTGGTTGTCTTTCCATACTGCCTTGCACGGTTTATAGTGAAATACTGGCCGGCATCGACCATTACCTTAATCTGTTTTAGCTTATCGGTTATGTCTGCCATGTAGTGGTATCTTGGCGTACATACTGCGTTCGTATTAAAAAACTTGTTCATAATCTATCGATACCTCTCAGAAGATGATTTTGTCCGGCATATTGCCAGGGTGTCTGGAATCAGTATACCACACCCCGGGCATAAGGGACAAGTCACGCTTTTTTCACATTTTCACCATATTTTTCCCATACTTTGCCATTATACTATGCAGGTAATCATTCAGTCATGTGCCGGATCTTGGGGGATTCTTTTAACAATATGAGTGGTATCATCCGGGAACACCCGGCATAAAGGCAAAGGAGAGGGAAGCATGAGGAACCAGAATGTGAATGTATTTGAACGAGTAGAGAAGAAATACCGTCTGAACCAGAAGCAGTACAAACGATTTCTGGATGCCGTGGAAGGGAAGATACATATGGACGCATACGGCCTGCATACTATCCGCAATATTTACTATGATACTTCCGATCATGAGCTGATCCGAAGGTCCATCGACAAGCCGAAATACAAGGAAAAGCTTCGGATGCGCGGTTATGGAGAGATCAAGGAGGACAGTACGGTGTTCCTTGAGATAAAGAAGAAGTATCAGGGAGTGGTCTATAAGCGGAGGGCCCGGCTTACCATGGGGCAGGCCCGGACATATCTGGAGACCGGGATATGTCCGGAGGAGAGGAATCAGATTCTGAACGAGATCGATTACTTCATCAGATTTTACCGGCCAAAGCCGAGAGTATATCTGGCGTATGACCGGGAGGCATTTGTGGGAAATGAAGATGAGACGCTGAGGATTACTATAGACCGGAATATACGAAGCCGGAGCCATTGTCTGGAATTATCCTTTGACGGAGAATGTGAGATGCAAAATCCCGGGGAATATCTGATGGAAATCAAGGTGTCAGGCGCGTATCCAATCTGGCTTGCGAATCTGCTGGGAAAATGTGAGATTTATCCGACGTCATTTTCAAAATACGGAACTGTGTATGCACGGATGGTCTCTCATGACAGGGTATACGATTGGACGGCATATAAGGACGTAGAATATAATGTTTTGGGATATGCACAGTCATAGAGTACATATCCGATAGAAAGTGAGGAAAATAAAGATGTTTACAAGTATATTGACAGATACGCAGGGGAGTCTGACTGTTCAGAATGCACTTTTGTGCGCACTGGTGTCTCTGCTTCTGGGAGTTCTGATCGCAGTGATCTATGGATATCAGGGGACGTGCAGCAAGAATTTCATGGTGACACTTGTGATGCTTCCGGTGCTGGTACAGATGATCATCATGCTGGTCAATGGAAATCTTGGAACCAGCGTCGCTGTGTTAGGCGCATTCAGTCTGGTACGGTTCCGGTCGGTTCCCGGCTCATCAAAGGAAATGGCGGTGATTTTCTTTGCAATGGCAGCGGGGCTGGCGACGGGGACGGGATACCTTGGCTTTGCCGCAGTCATGACGGTTATGATCGGTCTGGTATTCCTGATACTGGAGCGGACGCATTTTGGGGAGACTAAGCGGGAGCAGAAGGACCTCAGGATTACGATAGCAGAACATCTGGACTATACGGAGATTTTCGACGACATTTTTAGGAAATACACGAACAACTGTCGTCTTCAGCGGGTGAAGACGACGAATCTGGGAAGTATGTACGAGCTGGAATACTATATTACCTTGAAGGATATCCGGCAGGAGAAGGAAATGATAGATGCGATCCGCTGTAGAAATGGAAATCTGACGATTATCTGCGGACGAAGGGCGTCGATCCAGGAAGAATTGTAGATAAAATCTGGTAAAGCCGGTATTTCAAAAAAGGCGTAAAAAGAACCGGAAGTTTGGAATAGAAGAAGAGGTAGAAGATGAAATATGAGAAGATGAAGTATAGGAAGGTGAAGTATAGGAAGATGAGGTATAGGAAGGTTCAGGCAAGTCTGCTGGGGATAGTGACTCTGTGTGCAGTGACAGGCTGCGGGAAAGGCAAAGAGGTCAAAGATGCTGAGACAGAGAGTAATACGGAGGCTTTGGAACATGCGGCGGTCAGTACAGTTACCTTGACAGAGGGAAAATACAGTGAAGAGAAGCTTAGGGATACCTGGGATGAAGAGAGCGCGGTCTGCCTTAAGCTTGAGAAGGATGAGATATTTATCGAGAAGGAGCCGGATGTCAGGATTCGGGATGCAGAAGGAGAGACGATACAGGATACTGACGGAAACGGCGTTGAGATTGAAGCAGGTACGGTAACGATCACACAGGAAGGAATCTATGTGTTTTCCGGTGAACTTGAGGATGGGCAGATTATCGTAGACGCTGATAAGGATGATGTTGTCAGGCTGGTGCTTAATGGCGTCAGCATTGCCGGCAAAAGTTCGGCGACTCTCTACAGCAAGGGCGGAAATGTAATTGTTACATTGGTGGACGGCACGGAGAACATTTTTGAGGATGCGAATGTCTACAGCTATGAAAACGAAGGCGATGATGAACCGGATGCCGCGATTTTTGCGAAGGACGACCTGACCTTTAACGGGACGGGGACCTTGAGAGTTACTGGGAAGTATAACCATGCAATCCACTGCAAGGATGATCTGAAATTCATCACGGGCACATACGTGATTTCGGCGGTTGACGACGGAATTGTAGGAAAAGACAGCGTATCGGTTAAGAACGGCAATTTTATCATCGAGAGCGGTGATGACGGAATTAAGTCATCTAATATAGAAGACACAGATAAAGGGTATGTCCTGATTGAAGAAGGTTCGTTTCAGATTACGGCCGGCGGAGACGGGATTCAGGCAGAGACGCTTCTTAGGGTAAATGATGGGGATATAGAAATTAAGACAGGCGGCGGAAGCGGGAATGCGGAGAAAACATCTGGAATGCAGAGGGGAGTACCGACAGGAGGAATGGAACCACCGGAAGGAATGGAACCGCCGGAAGGAATGGAATTGCCGGAAGGAACAGCACAGCCGGAAGGGATAGAAGTGTTAGAAGGAGCAGAACCGC
Source organism: uncultured Dorea sp. (assembly GCA_910579015.1). Lineage (GTDB taxonomy): Bacteria > Bacillota > Clostridia > Lachnospirales > Lachnospiraceae > Sporofaciens. The sequence continues at coordinate 79,760 of CAJTRO010000013.1, read as the reverse complement.
CGGAAGGAGCAGAACCGCCGGAAGGGATGGAACCGCAGGAAGGAATGGAACCGCCGGAAAGAATGGAATCTCCGGAAGGGGCAGAATCGGCACAGGATTCTGCCAGCATGAAAGCAATGAAATCTTATGTGGATTTGGTGATTGCAGGAGGAGAATTCTCTCTGGACAGCTGTGACGATGCAGTTCACAGCAATCAGAATGTAGAGATAGAGAACGGTGTGTTTTCAATTCAGACAGGAGACGACGGAATCCATGCGGACCAGAAGCTGACGGTTAATGGCGGTGAGATCGTCATAGACCAGAGTTATGAGGGATTGGAAGGCTTCGAGATAGAAATCAATGACGGGAATATCCGGATTACAGCGTCCGATGACGGTATCAATGCAGCCTTAAGCAACGCCGATTCCAATCCCGAGACAGATAGTGCAGATGATACACGAACAGAATCCGACGGCAGTCCTGCCAAGTCTCCGGTCCAAAATTCAGAAAACGCAGACAGCGCAAGGGGAGGCTCTGACGGATCAGACGACGGACAGAGCAAACCAGAAGAACCAGAAGAACCAGAAGGCGGACAGACCAAACCAGAAGAACCAGAAGCAGAGGCCGGCGGAAAATCAGACAGCACAAGGGGAAGAATAAACGAAGACCGGCCGGGCGGAAAGCCGGACGGAGAATGGAAGCGGGCAGGTTGGGGAGGCATTATGCCGGGAGAAGACCAGGGAGCCGTCATGACCTTTAACGGCGGGACGATATATGTAGATGCCGGCGGAGACGGCCTGGATGCCAACGGGGATATTTTCATCAGCGGAGGAGAGATCACGGTCCACGGACCAGAGAACGGGGGAAACGGAACACTGGACTATGCAAATGCATGTAAGATAACCGGAGGCACATTCCTTGGGGCGGGAAGTGTGGGAATGGCGCAGAGCCCAAGCAAAGATTCCACACAGCCGGTATTGGTATGGACGACGGATAGCGCCGTGGAGGCCGGAACCGTTATATCAGTCATGGATGCCGGCGGAGCGGAAACTGTGCAGATGACGACAGAAAAAAAGGCGCAGTGGTTTGCGCTGTCGTCTCCGAAGCTTGAGGCAGGCGGGACATATACGGTATGTTACGGTGATACCAGGAAAGAGATAATTATTGATGATATGAATTGATTGTGATACAATAAAATCATCCTTGGCAGAGAAGAAAGGTGAAATTGGAGGACAAGAGGATGAACCGGGAGTGGGAGAGGTTTGGGGAGGATATCCGCAGGACCGTGCAGAATGCGATAGATTCCCAGGACTTTGGAAGGCTGAACCAGACCATTACAAATACGATCAATGATGCAGTTGACACTATATCGAGGAATATCAGGAACGCAGGAAGTACATATAAGAAGGCTGAGGGCGGTACAAAGAGTGTAAGGAGTTATTCTTATGACTGCCGGGAAGCCGGCAGAGAGACAGGACAGAACATACAAGAGATGAAGAGACAGCCGGGGAAGAAGCTTCCCCGGCTATATCGGCGTGTTACGGCTGTGAAAGCCGGCGGAACGGTCATGACCGCACTGGGAATGACCGCGGGCGGAATATTTTCTCTGCTGTTACTGTTTTTCGGTGTGGGAGCATTTGCCTTGGGAAGCGCGGGAGCAGGGCAGATTATGGCGATGGCTTTGTTCCTGATTCTTG
>CAJTRO010000013.1:56828-78074 GCA_910579015.1 uncultured Dorea sp. | reverse complement strand
CGGCAGGCTTTGTGACAGGAGGCTTTGGGAGCAGTATCCGGGGCAGGGCGAAACGGTTTCAGACCTATATACAGGTTGTCGGCCATCGTGAATACTGTAATATCCAGGAGCTTTCGACGGCCGTGAAGAAGAATGCGAAGTATGTGGTGAGAGATTTGGAGGACATGTTCCTGCGGGGCTGGTTTCTGCAAGGGCATCTGGATGAACGGAAGACCTGTCTGATCGTCAGTGACGGGATGTACCGGCAGTATCAGCAGATAGAAGCAGAGCGGAAGGAAAGTGAGCTTTTGGCGGCAGAATGGCGGGAGAAATCCCGGCAGGCGGAGAATGAAGCCAAAAGGCAGAAGGACGGGCCGGATGAGAAGGACGGACGGTCGAAGCTTCCGCCACAGGTTCAGAAGGTGATCGAAGAGGGGGATATATATATCCGCAGGATCCACGCCTGTAACGATGCGGTTTCCGGCAGGGAGATCTCCGCGAAGATCTCGCGCATGGAGATGCTGGTAGACCGGATTTTTGACCGGGTGGAGCAGAACCCGGAGTCGGTGGACGACATTCGCAAGCTGATGGAGTATTATCTGCCAACGACAGTGAAGCTTTTGGAAGCATATCAGGAGCTGGACGCACAGCCGGTTGAGGGCGAGAATATCCGTTCTTCGAAGCGGGAGATTGAAGCGACGCTTGATACCCTGAATATGGCGTTTGAGAGGCTTCTTGACAGCATGTTTCAGGAGACGGCGTGGGATGTTTCCTCGGATATCTCGGTTTTGCAGACACTGCTTGCGCAGGAGGGGCTTACAGACGACGGACTCAGGGTGAAGTAGACGAAAGACCAGAGAAGGAAAAGGACGGGAAATAAAAAGTGAAAGAGGGCATGACGGATGAAGAATGAATTCGAACAGTTTCAGACAGTTCCAGAGCTTACGCTGGAGCCGTTTAAGGAAGAAGAACCTATGATTCATCAGGAACCGAAAGCGCCGGTTCTTGAAGAGGATATTTTATCGGAGGAAGAACGAAGGGCGGTGGATGCATTTGCCCGGCAGATCGATCTGACGAATTCCAACGCAATCCTGCAATACGGGGCAGGAACGCAGAAGAAGATGGCGGATTTCTCGGAGTCTGCGCTGGAGAATGTGCGGACGAAGGATCTGGGAGAGATCGGGGAGCTTCTGGCAGGTGTGGTAAAGGAACTAAGGGAGTTTGACGAGGAAGAGGAGAAGGGATTCCTTGGCCTTTTCAGGAAAGGTTCCGGGAAGATCCAGTCGATGAAGACGAAGTACGCGAAGGCGGAGGTGAATGTCAATCAGATCTGTAAGGTGCTGGAATCTCATCAGGTGAGGCTGATGAAGGATGTCGCGGTGCTGGATAAGATGTACGAGCTGAACCTGACGTATTATAAGGAATTGTCCATGTATATCCTTGCGGGCAAGAAGAAGCTTGAGGAGGTCAGAGGTAATACACTGCCGCAGCTCCTTGAGAAGGCGTCAAGGACGGGCCTTGCTGAGGATGCGCAGGCGGCGAGGGATCTGGACAGTATGTGTAACCGGTTTGAGAAGAAGATCCATGACCTGGAGCTGACCAGGACGATCTCCATGCAGACGGCGCCCCAGATTCGTCTGATACAGGGAAACGATACGCTGATGGTGGAGAAGATCCAGTCTACGGTGGTCAATACCATTCCGCTGTGGAAGAGCCAGATGGTGCTGACGTTAGGCGTGGAGCACTCGGCGCAGGCGGCGGCTGCCCAGAGAGAAGTCACGGATATGACGAACGAGCTTCTGAGGAAGAATGCGGATAAGCTTAAGATGGCGGTGACAGAGACTGCCAAGGAATCAGAGCGGGGCATCGTCGAGATCGAGACCTTGAAGCATACCAACGAATCTCTGATCTCCACGCTTGACGAGGTGATGCAGATCCAGAGGGAAGGCAGACAGAAGAGAGCGGAAGCCGAACAGGAGATGAGGAGGCTTGAAAGGGAGCTTAAAGGGAAGCTTTTGCAGATACAGGCATAGACATAAGATGACAAATTATTAACGGAGGCGGCAGTTATTTTCAAAAAAGCCTTGATTTTACTGGGATTAGGTGCTATACTGGCATCAGTTACATAAGGAAATCGGCAGAAGAGTGAACGGAAGTTCACTCTTCTTTGTTGAAAAGGAGGAAATGGAGATTGACCAAAAGAGAGATGTACGAACAGAGGACGGAAGAGATACTGGCGCCCATCATAGAAGAGCATGAATTTGAGCTTGTCGACGTAGAATATGTGAAGGAAGGCGGCACATGGTATCTTCGTGCATACATTGATAAGCCGGGCGGGATCACGATTGATGATTGTGAGACAGTCAGCCGCAGGCTTTCGGACATTCTGGATGAGAAGGATTATATCGAAGACGCATATATACTGGAAGTCAGCTCGCCGGGGCTTGGAAGACCGCTCAGGAAGGAGAAGGATTTCAAGAGGAGCCTTGGGGAAGAGGTGGAGCTTAGGACTTACCGGATGATAGAGAAGCGTAAGGAATTTACCGGGATCCTTAGAAGCTATGACGAGAAGACGGTGACGATAGAGGAAGAGGAAGGCGGCATGAGGACTTTTGAGAAGAGTGATATCGCGCTGATACGTCTGGCGTTTGATTTCTAAGTGATAAGGCTGCCGGGACTTGATGATAATATAGATAGGAGGAGATACTATGAATACGGAATTGTTAGATGCATTGAATATATTGGAGCAGGAAAAAGAGATCAGCAAGGAGACGCTGCTGGATGCGATTGAGAATTCTCTGCTGAATGCCTGCAAGAATCATTTTGGAAAGAATGACAATATCAGAGTGATCATGGACAGAAGTACCTGTGATTACCAGCTTTTCGCAGAGAAGGTGGTTGTCGAAGAGGTGGAGGATAAGCTGGAGCAGATCAGCCTTGAGGAGGCAAGGGAGAAGGACGGCAAGTACGAGCTTGGGGATATTGTACGGGTTCCGATCGAGTCCAAGTCTTTTGGGCGGATCGCAACCCAGAACGCCAAGAACCTGATTCTCCAGAAGATCCGGGAGGAAGAACGCAAGGTAGTGTATGACCAGTATTTCGAGAAGGAGAAGGACATTATCACGGGTATCGTCCAACGCTATGTGGGAAGGAATGTCAGCATCAACCTTGGAAGGGCCGATGCGATGCTTACCGAGAACGAGCAGGTTAAAGGCGAGGTATTCAAGCCTACCGAGCGTATCAAGCTGTATATCGTGGAGGTCAAGAATACGCCGAAGGGGCCGAAGATCCTGGTATCCCGGACGCATCCGGAGCTTGTGAAGAGGCTCTTTGAGGCAGAGGTGACAGAGGTTAAGGACGGCGTTGTAGAGATCAAGAGTATTGCCCGTGAGGCGGGAAGCCGGACGAAGATCGCGGTGTGGTCCAACGATCCGGATGTGGATCCGGTAGGCGCATGTGTCGGAATGAATGGCTCAAGGGTGAATACAATAGTGAATGAGCTGCGCGGAGAGAAGATTGATATTATCAACTGGAGTGATAACCCTGCGATCCTGATCGAGAATGCGTTAAGCCCTGCCAAGGTCATTTCCGTAATGGCCGATCCGGACGAGAAGACGGCGGGCGTGATCGTGCCGGACTACCAGCTGTCCCTTGCAATTGGCAAGGAAGGACAGAATGCAAGGCTTGCCGCGAGACTGACTGGTTATAAGATTGATATCAAGAGTGAGACACAGGCGATTGAATCCGGAGACCTTCCGGAGAATTATCTGGAGATGAGTGAGGGCGTATTTGAATCCGAATATGAGGAGCCTTATGAGGAAGAATACGACGAAGCTTCCTATGAGGAGCCCGGTGAGGAAGAGGAAGCTTCCTATGCAGAAGATTATGCAGAAGACTATGAAGGAGACGATGATATTTCTTTTGAAGAGTCTTATGAGGACGGCTCCATGGATGATTCGGATGACGGATACGGTGAGGATGAGATTGTATTTGAGGAAATAGATGAGGAATAGGTGATCATTTGGGTGGAAATAAGAAGATTCCTGTGCGTAAGTGTGTAGGTTGTCAGGAAATGAAGAGTAAGAAAGAGATGATTCGTGTGATCCGGACGAAGGAAGGAGAATTTCTTCTGGATGCTACAGGCAGGAAGAATGGCCGCGGAGCATATATCTGTCCGTCAGAGGACTGCCTTTTAAAGGCAGTCAAAAGCAGGGGATTGGAGCGCTCGTTCGGGCAGGCCATCCCGGCAGAGGTGTACGAAGCGTTGGAAAAGGAGATGAGGCTGATTGAGACAGAGTAAAGCACTGTCGCTCATCGGGCTGGCTATGAAGGCCGGGAGGACGGCAAGCGGAGAGTTCTGTACAGAGAAGGAAGTAAAGTCCGGGAATGCAGAGCTGGTCATAGTTGCCGGCGATGCGTCTGATAATACGAAGAAGAAGTTCAAGAATATGTGTGATTACTATCACGTGCCTGTCTGTTTTTACGGAGATAAAGATACCTTGGGGCATGCAATGGGAAAGCAATTCCGGGCATCTCTTGCGATATTGGATGAGGGATTTGCAAAAGGAATCAGAAAGCATATAGAGACAGAAGAGAATACAATTGCATAGAGGAGGTAGTTTGAATATGTCAAAGATTAAAGTATACGAATTAGCGAAGGAATTGAATGTCCCAAGCAAGGAAGTAGTTGAATTCCTGAACAGGAAGAATATAGAAGTGAAGAATCATATGAATTCGTTGGAGGATGCCGATGCAGATATGGTAAGGAAGTCATTCTCCAAAGGCGGGGCAGGCCAGCCGAAGCAGGAGCAGGAAGCTCCAAAGAAGAAGAGCATCGTGCAGGTATTTCGTCCGCAGAATACCCAGAACGGTGCGAAGCAGGGCAGAAGGTCCGGCAGCCGTACCGGTCAGGGACAACAGCAGGGGAGCGGACGCCCGGGACAGATGCAGGGAAGGCCGATGCAGGTGAATAACGGCCGTCCGGCGAAGGCGGCGCCGCAGACACGCACGGCGTCTCCGGTACAGGGGGCAAAGCCGATAGAACCCGTGAAGCGTCCGGCGTCTGAAAAGGCAGTGAAGCCGGCAGAGGCGGTGAAGCGTCCGGAGACAGAGACAGCGAGGACCGCTGATGCGGCGAAGCGCGCGGCGTCTCTGGCACAGACAGCAAAGCCGGCAGAAGTATTAAAGCATTCGGAGACGGAACCGGCAAAAGAGGCAGAGACTGTAAAGCGTCCGGAGGCGGCCGCGGCCGAGAAAGGGAATGCACAGCGTCCGGAGCGTACAGGCGACAGGGCGCAGAGCTCTCAGAGGCAGGAGCGCACAGGCGACAGGGTGCAGAGCTCTCAGAGGCAGGAGCGTGCAGGAGACAGGGCACAGCGTACAGGAGACAGGACGCAGAACGGGCAGAGACAGGAGCGCACAGGCGACAGAGGTTTTGACAGGGATGACAGAGGAACCTCAAGATTCCGGAATCGTTCGGAGCGTTCAGACAGAGGCGGGGAGAGATTCCGCGACGGGAACGGCCAGCGTCCGGCAAGAGGCGACAGACCTCAGACAGACAGGGACAGGCGCGGATTCCAGGGAGATCGTGACAACAGAGACAGACGCGGGTTCCAGGGAGACCGTGATAACCGCGACAGATTTCAGGGAGACCGCGATAACAGAGACAGGCGCGGATTCCAGGGAGACCGCGATAACAGAGACCGCGACAGGTTCCAGGGAGACCGTGATAACAGAGACAGACGCGGATTCCAGGGGGATCGTGATAACAGAGACAGATTCCAGGGAGACCGTGATAACAGAGACCGCGGACAGGGGCGCAAGCCGGGTGAGAGACCGGACCGCCGCAATAATGACAGAAGAAGCAGTAATTCCGGTATCCCGGCGCCGGCAGTGGAGGCACAGAAGCCGCAGCGCAGCAAAGGAAAGGGCAAGGATGACCATAAGAAGAAGGATTACCGCCGTGAGGATGAAGAGGGCAGAGGCGTAAAGGGCAAGAAGAAGAACGAGCCGAAGCAGCAGTTCCAGAAGCCGCAGCAGAGAGAGCAGAAGGTAGAGGAACAGATCAAGTCCATCATCATTCCGGAGGTCCTTACGATCAAGGAGCTGGCGGATAAGATGAAGATCGTTCCGTCCATCATCGTTAAGAAGCTGTTCTTGCAGGGCAAGATCGTTACGGTAAATCAGGAAGTCGATTATGAGACCGCAGAAGGGATCGCGCTGGAGTTTGACGTACTCTGCGAGAAGGAAGAGGTCGTAGATGTGATCGAGGAACTTCTCAAGGAGGATGAAGAGGATGTGACCAAGATGGTGAAACGTCCGCCTGTAGTCTGCGTCATGGGGCATGTCGATCACGGCAAGACCTCTCTTCTGGATGCAATTCGTCATACGAATGTTATTGATAAGGAAGCGGGCGGTATCACCCAGCACATCGGAGCTTATGTAGTCGACGTGAACGGTGAGAAGATCACGTTCTTAGATACGCCGGGACATGAAGCATTTACAGCAATGCGTATGCGTGGTGCAAGCTCTACAGATATCGCGATCCTGGTGGTTGCCGCAGACGACGGCGTTATGCCGCAGACGGTGGAAGCGATCAATCATGCGAAGGCGGCAGGGGTAGAGATTGTCGTGGCTGTGAATAAGATTGATAAGCCAAGCGCCAATATTGAGCGTGTGAAGCAGGAGCTTACGGAATATGAACTGATTCCTGAGGACTGGGGCGGAAGCACCGTCTTCGTTCCGGTATCGGCGAAGACCGGAGAAGGGCTTGAGGACCTGATGGAGATGATCGTCCTGACCGCGGAAGTCCTGGAGTTAAAGGCGAACGAGAACCGCCGTGCGAGAGGTCTGGTGCTTGAGGCCCAGCTGGATAAAGGAAGAGGCTCCGTTGCAACGGTTCTTGTACAGAAGGGAACGCTCCGTGTAGGGGATTCCATTGCGGCAGGCTCCGCATACGGTAAGGTAAGAGCCATGATGGACGATAAGGGAAGACGCGTCAAGGAGGCCGGTCCTTCTATGCCGGTTGAGATCCTGGGCTTAAACGACGTACCCAATGCGGGCGAAGTGTTTGTGGGCTGTGCAAATGACAAAGAAGCGAGAAACTTTGCGGAGACATTCATCTCACAGAGCAAGGTAAAACTGCTTGAAGATACAAAATCAAAGCTGTCTCTGGATGATCTGTTCACCCAGATTCAGGAAGGGAACTTAAAGGAACTTGGAATCGTCGTGAAAGCGGATGTACAGGGTTCGGTTGAGGCGATGAAGCAGAGCCTGCTGAAGCTGACGAATGAAGAGGTCGTAGTCAAGATCATACACGGCGGTGTAGGAGCCATCAATGAGTCCGACGTCAGCCTGGCTTCGGCGTCCAATGCGATCATCATCGGGTTCAATGTACGTCCTGATGCGACAGCGAAGGAGACGGCAGACCGTGAGGGCGTGGATATCCGTCTGTATCGTGTCATCTATAACGCAATCGAGGACGTAGAAGCGGCCATGAAGGGTATGCTTGATCCGATATTTGAAGAGAAGGTGCTTGGACATGCGGAAGTACGGCAGACGTTCAAGGCTTCCGGCGTGGGAACGATCGCAGGTTCTTATGTACAGGACGGAATCTTTGAGAGAGACTGTTCCGTGCGCCTGACGCGTGACGGTGTGGTGATCTTTGAAGGGCCGCTTGCATCACTGAGACGATTCAAGGATGATGTAAAGGAAGTAAGAGCGGGATATGAGTGTGGATTCGTATTTGCCAATTTTAATGATATCAAAGAAGGCGATCTGGTTGAAGCATTCAAGATGGTAGAGATACCGAGATAAATAAGAGAAAATCCCGTTTGGTGAAGACAGTGGAAGAGACGGCCAATCATGCAGGACGGCTGTCAGATGAGGAGTAATATAAGTATGAGAAAGAGAAGTATCAAGAATACCAGAGTCAATACCGAAGTACAGCGGGAGCTCAGTAATATTGTAAGAAATATGAAGGATCCCCGCGTCGCACCATGGACTTCCGTGGTGGCGGCGGAGGTGGCGCCGGATTTGAAGACCTGTAAGGCATATATCAGTGTGCTTGGGGACGCGTCGGCGCAGGAGGAGACCATCAAGGGACTTGAGAGTGCAGAAGGGTATATCCGGCGGGAGCTTGCGCATACATTGAATATGCGCAATACGCCGCAGATCCGGTTTGTGCTCGACCAGTCCATCGAGTATGGAGTCAACATGTCTAAGAAGATAGACGAAGTAACTAAGAATATGATATCGAAAGGTGATGCAGATGCTGAATAAGATGCTGAAAGATGCTGTGACGATCGCGATCGGCGGTCATATACGCCCAGATGGAGACTGTGTGGGATCCTGTATAGGATTGTATCAGTATATCAAAGACAACTACAAGGATAAGAAGGCGGACGTATATCTGGAGGAGATCCCGGATTCATTTCATTTCCTTAAGCCGGCGGATGTGATCCGCCATGAGATCCCGGCGGATGTAACCTATGACTTGTTCATCTGCCTGGATTGCGGGGATAAGGGACGGCTTGGTTTCTCGGCGCCGTTGTTCGACCGGGCGAAGAGAACCTTCTGCATCGATCATCATATCAGTAACAAGGGATTTGCTTCGGACAGTTATGTTGTCCCGGATGCAAGCTCTACTTGCGAGCTGGTGTATCAGCTTCTTGACGAGGAGAAGATATCACCCCAGACGGCGGAGGCTCTGTATCTTGGGATTGTGCATGATACCGGCGTATTCCAGTATTCCTGTGCAGAGCCGTCTACCTTCCGTATGGCGGCAAAGCTTCTGGAGAAGGGGATAGACGGGCCGAGGATCATCCAGGAAACCTTCTATGAGAAGACCTATGCGCAGAACCAGATTCTTGGAAGGGCGCTGCTTGAGAGTATACTGTTCATGGATAAGAAGTGTATCGCCACTTATATCACGAAGAAGACGATGGATTTCTACGGGGTTGTGCCCAAGGACTTAGAGGGGATCGTAAGCCAGCTCAGGCTTACCAAGGGAGTGGAGGTTGCGATCTTCATGTATGAGCTGGAGAAGAACGTCTATAAGGTCAGCCTTCGTTCCAAGGAGAATGTAGATGTCTGCAAGGTCGCCGGTTACTTTGGCGGCGGCGGTCATAAGAGGGCCGCGGGGCTTACCATGGCCGGAACCTGTTATGATGTGATCAATAATCTCTCGGGACAGATCGAGGCGCAGTTAGACGAAGTATAGAGGCGGGAGATACATATGATACATGGTGTTTTGAATGTGTATAAGGAGAAGGGCTTCACATCCCATGATGTTGTGGCAAAGCTCAGGAAGATCACGGGGCAGAAGAAGATCGGCCACACGGGAACGCTGGATCCGGACGCAGAAGGAGTGCTGCCGGTGTGTCTTGGGCGGGCGACAAAGCTGTGTGATATGCTTACCGACAAGGATAAGACGTATGAAACTGTCCTGCTTCTCGGCTGTACGACGGATACGCAGGATATCAGCGGAAGAGTGACAGAGACCAGAGATACCGGCGGACTGTGCGAGGCAGAAGTAAGAGAGGCAGTCGAAGGCTTTATCGGAGAATATGCCCAGGTTCCGCCCATGTATTCTGCTCTTAAGGTTAATGGAAAGAAGCTGTATGAGCTTGCAAGGGAAGGAAAAGAGGTAGAGCGTAAAGCCAGAACCGTAAGGATCTATGAGATCGGGCTCCTTGAGGTCTGTCTCCCGAGAGTGCGCATGAGGGTACGGTGTTCGAAAGGGACCTATATCCGGACCTTGTGTTTTGATATCGGCAAGAGGCTTGGCTGCGGGGGATGCATGGAGGAGCTGATCCGCACGCAGTCGGGAAGATTTGTGATAGAAGATAGTCTGAGGCTGAACGAGATTGCCCGTATGCGGGAGGATGAGAGCCTTATGAGGGCGGTGATCCCCGTGGATGAGATGTTTGGGGAATATGAAAAGGCGGCGGCGGGAAAGAAGTGGGATGCGCTCGTGAAGAACGGGAATCCTCTGCCCAGAGAGGCGCTTTCCTGTATGGATAATGAGAATCCCGTGAGAGTTTATGACGAATCCGGGCAGTTTATAGCAGTCTACAGATGGCAGAAAGAGAAGAAGGAGTACCATGTCCTGAAGATGTTCTATCCTATGTTATAGGGGGCTTTATACCGCAGAGAGCCGGCATTTATGAAAGGGACAGGGAAAAGACAGAGGGAAGAATATGCGATATATCAACAGACCGGATGATTATGAGGGCGGCAGAGAATCGGCTGTTACCTTCGGAAAATTTGACGGTTTGCACAGGGGACACCAGAAGCTGGTGGAAAAGGTGCAGGAGCTTGGCAGCAGGGAAGGGATCGACAGTATTGTGTGTGCATTCGATATGCGCTCCCTGTGGGCGGGCGCCGGCCGGCCGGTTCAGATGCTGATGGATGGAAATGAACGGTGCGCACATCTTGCCGGGAAGGCGGATGTTCTGTTGGAATGGCCGTTTGACCAGGAATTCAGCCGGATCCATGCAGAGGATTTTATCAGGGACATTATCAAAGGCCTGTTCCATGCAAGGTATGTTGTGGTAGGGACGGATTTTCAGTTTGGATACGAGAAGCAGGGGGATATCCGGATGCTTAAGCAGTATGAGAGCCGGTATGGATATCGGCTGATCGTGATCGAGAAGGAGCGGTATGGCGGGCGTGTGATCAGCAGCAGCTATATCAAGGAAGTCCTGCGTCAGGGGGACGTAAAGCTTGCGTCACAGCTTCTGGGGTATGCCTATGGGATTACCGGACAGGTAGAACATGGAAAAAGGCTTGGAAGGACATTAGGATTTCCGACGCTTAACGTGGCATGGCCGAAGGAGAAGATCGTTCCTCCGCGGGGCGTGTATGTCAGCGAGGTTCTGGTGGACGGCCGGTGGTTTCACGCAATCTCGAATGTGGGTGTGAAGCCGACAGTGAGCGAAGATGAGCGGGTGCTGATCGAAAGCTTTTTATTCGATTATGACGGTGATGCATACGAAAAGACCGTATCGGTCAGGCTTCTGGAATTCAGGAGGCCGGAGCAGAAGTTTGAGAGCGTAGGCCGGCTGAAAGCCTGCATTGACCAGGATATCGAATACGGAAGACGTTTCTTTATAGTTGATGAGTAAAGGAGAGTACGAATGAGGATCACGACAATATTTATGCTGCTGGGAGGACTGGGTTTTTTCCTGTATGGCATGAAGCTGATGAGTGAGGGGCTTGAGAAAGCGGCAGGCGCCAAGATGCGCAGCATACTGGAGTTTTTTACCAAGAACAGATTCATCGGTATGCTGGTAGGTATTATATTCACCGCAATCATCCAGTCTTCCAATGCGACGACTGTGATGGTAGTCAGTTTTGTGAATTCGGGACTTATGAATCTGATGCAGGCATCGGGTGTGATTCTGGGAGCCAATATCGGCACGACGATAACAGGGCAGTTGATCGCGTTTAATCTGTCGGATATCGCGCCGCTGGTAGTGATCATAGGAGTTGTCATGGTAATGTTCTGCAAGGAGCAGAACGTCAAGAAGATCGGGGAAGTCATATTAGGTTTCGGTATATTGTTCATGGGACTCAGCATTATGGGAGACAGCATGAAGGCTGTCAAGGATTCTCCGCAGATATTGGGATTCCTGTCGTCGCTGACGAACCCGGTTGCCGCGATACTGACAGGGCTTGTGATCACGGCGGTGCTCCAGAGCTCGTCTGCCACGGTGGGGATCATCCTGCTGATGGTATCCCAAGGGCTTCTGGAATTTGCGATCTGTCCGTTCATGATCCTGGGATGTAATATGGGGGCCTGCGTGTCGGCGCTTGTGGCGAGCCTTGGCGGAAATAAGGACGCAAAGAGGGCGGCGCTGATACATTTCCTGTTTAACGTGGTCGGATCGGCGATCATGCTTGTGATACTGCTGATCGCACTTCGTCCGTTTACAGATATGATGCTCCATATATCAGGAGGCGATCTTGCGAGGGCGGTTGCGAATGTACATTCTCTGATGAAGATCTTCGAAGTTGCGATGCTGTTTCCGTTCATGGGCTGGATCGTGAAGGCCACCTACAAGATCGTGCCGGGTGAGGATCAGACGCAGGAGGATGCATATGAGCTCCTCTTTATCGGCAGCGGCAGGATTCTGTCCTCGACGACAGCGGTGCTCGACGGAATCCGGGAGATCGTACACATGGGCAAGGTTGCGTCGATGAATCTACAGGACGCCATGGAGGTTCTGTGTAATCCGGATGAAGAGAAGATTGAAGAGGTATACAAACGGGAGGCATATATAGATTTCATGAGCCGTAAGATCACGGATTATCTGGTCCGGGCAAATGCGCTTGTACTGCCTCTGGCAGACGAGAGGCTGATCGGGGGCCTGTTTCATGTGGTCAACGATATCGAGCGTATCGGAGACCATGCGGAGAATTTTGCTGATTCTGCCAAGGCAAGGATAGAACACGGCGTGGAATTCAGTGAGAAGGCGCTGCGCCAGCTCAAAGAGATGAACGAGAAGACGGTGAAGATCCTGGAGTATTCCCTTGAGACGTTCAGAAACCGGAACTATGAACATATGCGGGAGATCTTGCAGCTTGAGGATGAGATTGATGCGATGGAGAAGAAGTTGCAGAATGCCCATGTCAAGCGTCTGACGAAGAACAAATGCACGCCGGAGGCGGGGATGATGTTCTCGGATACGGTATCTGGACTGGAGCGTGTGGGCGACCATGCGACGAACATTGCGTTTGCCATCTTAGAGCCGGAGCCGGCGGTGACGGTTGAAGACGATGATGACGAGTAGGAGAGGAAATTTTTCTTTACATACAGCCGGGAGTGTGTTATACTTTCTCGATGTAAGAGCCGATGTTCGGTAAATGGAGACTCCAACCGTTACTTAATATCTGGCGCTGATGAATATGCGGATACGAGAAACCGCATAATAAGTTTAAGGAGGAACAGAACATGATTTCAAAGGAACAGAAAGAGCAGATTGTAGCAGATTATGGTAGAACAGCCGGAGACACAGGTTCACCGGAGGTTCAGATCGCGATTCTGACAGCAAGGATCAATGACCTGACAGAGCATTTCAAGAGCAATCCAAAAGATCATCATTCCAGAAGAGGACTTCTGAAGATGGTAGGACAGAGAAGAGGTCTGCTTGCATATCTTAAGAAGACGGATATCGAGAGATACCGTACACTGATCGAGAGATTGGGACTGAGGAAATAACAGGCAGGGGCACAGTATGGCGTCAGGCTTACTGTGTCCCTCTTTATTTATAGAAAAATTTATGTTTTTGTTATGGCAGATTACAGGGTTGTGTGTTATAATACATAAAGTTGTGGGTAGGCGAATCTGGCCCGAGACCACTGAAAAGCGTATTTTCTGTTCTCGGATTTTGAGGAAAGTATGTTTTTCAGTAGTTTCGGCAGCTCCTGCCCACAGAAAATGTCTGAATAAAAGGAGAAGAACATGTACAAAAAATTTGAGATGGAATTAGCAGGAAGACCTCTCTGCGTGGATGTTGACAGAGTGGCGAAGCAGGCGAACGGCGCCGTATTGATGCACTATGGAGAGACCACCGTACTGTGTACGGCGACGGCTTCCGAGAAGCCAAGGGAGGGGATTGATTTCTTCCCGCTGAGCGTTGAGTATAATGAGCGCCTGTACTCTGTCGGAAAGATACCGGGAGGGTTCAATAAGAGAGAAGGAAAGGCTTCTGAGAATGCGATCCTTACCTGCCGCGTCATTGACCGGCCGATGCGTCCGCTGTTTCCTAAGGATTACCGGAATGATGTGACGCTTGAGAATCTGGTGCTGTCTGTAGATCAGGACTGCTCTCCGGAGCTTACCGCGATGCTTGGTGCCGCGATCGCGGCCAGCATCTCTGATATCCCGTTTGACGGGCCGATCTCTACTACTCAGGTGGGACTGGTTGAAGGGGGATTCGTTTTCAATCCTACGGCGGCGCAGAAGGAGGTTTCCGATCTTACGCTGACGGTGGCTTCTACCAGGGAGAAGGTTATTATGATCGAAGCCGGAGCCAATGAGGTGCCGGAGGACAAGATGATCGACGCGATCTTTGCCGCCCATGAGATGAACCAGAAGGTAATTGCCTTTATTGATACGATCGTTGCAGAGTGCGGGAAGCAGAAGCATTCCTATGAGAGCTGTGCAATTCCGGAGGAACTGTTCGCAGCAATCCGTGAGATTGTTCCGCCAAAGGCAATGGAAGAGGCTGTATTCACAGATGAAAAGCAGGTGAGAGAGGAGAACATCCGTCAGATCACAGAGAAGCTTGAGGAAGCATTCGCAGAGAAGGAAGAGTGGCTCGCAGTGCTTGGCGAGGCTGTATACCAGTATCAGAAGAAGACGGTACGCAAGATGATCCTTAAGGATCACAAGCGTCCGGATGGAAGAGCGATTGACCAGATCAGACCGCTTGCGGCAGAGATCGACCTGATCCCGAGGGTGCATGGTTCGGCGATGTTCACACGTGGACAGACTCAGATCTGTACGGTGACCACGCTGGCTCCGCTTGCAGAGGCACAGAGGCTTGACGGACTTGACGAGGCGGAGACCTCCAAGCGTTATATGCATCATTATAATTTCCCGTCCTATTCCGTAGGCGAGACCAGACCTTCAAGAGGTCCGGGAAGGCGTGAGATCGGACACGGGGCGCTTGCAGAGAGGGCGCTGGTTCCGGTGCTTCCGTCAGAGGCGGAGTTCCCGTATGCGATCCGTACCGTATCTGAGACTTTTGAATCTAATGGTTCTACTTCTCAGGCGAGTATCTGTGCGTCTTCAATGTCGTTGATGACGGCAGGCGTGCCGATCAGAGCCGCGGTTGCAGGGATTTCCGCAGGACTGGTGACAGGTGATACGGATGAGGATTATCTGGTACTGACAGATATTCAGGGGCTTGAGGATTTCTTTGGCGATATGGACTTCAAGGTTGCGGGAACGCACAAGGGAATCACGGCAATCCAGATGGATATCAAGATCCACGGACTGACAAGGCCGATTATCGAGGAGGCGATTGCCGCAACGAAGAAGGCGAGAACCTATATACTGGATGAAGTAATGGATAAGGCGATCTCAGAGCCAAGGCCGGAGGTGGGACCATACGCACCGAAGATCATCCAGATGCAGATCGATCCGCAGAAGATCGGAGATGTGGTTGGACAGAGGGGCAAGACGATCAATGCGATCATTGACCAGACCGGTGTGAAGATTGATATTACGGATGATGGTTCTGTATCCATCTGCGGTACGGATGCGAAGAGCATGGAAGAGGCGCAGAAGCTGATCTATATCATCGTTACGGATTTTGAGGCCGGACAGGTACTGGAAGGCAAGGTTGTCAGCATTAAGGAGTTCGGGGCATTCGTAGAGTTCGCTCCTGGCAAGGAAGGAATGGTGCACATCTCCAAGATCTCCAAGGAGAGGATCCGTCAGGTAGAGGATGTGCTGACTCTGGGAGATGTTGTGAAGGTCGTATGTCTTGGAAAAGATAAGATGGGACGCATGTCATTCAGCATGAAGGATGTGGCGGAATAAGAGAATAGTGATAGATCACATGAGGACGCGGTTTTGCCGCGTCCTTTTTTCGACCGTTCGGCAAAAAAATCTGCATAAATGAACAGCTCGTACATATATTGAGATAAAGAGGTGGATGAAGATGCAAAA
Source organism: uncultured Dorea sp. (assembly GCA_910579015.1). Taxonomy (GTDB): domain Bacteria; phylum Bacillota; class Clostridia; order Lachnospirales; family Lachnospiraceae; genus Sporofaciens. The sequence goes on along the minus strand of CAJTRO010000013.1, from coordinate 62,413 downwards.
AGAAAGAATTCTGCGTGTATTGCCCCGGCGTGTACGGGTGCTGCTTGAAGGAGAACGTCTGCAATATGCCAGGCTTCAGGAGATACGTCTGCGGATAGATAAACCTTTATTGCTTATCTATGGCGGAAAGGAGCGGATTATCCGGAATCAGAGGGACGGGCCGTATATTGTTACCAGAGAAGATATAAGGGAGATGGTTGAGTATGTCAGCAATTATTCCTTATACGCTTACGAGCAGGAAATGAGGCAGGGATTTATCACGATTGAGGGAGGACACAGAGTAGGTATGACAGGACAGGCGATCATTGAAGACGGCAAAGTCAGGAATCTAAGATATATTTCATCTATCAACCTCAGGATGTCCCACGAGGTGATAGGATGTGCGGATCAGATATTCGCGCATATTGTCACGGGACAAAGGCTGTGCCATACGTTGATCATATCACCGCCGAGGTGTGGTAAGACGACGCTTCTAAGGGATATGATAAGACAGGTTTCCGACGGGAATCAGTGGATCCGCGGCATGGCGGTGGGAGTTGTGGATGAGCGGTCGGAGATTGGAGGCTGTTATATGGGGACGCCGCAGAATCAGCTTGGGATCCGCACGGACATACTGGACTGCTGCCCGAAGGCGGAAGGCATGATGATGCTGATAAGGTCTATGGCGCCGGAGGTGATAGCGGTGGACGAGATCGGAACGGCAGAAGATGTACATGCCGTTGAATATGCGATGCACTGTGGATGCCGGATGCTTGCGACCGTCCATGCCGATTCCATGGAGGACTTAAGGCGCAAGCCTCTGCTTGACCAGATGGTTGCCAGGAAGCGGTTTGATCGGTATATCCTGTTGGGCAGCCAGGGACATGCAGGGCAGGTGGAGGGACTGTTTGACAGCCGGGGAAGCCTTCTTTACAGTGGAGAATGACGGCACGAAGGAGAGTGGAAGGATGACGGCACGAAGGAGAGTGGGAGAATGACGGCGAAGCTGATAGGAGTATGTATGGTTGTGGGCGCCGCGTCCGCAGGCGGGGGACTGGCCGCGCAGAAAGTCAGACTTGGATATGAGCGGCTGCGCTGTCTGCAAAGGATCATCTGCCAGCTAAGGAGCGAGATCCAATATGCCAGAGCCTGTCTTCCGGAAGCCTTCCAGAGGATCGGGACGGTTTCGGAAAGTCCTTATAAGGAATGGCTTCTTTCCATGGCAGAGCGGATGGAGGAACGAAGAGGACTTACATTTGCGCAGATATGGGAGGAACGGACGTGGGAATACCTTAAGGATGCAGGGATCCCGAGCGAATCTGTAAAGAGGCTTGCAGGTTTCGGAGGCCAGTTTGGAACCGCAGATGTCAGTCTACAGGTCAGGGCGCTGGACCTCTATCAGGAGGAGGTTGGACGGACCATGGAAGAGCTGCGCGGGGAGATGCAGATGAAAATAAGGCTGTGTCATTGTCTGGGTGTAATGAGCGGGATATTTGTTGCGGTCCTGCTGCTATAGAGGAGGTGTATATGAGTGTAAATCTGATATTCAAGATAGCCGCGGTAGGAATCCTGGTATCCGTCTTAAGCCAGGTACTGAAGCATAGCGGAAGAGAGGAACAGGCATTTCTGACAAGCCTGGCAGGGCTTCTGCTGGTGCTGTTCTGGATTGTTCCATATATCTATGATCTGTTTGAATCTATCCAGAGGTTGTTCGCATTGTAGGAGCAGGAAGGAGAAGTGTTATGGACATGCTTAGGGTAGGGGTGCTGGGAGTGGCGGGAACGCTCCTGGCAATACAGTTCAAAAGCGGGAAATCGGAGTACGGCATATATATCAGCGTAGTGCTGAGCCTGATCATATTCTTCTGCATTCTGGGAAGGCTGGAGCTGATGATCAGTGTGATGAAAGAGATTGGGAGATATATACGGCTGGATCAGGCATATATCGGGACGTTAATCAAGATGCTGGGTATCACTTACATTGCAGAATTTGCTTCCGGGATATGTAAGGACGGGGGCTATCAGACGATTGCCGCGCAGATAGAGATATTCGGGAAACTGGCGGTCATGGTCTTAAGTATTCCGATCCTGATGACACTGCTGAACACGATTAAGGATTTTCTGTCATGAAGCGCAGAGTAAGGCTTACGGTGGTTTATATGGTTCTTATGATATCCCTGCTCCTGCGGTTTCCGGCCGATGTCAGGGCGTCTGGAAATACGAAGGAGGGAGAGGCTGTCGGCGAGGGGGAGGATCTGCTTGAGGAGTTTGAATTTGACGATATTGACGATTCTCTAAGAGAGCTGTTCCCGGGAGAGCGGTTGAAATTCAAGGACACGCTGATGGGCGTCCTCTCCGGGGATATGACCTTCTCGGCAAGTCTGTTTGGAAGGCTTGTGGCAGACCAGCTTAGTTATACCTTCCGCTCTGGCAGGGATAATCTGGTCCGTATGCTGCTGATTGCCGTTATTGCGGCAGTATTCAGTAATTTTTCAAAGGTATTCTTAAGCAGACAGATATCAGATGTCAGCTTCTATGCGATGTATCTTCTGCTTATCGCACTGACGCTGAGTTCTTTTGGAATGGTGGTGGACTGGGTAAGTGAAGGGATTGAAGGGCTTACTTCCTTCATGGGGGTATTCTGCCCGTTGTATTTCCTCGCAGTTGCGGCGGCAAAAGGGAGTGTGACGTCGGTTGCATTCTATAATCTGGTGTTGTTTCTGATCTTCCTGACGGAATTCATGATCACGAATCTGCTTCTGCCGGTCATACATATCTATATGATGGTGAAGGTCCTTAATTATCTGTCGGAGGAGGATTATCTGACGAAATTTGCGGAGCTGATCGAGATGGCTGTTTCCTGGATCTTAAAGACACTGCTGGCATGTATCGTGGGGCTGAATGTGATCCAGGGGCTTATAAGCCCGGCTATTGATACGGTAAAGAGAAGCGTCGTCACCAGAGGCGTGGAAGCGATCCCGGGAGTGGGAGATCTTGTGGGGGGCGCGGCTGAGGTGGCTCTTGGAACGGCGGTGCTGGTGAAGAACGGAATAGGAATGACGGGAGCCGTGATCTGTATCGCAATCTGCATCGTCCCTCTTGCCCAGGCCGCCGGCATCGTCCTGCTGTATAAGATTGCGGCGGCGGTGATCCAGCCTGTTTCCGATAAGCGGATCGTAGGATGTATAGAGACGGTGGGAGAGGGCTGCCGGCTCCTGTTGAATGTGATATTTACCATGTCCTTATTATTCCTTCTTACGATCGTCGTTGTCACGGCGGTGACGGGGAATGTATGAAAAGATTCGAGGTGGAAGTATGTTTGATTATCTGTATGAGTGGATTCAAAATATTGCATTTTACCTGATAATGATAACGGCAGTCATGCATTTGATCCCCAATCCGGAGTATAAGAGATATATCCGTTTCTTTACAGGGCTCGTGCTGGTGGTCATGTTGACGGCTCCGCTCCTTAAGCTTATGGGAATGGAAGGCTCATGGAAGGAATTGTACGAAACACGGGAATATCAGAGGCAGCTAAAGAAGATGGAGGAGGCGGCAAAGTATCTGAATGGAAACAGCGAAGTAACGGAAACGGACGATACCTGGACAGAGGCAGAAGATGGAAGTATTGAGATAGAGGACATACAGATTGAAAGATGAAGGAAATGACGGATCAAAAGATATGTGATCAGGAGGGAGGAAGTATCATTGGAAAATAAGAGAAGGATTCCGTTTAAGATTCCGAAGGATTTCTCATTGAAAAATATCAAAAAGGACCAGATACTGATTGTCTTTCTGGCCGGTGTTCTTCTGCTTGTCATCTCCCTGCCGTCCGGGGACAAAAATAGGGAGAAAGAGGAAGAAGCGCCGTTTCGTTCTGAGGGAGAGGAAGGGGCGGGCCAGGATGCGTATATACGGTATCTTGAGGATCATCTGGCCGGGGTGCTTTCCCAGATGGCCGGCGTTGGAGACGTAACCGTCATGATCACGCTGAAAAGCTCGGCGGAAAAGGTAGTCGAGAAGGACATGGAGATAAGAAATGAAACCGTCACGGAAGCAGACAGCCAGGGAGGCACCAGAACGACAAAGAACAATGACCACGGCGAGACGACGGTATACAGCGATGGCGGTTCTTCCGGGGAGCCCTATGTCAGCAAGGAGTTAAGCCCTCAGGCACAGGGAGTAGTGGTACTCGCACAAGGCGGAGACGATCCCGTGGTCAAACAGAATATAACTGAAGCAGTTCAGGCATTATTTGGGATAGACACGCATAAAATTAGGATAATGAAGAAGAGTTCAAAATAATGTGGCAAAGTAGGAGGAAGAACAGTGAAACAAATAGTGAAGAAGAACCAGATTATTATCGCGGCATTGGCCGTCATGATCGCGGCGGCGGGATATCTGAATTATTCCGGCAAAATATTCGGGGATAAGAAGGAAGCGGAGACGGCCAGCGCCGACCTTGCGAACAAGGAGCTTCTGGATATATCGGAGGAAGACCTTGCCAGTGCGTCTGACGACATAGAAAGTCAGGACGGCGGGGAAGGCTCGGACGGCAGTGTGGACGGAACACCGGGCGAGGCTGTCCTTACAGGAGGCGAGGCCAATGCCGTAGTGGCGGAGGCGAAGGTTGCAAGAGAACAGGTGCGGGCAAAGAACAAGGAATCGCTGCTGGAGATCATTGATAATGACAATCTGAGCGACGAACAGAAGCAGGAAGCGGTCAATCAGATGGTGCAGATGACGGATTTGTCCGAGAAGGAAGCGGCGGCGGAGACGTTGCTTGCCTCGAAAGGATTTAACGAGGTGGTGATCAGCCTGACGGCAGATACGGCGGACGTCGTGGTGAATGCGGCAGACCTAAGCGACGCCAGCAGGGCGCAGATCGAGGATATCGTGACGAGAAAGACAGGAGTGGCGGCGCAGAATATCGTGATCACACCGGTGAATACGGAAGGGAAATAAATCAATATTTTGGACGTAAAAGTTTGGAGAAGTTTGGCAGATGGGTGTTGACAAATCCTATTTACATGATATAATAATCTAGGTGTGAATAGGAGAATAACGATGAAGATAGACCTATCCAGCGTTCTGTCAGAACAGCATAATACAATTGAACGGACTGTTCCCATTGAGATGGAGGAATTCCGGTGCGAGATGGGAAGCTTCGAACTTGCAGGCAGGCCGCTTCTGTCGCTGTGTATTGCGTATGCAGGAGATAAGAAGCTTGAGATTACCGGCAAGGGGGAGGTTACGGCAGTTATTCCGTGCGACCGTTGTCTTGCGGATGTTCAGATGAAGATTCCGCTTTCGTTTCATAAGAAGGTGAGCGTGGATCCTGATACGGCTGAGGAGACAGAAGATTTAGATGAAGCAAACTATATTGACGGATATAACTTTGACGTAGAGCAGTTAGTCTACAACGAGTTATTAGTAGGGTGGCCGACGAAAATTCTGTGCAGCGAAGACTGTAAAGGAATTTGCAATGTATGTGGTCAGAACCTGAATGAAGGGACCTGTGATTGCGAAGATACGGGGCTCGATCCTAGAATGTCAGTTATCCGCGATGTGTTCAAGAATTTTAAGGAGGTGTAACCTATGTCAATT
>CAJTRO010000013.1:27038-56818 GCA_910579015.1 uncultured Dorea sp. | reverse complement strand
CTTCTAAAGGAAGGAGAGACAAAAGAAGAGCGAACTGGAAGATGAGTGCACCGAATCTGGTGAAGTGCAGCAGATGCGGCGAGTTAATGATGCCTCACAGAGTTTGCAAGGCTTGTGGATCATACAACAAAAAAGAAATCATTCCACAGGACTAATCAAGAAAAAGAAAGGGTTTCCGGGTGACCGGGAACTCTTTTTTCATGGGTTGACACCAATTTTGACGCCAAATAGATTACAACATTATTAAATTTTGTAGTCTACATATGCAGACTGGATAAGCCTAGGCAGGAAGGTCGTCAATATTAATCCGGATAAAGCGCATGAGATCTTGAAGAAATGCAATTGAATCCCCTATGGATGTATGATAGCATAAAAGAAAGAGAAGAAAAAGCAGGCGGTAAAAGAAGCAGTTGAATTGGCAAAGAAGATTGTGGATAAAGAGGAGAAGACATTTGTATTATCTGGGATTTTGGTGTTTGCTGATAAAATTATTGATTCTGAAACAGCAAAATATATTAAGGAGGTTGTACGTATGACGCAGGTTGCGGAATTATTATTGGAAGAAGGAAGAAAAGAAGGATTAATTTTATCCGGAAAGATATTCCGTGTAGTAAGAGAATGTTCTGACCTTACAAATGAGAGGATTGCAGAGGAAGTCGGCTGTAGTGTGGAGGAAGTAGAAAGCACGAGAAAAATATTTGATATATAGTTACCAGTTATTAGAAGACTGTTTGGTATATAGATACCAATTTTCCTGGCCGGACTACAGGTTGAGGGAAATTTTACCGGTAACTCTTAACAATTATATTCAGATTGTCGATATTATAATGAAGGATGGAAGAGCCATTCTCACTTCCGGACAGACATCAGGTATCCGGGGATCAGGATATCATGTCAGTCGATATCAGAAGTATAATACCTTGTATTCCAACGATCACCATTTTGTATGGGAATCGTGGAATAATATATTAATATGAAGAAAGGAGGAAGTAATATGGCAATCAGCGGAATCAGTTCCTATGGATTGAACAGTTTATATGGTTATCAGTCAACGATCAACAGTCTCCGCCTGTCTCAGGCTCTCTACAAGAATCCCAGGCTGAATCAGACATCCTCGTCTACGTCCGCGTCATCTGTGATAACACAGAAGGCTGCTAAGAATGCCAATGTGGCATTCGTGAAGGAATACAGCACCAGTATGACAGACCTGATGGAGGCTGCTAATGAGCTGAGGAGTTCCAACAAGAGCGGGGCCATGAGTGATCTTGCTGTTACCAGCTCCGACGAGAAGGTGGCAACAGCAAGCGGCAAGCTGCTGCTTAAGAGTGACAAGGACTTTAAGCTTGATGTTACACAGATCGCACAGGCGCAGACGAACGTCAGCGAAGGTGTGAAGGCATCAGCTTATGCCCAGTCCGATATGAACTTTACCGTGGGAGACGATAAGAATTCTGTGAATGTCCAGGTAAGCGCCGTGAAAGCGAACGGCGGATCTAAGACCAATGCCCAGATGTTAAGAGAGGCGGCGGATCAGATCAATAAGAGCAAAGCGAACGTAACCGCAAGTGTTGTGGAGAAGGACGGTGTCGCTTCCTTGCAGATCCAGGGCAAGGAGACCGGAGCCGGCAACACCTTTGAGGTGAGCGGTGAGATGGGCGCGGCAGCCGGGGCAGAGAATGTGAAGACGGAGGCTGTGAATGCGAAGTATTCCGTAACCACAGGCGGCGTGACAACCGAGCATGAGTCCGAGAGCAATACGGTTTCGGTCGGTTATGTAGGTGTCAGCGCCGAGCTTAAGGGGACAGGACAGGCGACGCTTAAGGCTGATGTAGATACCAAGAAGGTGGCGGATGCCCTCAGTGATCTGGTAGATGCATATAATTCTTCACTTAAGTTCCTCAACGATAATTTTGACAAGGGAACCGGCATCGCCAGACAGATGCAGAGCCTTCTCAACGGACTTGGCTCAGAGCAGTCCCTGAAGCAGATGGGGATTACGGTCAACAAAGACGCCACATTAAAATTCGACAGGGCTGCATTCGACAAGAATATGGCAAAGGATTCGGCGCTGACCAGAGATCTGATCTCAGGCCTTGGCGGAATCGCGGACCGTATGTTCAACAAGGCGAGCAGCGGCCTGAATATGAATGCCAATTCTCTGACTAATGGATACTCGTCCAATGCATATTCCAGTTCTTATGGAAGCTCTTCAAAGAATTCTGCAACGAACCCATATGCTGTACTGGGCTTGTATTCCAGAAGCGGAGTATATAACATGAGCAATTATAACGCTGTCGGCATGATGATGAATTATCTGATCTAAAGTACATGTTTACGGTAAGTAAGACGCTGCATGATGCAGACCGGCCAGGGCGCATGATGCGGCAGAAGGACAATGCGCAGGTGGAGCGATCCATCTGTACATTGTCCTGTTTTTTAATAAGATAAAGGGGGTTATAACAGTGTTTAAAAATGTGATCGTAAGAAGGCCGTGCAGGGCTATGACAGAGGGCATCACCTCAGCGCCGGAACTTGGAAAGCCGGATTATGAGCTGGCAATTAAGCAGCATGATGATTATATCGCGGCATTGAAAAGCTGTAATGTGGAGGTAACAGTACTGGAGTCGGACGAAAGATATCCGGACTCCTGCTTTGTTGAGGATACGGCTGTTCTCACGAAGAGGTGCGCGATCATTACCAATCCGGGCGCGGCGTCAAGGAATGGAGAAAAGGATGAGATCGTCGGAGCCGTGAAACAGTTTTACGCGGACGACCAGATTGAATACATCAAAGCTCCGGGGACTTTAGAGGGCGGAGATGTTATGATGGCAGGCGATCATTTCTATGTAGGACGTTCTGCGAGAACGAATGAGGAAGGGATCCGGCAGTTCATCAGCATATTGGAAAAATACGGCTTCAGCGGTTCTGAGGTTCCGCTCGAAAAGGTCCTGCATCTTAAAACAGGCGTGAATTATATTGAGAACAACAATATGCTTACAGCCGGTGAATTTGTCGAAAAGCCGGAGTTTGAGAAGTACAATAAGATCGTGATCGCAGAAGACGAGGCTTATGCGGCCAATTGCATCTGGGTAAATGGCAAGGTCATCGTACCGTGGGGATATCCGGCGGTTGAGAAGGCGGTACGGGACGCAGGTTATGAAGTGATCCTGGTGGATACGTCCGAATACAGAAAACTTGACGGAGGGCTGAGCTGTCTGTCGCTTCGTTTTTAGAGGAAGTGTTGACATATCCTTCTTAAGCTTTCCAATCTTTTACGTGGATTCCCACGTTCCACTTCTTGTGGCTTCCAGATATTGATATGAAACCCCAGATTGCAGAATAGACTCTCCTCACATCCAAACGAGCAGCTGATATTGACGGCTGCCCGTTTTTTCTTTATTCTTGAGGCAGTTAAACGAGAAGATTGTCGAAGAATGACAGATAGAGGGAGTGAAAAATATGGATGAAAGAGAGACAAAGACCAGACAGGCGGCTGCCGGGACTGGATTTATATTAGACGAGATCACGAAGCTTCCAAAGATGAAAGCCGTTCTCTACCGGATGCATTACGAAAGGAACGGCGCGAAGCTTCTGTGGCTTGACCGCAGAGAAGAGAATAAGACATTTGCAATTGCATTCAAGACGCTCCCTTCTGACGACACAGGAGTATTCCACATATTAGAACATTCTCTTCTGTGCGGTTCACAGAAGTACCCGATCAGTAAGCCGTTTGTGGAAATGATCAAGGGCTCCTTACAGACCTTCATGAATGCGTTCACATTTCCGGATAAGACCATGTATCCTGTGTGCAGCAGGAATGACAAGGATTTCCTGAATCTTATGGACGTCTATCTGGACGCGGTGTTTCATCCGCTCTGTATGACGAAGAAGGAGACGTTTCTTCAGGAAGGATGGCATTATGAACTGGAAGATCAGGACGGGGAGCTTAGCTGTAACGGCGTGGTTTATAACGAGATGAAGGGCGTCTATGCATCGCCGGATACTCTGATCGACAGCCAGATGAACCGTATGCTTTTTCCGGATAACTGTTATCAGTTCCAGGCCGGCGGCGATCCGGAGCATATCACGGAACTTAAGTTCGAAGAGTTTACAGCAAATTGGCGTAGATTTTATCATCCCTCTAACTCATACATCATTCTGGACGGAGAGATGGATATCGAGGCAGTGCTTGGGAAAATTGAAGGTGTATTGAAGGAATATGACCGGCAGGATCCGGACACAAAGATAAAGATGCAGGAGCCGGTACGAAAAGAGGGCAGATGCGCCTATGAGATCGGCAGGAATGAAGATCCAAAGGACAGGCTGATACTTGCAGGAGGCTGGGTATATGGAAGATTTGACGAGCCTGAGAAGAATATGGCTTGCGGTGTGCTTGCAGACCTGCTCTGTTCAACGAATGAGTCCCCGCTTTGTAAAGCCATCCTGGATAAGGGGCTTGCCCAGAATGTGGAGCTTACAAGGATGGACGGGATCCAACAGCCGTATCTTGTTCTGGTGGTGCGAAATACCAGTGAAGAGAAGAAGGAGACAGCGTGGAAGACCATTACTGCCGTACTGGAAGAGCTGGCAGAGCGCGGACTGGACCATGGAAGGCTTACGGCTATATTAAGCCGTATGGAATTCAACATGCGGGAGAAGGAAACGGGGATGTACCCGGAGGGGATCGTGAACGCCATGCGTATCCTTAACAGCTGGCTCTACGGGGGAGATCCGGCGCAGGAGCTGTGTTACGACCGTATCTTCACGTCTCTGCGAAAGAAGGTTGAAGAGGGGTATTTTGAACGGCTTCTAAGAGAAGTAATGCTTGAGAATCCTCACTGCGCGAAGCTTGTGCTGTATCCGTCCCGGACAATCGGAGAAGAGAGGCGGAAGAAGGAACGGATACGCCTTGAGAAGATCAAAGAGCTGTGGCTTCCGGTCAAGAGGGAGAAGGTCACGGCAGAACTTGCGCATCTGAGGCAGATACAGGGGACACCGGATTCCGAAGAACAGCTTGCGTCCTTGCCGCGCCTGTTATTGTCGGATATCCCAGAGGAGATAGAAGAGATACCGCAGGAGATAACGAAGATTGACGGCAGTACGGTCCTTAAGCAGAGGCTTGATACAGAGGGGATCGTCCATATTTCTTATTATTTTTCTCTGGCAGGATTCTCTCTTGAAGAACTAAGTGTGGTATCGTTCCTGCGTATTCTTCTGGGACAGACCGAGACAAAACATTACAGTGCGCTTGAACTACAGGCAGAGCTTGAGGAAAAGCTTGGGCGTTTCCAGTCTTATGTGGATGTATTTGCCAGACGGGGGCAGACAGAGCGCTGTTCGCCTTACCTGGCAGTGCAGGTGTCGGTGCTCAGGGAGAAGATGGATGATGCCGTTCGTCTGATAAGGGAGGTGCTGAACGGATCGAGGTTTGATGATATCTCTCATATCCGCACAAGGATACGGCAGCTTCGAATGTCTATGGAACAGCATATTGTGATGAATGGAGATGCCTATGCCGTCCGTCTGGTATCTGCCGGGTTCTCTGCAAAGGGCGCCGTGCAGGAGGCATTTCAGGGAATCCGGATGCTGCGGTTCATACAGAGGATGGACGACGGATTCGAGAAAGAAGGAGCAGAGCTTGTAAGAAAGCTTGGGCAGTTCTGTGAGAAGATATTTGTACGTGACCGGGCGGTGGTCAGTGTGACCGGCGAGGTGGAAGAGACTTGTCTTTCGCGGCTTATCCGGCTGCTGGCAGACAGAGGGAATGGAGAAGCCGTGTCAACGGAAAATAATCTTTTGGCAGGCAGGAAGACGGGAATCCGGATTCCCGCAGAAACAGGATTCGCAGGGAAGGGTGCAAACCTTAATATATGCGGAGCCGGATACCATGGAGCCATGAAGACAGCGGCAAGGATACTAAGCTATGGATATCTGTGGGAGACGATCCGCGTGAAAGGCGGAGCGTATGGTACAGGGCTTGCTGTCTCAGGAAACGGGGATGTGGTATTTTCTACATTCCGGGATCCCAATCCGGCAGACTCATTGATAAGCTTTGACAAAGCCGGCGGCGCACTTCGCGGCATATGCACAGGCAAAGAACCGCTTGACAGATATATTGTCAGTACGATTGCTTCTACAGAGCCCCTGTTAAGTGTACGGCAGAAAGGCATCCGGGCTGCGGAGGATTACTTAAGCGGTGTGACAAAGGAGATGCGTCTTGAAGAGAGGAGACAGATTCTCTGCACATCGAGAGAGGATCTGATGCGGGCTGCCGATGTTCTTGACAAGCTTTGCGAAAAGGCGGGCGTATGCATAATAGGAGGCAGAACTTCTCTGGAAGCCGCCAAAACAGTCCTTACACAGATTGAGGATCTGTAATGGCGCAGAATCAAAGGGCGACATCAGGAATGGAGGTGGTTCATGGAAAATGCCAGATAGACGTCGATATCTTCCGAATAGACCAGACACGTTGAGGCTCCATTGTAATTTTGTTACGATAAAAAGCAAATGAATAAATAGAAGGGTTTCTATTTATACCAAGGAGCGTGAAAGTATGAATAAGAAGAGAAGGATGATCATAGGAGTCGTATCTGCCCTTGTGCTGTGTTTAAGCTTTGGCGGCGGATATCTCTTATCAAGGAACGGGGGAATCGACGAACTGCTTGAAGAGACCGGCTTGTCTAAAAAATCCAGGAAAGACGAAGAGGACAAAAAAAGTGATGCGGATAAAGACGACGGTTTAGACGCGGGAGCGGCGGGAGCCTTAGGGAATGCAGAGAATGGAGGTGTGAACGGCGCAGGAGCAGACGGGATTCAGAAGACAGATTACGTGGACAACGGCGGTGCAAATGTCGGCGGAACAAGTCAAAGTGAGAGCTTCAGTATTAAGATGAGCGATCTGTGTACATTCTCGGATCCGTCCGGGATAAGCTTTGACACAAGATATGTGCTGTACGGCGGTCCGGACTGTATCCCGGCGAAGCGGGCGGCAGCGGCAAAAGCTGGCACCTGTAAGGGCGCTTATGTGATTCTGTATGCAAGCGGCGGCAAAGCAGTCGGTGAATATGTCTGTTATGTAATGTCAAGCGAAGCGGAAGCAAGAAGTCTGGCGTCTGCGTTTTCAAATTATGGTACGGTTGGAAACTGGGGAGATGTTACATATGTATACTCGTCAGGAAGCTATGTGCAGACTTCCATTGACACGTACTATAAGGCGGGTACAATTAAGTCGGCAACTCCTCAGGCGTATCTTGGGATGCAGTTCTACTTTGGCGGGATGAGTGAGTATAAGCCGTCATCGAATCCGAACGGCGGAGGGAATACGAATACGCCAAGTACGCCGAACAATCCGGTGAATCCAACGCCAAGCCCGACGCCGGATCCGAGTCCGAACCCGAACCCGACACCAAGCCCGGATCCAACACCCAACCCAGATCCGACACCAAACCCGGATCCGACACCAGAACCAGATCTGCCGGGTACTTCGAATGAAGAGACCATTATTGTGAAAGCGGATCAGCTTACGGATAAAATTGACGAAGCAAGTACGCCGAAGGATGAGGTGTTTGAAGTAAAGGTGACGGATAAATTCACGATCACCGATCCCGAGGATATAGAATATGATACACGCTATGTACTTTATGGAGGTGAAGACTGTATCGGTGTTACATCGGTGCCGAAGAAAGATAACGGAGTAGAGACGAAAGTGGAATGCCTGTATGTGGTTCTATATGTGAAGGGCAATGAGCCGGCGGCAGAATACAGATATTACCTGTCAAAAAGCGAAGAAGGCGCGCAGGCAGTAAAGAGAGCATACGGGAATACGGATACGGTAAAAGGAAGGATCTGCTGTAAGGCGGCAACTTCGTCTGATGAGATCAAAAGCCTGATCCATATGCTCTATCAATATAGTGACGGCGCTTTGGAAGATGAGACACCAAAGGCGTATCTGAATTATCTGGTTAAGCAGGAAAAGTATCAGTTCTTCAAGAATGCGGGGCATAAAGAGGAACCAAAGCCGGAGCCGGGGAACAGTTTAAAGGGAACGGTCATGGCAGATACCTTTGGAGTGAGGATGAGTGAGAACTGCACATATACGGATGCCGGATACTTTGCGCAGGATTATGATAAGCGTTATGTTTTATACGGAGATAAGGAATGTGCTTATGCAAAACAGTCGGGCGCCGAGGGATTCTATGTAGTGTTATACGACAAAGCTTCAAAACCGGCAGGAGAATATAAGGCGTATGTCATGAACAGCCAGGAACAGGCAGAGCAGATGAGACAGCAGATGGGAGCGGCTTTTGGAGAAGACGCAGTGCTGTGTAAAGGAAATGTTGTATTTATCTTTTCAACAGGCGAGTATGTACAGCAGACGATTGAGACCTATGTACAGTATGGTATTATGACAAAAGGAACGATTGGAGAATATCTGGAAAGCCAGTTCGTAAATGCGGCTAAGATGACAGAAATAATAGAAGAGCCGGGAAGTAATCTTGAGCCGGAGAAAGAAACTGCATTTGACATCAAGATGACGGACGGCTATACGTTTAGGGATGCCGAGCAGTTTGCACAGGATTATGATGTGAGATATGTATTATATGATGCAGGCGGCGCATCGTCGAATGCTGTGGGGGCAGAAGAACTCTATGAGATCATCTATGAAAAAGATGGTAAGGCAATTGGTGATTATCAATGCTGTATTATGGAGAATGCCGGGAAAGCAGAGGAATTAGTTGGCAAAGCGCCGATGCTTGGGATCGATCCAAACGATGTTAAGATGGAAGGAAATATTGTTCTGGTTTTTGCACCGGCAGAAAAGATTCAGATGACAATCGATATGTATGTACAGTACGGGATGCTTCATGAAGCTTCGGCAAAGGCATATGCGGACTTTCTGGCTGGTAATGGGATGAAGCTGATAACATCTCCGGAAGAAGTGCATGTATCGGTTGTTCCAAAAGAAGGCGTACAGACTGCTTCAGCAGTAGAGAAGATGCGGCAGATTGCCCGTGAGGCGGGAATCGAGCCGGCAGCAGAAGGATGCGGGAATGCAGACAGCCTGACTACAGCTGCAAAAGAAGCCGGTATTGAATCCGAAGGAAATCTGTTAGGGGATGAAGCAGACGACAGGGAAGAAGCGTTCGATCCGGCAGATGCCGAAGACGGCCGGATGCCGGACACTGTGCCGGAGGGAACTGACGGTCCGTCAAGCATCCAGACACCGGAAGCCATTCCGGAGACGCCAGAAGCAGAGGGCGAAGCATTCGATCCGGCAGAGGCAGGGAGCGTCCAGACACCGGACGCTGTCCCGGAGGCACCTGCGAATGGAAACTTTGATCCGTCTAAGGCCGGCACGGTAGAAGAACCGTCTGTCCCGGCAGAAGATCCAAAGAATATCCAGATCACACTGGATTACACCTTTACGGATCCGCAAGGTCTTGTATACGACGCACGCTATGTGTTCCATAAAGACGGAGACAGTGAACTTGCTTCCATGCTCACAGCCGAGAGAAATACCGCCATATCCGGCGTATACCTTATCTTCTACGTGAAAGACCAAAAAGTATTGACAGAATACCGATGCTTTGTTATGAATGGAAGTGCGGTATGCGAAGAGACCGCGCAGGAGAAGCTTTCGAACCTGATCGGCAGTCTGCCGGGCATGGATAAGGCGTATGAGGCAAGTCCGAAGGGATATCAGGAGTACATCAAAGAGGTGTACCGGCTGGAAGAATTAAAAGAAGGAGAAAGGTAACATGAAGAAGAAACTGATTTCGATTTTAATGTGTGCGATGATTGGGATTATGCCGATTGGCTGTGGCTCATCCGATAAGGATGACGCCAAAAGATCAGACAGCAAAACAGAGGGCAAAGCAGACGCCCAAGACGGGAAAGAGGCGGTCGACAAGAATTTCAGTCTCCAGATGAGTGACAGTTATACCTTTACCGATCCCCAGGATATTGAGTTTGACCAGCGATATGTTCTGGAAGGAGATGAGAACAGCAAGCTTATTTCGAATATGGCGAACATGGGTTATACGGCATCAAAGATGTATGATATCATATATTTGAACGACGGATCGCCTGCTGCGGAATACCAGTATTTTGTGACGGCGGACGAGGCGTCTGCAACGGCTCTTGCGCAGTTCTATACTTCGCAGGGACAGAAGATCACACAGGAAGGTAATGTGCTCTATGCCTTTGTAGACGGTGATACACTTGAGGGTTCGATCATCTCTCTTGCAGGTACAGGTGCAATATCAGATGAAACAGTGGAAGCATATGTTGAGATGATGAAGAGCTTCAATGGTTTGGTCGATTATGAATAGAATTGAATAGAACAACAAAGAACCGGGGACAGGGTAAAGCTCATTTTACCCCGTCCCCAGTCTATATCAGAATATGGGATAGAGAATGTCGGCGGCAGCAGTTTTATGTTACAAGATGCGGATTGGCCGGCGGCAGGATCGAACGGATTGAAAGGAGATGAAATTGTGGACGGAAAGGTAAAAAAGAAGGAATCCAGTGAAGGAAGCTGGCGGGATTTCTGGAATCTTTTGAAGAAAATACAGTTACCGTGGCGTTGGATCATTATCGCATTTTTATGTAATTTCTTCTATAACAAGGTCATGCTGAAGCTTCCGACCATTACGGCGGGACTTATGAGCGGAAGCCTGGACAATAAGGTTTTGTGGGATGCAATCTGGTTTTACGTGATCTTCACAATCGTATTATGCGGGGACGTAGCCCTTCGTACTCCTGCACAGCACATTGCGGCGAGGAATGCAAGGCGGGTGATCTGGAGGAAGATGCTCCATATCCGGATGGATTATTATGACAGTAACAATCCGTCTGACATTATGAGTACCATAACCAATGATACGACAACGGCGACGCAGCTTCTGGTACAGTTCCTGGTAGGATTTTTCCCTACGCTTTACTATGTGGTGGAGGCGCTTAAGACCATATCTTCTTATAACATCTGGCTTACGGTGTCGGTATTTCTTCTGCTGCCGGTTAAGATCCTGTATATGGTCTTTATCGGACGGATGCGCTATAAGACACAGGACGGGTTGTTTCAGGAGATCGGAGGACTGACGGCGTATCTTGCGGAGCGTGTCAGGAACCTGAGCCTTATCAAGACCTATACCAATGAAGAAAAAGAGCTTGAGAATGGGGAAAATGCCGCGTATGGGCTGTTCCATGCCAATATGCGTGTCAACAAACTGCAATGCGGTATCACGGCGCTGACTACCCTGATCGGAATGGCTCAGGTCATGATCGTAATGGTGTTCGGAGTAATCCTTCTTAAGCGGGGAGATATTGATATCAGCCAGTGGGTGGCATTCTATATGTTCTCCGGTACATTATCTAATTCATTTTCCAACCTGATTGATTACTGGACAAATCTAAAGATGATCCAGGGAACCATGGCGAGGACGGCAAAGCTTCTGCTTGCGCCGGAGGAGGAAGAGACGATGACGGATACCAGGAAGCCAAAGAATGCAGAGGTTACATTTGAGAAGGTGAGCTTTTCCTACGGGGATAAGAAAGCGATTCAGGATATCACCTTCCATATCCCGTCAGGGAGCGCCGCGGCGGTCATCGGTCTTTGCGGAAGCGGTAAAACCACGTCGGTAAGCCTTCTTGAGCATTTCTATGAGCCGTGTGAGGGAACGGTCCTTTTCGGGGGCGTCCCGGTATCGGAGATGTCTTTGGACGAGCTGAGAGGACATATGGGATATGTACAGCAGGGAGCGGATATTTTCAGCGGAACGGCGAGGGAAGCGCTTACCTATGGACTTCACCGTGAGGTGAGAGACGAGGAGATCTGGGAAGCGGCCGAAAAGACCGGATTCGCGGAGGTTTTGCGGAAATGGGATGCCGGACTTAATGCACCGGTGGCGCCGGGCGGAACCTCTATGTCGGGAGGACAGAGACAGAAGCTTGTGCTCACAAGAGAATTTATGCGCAAGTCCGACGTGATCCTTCTGGATGAGCCTACGTCGGCGCTGGATGTTACGGCGTCGAAGATGATCCAGGATACGATATTTGAGATGTTTCCGGGAAGAACGAAGATCATCATCACACATGATCTGTCCCTTCTTGAGCGGGTGGATCAGATCATCGTGCTGAACAAGGGCGTACTGGAAGGAGTTGGAAGGTACGAGGAGTTGTATGGAAACTGTCAGGCATTCATGGAGCTTATCGCCGCCTGCGAGGAAGAAGCGGGTATACAGAGATCTCCATTTACGGGAAAGGAGGCGGTACAGTGATTAAGCTGGTAAAAGGGTATACGAAGATATTTAAGGGAATGAAACTGCCGTGGCTCCTTCTGTTTTTTGTCGTGGCCATCTCCATGGTGAAATCCCATGTGGAGGTGGAGGCTGTCACCATTACGGCCTCTATCATTGACGGAACCCAGAATTCCATCAAGACGGACGAGCTGGTACGATATATAGAATTCCAGCTGCTTGCCGGGGCGATCACTATTGCGTTTACCTATATCTCAGGTCTGGTCTTACAGAAGATCAACCTTGCGGTCCGGCTGAAGGTGTGGAATAAGATGATGCATCTTCCCACAAGCTATTATGATTCGGATAATGTCAATGAGCTGGTGACACGTGTGACGACGGACGCGGATAATGCGGGGAATTATTTTCAGCTTCTCATCAATATATTTGTGGCGGCTTACGCAGGGATTGTGGCCTATCAGAAATTATTTTCCTTCCAGAGTAAGATGGCGCTGGCAAGCCTTCTTGTGATCCCGGTGCTGATGGGGATCACGGTATTATACAGCGTCCTGTCTTATAAGACGGGGATGAAGGCGAGGATCAGGCTTGCGGCTGTGATGGGATATCTGGCGGAGCATGTACGGGGCTTAAGGCTTATCAAATCCTTTCGTATGGAGGAGGAAGAGTATAAGAAGGCTGAGGAGCTTTTCGGGAAACAGTGTAAGGCGGATATTTTCCTCAGCTATACATCCATGATCCAATTAGGCGGAATGGAGATTATGGGGTGTCTTACGATCGTGATTTCTTTCGTGCTGGGAAGTAAAATGGTTGCGGCCGGGGACCTGACGGTCGGGAAGCTCATTGGCTTCTATACACTGTGCGGACTTGCCACGGTACGGCTGGCTGAGATCTGCACTCACTTTGGGACCTTTTCACAGAATGCGGGGATTGTACAGAAAATAGGGGCTATCCTTGAGTGCCCCGAGGAGCCGGAGGAAGGATACGAGATGGATGTGGCGGATGCGGATATCGTTCTTGACCATGTGGATTTCTCCTACCAGACGGTTCCGGTCTTAAAGGATCTGAACTGCTCTATTCCAAAGGGCAAGGTTACGGCGGTTGTAGGAACCAACGGCGCCGGGAAGAGCACATTGTTCAAGCTTCTGGAGCGGATGTATGATCCTGTGGCGGGTAAGATCTGTTTCGGAGACAGGGATGTGACGCAGTTTAAGCTGTCTTCCTGGCGGAAGAGCTTCGCCATCGTATCCCAGGACAAGCCGATCCTGTCCGGAACGGTCCGCGACAATATCATCTACGGCGTGGAGCGTCCGGTGTCGGAGGAAGAACTGATCCATGTGGCGAAGATGGCGAATATCTATGATTTTATTATGAATACGCCGGGGCAGTTTGACGCGCAGGCAGGGCCTGGGGGATCGAATTTCTCAGGAGGGCAGCAGCAATGTATCGCTATTGCAAGAGCCATGATGCGCAATCCGGATTATCTGCTCCTTGACGAGGCCACGAGTAATCTGGATGTGAAGAGTGAACAGCTTGTGACAGAGGCATTAAGCAACCTGATGAAGAATCGGACGACGATCCTGATCGCACATAATTATTCGGCGACGATATTTGCAGACCAGGTGATCGTCCTGTGCGACGGGGAAATTAAGGGGTGCGGAACACCAGAAGAGCTGCTTGAGACGAATGAGTATTACCGTGCATTTGCGAAGGCGGGCGCGGGAATCGCGCAGCAGGGAAGACCAGCTGTGGGGAAGGACAGTTATAAACAGCATGGATAAAAATAGACACAGAAAGGAAGAATTGAAAAATGAAGTCAAGAATGACGAGCTGCTATGATTATAGGCTATTGGAAGTCCCAAAGGAGATGAGACGCTGGCATATCCCGGACAGCGAGATCGAGGCGGAGCTTTTGGCTCTGGCGAAGGATCATTCCGGGGAGGAGGAGACAGAAGGGGAGATTCAGGACAAAGACTGCGTGCGCTGTATCTGTATGAAGGCTTCGAAGGAGAACTGGGAGGGCAGGTCGGTCCTTTTGTATCCCGGGCGGAGGTTTCCGGGGGCAGAAGGTGCGGAAGAGGCCGTTCTCGGGAAGAAACGTGGAGAGGAATTCGAATGCAGTATTAAGGATGTATCTCTTACGTTAAGGGTTGAAAAAGCGGTGCGTATCCGCGTGATGGAGGTTGACGGCGGGCTTGTGGCAAAGCTTTCGATTCCCGGGGTAGAGACGGTCGGGGATTACTACCGTTGGTATCATGAACAGCATGATAAGGAGCAAAAGGAGAAAGCATGTATGGGGATTGCCCGATGCTGGCTGGAAGCGATAGCGAAGAGGAGTGTGTTTGACATTGACGAGGACGAGAAGAAGAAGTGGTGCGATGACAGGGCGCGTATTATGTATGAAGGACTTTTGGCCGCAGGGCATGATATGAAGAAGACAGAGGACGGCAAGGTCATTACGGAGGAAGAAGCGTTAAAAAGAGCGTCAGAGTCACAGGAGATGTATTTTATCCCGTATCTGATATACAGTTATTTTTCAGAGAAGAATGGTTATGTACTGACGGAGGAGGGATTTGTAAAAGAGGTGGAGAAGATCGCCGCCGAGCGAGGGGAGAGGCTGGAAGACCTTATGAAGCAGGCGGACATTACTATGTTCAGGCAGACAAAGTATCAGGAGTATACCTACCATCTTTTGATGGCGGAAGCGGAAAAATATCTGGAGGTGTAAAGACATGGCAATTATAGAAGCAACGAGTGAGAATTTTGATGAGCTGGTGAATTCGGCAGAATACGTGATGGTAGATTTTTACGGGGACCACTGCGGCGCGTGTGCATGGACAGCCCCGTTCTACCGGGAAGCGGCGGACGGTATGGCATTTATTAAGTTCCTTCAGGTAAATACCTCTGTACACAGGGATCTTGCAAAGAGATTTAAGATCATGGGGATCCCGGCGTTTCGGTATTATCATAACGGAAAGCTGGTACATAAGTCCGTGGGAGGCATGGATATGGAGGAGATCCATAAACAGTTATCCGAACTTTTATATCATGACCGGCCTTGAAGCTGGCAGGCTGAGGAGCTTGGCCGGTGATTGAAATGTAAGTCAAGGGATGATATACTAAGTAATATTTTATTCTTGTTAAAGGGGGGAGTACCATGTGGATTGCCGGGTTTGGTTTTCTGAGTGCGGGAGCGGTTATTTCCTGTTACTTTGCCTTTGAATGGCTGGGGATGGAGAGGCGGCGCAGTGTGGTACTTTCTCTTCTTGCAGGCGTGGTCTGTGCGCTTTCTGCCTGTCTGAATCTGAGTGTGAGAATGAGCGGTGTTGTCTGCCTCTTGTTTCTTGCCGTATTTATTCCCATCGTCCTTGAGCCAAAGGGCACATGGATGGATATTGCCGCGGCATTGTCCATTGCATATGCCCAGTACGGTATGCTCCAGGTGACATCGGGAACCATATTTCGTATAGAATTTCTTTCACTTTTTTTCCGTGTGATGCTGATGGTACTGGTTATTCTGACTGCATGTGGGATTTGCAGCAGGATGTCGGCAGAGTTTCCAGGGAAAGGGTGGAAGGAATATTTTTCTGAACAAAAATTCCCTGTCACAGAAGAGAGGAAGGGCGCGTCCGATGCGGGGCGTCTCATGGCGGAGTTTGGGATCTATCTTGCCGTATACGGAGGATGTCTCATTGTACCGGCCGTAACAGGGCTCTATATCGTGCCGGTGATGTGTCTGGAATGGTTTGCATTTTTTGCCGGTCTGATGCTTCTTGATCTGACCATATCGAACCGCAAGGAGAGGATTACGGTGCTGGCGGAGAAGCAGTACCGGGACGACATGCAGACCTATATGAGCGTGATCCGTTCCCAGCGCCATGATTATAATTTTCATGTGCAGACTCTTCACGGACTGCTTATCAGGAAGGATTATGAGGCATGTGAGAGATATCTGAACGAATTGCTCAGAGATTCCATTGAGATGAACCAGATTCTGCCCCTGAAGGATGCGGCGGTCAGCGCGCTGATCCTTTCCTTCAAGAACAAGGCGGGCTTAAGCGGGATTCGGATGGATATCATGATTGAGAACGATCTGTCTCAGATTGCGACCAATGTCTATGAAACCAATAAAGTGATCGGAAATCTGTTGCAGAATGCGATTGACGAGACGGAGATGGTTTTGGACAAGTCCTATGGGATCAGGCTGTCTATTCTGAAACGGGGAGAATTCTGTATCATCAATGTCTCAAACCGTGTAAGCCGGCTCAATCCGATGGGAGGGTATCAGGTCGGCCGTTCGGCGAAGAAAGGGCACGAAGGGATCGGGATTGCTTCGATCCAGGCGCTGGCGTCAAGATATGGCGGGGTAGTGTATTCTAGAATGGAAGAGGATATTATATTTTTTGTTGCAAAGCTCCCGTTGCGGCTTTATAAGGAGGAGTTATGATGTATGACGGACTGGTGCTTCTGGTGGATGACCAGCCTCTTGCGGCAGAGGATTCGGCTGCCGCTCTGAAACATTATGTGCCGGGTGAACAGATTATTTATGCGGATAACGCGGCGGATGCCATGAAGGCGCTTAAGGAACGGCCGGTGTCCCTGGTGTTTCTTGATATAGAGATGCCGGATATGAGCGGATTTGCTCTTGCGGCGCATCTTGAGGCAGAGCATGGAGGGCTTCCTTATGTATTCCTGACGGGACATGCGGATTTTGCCGTGGAGAGTTATGAGTATGAGCCGGTAGATTTTCTTACGAAGCCTGTAGACACGGCGCGGCTTGGAAGGACCTTTAAGAGAGTGGAGAAGAAGACTTCGCCTTCTGCGGGGAAGGTGGCGGTGCGGACGGGACAGGATTATGTGCTTGTGGCGCCAAAGGAGATCAGCTATATCTGTAAGGAGAAGCGAAAGATCTGGATTCGGCTTAAGGACGGCAGGGAATATCAGTCGGCCGTGTCCCTGGATGAACTGGAGCAGATATTCGGTGATTATGGATTTTTCAGATGTCATCAGTCTTTTTTGATCCCGGTGAGAGATATCAGGAAGGTGAATTCCAGTATGTTCGGGCAGACGTATGAGGCGTCGCTTGAGGGGGATACGGTGATCCCGGTCAGCAGAAGCAAGTACGCAAGGCTTAAGGAGGAGCTTAAGCTTCTGGGGATTCCGTTTGTTAAGGGTGTAACATCAAAGTGAAAAGAGGTATTGCTTTTTCGTATAATGTCTAGTAAAATTAGTCTAGCACATCGTAAATTAAATAACGGACCATAGGGATACGGTATGGCCTGCTATTTAATGGACGATGTGCAGGAAATGCCAGGAGGAATACAGATGTCAGAAATAACGAACATAGCCCTGGACGCCATGGGCGGGGACAATGCCCCGGCAGAGATGGTAAAAGGGGCGGTAGATGCAGCCGGGAAGGAGCCTGCCATGAAGGTATTCCTGATTGGGCGGGAAGAGGCAGTAAAGAGAGAGCTTGCGAAGTATCAGTATAACAAGGCGCAGATTGAAGTCATTCATGCGTCAGAGGTGATTGAGACGGCGGAACCGCCGGTGAATGCGATTCGCAAGAAGAAGGATTCTTCGATCGTTACCGGCATGAAGATGGTACGGGAAGGAAGGGCGGACGCGTTCGTATCTGCGGGAAGTTCCGGCGCCATTCTGGTGGGAGGCCAGGTTCTGGTGGGACGCATCAAGGGTGTGGAGCGTCCGCCGCTTGCGTCGTTGATACCGACGAAGAAGGGGGTGTCCCTTCTGCTTGACTGCGGGGCCAATGTGGATGCGAGAGCTTCTCATCTCGTCCAGTTTGCCAAGATGGGTTCCATCTATATGGAGCATGTCCTCGGAGTGAAGAAGCCTTCTGTGGGTATCGTCAATATCGGCGCCGAGGAGGAGAAGGGCAATGCGCTGGTGAAGGAGACATTTCCTCTTCTTAAGGAGGAGAAAGACATCCACTTTACCGGCAGTGTGGAGGCAAGGGAGATTCCGCACGGACAGACGGACGTTGTAGTCTGTGAGGCATTTGCGGGGAATATCATCCTTAAGCTCTATGAAGGCGTGGGCGCGGTACTGATCAGCAAGGTGAAGGAGGGGCTTATGTCCACTCTTCGAAGCAAGATCGGGGCGGTGCTGATCAAGCCGGCGCTGAAAGCAACGCTTAAGACCTTCGACGCCAGTGAATACGGCGGCGCGCCGCTTCTGGGACTTAACGGCCTGGTTGTGAAGACGCATGGGAGCGCTAAGGCGAAGGAGGTAAGCAATACGTTGATCCAGTGTGTGACCTTTAAGAGACAGAAGATCAACGAGAAGATCAGGGAATGTATTCAAGCGGATACGGTATCCGTTGAATAAAGGATGTATGACCGGGGATCCCGGGAGTGCATGAGAGAAAGACACAGTTTAAAAGAGAAAACTTAGAAAAGGAGAATTGGTATGGAGTTTGAAAAATTAAAAGAGATTATTGCAGATGTATTGAATGTGAATGCAGACGAGATTACAGAGGACACAACATTTGTAGATGACCTGGGAGCGGATTCTCTGGATATCTTTCAGATCATTATGGGTATAGAGGAGACTTTTGACATCGAGATTGATAATGAAGAGGCGGAGAAGATCGTTACGGTGGGCGACGCTGTAGAGCAGATTAAGAATGCGACGAACAACTAATGCTTAATGATATATTGGGCAGCGTGGTTATGAAAAAGCCCGGCAGGGCTTTTTCGTTTTTTGGAGCAGATAAGGAAGGAGGCTGCCGGCGGCGGCCTTTGGTTTCAGGTTTGTGAGGCGATAGAATGAATCGGGATTTAAAGGTATTAGAAGAGAAGATTGGTTACACGTTTACAGATTTCAGTCTGATCAAGAAGGCGATGATCCACAGCTCTTATGCGAATGAGAAGCATCTGCCCAAGTATGAGTGCAACGAGCGGCTTGAGTTCCTGGGAGACGCCGTACTTGAGCTGGTTGCCAGTGAATTTCTGTTCTATGAGAACAGCAGGATGCCGGAGGGGGAGCTCACGAAGACGAGGGCGAGCCTGGTATGCGAATCCGCGCTGGCGTTCTGTGCAAAAGAGCTGAATCTGGGAGCCTATCTGCTCCTTGGCAAGGGAGAGGATGCGACCGGGGGGCGGAAGCGTAATTCGATAACTTCTGATGCGATGGAGGCGCTTATTGGCGCCGTTTATTTGGACGGTGGTTTTGCTAGTGCAAAAGAGTTTATCCATCGTTTTATTCTGGAGGATCTGGAGAATAGAACACTCTTTTTTGATAGCAAGACTATCTTGCAGGAGATTGTACAGGCCCATTGCAAGGCGGCTATCACATACCGTCTGGTGGGGGAGGAAGGCCCTGACCACGACAAATCGTTTCATGTGGCAGTATATGTCGGGGAGGAGGAGTATGGCATCGGCACCGGCCATACCAAGAAGGCTGCCGAGCAGGTCGCGGCTTATCAGAGTATCTTAAGGCTGCGAGGGAAGAATATAAAGTAGGTGTAGAATGTATCTAAAGAGTATTGAGGTGCAAGGCTTCAAATCATTTGCACATAAGATAAAATTTGATTTCCATAACGGGATCACGGGAATCGTAGGACCTAACGGGAGCGGGAAGAGCAATGTCGCGGACGCGGTACGCTGGGTGTTGGGAGAACAGCGGGTGAAGCAGCTTAGAGGCGGGAGTATGCAAGACGTTATTTTCTCCGGGACGGAGAACAGAAAGCCTTTAAGCTATGCGTCGGTTGCGATCACGCTTGACAACTCAGACCACCAGCTCCAGATAGATTTTGAAGAGGTGACAGTCACAAGGAAGCTGTACCGGTCGGGGGAGAGTGAGTACCTGATTAACGGGAGCGCCTGCCGGCTTAAGGATGTCAACGAGCTGTTCTACGACACGGGTATCGGCAAGGAAGGTTATTCGATCATCGGGCAGGGACAGATCGACCGGATCCTGAGCGGAAAGCCGGAGGAGAGAAGAGAGCTTTTTGACGAGGCCGCGGGGATCGTAAAGTTCAAGCGCCGTAAGAATATGTCGGTTAAGAAGCTTGAGGAGGAACGGCAGAATCTTCTTCGTGTCAACGATATTCTGGCGGAGCTTGAGAAGCAGGTCGGTCCGCTGGAGCGCCAGGCCGAGACGGCCAGGGAATATCTGAAGAAGAAGGAACAGCTTAAGACTTATGATATCAATATGTTCCTGCTTGAGACGGAGCGTCTTGAGGAACAGGTCAGAAGTCTTGATGAGAAGCTTGGGATCACCCGGACGGAGCTTGAGGGAGCCGGACAGAAGTATGACGACATGAAGACGGAGTACGAGACGGTTGAAGAGCAGGTGGACGGTATAGATTCTTCGATTGAGAAGGCGAAGAGCCAATTGAATGAGACGACCATGTTAAAGCAGCAGCTGGAGAATCAGATTGAGCTTTTGAAGGAGCAGATCAACAGTATGCGCATGAATGACGCGCATTACGATCAGCGTGCCAGGACGATCGAATCGGAGATCGGCGTGCGTAAGGATCAGCTCAGGGAGCTTGGCCAGGAGGAGGAGACGATCCAGAGGCAGATAGACGAGCAGACCAGGCTTGAGAACCAGGCGAAGGCGGAACTCATTGACGTACAGTCGAGGATTGCTTCGATCACGGCATCTGTCGATAAGAATAAGGGTGAGATCATCGAGCTTCTGAATAACAGGGCGTCCACCAGGGCGAAGATCCAGAAGTATGATACAATGCTGGAACAGATCCAGGTGAGAAAGGCGGGGATGGCCCGGCAGA
Source organism: uncultured Dorea sp. (assembly GCA_910579015.1). Classification (GTDB taxonomy): domain Bacteria; phylum Bacillota; class Clostridia; order Lachnospirales; family Lachnospiraceae; genus Sporofaciens. The sequence goes on along the minus strand of CAJTRO010000013.1, from coordinate 35,806 downwards.
TCCTTGATGCCAGGACGGAAGCACAGGAGCAGAGGGAGAAGCTTGACGGATACCGGCAGGAATTAAAAGATGTCTCCGGCGAGATCATCGAATTGTCTGAGGAGAACAGCCGGTATGAAGAGAAGATTGCTGTTCTGCAAAAGCAGCTCACGAAGCAAACGGAGCAGTTTCGGATTGGGCAGACGGCATATCACAGAGAAGAGTCAAGACTTGAGTCACTGAAGAATATCACGGAACGGTATGACGGCTATGGCAACAGTATCCGTAAGGTGATGGACCAGAGGAACCGGGAGAAGGGGATTCTGGGCGTGGTTGCCGATATCATCAAGGTGGCCAAAGATTATGAGATCGCGATAGAGACGGCTCTTGGCGGCAATATCCAGAATATTGTCACGGCGGATGAAGAGACGGCTAAGAGGATGATACAGTTTCTTAAGAAGAACCGGTTTGGGCGGGCGACATTTCTGCCTCTTACCAGTATACGTGCTTATTCGGGGCTTGGGAAGCCGGAGGCTTTAAAGGAGCCGGGAGCCATCGGGACAGCGAACACACTGGTGCAGATTGAGGATAAGTACCGGACGCTTGCAGATAACCTGCTTGGAAGGACGCTTGTGGTGGACCATATCGACCATGGACTTGCCATAGCGAGGAAATATAATCAGTCGATCCGGATCGTTACTCTGGAAGGGGAGCTCATTAATCCGGGCGGATCCCTGACCGGAGGTGCATTCAAGAATTCCAGCAACCTGCTCAGCAGGCGGCGCGAGATGGAGGAATTCGAGAAGACCGTGAAGCAGTTAAAGCGCGAGATGGATGAGATGGAGGCGTCTTCGGACCTTTTGCGGAAGGAACGGGCAGGTTACTATGAGAAGATGGATGAGATCAGCGCGAAGCTGCAAAAGGCGTATGTCATCCAGAATACTGCGAAGATGAACGCCGATCAGGCAGAGGCAAAGATCCAGAACGCCGAGGAGCTTGCAAGAGCGACCAGTACAGAGGAAGAGAAGCTGGATGCACAGATTACGGATATCATCGACAATCAGGACTCCATCAACGTTGAGCTGGATACGTCAAAGAAGCTTGAGAATGAGCTGACAGAGCAGATTGAAAAAGAACAGCTGATCCTCGATGAGGTGCACGCAGAAGAGGCTGAGAAGCTTAAGAAGACGGAAGAGATCCACCTGGAATTCGCAAGTCTTGAGCAGAAGTTTACATTTGTCAATGAGAATGTAAGCCGTATCAGGGAGGAAATCGAGAAGTTTCAGGAGGAGCTTGGCGAGCTTGAGAAGAACAAGGGCGGTACGTCCCGCGAGATAGAGGATAAGGAGAAGCAGATCGCGGAGCTTAGGGATACCATAGAGAATTCCAAGGAGCTGTTTGAGGAGATTGGGATTGAGATCGAGCGGTTTAAGAAGGAGCGGGAGGAGCTGAACCAGAAGCACAAGGATTTCCTTAAGAAGCGCGAAGATCTTTCCCGCCATATGTCGGATCTGGACAAGGAGATCTTCCGTCTTGAGAGCCAGAAGGAGAACTACGAGACGGCTTCCGAGAAGCAGATCAGCTATATGTGGGACGAGTATGAGATCACCTATATCCGTGCCAAGGAGCTGCGGGATGAGAACCTGACGGACCTGGCGAAGATGAAGAAGCGGATACAGGAGTTAAAAGGCGAGATACGCTCCCTTGGGAATGTGAATGTCAACGCCATCGAAGAGTACAAGAGTGTGTCTGAGCGGTATGAGTTCCTTAAGAACCAGCATGACGATCTTGTGGAGGCGGAAGCGACGTTGGAACAGATCATAGAAGAGCTGGATGCGGCCATGCGTAAGCAGTTTAAGGAGCAGTTTGCAAGGATCGCAAGTGAATTTGACATGGTATTCAAAGAACTCTTCGGCGGTGGAAAGGGTACGCTGGAGCTGATGGAGGATGAGGATATCCTTGAAGCGGGGATCCGGATCATCGCCCAGCCACCCGGCAAGAAGCTTCAGAATATGATGCAGCTCTCCGGAGGAGAGAAGGCGCTGACCGCCATCTCTCTACTGTTCGCTATCCAGAATCTGAAGCCGTCTCCGTTCTGTCTGTTAGATGAGATTGAGGCGGCGCTGGATGATAATAATGTGGGCAGATTTGCACAATATCTGCATAAATTGACGAAGAATACACAGTTTATTGTTATCACGCACAGAAGAGGCACCATGACTGCGGCGGACAGGCTGTATGGAATCACCATGCAGGAGAAGGGTGTGTCGACGCTGGTGTCTGTAAGCCTGTTGGAGGAAGAGCTGGATGCCTGATCTTTGCAGGTTTGATCGCTGTATAGGAGGTCAGCGGCGGATGCGAAAGTTTAAGAATCTATTGAGTGATGCGGGAGGTTAAGATGGCAAAAGAGCAGGAAGAGAAGGTTGGTTTTTTTAAGCGTCTGGTACAGGGGCTTGGGAAGACGAGGGATAATATCGTGTCCGGGATGGACAGTATATTTAACGGATTTTCCCATATAGATGATGAGTTTTATGAAGAGCTGGAAGAAGTGCTGATCATGGGAGATCTGGGAGTGCAGGCGGCTTATGATATCCTGGATGATCTGAAGGCGAAGGTGAAGGAAAGACATATCAAGGAGCCGGCCCAGTGCAGGGAGCTTCTGATCGAGAGTATCAAGGAGCAGATGGATGTGGGGGAGACAGCTTATGAATTTGAGGAGAAGACGTCGGTCGTCATGGTGATCGGCGTCAATGGCGTAGGCAAGACCACGACCATCGGCAAGCTTGCGGGGAAGCTTAGGGCGCAGAATAAGAAGGTGGTGCTTGCGGCGGCGGATACCTTCCGTGCGGCGGCAGGAGAGCAGCTTAAGGAATGGGCGGACCGCGCCCAGGTGGACTTAATAGGCGGACAAGAAGGATCGGATCCGGCGTCGGTGGTCTATGACGCGGCGGTTTCCGCCAGGGCGAGACATGCGGACGTGCTTCTGTGCGATACCGCAGGCAGGCTTCACAATAAGAAGAACCTGATGGAAGAATTAAAGAAGATGAACAGGATCATTGACAGGGAATTTCCGGAAGCATACCGGGAGACGCTGGTGGTACTGGATGCTTCTACGGGACAGAATGCGCTTTTGCAGGCAAAGGAATTCAACGAGGCTGCGGATATCACGGGGATTGTCCTGACGAAGATGGACGGAACGGCCAAGGGCGGTATCGCCGTGGCAATCCATGCGGAGCTTGGGATTCCGGTCAAGTATATCGGTGTCGGGGAGTCGATTGACGATCTGCAAAAGTTTGACGCAGATACATTCGTCCGTGCGTTGTTTACATCGGAGAGCAGTGAATAGTTGAAAAAGTAGAAAATACAGGAGGAATCATATCATGTTGACATTGGAAAAATTCGAGCAGGCAAGCGAGCTTGTGAAGAATATCACGAATCCGACGAAATTGGTATATAGTGAATTCTTAAGTCAGGAGACCGGCGGCAGGATATATCTGAAGCCGGAGAATATGCAGAAGACCGGAGCGTACAAGGTACGCGGCGCTTATTATAAGATCAGTATGATGAGCGAGGAGGCGCGAAGGAACGGACTGATCACAGCTTCCGCAGGTAATCACGCCCAGGGCGTTGCCTATGCCGCCCAGAAGTTTGGCTGTAAAGTGGTGATCGTAATGCCGACGGTTACGCCCTGGATCAAGGTGAACCGCACGAAGAAATACGGCGCGGAGGTCATCCTGCACGGTGAGGTATATGATGATGCCTGTGAGTATGCGCTTAAGCTGGCAGAGGAGAAGGGATATACCTTCGTTCATCCGTTTGATGATGAAGACGTCGTGACCGGACAGGGCAGTATTGCCATGGAGATCGTACAGGAGCTTCCGACGGTGGATTATATCCTGGCTCCGGTGGGAGGAGGCGGATTGATTACGGGTGTGGCCGTTCTTGCGAAGATGCTGAATCCGAAGATCCAGATCATAGGTGTAGAGCCGTCTCAGGCGGCAAGCATGACGGCGGCCCTGGCCGCAGGCGAGCCGGTTTCCTTAGACAGCGCGAACACGATTGCCGACGGCACTGCGGTGAAGCGTGTAGGCGAGAAGATATTCCCCTATGCGAAGGAGAATGTGGAACGTGTGCTGACTGTGGAGGATGACGAGCTTATCGGAGCGTTCCTGGATCTGGTGGAGAATCACAAGATGGTGGTGGAGAATTCGGGGCTTCTGACGGTTGCCGCGTTGAAACAGCTTGACCTTAGGGGGAAGAAAGCCGTTGCAATCTTAAGCGGCGGCAATATGGATGTGATCACCATGTCCTCGATCGTACAGCATGGACTGATTCAGCGCGACAGGATATTCTCTGTGTCCGTGCTTCTTCCGGATAAACCGGGCGAGCTGGTAAGAGTGGCGGCCACGATCGCCGACGCTCAGGGGAACGTGATCAAGCTTGAGCATAATCAGTTCGTCAGCACCAACCGGAATGCGGCTGTGGAGCTCCGTATCACGATGGAGGCATTTGGGACAGACCATAAGAACGAGATCATGAAGGCGTTGGAGGATGAAGGATTCAGGCCGAGAGAGATTGGGGCAAAATTATATTAGAAGAAGGTAAGGGAATGATGAGTGCGGATTCGTTCCCTTACTTTTTTTATTGAGGAACCATATTTTTCTTGACAAGAAATGTATCATTGTATACAATGATACACATTAGCAGATGAATGCAAAAAATCAGACAGGACATAAAGGAGATGACATCAATGGAAAACAGGAAAGTATACCTGGATAAACATACGAATCTGTTGCAGCTTGAGGAGCATATGTATCCGCTGGTGGATGTGAAGACGCCGAACGTATTCCGGAATCTGTTCCGCTATGATGAGATTCCGAAGATTGCGTTCAACGACCGTATCGTGCCGCACAGTATGCCGGATGAGATCTGGATCACGGACACCACGTTTCGGGATGGACAGCAGTCGAGAGCGCCTTACAGCACCGAACAGATCGTGAAGCTCTACGAGTATTTTCACAGACTGGGAGGACCAAAAGGAAAGATCCGTCAGTGTGAATTCTTCTTATATAGTAAGAAAGACCGGGATGCGGTGTATAAGTGTATGGAGAAAGGGTATCAGTTTCCGGAAGTCACCAGCTGGATCCGCGCCAGCAAGAAGGATTTTGAGCTGGTGAAGGAGATCGGGATGAAGGAGACGGGCATCCTGGTCAGCTGTTCGGATTATCATATTTTCTATAAAATGAAGATGACGAGGCGGGAATGTATGGAGCACTATCTGTCGGTGGTCCGCGAGTGTCTTGAGACAGGGGTGAGTCCGAGGTGTCATCTGGAGGACATCACCAGGTCGGATATCTATGGTTTTGTGATTCCCTTCTGCCTGGAGCTGATGCGGCTGATGGAGGAATATCAGATCCCGGTGAAGGTTCGTGTCTGCGATACGATGGGATACGGGGTGAATTATCCCGGCGCCGTGATCCCAAGGTCTATTCCGGGGATCATCTACGGGATCCGCGTTCATGCGGGGGTGCCCGGCGAGCTGATCGAGTTCCACGGCCACAATGATTTCTATAAGGCGGTCAGCAATTCTTCAACGGCATGGCTCTATGGGGCAAGCGGGGTGAACTGTTCTCTGTTCGGGATCGGGGAGCGTACCGGCAATACGCCGTTAGAGGCGATGGTGTTTGAATATGCGCAGCTTCGGGGAACGCTGGACGGCATGGATACGACCGTGATCACGGAAGTTGCAGAGTATTACGAGAATGAGATCGGATACAGGGTGCCGTCAAGGACGCCCTTTGTGGGAAGGAATTTTAATGTTACACGGGCAGGAATCCATGCGGACGGGCTGCTTAAGAACGAGGAGATATATAATGTCTTCGATACGGATAAGTTTCTGAATCGTCCGCCTCTGGTGGCAGTATCGAATACCTCCGGGCTTGCGGGGATCGCCCACTGGATCAATACCTATTTCCATCTGCCGGAAGAAAAGCAGGTGGATAAGAATACTGAATTGGTTGCCATGGTCAAAGCATGGGTAGACAAGGAGTACGAAGAGGGGCGCGTGACGGTCCTGACGGATGAAGAACTGCTTGAGGTGATCGAGGATGCGAAAAGCAGGCTTGGATGTAAGCTGATATAGCGGCAGTTTGGCGGACGGACGGCGGACGATACCGGCAAGAGGGGATATATGAGGATATATGAAGAGGTAAGAGAGGAAGCGTGGAGAAGGGAGAGAAGGAAAAGAAGAAATGGAAGAGTATCAGGACCGCTCATTGCGGGGCAGGGTGTTTCAGAGGCTCAGGGAGGACATCCTGTCCGGGGCCTATCAGGAAGGCGATGAACTGCGGGAGATTACAGTGGGTGAGGAGTTAGGCGTCAGCAGGACGCCGGTGAGAGAGGCTCTGCGCCAGCTGGAGCTTGAGGGGCTGGTTGCGATCATTCCCAACAAGGGCGCGTATGTGACCGGGATATCCCGGAAGGATGTTGCGGACATATATAAGATCCGCTCGATGCTGGAAGGAATGTGCACAAAGTGGGCGACGGAGCATATTACGGAGAAACAGATCGAAGAGCTGGAGGAGGTCCTTTTGTTGTCTGAATTCCATCTGCATAAGAAGAGCGGGGGACAGACGGAGCAGGTGACCGAGCTTGACGGGAAGTTCCACAAGATTTTGTATGAGGCGTCAAACAGCCGGATCCTGGAGCATGTGCTGTCGGATTTTCATAAGTATGTGCAGGCGGCGAGGGCGATGTCTGTGGGGGAGAAGAACCGGGCGGAGAAGTCCATACAGGAGCACAGAGAGATTCTGGAGGCAATCAAGGAGCATGACGGGGATCTGGCAGAAAAGCTTGCGAACCGGCATATTCTGAATGCGATGGAGAACCTGCATCTGACAGAGAAGGATGTGGATGGTCCAAGAAAATAAATATAACAAGATCAGGAGGTATTTAATATGGCAAAGATCAAGATGACAACACCAATCGTAGAGATGGACGGCGACGAGATGACACGTATCCTGTGGAAGATGATCAAGGATCATCTGCTCACTCCGTTTATCGAATTGAACACAGAATACTATGACTTGGGACTTGAGCACAGGAACGAGACGGACGATCAGGTGACGATCGACTCGGCAAATGCGGCGAAGAAATATAAGGTTGCCGTGAAGTGCGCCACGATCACGCCTAATGCGGCACGTATGACGGAGTATGACTTAAAGGAAATGTGGAAGAGCCCGAACGGGACAATCCGTGCGATCCTGGACGGAACCGTTTTTCGCGCGCCGATCGTGGTAAAGGGGATAGAGCCGTGTGTCAGGAACTGGAAGAAGCCGATTACAATCGCAAGACATGCTTACGGGGATGTGTACAAGGGTTCTGAGATGAAGATTCCAGAAGCCGGCAAGGTGGAGCTTTTGTATACTGCAAAGGACGGTTCGGAGACGAGAGAGCTGATACACGAGTTCGATGGCGCCGGGATTGTGCAGGGGATGCACAACGTCGATCAGTCCATCGAAAGTTTTGCGAGAAGCTGTTTTAACTATGCGCTGGATATCAGGCAGGATCTCTGGTTTGCGACTAAGGATACGATTTCTAAGAAGTATGACCATACCTTTAAAGATATTTTCCAGGAGATCTTCGATGCAGAGTATAAGGAAAGATTCGAGGCGGCGGGGATTACTTATTTCTATACGCTGATCGACGATGCCGTGGCGCGGGTGATGAAGTCAGAAGGCGGATATATCTGGGCATGTAAGAATTATGACGGGGACGTGATGAGCGATATGGTTTCGTCTGCGTTTGGTTCTCTTGCCATGATGACCTCTGTTCTGGTGTCGCCGGATGGATATTATGAGTATGAAGCGGCGCATGGTACGGTACAGCGGCATTATTATAAGCACCTTGAAGGGGAGGAGACTTCGACCAACTCCGTGGCGACCATATTTGCATGGACAGGGGCGCTTCGCAAACGGGGAGAGCTTGATGGGAATCAGGAGCTGATGGATTTTGCGGACAGGCTTGAGAAGGCGACGATAGATACGATCGAGGACGGGAAGATGACGAAGGATCTTGCGCTGATCACGACGATCCAGAATCCGGTCGTATTGAATAGTGAGGAGTTTATCAAGGCGATTGCTGAGCGGTTATAATAGCGGACTATAACAGAGTCGATAACACACAGATTTTAAACTGCGGTTATCGGCTCTGTTTTGCTTACATTATTACATCTCCTTAGAATATTTCGAGAGAAAATAAGCATAGGAAATCCCCAGGATCACCGGCGCTGCTCCTGTCAGGACGATTGCGGATACGCCCGCTTTTATTTCCAACAGCAGGAACGGAAGGATTATCAGTACATAGATTATGATATCAAATGCCTTTGCCTTGGCAAGGTTATGGATACTCCTGGTGCGTTCATCATTCAGATCTATGACAGTCTGCAAACTTTCCCGGGGATACTTCTCATACTGATAGGTGGTGCCAAAGTAGTTGACGCCGAATATGAATGCGAGCATACCTCCATATTGGAGCAGAGTCAGGCACAGGTAGAGAAACTTACTGTCAACGATGTGCATGGCTTTGGTAATATTACCGGCGGTGGATACCAGTAATCCGATGATGAGCATGGCTAGTTTCTTCTGTTTGGTTGTCATAGAGATCCCTCCTAACTTTTTATGGAAAATAAACTTTCCATATTCATAGTATAATAAAGTCAACATCAAATGTCAAGCTTACTTTCCGTAATATTTTGGCTAAAATTATTTCATTTTTTTATAGAAGATGAT
>CAJTRO010000013.1:0-27028 GCA_910579015.1 uncultured Dorea sp. | reverse complement strand
AGATGATATAATTTAATTCGTACAGTCAAAAGAATGACAGATTATGCCGGAGTACACAGGATAAAGATTGAGATAAAGAAGGGAGAACGAGACAGGATGAAGATACTGATGATCAACGGCACGTTAAGGCAGGGTTCCAGCTATCACGTCGGGAAGCTGGTGATAGAGAAGATAGCGAAGAAAGAGGATCAGGTTCTGGAACTGTTTCTTCCAAAGGATATGCCGGAGTTCTGCCGGGGATGTGCGGCATGCATAACAGAGAGTGAGAAGAAGTGCCCGGATTATCTGATGTATATGAAACGAGTGACACGCATGATAGATGAGGCTGATTTTCTTGTATTCACGTCGCCGGTCCATGTACTCCATGTTACGGGAGCCATGAAGGCGCTGCTTGATCATTACGGATACCGCTTCATGGTGCACAGGCCAGAGGAGTGTATGTTCAGTAAGCAGGCGGTATGCGTCACGACAGGAGCAGATAGCGGCATGAGGTCGACGCTTAGGGATATGAAGCAGAGTCTGGTTTTCTGGGGAGTAGGCAGAGTATATACATACGGGATCGCTGTTTCGGCGATAAGATGGGAGGATGTGACCTCGGAAGTCAAGGAGCGGATTCTCACAGATCTTGAGAAGCTTGCGGTCAAGTTCGTCAGAGATCCGGAGCAGGTGGTCCCGTCCGTCACGACGAAGCTTCTGTTCTACGTCTTGAGGCATATGCACCAGAAGGGGATGAACCCGGTCGATCAGGCATATTGGAGAGAGAAGGGATGGCTTGAGAAGAAACGGCCGTGGAAGAAGATAGTAAAGCAGTGATCATTCCATTATGAAAGAGGCTTTTTGAAAGCCTCTTTCGGACAAATCTATTAACTTCCTAATTCTTCCCAGCGCTCATATAATTCCTCTAATTCTGCTGCGATCCTTGTCTTTTCGTCCGCCAATTCCTGGCACCGGACAGAATTGGTGAAGACCTCCTCCTGCGTCATCAGCCCGTTAATCTCAGTATCCCGCTCTTCAAGCTCGGTGATGCGTTCTTCGGTCTTTTTAAGCTCGCTTAAGCGCTTGCGCTCTCTTGCCTGCGCTTCCTTTCGTTCCTGCCAGCTAAGCTTTGCCTCAGAGACGTTCTCTGTACAGGCGTCAGCGTGTTCTTTGCCGCCTGCGTAAGCGGCAGTCAGTTCTTCACGTTTTTCCAGATAATAGTCATAGTTCCCAATATAATTGACGAAGGTATGGTTGACCAGATCGAGGATCCGTGTCGCGGTCTGATTGATAAAGTACCGGTCGTGGGAGACATAAAGCAGGGTTCCGGTATAGTCGTTCAGCGCCTTCTCGAGAATCTCCTTGGAGGAAATGTCAAGATGGTTGGTAGGCTCGTCAAGGATCAGAAAATTCGCCTGTGAAAGCATGAGCTTCGCCAGGGAAACACGTCCACGCTCCCCGCCGCTTAAGTCCCCGATCCGTTTGAATACGTCGTCCCCCGTGAACAGAAATGCCGCCAGCATATTGCGGATCCTGGTGTTGGTAAGCGTCGGGTAGTCGTCGGAGATCTCGTCAAAGATCGTCTTGTCCATATGGAGCACGTGGTGCTCCTGATCGTAGTAACCGATCTCCACGTTGGTTCCAAGCGTAAAAGTCCCGGTATCTGCGGGGAGTACCTGATTCAGTATCTTAAGCAGGGTAGTCTTTCCGGTTCCGTTATCCCCGATGATCGCGACATGTTCCCCGCGCTTGATCTCAAAGCTGACATCTGTGAATAATACCTGGTTTGGAAAGGATTTGCCCAGAGATTCTACGGTAAGCACATCGTTGCCGCTGATCCGCGAGGGCTCAAGGTTTAGGTGGATCTCCGTATTCACCTCTACAGGCTTTTCTACAGGCTTGATCTTTTCCAGCATCTTCTCACGGCTTTCCGCACGCTTGATGGATTTCTCCCGGTTAAACGAGCGCAGCTTTTCGATGACCGCCTCATGATGTTTGATCTCCTGCTGCTGGTTCAGATATTCTTTGAGCCGGGCTTCCCGAAGCATACGCTTCTTCTCGGCGTAGTCGGTATAACCGCCCATGTAGGTCATAAGCTTTCCAAGCTCGATTTCCAGAACCTTCGTGACCACCCTGTCAAGGAAGTACCGGTCGTGGGAGACGATAAGTACGGCTCCGGGATAATTAAGCAGATAGGTCTCAAGCCAGGCGATAGAGTTTAAGTCCAGGTGGTTGGTAGGCTCATCAAGAAGCAGGATGTCGGGTTTGGTAAGCAAAAGCTTCCCCAGAGAAACCCGTGTCTTCTGTCCTCCTGAGAGGGTGGCGACCGGTTTTGAGAAATCCGCTTCGCTAAAGCCAAGTCCTTTTAAGACGCCGGTAATCTCACTTTCGCAGGCGTATCCATTCTCGCGCTCGAATGCGGCCGTCAGGCGGTTATAGGTTTCAAGGCGTGTATTAAGCGCTTCACCGCTTAGATGCTTAAGTTCCAGCTCAATAGCACGGAGCTGTTCCTCCATGGCGATGATATCTGCTTTGGCCAGTTTTACCTCTTCATAGATGGTACTGCCGCTTACCATATCCTGGTGCTGGGCCAGATAACCCAGGGTTTTGTCCCTGGTAAGCACGACTTCTCCGCTGTCTGCGGGAAGCTCGCCTGCGATCATCTTGAACAAAGTGGTCTTCCCGGCTCCGTTAGGGCCGACAAGAGCGGCTTTTTCGTGGTCTTCTATGTGAAAAGAGCCTTCGGTCACGATAACATTCTCACCGAAGGCTTTACTGATTCCGTGACATGCCAGTATCATAATATCCTCCTTTATGTATCCCGTATGCTGTCCGTCTTGCAAAAACGACGGGGGTGCGGCGTTAGTCTGCCTCGGCATCAACGGCAGAGGCACTAATTTTCATTATATCGAAAATAAAACAAAATACAACTAAAAGTTTGACTTTAATCTTACAATTCTATATAATGAAATCCAGATAGGGAAATGGAAGGTGAGATATATTGGAAGAAAGAGAGATATCCCAGGCAGTAATCCGCAGATTGCCAAGGTATTACAGATATCTGGGAGAGTTACTTGAGAATGGTGTTGAACGTATCTCTTCCAATGACTTGAGCAGGCGGATGAAGGTGACCGCATCCCAGATCCGGCAGGATCTTAATAATTTCGGCGGGTTCGGCCAGCAGGGATATGGATATAATGTGAAGTATCTGTATACGGAGATAGGGAAGATTCTTGGTCTGGAAGAAGATCATCATATCATCATCATCGGAGCAGGTAATCTTGGTCAGGCACTAGCTAATTATGCGTCATTTGAGAAGAGAGGATTTATATTGAAGGGAATCTTTGATGTGAATCCGCGGCTTCGGGGGATTTCAATCCGGGGCGTGCCGGTCCGCATGATGGATGAGTTGAGCGATTTCGTGAAGGAGAACGACGTGGCGATCGCCGCGCTCACGATCCCCAAGGATAATGCGGTTGAGGTTGCGAATATGCTGGTGGAGAACGGCGTCAGGGCAATCTGGAACTTTGCCCACACGGATCTGAATCTGCCGGAGCATATCATTGTGGAGAATGTACATCTGTCGGAGAGTCTTATGCAGTTATCGTATAAGATTAGCCGTTACAATGAAGAACACCAGAAATAGCAAGAGTGAAGGCGTGTAATGACGGCGTATGATGCAGGGAGTTACACGTCCTTTTGCATTGTCTTTTATAATACAGCATGATGTGTGAATGATCAGGAGGGTAGATAGATGCGGTATCTGGTAAATAGTTCTCAGATGAAGAAGGCAGACAGCTATACCATACAGAAGAAAGGGATCTTGTCCCTTGAGCTGATGGAGCGGGCGGCCAGGGCATGTGTGGATGTGATGACGGCAGAAGGATTTGACCTGTCTAAGCCGTGCGTCGTGTGCGGTTCAGGGAATAACGGCGGAGACGGATTCGCTGTGGCAAGGCTTCTGATGGAGAGCGGGGTTACGCCTTTTGTGTGCTTTGCGGGGGATGAAGAAAGACGCAGCGAAGAGACGATCGTACAGATGCAGAAGTATCTGGAAATCGGAGGAAGAATATGCAACGAATACAGGGACGATGAATATAGTATCATCATAGACGCCGTGTTTGGCGTGGGGCTTAGAAGGGAGATCACGGGAGGATATGCCGATGTGATCGAACGGATGAACCGGACGAAGGCAGTGAAATTTGCCGTTGACATGCCGTCAGGCATATCTGCGGATACGGGAAGTGTCTTAGGGACCGCTTTCAGGGCAGATGTCACCGTTACGTTCCAGGCAAAGAAGTTAGGACTTGTATTGTATCCCGGCAAGGAGTATGCGGGGAAGGTCGTGACTGCGGATATCGGGATAGATATGGAAGGTCTGACGGAAGAAGGCGGCCTGCCCGGTGAAGAGGCAGGAGCCGGCATGGGTCCGCTTGCGTATACTTGCGAGTTCAGTGATCATCAGTCGATGCTTCCGGTACGCAGGGCGGATTCCAACAAGGGAAGTTACGGAAAGCTTCTGATGATCGCGGGGAGCAGAGGAATGTCGGGAGCCGCATTTTTAAACGGATCGGCGGCATACTTATCCGGCGCGGGGCTTGTAAGGATCTACACGTCAGAGGAAAACCGTGTGATCTTACAGCAGCAGCTTCCGGAGGCGGTCATTACTACATATACGGACTACGACAGAGAAGAGACGAAGCGGCTGCTTGAATGGGCGGATACGGTGTGCATCGGCTCCGGCATTGGCATGAGCGAGACCTCTGTCCGGCTGGTGGAGCAGGTACTAAGAGAGGCGGAAGGGACGTGCCTGATCGATGCCGACGGTCTTAATATACTGGCGGAGCATAAGGAATGGCTGTCTCTTCTTAAGAGGGAGGGAAGCTGTGCGCCCGCCCGGGTTTTAACGCCTCATATGAAGGAGATGTCAAGACTTACCGGTCACAGCATAGAAGAGCTTAAGGAGCGCAGGATAGAGATTGTGAAGGAATTTGCGGACAGGACGGGGTGTACCTGCGTCCTTAAGGATGCAAGGACCGTAACAGCGTCGCCGTCAGAGTGTTTCAAGATATATCCATGCAGTCTGCCGGGGGCGGGTGTTTATGTAAATCTGTCAGGAAATGCGGCCATGGCAAAAGCCGGCGCGGGAGACGTGCTTGCAGGTATCATATCCGCACTTCTCGCCCAGGGGCTTGACGGACATAAGGCCGCCAGTCTTGGAACTTACCTTCACGGGCGTTCGGGAGATTATGCGAGGAAGCTTCGGGGAAGCTACAGCGTGCTGGCACGGGATCTTTTGCTGTGTATCAGCGAGGCGTTCAAAGAATTGGAGGAAGGCAGACGTGAAGAAGTATAGCAGAGTATGCGCAAGAATTGATCTGGATGCAATTGAATATAATATGGAGATGATGAGGAGGAACCTAAAGGACGGCGTGAAGATGATCAGTGTGATCAAGTCGGACGGCTATGGCCACGGCGCGCTTCAGATCGCCAGATTCCTCGAACCAAAGGAATATATATGGGGGTATGCGTTTGCCGCGCTGGATGAGGCGGCCGCCCTGAGAAAGGGAGGGATTAAGAAGCCTCTTCTCGTGCTTGGCTGTGTGTTCCCGGAACAGTGGGAGGAGATGCTTGACGGCGGGATACGGATGACGGTCTATACAGAGGAGACGGCCAGGGAAGTATCCGATCTGGCGGTGAAGATGGGAAAGACGGCCTATGTCCATATTAAGATTGATACAGGCATGTCCCGTCTCGGCTTTATGGCAGAGGAAGCAAGCATAGAAGAGATCGAGGGGATCAGCCGGATGCCCAATCTTGTAGTCGAAGGAATGTACACACATTTCGCCAAAGCAGACGAGACGGACAAGAGATTTACCATAGAGCAGCTTGAGAAGTATCTGTGGGTGAAGAAACAGCTTTTGGACCGGGGAATCGAGATCCCTTATCATCACTGTTCCAACAGTGCGGGGATCATCGACCTTAAGGAGGCGAACATGGATCTGGTGAGGGCGGGGATCGCCGCGTATGGGCTGTACCCTTCTGAGGAGGTCCATAAGGAGAATGTGCCGCTTAAGCCGGCGATGGAGCTGATCAGCCACGTGACGCATGTAAAATGGGTGGAAGAGGGCACGCCGGTCAGCTATGGAGGGATATTTACGGCGAAGAGGCGGACACGGATCGCAACGATCCCGGTAGGTTACGGGGACGGTTATCCCAGAAGCCTCTCCAATCAAGGGTGCGTCCTGATCCGTGGAAAGAGGGCTCCGATCATCGGCCGGGTGTGTATGGACCAGTTCATGGTGGATGTGACCGATATCGAAGGCGCCGCGTTTGCTGACAGGGTTGTTTTGATCGGAGCAGATGGAGACGAGCGGATTACGGTGGAGGAATTAAGCGGACTGTCAGACCGGTTCAACTATGAGTTTATTTGCAGCTTCGGCAAGAGGGTTCCAAGAGAGTACATCTGCGGCAAAGAAGTGGTGGAACAGATGGATTATTTTGCATAGAAATTACAGACTCTATAGAATACATCCGAAAAAGATGGAAATACTTATCTTATCTTAAGAAATCGGAGTGTGGATAGAGTGCAGGTAAGACGCGGAGATATATTTTATGCAGATTTAAGCCCGGTTGTGGGTTCGGAACAGGGAGGGATCAGGCCGGTCCTGATCATACAGAATGACGTGGGCAACAGGCACAGCCCTACGGTGATCTGTGCGGCGATCACATCAAGGATGAATAAGGCAAAGCTGCCGACGCATGTGGAGATTGATGCGAGAAGGTATCAGATCGTTAAGAATTCCGTTGTGCTGTTAGAACAGATCAGGACGATCGACAAGCAGCGGTTAAAGGATATGGTATGCCATTTGGATAAAGAGATTATGAACAAAATAGATGAAGCCTTGAGAGTGAGTTTTGAGCTTCATACATAGTAAAGGAGTATGAAACAAGGGTTATGGAGGATGGTAGTTTATTTCAAAGGATGAAGCACTTGTTGAGAACGGATGACGAGCTTGACGAGGGGGCGCAGAAGGAAGCGGCGGGACTGATCCATAATATTATCCGGTATATGGATAAAGCCGCGAAGGATATCATGACGCACCGGAAGAACATTATCGCGATCGACAGTGATAAAGTGCTTGAGGATGCTTTGAGATTCATGCTTAAAGAGAATTATTCCAGATTCCCCGTATGCGAAGGCGAGATCGATGAGATCATCGGGATCATGCATCTTCGGGAGGCGATGTCGTGTTATCTGGACGAGAGACTAAGAAGGATACCCCTTAAGGAACTGAAAGGGTACATAAGGCCGGCGGCATTTATACCGGAGACGAAGAGTATTGATACATTGTTTAAAGAGATGCAGGCAGACCAGAATCATATCCGGATCGTTCTGGACGAGTACGGGCAGACTTCCGGTCTGGTGACCATGGAGGATATCCTTGAGGAGATCGTGGGAAATATCCTGGACGAGCATGACGAGGAGGTGGAGTGGATCCGCAGACTGCAAGGAGGCAGCTATCTGGTAAACGGGATGGCGGGGCTTGAAGATCTGGAGGACGTGCTCCCGATTGAATTTGAGAAGGACGAATACGAGACGCTGAACGGCTTCCTTGTCCACCAGCTGGACCGGATCCCGGGAGAAGACGAGCGGTGTGTCGTTGATTACGGCGGTTATCGTTTTACCGTGCTTCATGTGGATAATAATACAATCCAGAGAGTTAAGATTGAAAAACGCTGGAAAGAGTGATAGAATAAAGAGCGCATGATCCCGGACGGGGAGAAGCGTGTGATTCTGTGAATTTAAGAATATAAGCGAGGGATGAATTATGTCAGGACATTCAAAATTTGCCAATATCAAGCATAAGAAAGAGAAGAACGACGCGGCAAAAGGAAAGATATTCACAAAGATCGGGAAGGAGCTTGCAGTGGCGGTAAAGGAAGGCGGAAGCGCGGATCCAGCCAATAACAGCCGGCTTCGTGACGTGATCGCCAAGGCGAAGGCGAATAATATGCCGAACGATACGATAGAGCGCAACATCAAGCGTGCGGACAGCGACGCCAACGCGGCTAATTACGAGCATATTACATATGAGGGATATGGGCCGAACGGCACGGCGATCATCGTGGAGACGCTGACGGACAATAAGAACCGTACAGCATCCAATGTAAAGAATGCATTTACCAAGGGAAACGGCAATGTGGGCACGCCGGGATGTGTCTCTTTCATGTTCGACAAGAAGGGACAGATCGTTGTAGATAAGGAAGAATACGAGGGCGATCCGGATGAGCTGATGATGATGGTGTTAGACGCAGGCGCGGAGGATCTGGTGGAGGAAGAGGACAGCTATGAAGTGCTGACGTCTCCGGAGGATTTCAGCGCGGTACGTCTGGCCATGGAGGAAGCTGGGATTCCTATGGCTGCCGCTGAGGTGACGATGCTCCCGCAGACTTATGTGGAGCTGACGGATCCGAAGGATATTGCAAGTATCCAGAAGACGCTTGATATGCTGGATGACGATGACGACGTGCAGGACGTATACCATAACTGGGACGAATAAGGAAGCCATAGAAAAGGATGCTTCTGTTAGGATTGGGCACCCTTTGGAAACGGAGGGACATGGATGGAAGAGACCAGGAAGGCTCTATGTGAGCTGTTTGACGAGATGCTTGGGAATATGAGATTTTTTAAGAAGAAGACCTATGAGGATTTCTTTAAGAGTGCGTATGACAGTCACAAGGATATGATTACCTCACTTGCTGGATGCGCCGGGGAGGAAGGGATGACAGAGGAAGAGATTGTGGAAGAGCTGGCTTCGGCGATCCCGGAGTATGCACAGAAGAAGATGTCAGAAGTTCCAAGGCGGCAGAGAGAGAAGGCTGGGATTGATTATAACCTGACGATGGCGGTCTACATCATTCCGATGCTTGTCTACCGGCATGATGAACGGAACGACTGGATCGCGGAACGCATGGTAGAGATCTGGAACAGCTGGAAGGTAACGGGGTATCCCCTCACAAGATCAGAATTCGGGCAGATCGCAGGAGGATTTAAGAAGGGGCTCTGTTATATCACGACGGCAGTATGCTTAAGCCAGGGGAAGGCGGACGACTGTTATGAACTGAATACCCTCAGAAGTTATCGGGATCAGTACCTGATGAGGACGAAGGAGGGCAGGGCGCTGGTGGATGAGTATTATGAGATCGCGCCCGGTATCGTGTTTGTGATCGGGATGCAGAAGGAACCGGACCGGATCTATGAGGAGATTCTAAAGGATTATCTTATGCCCTGTATCCGGTACGTGGAAGAAGGAGAGTATGAAGCCTGTAAAGAGCTGTATTGCAGGATGGTCGGAAGGCTGAGATTGAGATATCTTCCAGAAGATATGCCAAAGTACAGTTGAGAAGAACAAGGAGGAAAGTAATGAGTGACTTTAAGATAGAAACCAAATGTATACAGTCGGGTTATCAGCCGGGTAACGGAGAGGCGAGGGTTCTGCCGATCTGCCAGAGTACAACGTTCAAATACAATTCCAGCGAGCAGATGGGACGTCTGTTTGACCTGGAGGAGTCCGGGTATTTCTATACTCGTTTGCAGAATCCGACCAATGATGCCGTGGCGTCCAAGATCTGCGATATGGAGGGCGGCGTGGCGGCCATGCTGACATCATCGGGGCAGGCGGCGAATTTCTATGCGCTGATGAATATCGTGGAAGCGGGAGACCATGTTGTGTGCGCGTCGGCGCTCTATGGAGGCACCTATAATCTCTATGCCCATACGATCCGCAAGATGGGCGTGGATGCAACCTTCGTAGATCCGGACTGCACGGCAGAGGAATTAGACGCGGCTTTCAGAGAGAATACAAAGGCTGTTTTCGGTGAGAGTATCGCCAATCCGGCGCTGGTGGTGCTGGATTTTGAGAAATTTGCTGATGCGGCCCATGCCCACGGGGTTCCGTTTATCGTGGACAATACATTCGCAACACCGGTAAACTGCCGTCCTTTCGAGTGGGGCGCGGATATCGTTACCCATTCCACCACCAAGTACATGGACGGTCATGCTGTGTGTGTGGGCGGTGCAATCGTGGACAGCGGTAATTTTGACTGGGATGCCTATGCGGATAAGTTCCCGGGGCTTACGACGCCGGATGAGACCTATCACGGGATCGTATATACACAGAAGTTCGGCAAGGGCGCGTATATCACCAAGGCGACGGCACAGCTTATGCGGGACTTAGGTTCGATACAGTCTCCCCAGAATGCATTTCTTCTGAATCTTGGTTTAGAGACGCTGCCGCTGCGCATGGAGAGACATTGTTCGAATGCGCTTAAGGCCGCGCAGTATCTTAAGGATCATGAGAAGATTGCCTGGGTGAATTGTCCGTCTCTTCCGGGAGACAGATACTATGAGCTTGCCTGCAAGTATATGCCGGATGGAACCTGCGGCGTGATCACCTTCGGCCTTAAGGGCGGGAGAGAGGCGGCGGTCCGCATGATGGACAGCCTTAAGCTGATCGCGATCGTAACCCATGTGGCGGATGCAAGAAGCTGCGTCCTTCATCCGGCAAGCCATACCCACCGTCAGATGAACGATCAGGAGCTTGTGGAGGCAGGAGTTCAGCCGGATCTCATCCGGTTCAGTGTGGGGATTGAACACATTGACGATATCATTGCGGATCTTTCACAGGCGCTTGAACAGGTGTGATCAGGTATAAAATATAGAAAACACTTCCATACTAACTATGAGCAGGTATTATTGAGAATAGTATGGAGGTGTTTTTTTATGTCAGACGGAGCGCAAAAGGAGCAGAAACGGGAAGAGATCAAGGAACTGGGAAGTGTGGACCTGGAGGGGAATAAGAGCCGTCATAAGATCAAGCTGTTGACGGTCATCGGTGAGATCGAGGGACATGAGGCCGTATCAGGCAATGCAAAATCGACCAAATATGAGCATATGCTTCCGCTTCTTGCCGAGGTGGAGGACAGTGACGAGATCGAAGGGCTTCTGATTCTTCTGAATACACTGGGAGGCGATGTGGAGGCGGGGCTGTCCATCGCGGAGATGATCGCATCCTTGAGCAAGCCGACGGTGTCCCTGGTCCTTGGAGGAAGCCATTCGATCGGAGGTCCCCTGGCAGTCTCTGCCAAGTATTCATTTATTGTACCCAGCGGCACCATGATCATCCATCCGGTCCGTTCAAACGGGATGTTCATAGGGATCACGCAGAGCCTGCGCAATATGATAAAGACGCAGGACCGGATCACAAGGTTTCTTGCGGATCATTCTCATATGACGCAGAGGCGGATTGAAGAACTGATGCTGAACCAGACGGAGCTGGTGAAGGATGTGGGAACGCTGCTTGAGGGGAAGGACGCGGTGAAGGAAGGACTGATCGACGAGGTCGGGGGAATGAGCGACGCATTGAATAAATTGCACGAAATGATTGACCAGTGGAGGCAGAAAAAGAGCGAAAATATGTAATGACAGCCATTTCCAAAAATGCTATACTATATAATAGTATTGCCATAATAAGGGGGAGAATAGGATGGCTGCTAAAGCAAAAAAACGGGGGAGCAGTAAGCAGACAAAGAAGAAGACCAATATAGAGACAAGCTTTGTGGGGACGGAGATTGTGATCTGGATGACACTTGCGGCCAGTATATTACTGCTGATCAGCAATTTTGGATTCGGAGGATTCGTAGGGGCGGCGCTGGCAGAATGGATGAACAGCATATTTGGCTGGGCGTCCTATGTGATCCCGTTCCTGCTGTTCGGGATTGTTACGTTTCTGATCTCGAATCAGGGGAATCCAGGTGTGTATCCAAAGACGGCGGCGGCCGTGTGCCTGCTGGTGCTTGTATGTATGTTCCTTCAGTTAGTTGACGTCAGGGGCGGAGTTGTAGGAGAGACACTGGTGAATGCCCTGACACCGGCGATCGGTATTGCAGGGACTTACGTTGTTGATATCATACTGATGATCATATGTCTGGTGGTCATCACCGGAAGGTCGGCTCTTAAGGGGGTAAAAACCCAGAGTGACAAGGTGTATGACAGGGCCAGACGGGATGCACAGCACAGGCGCGAGCTTGCCATGGAGAGGAGACGGATCAGGGAGTCTCAGTCGAAGGAGGAGCAGGCAGCAAGATCAAAGAAGAGAAGCGACAGACATGTGGAGGGAGTTTCATTTGATACGGCTCTGGCAGGATGGCAGCCGGGTTTGAGGGAGCTGACGGCCGAGCCTGCCGGATCATCCGAGGACAGTAAGAAGAGGGGCAGGAAGAAGAATCAGGAAGCGCCAAAGGAGGCCGTGGACTTTGTGATAGACCGCGGGGAGGAAGAAGTATCGTCAGAACCGGAGGAGATGGTGTCTGTCGAGATGCCGACGTCCCATGGAGTGTTAAAGGGCGTGCCGATTCCGATCCGTCAGGAAGCTGTGGAAGAGATCGTTGTTCCGGCGCCGGTGACAGCCGAAGCCAAAGAGGAAGCAGATACAAGCCCGGCCAGGGAGAAAGCCTCAAAGAAGGAGGAGCTTTCAGATGATGTGGCGGCTGCAATGTCGGCCGCGGCGTCGGATGCAAAGCCCAGAAAGAATTATCGTGTGCCTCCCCTTACGCTTCTTAAGAAGGGAAGTAAAAAGAAGGGAGAATCCGATGCACAGCTTCGCGAGACCGCCATCAAGCTGCAACAGATCTTGCAGAATTTTGGGGTGAAGGTGACGGTGACCAATGTAAGCTGCGGTCCGTCGGTCACACGGTATGAGCTGCAACCGGAGATGGGAGTGAAGGTCAGCAAGATTGTCGGTCTCTCAGACGATATCAAGCTGAATCTTGCGGCGGCGGATATCCGGATCGAGGCGCCGATCCCGGGGAAGGCGGCCGTGGGGATAGAGGTGCCGAACAAGGAGAACTCTGCGGTGATGCTGAGGGATCTTCTGGAGACGGCTGAATTCAAGAATAGTTCGTCTAAGATATCCTTTGCGGCAGGCAAGGATATCGGAGGGAAGGCTGTGGTGACGGACATTGGGAAGATGCCTCATGTACTGATCGCCGGAGCAACCGGATCTGGAAAGTCGGTCTGCATCAATACGCTGATCATAAGTATCCTCTATAAAGCAACGCCGGATGAAGTGAAGCTGATCATGATCGATCCGAAGGTGGTTGAGCTCAGTGTATATAACGGGATTCCGCATCTGATGATCCCTGTGGTGACGGATCCGAAGAAGGCGGCGGGAGCCCTGAACTGGGCGGTTGCCGAGATGGACAGACGTTACCGCGCGTTTGCCGAGTACGGCGTAAGGGACATGAAGGGATATAATGAGAAGATTATGGAGACACCGTCTGTTGACGGAATTGAGAGGAAGCCTCTGCCGCAGATTGTCGTTATCGTCGATGAGCTTGCGGATCTGATGATGGTCGCACCCGGTGAGGTGGAGGGCGCAATCTGCCGTCTGGCACAGCTTGCGAGAGCGGCGGGTATCCATCTGGTGATCGCTACTCAGAGGCCGTCTGTGAACGTCATAACCGGTCTGATCAAGGCGAACATGCCTTCAAGGATTGCATTTTCCGTGTCGTCGGGCGTGGATTCCCGGACGATCATAGATATGAACGGCGCGGAGAAGCTTCTTGGCAAGGGCGACATGCTGTTCTATCCGTCCGGTTATCAGAAGCCGGCCAGAGTGCAGGGTTCCTTTGTAACAGACAAGGAAGTGCAGGATGTGGTCGACTATCTGAAGAACAACAATGAAGAGGTTACATATGATGAGGAAGTAGTGAACCACGTCAACACGAATCCTGCCGGCAGTATGCCGGCGGCGGGGGGCGCAGTCGAGGGAGACGGACGGGATGCATATTTTACAGAGGCGGGCAGACTGATCATCGACAAGGACAAGGCGTCGATCGGGATGCTGCAACGAGCGTTTAAGATTGGGTTTAACCGGGCCGCAAGGATTATGGACCAGCTTGCGGAAGCAGGAGTGGTGGGACCGGAGGAAGGGACGAAGCCGAGGAAGGTGCTGATGTCGCCGGAAGAATTCGATCAGTTTGTGGAAGAAGGATAGTTTTAGATGTAACTATAGAAATTATCATAATATAAGGTATGTAAGAAGGGAGAAGCGAATGAAGACAGATATTCAGATCGCGCAGGAAGCGCAGATGGCTCACATCAGGGATGTGGCGGCAACGGTGGGGATCAACGAAGAGGAACTGGAATTCTACGGTAAGTATAAGGCGAAATTATCAGATGAAGTCTGGGAGAGGATCAAGGACAGACCGGATGGAAAGCTTGTTCTGGTAACTGCAATTAATCCGACGCCGGCGGGCGAGGGAAAGACGACGACGACGGTAGGTCTGGGACAGGCCCTTGCGAAGCTTGGCCAGAAAGCGATCATAGCGCTCCGTGAGCCGTCTCTTGGACCATGCTTTGGCATCAAGGGCGGAGCGGCAGGGGGAGGATATGCCCAGGTAGTGCCTATGGAGGATCTGAATCTTCATTTTACCGGAGATTTCCATGCGATCACATCGGCAAACAATCTGCTTGCGGCTATGTTAGATAACCATATCCAGCAGGGGAACTTACTTGGGATCGATCCAAGGCAGGTGGTATGGAAGCGTTGTCTGGATATGAACGACAGAAACCTGCGGAACATCGTAGTCGGCCTTGGGAATAAGATGGACGGAATGGTGAGGGAGGATCATTTTGTCATCACGGTCGCATCTGAGATCATGGCGATCCTCTGTCTGGCGGAAGATGTCATGGATCTGAAGAAGAGGCTCGGGAAGATCATCGTGGCTTATAATTTCAGCGGGGATCCGGTGACGGCAGAGGATCTTCATGCCACAGGCGCCATGACGGCGCTCCTTAAGGATGCCATCAAGCCGAATCTGATCCAGACGCTGGAGCATACGCCGGCGCTGGTACACGGCGGTCCGTTTGCCAATATTGCACATGGGTGCAACAGTGTCAGGGCAACAAGGATGGCGCTGAAGCTTAGCGATATCACGGTGACAGAGGCCGGATTCGGAGCGGATCTGGGTGCAGAGAAGTTCCTGGATATCAAGTGCCGTAAGGCCGGGTTTAAGCCGGATGCAGTGGTTCTGGTTGCGACTGTCCGCGCGCTGAAATACAACGGCGGGGCTGCAAAGGATGAGCTTTCCAAGGAGAATCTTGAGGCTCTTTCCCGAGGGATCGTCAATCTTGAGAAGCATATTGAGAACATCCAGAAATACGGCGTTCCGGTTGTAGTGACGCTGAATTCATTTGTGACAGATACAGAGGCGGAGAATGACTTCATCCGCAGATTCTGCGAGGAGAAGGGATGCGAATTCGCGCTTTCTGAAGTTTGGGAGAAGGGCGGAGAAGGCGGAAAGGCCCTTGCAGGCAAGGTACTGGATACCTTAAAGAATAAGGAGAGTCATTTCCATACATTGTATGAGGACGGGCTGTCTCTGGAGAAGAAGATCGAGACGATCGCAAAGGAGATCTACGGGGCAGGAGGCGTCGTGTATGAACCGGCGGCGAAGAAACAGCTGGCCAAGATAGAGTCCATGGGCTTTGGTGACCTTCCGGTATGTATGGCCAAGAATCAGTACTCTCTGTCGGACGATGCGAAGAAGCTTGGACGTCCTTCCGGTTTCGATATCCATATCCGCGAGGTATACGTCAGCGCCGGAGCCGGGTTTGTTGTCGCCCTGACCGGAGCGATCATGACGATGCCGGGGCTCCCAAAGGTGCCGGCGGCAAATGGAATAGATGTTTCGGAGGACGGAAAGATTACCGGATTGTTCTAAGAGTATGACGGACAGTTAAGGCTGTCAGAGCAGGTGATAGAAGATGTTTTGACAGAGGGGAGTATCTGCAAAAGCAGTAGGTAGGAGGTTCTCTTAAGATGAAATGTAGGTATTGCGGGCGTGAGATACCAGAGGGAATGTTATTTTGTCAGGGATGCGGCAGGGAGATCCGCATTGTTCCTGATTATAATCCTCTGGAGGACATGCTTACTGAGCAGATAAGAGGTTCCATTAATGGTGATGAAGGCTATGATGATTATCTGGAATACGATTCTTTGAGGAATACGGACTCGGGAAGGGGCGGGAATGGTTCTGGAAGGAATACGGCAGGCGGTATGAGCCGGAGCACCCGGAGCATGACCGGCAGGGGCACTGTGCGCGACGTGGGAAATGGAGCAGGCCGGAGTACCATGCGCGATATGAGAGACGGGGCAGGCCGGAGCACTGTGCGCGACATGAGAGACGGGGCGGGCCGGAGTACCATGCGCGATATGAGGGACACAGCAGGCCGGAGTACCGTGCGCGACATGAGGGACACAGCAGGCCGGAGCACCGGCCGTGACGTAAGAGGCCAGGCAGGCCGAAGTACCGGTCGTGACGTAAGAGGTCAGACCGGCCGCGGCACCAGCCGTGATATGAGAGGCCAGACGGGCCGCAATACAGGAAATACAGGCAGAAGAAATACAGGCTCCCAGAGAGGGAATGCCACAGGAAATATGTCAGAGCGCGAGAAGAAGCGCAGACAGGCAGAACGGAAAAAGGCTGTCCGCCGTAAGAGGGCAGGATGTGCGCTGGTTGTATTATTCCTGATCGCCGCGATCGCAGGGGCAGGATTCTATCTGTACCTGAATTCTTATAAAGGGATTGTGGACAAAGGCAATAAGGCGCTGGCAGCCGGAGAATATAACAGGGCGATCGATCTCTTTGAGCGGGCGGTCAAGAAGGACGGGACGAAAGCCGCCGCCTATGAGGGCTTAGCGAAGGTATATATCGCGAAGGGCGATCTTGACTGGGCCGAATCCATTTTCCAGGAAGCAGTAAAGAAACAGCCGAAGAATCCGGAGCTGTTTGAGGTATATGTGAACTTCTATATGGAGACAGACCAGAAGGATGAGATTCCGTTTTTACTGGAGGATGTTGCCGGTAATGTTGCCGAGGCGCTTGCCGGATATATCATAGATGTGCCCGAGTTCAGTCTGGACGAGAACGAGACGTTTGAGGATGTGCAGGAATTGTCGCTGTCTGCGGGTGAGGGATGTACCATTTACTATACGGATAACGGTGAAGAGGCCACGTTGCAGAGCACGAAGTATACAGGGCCTATCAAGATCGGAGAAGGTTCGACCGTGATCACGGCCATAGCCGTCGATAAGAAAGGCGTGCCGAGTCTTGCGGCGCAGAAGACCTATACGGTGGAGCTTCCGGTGGTGGACGCGCCGGCGGTATCGCCGTCTACCGGACAGTATGATACGCCTGTACAGATTGAGATCAAAGTACCGGAAGGATATGATGCATATTATACTACGAACGGAGAAGAGCCGTCCATATCGTCGAGCAAGTATACGGGTCCGATAGATATGCCGGAAGGCGAGACGCTGTTTAAGGCGGTTCTTATCAATGGGAAAGGGCGGACCAGCGGAGTTACGACCAGGAATTATGTGTTGGAACCATCTGAGGAATAGAAGAAATTAAGTTTAGAGCATGGGAGCTTAGAGATGTCCGGTCCATTTGGAAGAAGGGCATCTCTGAGCTCCCTTTTTTCGTCAGGTCTTCATCTGTGAAGAAATAGTTACTTCTTCATATAAGACGAAACCATGCGGACCATATTCTCAATCTGGTCCTGTTCTTCTTTGGACTTGCCTTCTTTCAGGACGGAGAGTACCAGAGAGAATTCATCTGGTGTAAACTGGATTCCTTTTTTGTTCGCATTGGTGATCAGCGCCATCATTACCGGGGCAAGAGCTTTTCCGCTCTTTCCCTGTGTCTGTGCGGCGGCGGTGCGGATCAGTTCCATTTTTATGGGATCCATACTCTGCATTGCCGGGTTGTTCATCCATTCATTCATTATCAGATTCTCCTTTCTTGCCGCCCGTATCGGGCGTATTCAGTTCATTTTCAAACATAGCGTTGTACATGTCGAACATCTCCTGCTGTTCGGGGCTTAACATGCCTTTCATCATATCCAGCGGGTTGAAGCCGCCAGAATCCTGAGGGGAAGAGTCGGACATGGCCTGCATATTCTGAACCATTTCCATCATATTCATCATGCCTGACATTTGTTCCATCATTTCCTTTTCTGCCGGGCTCATATATGGCTTCAGTCCGTCCAGCATATCTTTGGGCTGTGCGTGGGAGGCAAAGCCCTGAAAATATTCCATCGCATGGCGCAGTTCGAGGAATTTGATATAGATTCCCAGGAAGCGCTGCATGGAGGGCGGCGTGTAAGGGAGCAGAAGCTTTAGTGTATACAGAAAAGGCGGATTGACCAGGCTGTCAAAAGGCGTCATGGGTTTTGGGGGATTTTGTTCCATATGTGCTTCCTGAAATAACGTTGTAAATATATATGACAGAAGAATGGATTTTATGAGATATGGAAAAACTAAATGTGAGATGAATCATATATTATTATGGTAAAAGGAATTAAGGAAGGATGGATGAGCATGGACAGAAGACTGATCATTGACGGGAATGCAGTGTATGAGATCGACGAGAACTGTATGCTGAAAAAACAGCTGGAGGAGAAGAAGGCGGACGTAAGAGACGAAGAAGAGGAAGAAGTATTGACTATCTATAAAATGAAGAGGACGGAGTGATATACTCCGCCCCCTTCTATCTTCATACTAGCATCCGCAGTCGAAACCGCCGCATCCATTGCCCATTCCGCCACAGCAGAAGAGCAGAAGGATGATCCACAGGCAGCTGTTGTTGCCAAAGCCGCATCCACATCCACATTCTCCACCAGTTCTTCCGGATTCACATCCACATCCACAGTTTGTAGCACTTAAATCGCTCATTTTGAATTCCTCCATTTTTGATGTTTACAGTACATAATATGCGGAGGGTATGGATGTGTGAAAACAAATCAAATAAATTTCCAATGATCCGGACAACGCTTATATCTTTACCAGCCGTTTGATGGAGTGCTGGTATTGATAGGAATTCTTCTGGAGCTTTAGTTTATCCAGCGCCGAGATATTCTCTTTGGCGTATTCATCATAGAGCGTCAGCAGATATGAGATCGTGTAGTTACGGTGCTGGAACCAGGTGAAAAGAAGCCAGTTCATGATGTCGGGATACCAGTACCGTTCGGGGATGGAAGCACTTCTTAAAAGAAGCACATGTCCGGCTGCCTGGGTGGACAACTGTGTCAGTTCATCTGCACGGCTTCTGTCCTTGTATAAAGAATCGCTCGTCTGTACGATGTCATACAGGTCGTTGGCGGCTTTCCAGTATGAGACAAATGCAGGTGTCGTCTCATTATTACTTTCTTCCATATTATGAAGATCGAAGGTCTGCATCACCGGCCGTTTCCTTCGGATCTCCCAGTCATATTCGGAACGCTTGTCCGGATTGGAGAGGACGCGGTATGCTTCCAGGATCTCCTGCATCTGCTGTGTTGTATCAATTCCGTCTTTTAAGTTGACATCGGGATGGTACTTCTTGGCCAATTCGTTCTTGGCGGCGGTGATGTCTTCTAAAGAGGCTTTCTCTGAGACGCCTAATATATCGTAATAATTTTTATCTTCCATTATATCCTCCTGTTGCAAATATATGGATACAAACAATACTATTCTACGACAAATCGGCGGAGAAATCAATTATAATAATGTAAAGTTTGAGAGATAATAATTCTTATCTTTCTTTGGAGGGCAAGAGCTTATGCACAATTATTTTTATGGATGGTATTTTAAATTCCAGTCCAGAACACAGACGTTAGCGGTCATCCCGGCAATTCACAGGTCAGGGCAGAATGGAGCGTGTTCCATCCAGGTCATCACAGAGGACCAGGCGTGGAATGTTGAATATCCCGCTTCGGCATTTCACAGGATGGGAAATGATATCTGGATAGGAGAGAATCGGTTTGGAGAGAGAGGGGTTAGTCTGGCGGTACATACGCCAAAACTGGATATGAGCGGAGAATTAAGGTTTGGGGCGCTTCTTCCGCTAAAATATGATATTATGGGACCGTTTTCTGTGCTGCCGTTTCTGGAATGCCGTCACAGCGTGTATAGTATGAGGCATGTTGTTGATGGAAGTATGCTTGTTGACGGGCGTAAATTTTTGTTTCAGAATGCGTTCGGATATTGGGAAGGAGACCAGGGGCGTTCATTTCCCAGGGAGTATGCCTGGACGCAATGCTGTTTTCCGGGCGGTTCTCTGATGCTGGCTGTAGCGGATGTTCCGTTTACAGGTATTCATTTTCGCGGTATTATCGGGGTGGTGATATGGAAGGGAAGAGAGTATCGGCTTGCAACTTATCTGGGAGCAAGGGTGGTACAGGCGCGGCATGGAAGGATTCGGGTTGTTCAGGGGAATCTGGAGTTAGAGGCAAGGCTGTTAGAAGAAGTCAGAAGTCCGCTGAAAGCTCCGTCTGACGGGAACATGACAAGGACGATTCGTGAAAATGCGGCATGTCGGGCATTTTACAGATTCAGGAAGGGGAAGTACACATTCTTTTCTTTTAAGACAGACAGGGCTTCTTTTGAATATGAATATTGATTCATTTTTTGTGTTCATCGCTTGTGTTTCTGCTATTTTTGGTGATAGAATATTGTCTGTAAAGAGTTAGAAAACTGATGGCATGGATTAGGCCGGCGTCAGATTTTTCAGAGAAGAAATAAGAAAGAGACAGACCAGGAAGAAAGCAGGGAGGGAGAATATGCAGTATAGAAATGACAAGTATGGAGAGCCGATTTCGATCCTTGGTTATGGCTGTATGCGTTTTACAAAAGAAGGCGGTCATTTTGATGAAGAGAAAGCAGAGCGGGAGTTGATAGAAGCAGTAGAAAGCGGTGTGAATTACTTTGATACTGCGTATATTTATCCGGGAAGTGAGGTGCTTTTGGGCAGGATATTTGAGAAGAACCACTGCCGTAAGAAAGTCAATATTGCCACGAAGCTGCCCCAGTATTTGATCAAATCAGAAGCAGCGTTAGACCGCTATTTTAATGAACAGCTTTCACGCTTGAGGACGGACTATATCGATTACTATCTGATGCATATGCTTACGGATATCGCCGCCTGGGAGAAGCTTGTACGGCTGGGTATCAAAGAATGGGTTGAAAAGAAAAAAGCAAACGG
Source organism: uncultured Dorea sp. (assembly GCA_910579015.1). Classification (GTDB taxonomy): domain Bacteria; phylum Bacillota; class Clostridia; order Lachnospirales; family Lachnospiraceae; genus Sporofaciens. The sequence continues at coordinate 5,962 of CAJTRO010000013.1, read as the reverse complement.
ACAGATACGCAGCATCGGATTTTCTTTTCATGGAAATACGGAGATGTTTCTTAAGATCTTGGACGCTTACGACTGGGATTTCTGCCAGATTCAGTACAATTATATGGATGAGCACACACAGGCCGGGAGACGGGGGCTTAAGGCGGCGGCAGAGAGAGGGATCCCGGTCATTATCATGGAGCCGCTCCGGGGCGGAAAGCTTGTGGAGCTTCTGCCGGAATCTGCGAGGAAGAAAATCTCGGCAGACTTTAGGCATCGTACTCCGGCAGAGTTAGCTTTTCGCTGGCTTTGGGATCAGCCGGAGGTTACATGCGTATTATCGGGGATGAATTCCCTTGAGATGGTGAAAGAGAATGTGAAGTCGGCATCTGAGGCTCGGGCGGGAGAATTCACAGAGGAGGACTTCTCTCTGATCGCATCTGTAAAGGAAGAGATACATAAAACCATGAAGGTAGGATGTACCGGATGCGGGTACTGTATGCCATGCCCGAAAGGGATTGATATACCGGCCGCATTCCGGTGCTATAACCGAATGTACACTGAGCAAAAAAGCTCCGGGAGACATGAATACCTCCAGGTTACCGCCTTCCAGAAGGAGATGAGCCTGCCGGAGGTATGTGTAAAGTGCAAAAAGTGTGAGAGTCACTGTCCACAGCATATAGAGATTGGAAAAGAGCTTAAAAAGGCGGAGAAGGCATTACTGCCCTGGTATTATAAAATCGGGGTGAAAATGATAAGGTTGTTTAAATTTTGGTAGAGAATCTGTTTGGAGACAGAAAGCACAACTTTAATGCAAGCCGAATATTCTGGTAAAAAAGGTTTTTTTGGCAATGAATAAAGTAAAACAGCAAATCCATTACTGGTGTGATGATACCGGGCAGGGGAATATCAGAGGACAGAACGTGACTGTGGCCATTCTGGACACGGGAATGTCGGTACACCCGGACCTTAAAGGGAGGCTGCTTGCATTTCAGGATTGTGTCGGGCACCGTCAGGGTATGTATGATGACAGCGGTCATGGAACGCATGTTGGCGGTATCATTGCAGGAGACGGGAGGATGTCGAGAGGGAGGCTTGGCGGGATAGCGCCGGAGGCGAAGCTTGTGATCGTGAAGGTCCTTGATGCAAAGGGCGAGGGAAGCGTGGAACAGATCATGGACGGGATCTGGTGGCTTCAGAAGAATCACAGGCGGTACGGCATCCGTATCGTCAATATATCGGTGGGAGCCAGGCGGGATCTGGAGCCGGGCAAGGAAGCCTGCCTGATACAGGCTGTGGAGGAGTTATGGAACCGCGGGATCACGGTAGTGGTATCGGCGGGCAATTACGGTCCGGGGGAGGGCAGTATCGCTGTTCCGGGAAACAGCCGGAAGGTGATCACGGTGGGCGCTCTGGAGGAGCCGGGGATGAAGAATCGTTGTTCAGGGAGCGGCCCTACGGACCAGTGCATCGTAAAGCCGGAGCTGGTCGCCCCGGGATACCAGATCTTATCCTGCAATGGCCGTTATCCTGTGAATAAGAATCCTTATGTCAGAAAGAGCGGAACTTCCATGGCAACGCCGGTCGTATCAGGTGCGGCGGCTTTATTTCTGTCAAAATATCCGGAGGCGCAGAATGTGGAACTGAAACTCAGGTTCCGGGAGACCAGCGAGCATAAGCCTGTGGAGCAGAGCCAGGGATGGGGATGCGTCCGGATAGACCGTCTGCTTGGAGAACAATAGTTCGTAAAAAAATACTTGATATGATACTTGCGAAAGATTCTCTTACAAGGATGAAGCCATTAGGGGATGAAAATTTTGATACAGTAGATCAGGATTTCCCGGTTGAGTATGTGCAGGCAAAGCCTGCCGTTTGGTAATTGCCGGAAATGGAATAAAAAGTATATTGTAATTGCTTGACAAAAAGATGTGTGCTATACTTCGGACATGGGAAAACCATAGAGCCAAAGGCGGCTTTACCCCTCTTGTTTTATCGGAGGGTTCAAGTAGCCCTCCAACGAAAGAAAGGAGGGTGATTCAATGGTTACATACTCCGATCTGATTCAGACTGGAATATTCATTGTTGCCCTTGTGGGATTATGCTATACAATCTTCAAGGGAAAAAAGAAATAGCCGCCACTACTGCAATAGTGACGGCACGCCGCTTATAGCGGAGACAGCTTAAAGTATTGTGGGTAGAGCCGCTTCTATGGCTTTCCCTTTTTCTGTCTATAATATAGCATATCCGGCAGCGGTATTCAAGAGTCAAACGAAATAAACAAGGATAACACAAGACGAAGCAATACGAACGATAGTTCGTAAAGAAAAAATACTTGACACCCCGGAATATTTGTTGTATGATATCACAGGTGATGGAAGTGAATGAGATTCTGGAACAGGCATTGCTGTTTGATTTTTATGGTGAGTTACTGACAGAACATCAGAAAGAGATCTATGAGCGGTTCATAACAGAGGATTTATCGCTTGGAGAGATCGCCGAGGAGGCAGGGATCAGCCGGCAGGGCGTCCACGATCTCGTAAGGCGGTGTAATCAGGCGCTTAAGGGGTATGAGGAGAAGCTTCATCTGGTGGAGAAGTTTCTGGCAGTGAAAGAGAAGGTAGAGAATATAGACAGACTTCTGGATGATTATAATGAAGAGAATGCGTCGGAAGTGATCGGCGGCATCAGAAGGATAGCCGGGGAGATTATAGAGGAGTTGTAGTATGGCATTTGACAGTTTGACAGAGAAGCTTCAGAATATATTTAAGAATCTGAGAAGTAAGGGACGTCTTACAGAGGAAGATGTCAAGGAGGCGCTCAAGGAGATCAAGAGGGCACTGCTTGCCGCGGATGTCAACTTCAAGGTGGTCAAGGACTTTATCAAGAGCGTACAGGAGCGTGCCATCGGACAGGATGTCATGAACGGGCTGAATCCGGGGCAGATGGTCATCAAGATTGTGAACGAAGAGCTCGTGAAGCTGATGGGTTCGGAGACGACAGAGATTGCACTCCAGCCGGGGAGCGCCATCACAGTCATAATGATGGCGGGGCTTCAGGGAGCCGGTAAGACAACGACGACTGCGAAGCTTGCGGGCAAGTTTAAGCTGAAGGGGAAGAAGCCTCTTCTCGCTGCATGTGATGTATACCGTCCGGCGGCGATCAAGCAGCTTCAGGTGAACGGCGAGAAGCAGGGTGTGGAAGTCTTTGCCATGGGCGCGAACCATAAGCCGGCGAATATCGCGAAGGCGGCTTATGAACATGCGCAGAAGAACGGGAATAATATCGTGATCCTTGATACGGCGGGACGTCTTCATATTGACGAGGATATGATGGGAGAACTCCGTGAGATTAAGGAGGCTGTGACCGTACACCAGACGATTCTGGTCATTGATGCGATGACCGGTCAGGATGCGGTGAATGTGGCGAAGGAATTCCATGAGAAAGCCGGTATTGACGGTGTGATCGTCACGAAGCTTGACGGTGATACAAGGGGCGGTGCCGCGCTGTCTGTTAAGGCTGTCACCGGTAAGCCTATCTTATATGCAGGTATGGGAGAGAAGTTGTCTGACTTAGAGCAGTTCTATCCGGACAGAATGGCTTCCCGTATCCTGGGAATGGGCGATGTGCTGACCTTGATCGAGAAGGCGGAAGCCGAGATTGATGAAGAGAAAGCAAAGCAGATGGCCCAGAAGATGAAGAAGAACCAGTTTGATTTCGAGGACTATCTGGAGAGCATCAGCCAGATGAAGAACATGGGCGGTCTTGGGAGTATTATGAGCATGATGCCCGGGCTTGGCGGCATGGGAGGCATGGGTAAGATGAAGGGGCTTGACGATGAGCAGACGGCCCAGGCGGAGAAGAGCATGGCGAGGATGGAAGCGATGATCCATTCCATGACGCCGCAGGAGAGACGGGATCCCGATCTTCTGAACCCGTCCAGAAAGCACCGGATCGCAAGAGGAGCCGGGGTGGACATCAGCGAAGTCAACCGGATGGTGAAGCAGTTTGGCGAGATGAAGAAGCTCATGAAGATGATGGGCAAGGGCGGCAGAAAAGGAAAGTTCCGTCTGCCATTCTGATATGCCCGGTATATACTTAACAATGGTATACCGCGCCGCGCGCGTTATATATATAACTAATTTATTATTTTATGGAGGTAAGATACAATGGCAGTAAAGATCAGATTAAGAAGAATGGGACAGAAGAAGGCGCCTTTTTATAGAATTATCGTAGCTGATTCAAGATCCCCGAGAGATGGAAAGTTTATTGATGAGATCGGAACCTACGATCCGAATTGCGATCCAAGCGCAATCAAGGTTGACGAAGAGGCTGCAAAGAGATGGCTCAAGAATGGTGCACAGCCGACAGAAGTAGTCAGCAAGATCTTCAAGATAGCAGGTATCGAGAAATAATTATTGCTGATCAATAAATCTTGTTTTTGAGGTGCACAATCATGAAAGAGTTAGTTGAGGTTATTACAAAGGCATTGGTCGACGATCCTGACAGCGTCGTTGTGACAGAGAGAGAGGAAAAGAAGACGATGGTCCTGGAAGTACATGTTGCTGATTCTGATATGGGTAAGGTGATTGGAAAACAGGGACGTATAGCCAAGGCAATCCGTTCGGTCGTAAAAGCAGCGGCTGCCAAAGAGGATAAGAAGGTTATCGTTGATATTATGGATTAAGGGGTTAAGAAAGTCCCACAAGTCTCGGTTCTATCAGCTTGTGGGACTTTTTATCTATCTGTTTTTTGCAGTCTTCGGGAAGATTACTGAGTGATCAAAGCTCTGAGAAGCTTGTAGGTATTCATCACTCCGTCTGCATGAGAACGCTCATAGTTATGAGAAGCGTATACGCCAGGTCCGATCAATCCGTGGCGGATATCATAACCTGCCTTTAATGACGCGCCTACGTCTGAGCAATAGTGCGGGTAGATGTCAACCGCATAGTCCAGGTCATTTTCCTTCGCAAGCGAGATAAGGCGGGATGTGATCTCGTAATCGTAAGGACCGCCGGAATCCTTGGAACAGATGGAGACCATGCGCTCTGTACACTCCAGACCGTCTCCGACACATCCCATATCAACAGAGAGCATCTCCTTCGTATCGGAAGGAATGAAGGAAGCGCCGTGTCCGACCTCTTCATAGGTAGTGAATATCAGCGTAAGCTTGCGGTTAAGGGCAATGCCTTCTTCCTTGACTGCCTTAGCCAGTCCGAGAAGAACAGCGGCAGACAGCTTGTCATCCAGGAATCTGCTCTTAATATAACCGCTCTCGGTCACGACAGTACGCGGATCCATGGCGATAAAATCACCGTTCTGAATGCCAAGCTTCTTCACATCGTCCTTGGAGGAGACATTCTCATCCAGAAGAATCTCCATATTCACTTCTTTCTTATCTTTCTTCTCATCTGCCACATGAGCGGACGGCTCGGTATTCAGTACAACACCGGTATAGACTTGTCCGTCACGGGTATGTACGGTACAGTTCTCTCCGTCGCAGGTATCCCACTGGTGTCCTCCGATGGTGGTAGGGCGGATGCGTCCGTTATCTTTGATCTCCCTGACCATGGCGCCAAGTGTATCTACATGAGCGGCCAGAACGAGCGGATTCCCTTCGCCGCCAAGGACAACACTTACATTTCCCTTGTTAGACATCTCAGGCTGATATCCCAGAGCACGTATCTGATCGGACAGATAAGCAGTAACCTTGCCGGTGTATCCGGTCGGGCTGGGAATGGATGTGAGAGCCTTCAATTGTTCTAAAATATAGTCTTTCATGAAAAATCCTCCTTTACCTTTGTAAAAAGTAACTATAGTACCTACTATAATATATGTAAAAGGCCGATTGCGCAAGTGTTGTCGCAAAAAATAGTGTAAATTTTTATACCTTGTATGAAAACCAGTACGAAATACCAGATGTAGATATTTTTTCGAAGTACCGTTAAGAAATAGTAGGATGAAAAAAGGCCGCAGGGTATTGCGC
>CAJTRO010000012.1 GCA_910579015.1 uncultured Dorea sp. | reverse complement strand
CTTCTGCCAGATGACATGCCACAAACTGATTGCCGCCCACATGCTCAAGCTTTGGCTCCTCCTGCCGGCAGCGCTCGGTCACATACGGACAGCGGCCGGCAAACCGGCACCCGCCCGGAAGATTGACCGGACTTGGCACGTCTCCGCTTAAGATGATCTGATCCCTGTCGATCCCCACTTTAGGAATCGGGATCGCGGAGAGCAGAGCCTTCGTATACGGGTGGCGCGGAGACGCAAAGATTGTCTGATAGTCGCTTAACTCCACAATCTTACCCAGGTACATGACGCCGATGCGGTTACTGATATGCTTTACTACGCTCAGATCGTGGGAAATGAACAGGTACGTAAGGTTCAGCTCCTGTTGCAGCCTCTTGAGCAGGTTGATGATCTGGGCCTGTATACATACATCCAGCGCGGAAACCGGCTCGTCAAGCACGATGAATTCCGGATTCACAGAGAGAGCACGGGCGATTCCCACACGCTGTCTCCTTCCTCCGTCCAGCTCGTGGGGATATACGTTTATCAGTCTCCTGGAAAGCCCCGCCACGTCCATGAGCTCACGCACTCTCGCGTCCAGCTTCTTTTTATCCCGCCTGTATTCCTCCATATTGGTCAGAGGCTCCGCGATCAGGTCGAACACGGAAAGCCTCGGATTCAGACAGGAATACGGATCCTGGAAAACCATCTGTACATTTTCCCTGAATTTCTTCATCTGCTTTTTATCCAGTGACAGGATATTTTCACCGTGGAAATTAACCTCGCCCCCATCGGCCTCCAAAAGCCTTATCAGCGTCCTTCCGGTAGTGGATTTCCCGCATCCCGACTCGCCCACAAGTCCCAGAGTTTCTCCTCTGTTGATGTAAAAGCTGACGTCGTCTACCGCATGAAGAAGCCCTTTGCTGACTTTGAAATATTTCTTCAGATGACGGACCTCAACTAATTTCTCATTTGAATTACTCATCAGCCTTCACCTCCTGATTCTCGTATAAGAAGCACCGTACATAATGCCTGTCGTCAATATAGGTTATGCCCGGCTTTTTATGCTTGCAGATCTTCATGCAGTTCGGACAGCGGGGACTGAAAGAGCATCCCTCTATCCGCTCTGTCGGCTCCGGAGGCAGTCCGTGGATCTCTTCTAACCATTCCTCTTCTGTGTCAAGCTTCGGGATCGAATTAAATAATCCCTTCGTATACGGATGGCACGGATTCAGATAGATGCCTTCCACATCCGCATACTCCACCACCTGCCCCGCATACATGATCGCCACCTTGTCGCATATCTCCGCTACGATCCCAAGGTCATGGGTGATGAGGATCATAGACGTACCCAGTTTTTCCTTGAAGCCTTTGATCAGATTCATAACCTGCGCCTGGATCGTCACGTCAAGAGCCGTAGTCGGCTCGTCCGCAATGATAAGCTTCGGCTGGCACGCAAGGGCAATGGCGATCACAACCCTCTGCTTCATGCCTCCTGAAAACTGATGCGGATAATCATTGGCACGCTCTCTGCGGATGCCTACCATCTCAAGAAGCCTGTCGGCTTCCTCCATCGCATCCTTTTTACTGATGGTCTTATGAAGGCGTATCATCTCCACGATCTGGTCTCCGACCTTCATGGACGGATTCAGAGAGGTCATCGGATCCTGGAAAATGATTGAAATCTCCTCGCCTAGAATCCCTCTTCTCTCCTTGTCGCCGATCTTCAGCATATCCCGCCCGTCAAACAGGATCTCTCCGGAGGTTACCTTTCCCGGAGGCGTCGGCAGAAGCCCCATGATCGTCATCGCCGTGGTGGTCTTCCCCGCGCCGGTCTCGCCTACGAAGCCGAGCGTCTCTTTGTGTCCGATCTCCATATTCAATTCGTTCACCGCATACACGATACCGTCTTCTGTCTTATATTCCACACTTAAGTTCTTAATGTCCAGTAGATTTTGCTCTCCCATGCTCTTCCCCTCCTTATTAATTTCTAAGCTTCGGATCCAGTGCGTCGCGCAGACCGTCGCCTAACAGGTTTAACGAAAGAACAGTGATCACGATTGCAAGCCCCGGGAACATCGTCATATAGGAATATCCCCTGATATAATCACGCCCGGTCGAGAGCATATTTCCCCACTCCGCATTGGGAGGCTGGATTCCAAGCCCGATAAAGCTCATTCCCGCCGCCGTTAAGATGGCTCCGGCCATACCCAGGGTGACCTGGACGATCACAGGCGCAATACAGTTGGGCAGGATGTGTCTGACGATGATCCTGACATTCGTCGTTCCGGACGCTTTCGCGGCCTCGATATATTCTTCCTCACGGATGGTAAGGACAGAGGCTCTTACGATCCTGGCATATGTAGGTACGGCAGAGATCCCCACCGCGATCATAAGGTTCGTAAGCCCCGTTCCAAGAGCCGCCACGATAGCGATGGCCAGAAGTGTCTGCGGAATAGCCAGCAGCACGTCCATAAGTCTCATGATAAAGTTATCTATTCTCTTCCCGTAATAACCCGCAACCGCTCCCAGGGCGCCGCCTACAACCACGGCGATCCCCACCGACACGAAGCCTACCAGCAGAGAAGTCCTTGCTCCATATATGATACGGCTGAAGATATCTCTTCCAAACTCATCCGTGCCAAACAAGTGCTTTGCATTGGGATGCTGGAACGCATTCGCCAGATCCTGCTTTGCATAATCATATGGTGCAATAAAATCGGCAAGGATTCCCATTATCAACAACAGGAGAAGGATTATCAACCCGAAAATTGCCATCTTATTGCGGCTTAAAGTTTTCAAGACAGTCATTAACTGACTTCTGGATTTCTTTTCTTCCATTTTCCTTTTCCTCCTTACCTATTCTTTGGAAACCTTTGGATCAACCACGGCATACAGTAAATCTACCGCAAGGTTTACAAGCGAGAAACATGCCGCCACAAAAAGGACGCTTCCCTGTACGATCGGGAAGTCTCTCTGCTTGATCGCCTCGATCATCAGACGCCCGACGCCCGGGATCGAGAACACGACCTCTGTAAGCATGGCTCCGCCCAGAAGCGTACCGAACTGAAGTCCTACAACTGTGATGATCGGAATCAGGGCGTTCCTGAATACATGCTTTAAGATAACGATGATCTCCCTCTGCCCCTTCGCCCGGGCCGTCTTAACGAAATCCTGCCGGATGACTTCAAGCATACTCGAACGTGTCATTCTGGCAACAACGGCCGTACTCTGCATACCAAGGGCAACTGCCGGCATGATGAGCTGTTCAAAGCTTCCGAAGCCCGACGGCGGAAGCCATCCAAGCTGTACCGAAAACAAAAGGATCATCAGGATCCCGATCCAGAATATGGGAGCGGACGTTCCGATCAGTGCAAGCACCATAACAATATTGTCTAACAGTGAATTCTGTTTCACGGCAGAGATGATCCCAAGAAAGATCCCAAGAATCACCGCGATCACCATTGCCGCAACCGCTAACTGTACCGTATTGGGGAAGACATTCATAATCTCATCCAAAACCGGTCTCTGTGTAGAATAGGACGTCCCCAGGTCCTGATGCACCACAATGTTCTTCATATAGCGGCCATACTGCAAAAGAAGCGGATCATCTAAGCCCATCTCCTTGCGGAGGGCTTCCTGCGCTTCCGGTGTGGCCGATTCACCAAGCATCATCCTCACCGGATCTCCCGGTGTCAGTGAGAGCAGCATAAACACCAGAAATGATACCCCTATCAGCACCAGCACCAGCGATGCCAGCCTTTTCAACGTGAACTTCAGCATAGCTCATTCCTCCAACGCTTTTTTGATTTTGTATAAAAATAATTTTAATCATTATACTACCCGTATACGGAATTTGGCATTAGAACAATGGGATGATATGGTTCGACAAACTTTATCCTGTTATGACATCTGCATTTTTATGCGTTGTGTGGTAAAATTCTGTATATTAAGTTGTTATTGATTGAGAGAGAGTTATGACTGAGGGGTGAGATTCTTGAATATATTGACTGTGGCAGACATCTTGAAACTGGATGTTTTAAAAAACGTCTCCATATGCGCAGGTTCGGGCGGCCTGTCAAAAGCCGTTACCGGCATCACAACAGCAGAAGATCCTGATTTGCTTCAATGGTTAAGTGGCGGCGAAGTCTTGCTCACTTCTCTTTATGGCGCCGTTCTGGGCCCGTTTTCCCACAGTGAATACATAGCGCGGCTTGCCGAAAAAGATATCAGCGCTCTGATCATAAAGCACAAGGATCCCTCTGACGACATCCCCGAGGCAATCCTGAAAGGGGGCGATAAATACAGCATCCCCATCATAAGACTGCCCTTAAACACACCGTTCATCGACGTGATCTCCGCTGTCATGGGCGTCATATTAAAGATCCGGCACCAGTATTATCTTGAAATACAGAACAATCTTTCGAACCTTCTTGCTTCCGGAGCAAGGGAACCTGAGATACTTGAATATCTCACCCGGTATGTCCCAGCCGCAATCTCTCTGTATGACAGCGAAAAGAATCTGTCCTTTTACTCACAGTCTGCCGATTTTCAGCCGTTCAAGGCCATCGCAGACAGAATCAAGCTTCCTATCATGTGCATGGGAGAGGTTAATGGTTATCTTGAAGCTGTGACGAATCATATCTTGGATGAAAATCTGGAAATGCTTTTAAAGACTGCCGCAAGCCTGCTGGCATTTTTGTATCTGAAAAAATACTATGTCGCGGAAATAGAGCAGAAATATATCGCCGCCTTTTTGACGGATCTATTTGAAGGCAATTTAGACGAGGAACAGCTTGAAGAGCGGATAAAAGGATACGGCTGGGGAAAGACGGATACCTACATCAGCTTCTCCATCGAACTCAACACGACAAAAAGTACCTCAAAAATATCCGAAGCTCTTATAGAAATGACACAGTATCTTTCCAAAGATAATTATTACTTTTATATGAAAGAACCTTATCTGCATGTTTTGTACCGGATACCGGGCGCTCTGCCGCCTCTGGATGTCTATAATATCATCGACAGAACACTCTCTGAATTAGAGGACTCTATCACAAACAAGTACAGGTTTCTCTCCTTCTTTGCAGGAATAAGCAGCGCCGCAAATCAGGTTTCGCACATTCCTCTTAAAATCCGGGAAGCGGCAGATGCATTGCAGTTTGCACATGCCTTTAAAAATAATATCGTAAAATATGAGGATATGGGAGTGTTACGAATCCTGGCCGCCCATTCCAGCACAGCGGATTTTGAGCAGATCATACCTCCTGCCGTAAAAAAGCTTGCCGCATATGATGAAGCCAAAAACACCCAGTATCTCGAAACGCTGGATTCTCTTCTCGGCAATAACATGAATCTGAGCAAAACAGCAAAACAACTGTTCATCCATTATAAAACCATGCTCCACCGGATGGACCGGATCTGCGAGATCGCGGAAATCTCACTGGACGACAGGCAGACGCGTCTCGATATAGAGCTTGGGGTGAAATTATATATGATGCTTCCAAAATAAGCTTTGGACCGGGAATGCGCACAATTCAAAAAGAGACTGGCAGGGAAACTTTTGATATCCCCTGTCAGTCTCTTTTATTCTTTCTTACATGCTTAACTATTTTAATAATACGAATATGATCAGCGCCGCCACGATCACGATCGCAATACCAAGTATGATAATCGGAAGCTTGGACATCTTCTCGTCATCCTCGTCATCATAATAATCGTCATCGTAATCATCCTCTATCTCTTCTCTGCGCTTCGGTTTTGGATTCGCCGGCCTCGTCTTCTTCCTGCTGCCGTCTCCTGCGGCAAGCATCTCGTCATAAGCCTGACGCATCTCTGCCTCACGCTTCTTACGAACCTGCTTGGGAGGTATATTGGAATACTTCTGTTCTTCTTCCTCATCCTCATCCCCGTGACTTTCTATCTTCTTCTGGGGAACCTTGAACTTCTTCTTACAATTATAGCATAAGAGATAATTCGGATCTTTTTTCCCGGGCTTCAATTCTTGACCGCATATTGGACATTTCATCAGAATGTGTTCCTCCTCATGTAATATTATTGCAGTTTTATAATTTGACATATCGCAATTTCCACGTATACGGTCATTATACTACATCCGACATAAAATATCAAAAATTATTTTAATTATTTTCAGATAATATTATTTTGCGGTACTTCCTGCTCCAAGTGTCACTTCTACGTCCTTACTTTCGTATTCTCCGCCTTTTCCCGGCGTCTCTATCGTCAGAGTGACTGTCTCGCCTATCCTGTAATACTGCAACTGTTCCTTAAGAGCCTCCATACCGTTTACGGATATCCCGTTCAGCGCCGTGATCACAGTTCCCTTCGTGATGCCTGCCTTATCCGCGCCGCTGCCCCTTGCTATCTCTGAGACATAGACGCCCATCGGCATACCATACATCTCCGATACATCCTGTGTCACATCTTCTCCATTGACAATACCAATGTATCCTCTCTCTTCCTCGGCAACCTTCGTCCGCGTCTCCCGGTTCATCAATCCCTCTATCGTCGCCTGCGCCTCAGATACCGGAATGGCGTAACCCATTCCTTCTACCGCGTTCATCGCCGCCTTCGCCGTATTGATCCCGATGACCTCTCCTTTTGCATTCAGCAGTGCGCCTCCGCTGTTTCCCGGATTGATGGCCGCGTCCGTCTGGATCAGACTGCTGTCGATCCCGTCGATGCTCCTGCCTGTGGCTGAGACAATCCCCTTCGTGACAGACTGTCCATATCCCAGTGCATTACCGATGGCGATCACCTCTTCGCCTACCTGTATCTGTTCGGAATCCCCGAGCGTCGCCACTGCGATCTTATCCCGGGTACTGTCCTTGATCTTACTAAGCTCTACCGCCACAACCGCCAAATCTCTGTTTGCGTCTGTCCCCTTGACATTCGCCTCCACACTCTCCTCGTCTATGAAGGAAACGGTCAGCGTGTCGCTTCCTTCTACCACATGGTTATTGGTCACGATCAGAAGCTCTGTATCGTTCTGTCCGATGATGATCCCGGATCCTGCACTCTCGCTCGTCCTCTCCTGCACGCCTCCAAAGAAACTCAAGACCTGCTGTACGCTCATATTCGTGATAGATACAACCGACGGCATCGCATTCTTAGTAATCTCTGCCACATCGGATTCTACCGTACCGTCAGAAACCGTCGTAAGCTTCGTATTATTAACGCTCTCCTGCTTCGCGGCGCTCTTTTCGGCATCCTTCGTTCCAAGCAGCTTCCCTGCCACAATATTGCTTGTCTGGAACGCCGCACTTGCTGTTACTCCGATTATCAGGCCATAGCAGACCATCTTCACCCACTTCGGCGCTCCCTTCTTCTTTTTAGGCTGTCCGTATTCTGAATGATTCTGCGGATCTGAATCCTGACCTGGTGTATAATAATTATATTGATGATCCATATTGATGACTCCTTTCATCTTAGTTCTGTTTTCTTTGTTTCTGTTAGTAGTCTACTGCTTAATTGTGTTTAAACTGTGACAGAACCGTGATAAAATCATTAAATCAAAAATATATTCCCTGCTATATCAGCAACCGGAACCGAAACTTGTCCGGATCGCCGCCTCATCCCCCTGCAAGGAACCCTGCACCATCTCCGGCTTTCCGCCGCCCCTGCCGTTGAATTCTTCGTTAAGCCTTCTGCACAGCGGGCGCACATCCGTCTCCCTGCTTCCTATTACATACCGGTATCCGTCTTTGTCTGTGCCTGCAAACACGGCGCAGATCTTCGCGCCTTTATTGAGAAGGAGGTTCATCAGCTCTCTCGGCGCATTCTGGGACAATCCAGAGTCGAATACAAGTACCACGTCTTCCTCCACCGGAATCTCGGCCGCCTGATATGCCAGCAGCTTCTGCTGCAAGGATGCGATCTTCCCTTTCAGGCTTCCTGCTTCTTCTTTGAGATGTGAGACTGCATCCGCGGTTTCATATTCCTTCGCGCTCAGAAGTGCAGAGACTGCCTTGATATTCTCCTCCTTGATCTCATAATCTGCCAGGGCCCGAAAACCACAGAGCATCGTAATGCGCTCCCCGCCCTTATAATTGACCATGTCCACAAGCTTGATAAGCCCAATCTCCCCGGTCGTCCCAAGATGCGGAGCGCAGCAGGCGCACACATCATATCCCGGCACGGTCACAATGCGGACCTGTCCTTCAATCTCGATCTTACTCCTGTATTCCATGGACGAAAGCTCTTCTCTGGACGGATACGTGATCCCTACCGCCAGATTCCGGAAAACGGCTTTATTCGCTTCCAGTTCAATCTCTTTTAACTCCTCCTTTGTGATCGGTCCGTTGAAATCCATGGTACAGTAATCACTGCCAAGATGAAATCCCACATTCTCATATCCGAACCTTCCATGCACGATCCCTGATATGATATGCTCCCCTGTATGCTGCTGCATCCTTTCGAAACGTATATCCCAGTCAAGCCTTCCGTGCACCGTCGTTCCTTCCTCAAGAGCCCCGCTCACCTTATGATAGATCACGCCGTCCTTCTCCTGAACATCCAGCACCTCTGCCTCTGAAAGCCAGCCAGGATCTGCGTATTGTCCGCCTCCCTCCGGGAAGAAGGCCGTCCTGTTAAGCACAACCTCATACCCGCCCTCTGTCTGCTTACAGGAAATGACGCTTGCATCGAATTCCTTCATATATCCGTCCCGATAGAATAATTTCTCTGTCTCCATCTGCTCTCTTATCCTCTCTTCATATCTTACTTCACTACATCCTCTCCGGCGCTTCGAATCCCAGCATATCGATGCACGCCTCAAGGATCCTCTTCGTCAGCACAAGCAGTGCGATGTAACTCCTCTGCTTTGCCTCGTCTTCCTCCGAAAGAATCTTCGTCTCATGGTAGAACCGGTTGAACGTGTTCGCCAGGTCATAGATAAACGCACAGATCTTGTGCGGCGCCAGTTCATTAAACGCGGCCTCTGTCACTTCATTATACTTTAAAGCCTCAAGCATCAGCGCTTTCTCACTGTCGTTATGGGCGCTCTCTATACGGCTGCCCTCTGCCGTCCTGCCCTCTGCCTGGTACTTATTCAGAATAGACTTGATACGGACGATGGTATACAGAATATACGGCCCCGTATTTCCTTCAAAGGAGGTGAACCGATCTACGTCAAACACATAATCTTTCGACGCCTGGTTGGACAGATCGCCGTACTTGATGGCAGACATCCCCACGATCTTCGCCGTCTCTTTTGCCTCTTCCTCTTCGACGGTACGGTTCTCGGCAATCTTCTTATACATCTCCTCCTCGATCTCCCCGATCAGGTTCTCAAGACGCATCACGCCGCCTTCCCTGGTCTTAAAAGGCTTGCCGTCCCTGCCGTTCATCGTGCCGAAGCCCAGGAAGCGAAGCTCTGTCCCGTCCGGGACGATCCCTGTCTTCTTCGCGGCTCTGAACACCTGAAGGAAATGCAGGTCCTGACGCTTATCTGCAATGTATATGATCCTGTCCGGTTTGTAATCCTCTTCCCTCTGTATCAGGGTGGCAAGATCCGTCGTTCCGTAAAGAGACGCTCCGTCTGACTTCTGGATCATACATGGCGGAATATCCTTGGTATCCGTCTCCTTCTGCACGTCAATCACCAGCGCGCCCTCGTCGATATGCGCATACCCGTCCTTCTTCATCCATTCGATCATATCCGGGATATAAGCCTGCGCGTCGGCCTCTCCCTTCCAGAGATCGAAATGCACATTCAGTCTCTCATAATTCTTCTTAAGATCAGACACCGACACATTCATGATATGGTTCCATACAGCCCTGTATCCCCTGTGGCCGTTCTGCAAAAGACAGGTCGCCTGCAAGGCCTCCTGACGGTATCCGTCGTCTTCCTTCGCCTTACCGCTCGCCGTTGGATAGATCTCCTCCAGCTCTCCTATGGTAAACGGGGCTTCCTTCGGATATTCTCCCTTATAGTCCTCATCAAAATAAGGAAGCTCCGGCTTGCGGATCCGAAGCTCCGTAATGATCAGCCCCATCTGATATCCCCAGTCGCCCAGATGGATGTCGCCCAGAACCTGATGCCCCATCCTTCTTGCAATCCTCTTAATGCTCTCGCCAATGATCGCAGACCTCAGATGTCCCACATGGAGCGGCTTCGCCACGTTCGGCCCGCCGTAATCCATCACGATCATCTGCGGACCTTGTACTTCTTCAAGTCCCAGACGCTCATCTTCTGCCATCTGGTTCAGATACTGTGCCACAAACTCCTTCTTAAGCTTCAGATTGATAAATCCCGGATTCACTGCGCTGACTTCTTCAAAACAGCGGCTGTCTGAAAGCTTCGCGGCCACATCTGCCGCGATCATGATCGGAGCCTTCTTATAAGTCTTCGCCCCCGCCATGGCGCCGTTACACTGGTATTCACACAGATCCGGCCTGTTAGACAGCGTTACCCTCCCATACTCCTTATCGTACCCGGCCTCTGCAAATGCCCCGGCGATCTCCTCTGTAATAAGTTCTATGATCGTCTTCATCCTTATCCTCCCTTAATCTTCTTTTAAAATGAAAAAGAACCAGCTTTCTGTAATCCACAGGAATCTGGCCCTTTGAAATCCTTCTTAATCAGTGACAACATATACGCAGGCGCCGACCATCGAAAAATCAGCTCTCTGTGGAATCTTCATAGGCGCTCTTAAGATCTGCTAACGCTTCCTGAAGTAAGGCGTCTGACCGAAGCGCCGTCTGATAGGAATCCTGCGTGCTGGCCATAAGCGTCTCTACATCTTCATGCTCCGTAATCTTCCGGATATAAGACTTGATATCTTCATCCTCCACAGAAGCGCTCACCCGATAGCCGTCTTCTCCATCTTCTTCCACATATACCGTGCCCAACCCCGGAACCTTTGTATAAATGTCCCTTATCTTCATGTCGTATCTGGCAAACGCCACATATGTACCCTTATATCTGCCTTCCTTCGTATAGACCTGGATATCGTCATAAGCCTCTACAAAACCGGCTTCCTCCTCCTGCTGCCTGTAATACTCTCTCACAGCCTCTGCAACCCTGGGATATTCCTCCCTTCGGAGTGGATTCAGCTCCATGATCTCACAGTATCTGTTCTCCACAGTCACACGGTCGGAACTTGTCTTTTGTGCTTTCTGGACTTTCGCTTCGGTAAGGCTCGATCCGGCTGCTCCTGCGGTCACCGCAAGCACGGTCAGAGTGATCAATACAATGCCTCTTCTGTGCCTTCTGCGCTGGCGTAAGCAGTCCCTTTCTCTTCCTTCCATAAAGACTACCTCCATATGCACTTAAAAATATTTACAAAAATACACACCCGGGCGGATTCGAACCGCCGCTCCCGCCTCCGGAGGGCGGTGCTCTATCCCCTGAGCTACGGGTGCATTACGAAAGTAATATTAACATATTTGTCCGAAAAAGTAAAGGAAATGATATCGGCATTTCACACATTTTCTTTAATTTTTCCGATATGAGCACTTTATGAACTTTTTCACGAGTATTTTACAGCATTTTTACAAAAGAAGACACCCCTTCCTCCTGTCATAATAGTAGGCATGGTCTGACAGAACGTCCTCCTGGTCCACCTGCGTGTCATTCACCTCCCTCACAAGGCGGTCTAATACGCTTCGTCCGGGCGATGCGCTCTCTGGTACAATGATCACCTCATGCACGCTGCTTGGAAGCACGTAATAGTTCTCCTTGAGATACTCGCCAATCCCCGCAAGACGCCCCTCATACAGGATTGCCGCCGCGCCGTGGCTGCGGATCTGATTGCTCAGCACGTACATAACGTCCTCCCTTCCGGTCCCTTCTATATCCATCAGCTCTTCTAACAGAGCATACATCGTGCGGAATTCATAGGGAAGCAGTCTCTTCGTGTTCGCACGGGCTCTGCGGGCGATCTCCTCTTCCGGCACGTTCCACATCTTGAGGTGATCGTTCTGGATCATCATAGACGCCATCCCATAGGCGCTGACCTCAAGCAGTACATAATAGACCAACGCAAGATCCAGATATTCTTCATATGGCACTTCTTTCAACAGATCCTCATTGGACTTTCTGTTCACCAGATGATAGATGATCTTCCCCTTGATGTTCTGATAGTCCTGGATGAATTCCCCGCTAAACGGCTTCTGAAAATGCACTGTCGAATATGTTCTCAGGATATCGGAGGCTATGCTCTCCACGGAGCTTCCGCCCTTAAACTGCCGGTAATACTCCTCCAGATAGATAGTAGGAAAGATATTGGTCCCCTTCCTGGCTATGGTCAGTCCGTATCTCATCGCCGCGTTATTCTTTACTGTCGAATGGATGAACACAGATATGCCGTCCTCCATCCTCTCCTTTACCTTCATCTCTACCTCATGTATAAACTGATAATATGTCATTCCTCTCCTTTCTTATACGGAGTATTCCAAAAAGCCTGAAACAGCACAAAAAAGCTTCCCGGCCATACTCATATACTGGCTGTACGTTGATTTTTCATGGAAACCGGCAGGAACTCTGCCTTTGAATAAATCAGAAAAATAGTTGAAATATTATGGTACTATCATTATAAAAAAGCCCTGCAAAGATTGCAAGGCTTTTCGTTTTACAAATTTCGACAACATGATCCGGCGCTTAAGCTCTGGATAAATACTGTCCTGTACGGGTATCGATCTTGATCTTCTCTCCCTGCTCTACGAACAGAGGCACCATAACCTGCGCGCCTGTCTCAACGATCGCCGGCTTCGTCGCGCCTGTGGCGGTATTCCCCTTCACGCCTGGTTCGGACTCTGTGATGAGAAGCTCTACGGTAAACGGCGGCTCAATTGCGAACACCTTGCCCTGATAGGACTTCATAGACACCACTTCATTCTCCCTTACAAACTTCAGAGAATCACCTACGTCGTCAGCCCCTACCGGTGTCTGCTCGAACGTCTCCATATCCATAAAATAGTACAATCCGCCGTCATTATACAGGTACTGTACTTCCTTTCTCTCGATAAATGCCTTCTTCAAAGTATCCTTGGACGGGTTGAAGGTCCGCTCAACCACACCGCCGTTAATTACATCTTTTAACTTGGTACGTACAAACGCTGAACCCTTTCCCGGCTTTACATGTAAGAATTCCAGGCATTCATACACCTTCCCGTCAATCTCATAAGTCGTACCCTTCTCAATATAAGCATCTGCCATTCTATAATTCCTCCTTAGCTGTGCCTCGACGGCACATTTCTACATTCATGCTTTTATTCTTTTCCCATTCTATAATAGATTACTTTTTTTTTCAACCTTTTTTCTTTACAAAATATTCATTTGACATTTATTCTGCCCGATTTTACAATAGGCAGGAACATATTATTCAAAAATCGTACATTGGAGGCTTAGAAATCATGAAAAAAGCAATCACATTTTTACTCTGCACGGTTCTCCTGGCCGCCTCTCTTACCGGATGCAAGGCCAAAGGGACAGACTCTGCTCCTTCTGACAGCACCGCAGACAGCACTGCTGCCGCGAAGGATGACGGCGCGGCTCCAGACAGCTCCAACGATGAGACCGCCGGCTCTGGAGACGAAGACCTTTCGGACCTTCTTGACGGGCTCCACCATGTGGAGATCGAGGTCAGTGACTACGGCACCATCGCGCTGGAGCTTGACGCCGATACCGCGCCTGTGTCCGTCACGAACTTTGTCTCCCTTGCAAAGGAAGGCTTCTATGACGGCCTGACCTTTCACCGCATCATCGACGGTTTCATGATCCAGGGCGGAGATCCTCTGGGGAATGGCACCGGAGGTTCCGAGACGACCATCAAGGGAGAGTTCGAAAGCAACGGTGTAAAGAACGCCATCTCACACAAGCGGGGCGTTATCTCCATGGCCAGATCCAGGAATCCCGACAGCGCTTCCTCTCAGTTCTTCATCGTCCATGAGGACAGCACCTTCCTGGACGGGGAATACGCCGCCTTTGGACACGTGACAGAAGGGATTGAGATCGTAGACAAGATCTGCGAAGATACAACCGTTCAGGACGACGACGGAACCGTAGCCCCCGACGACCAGCCTTCCATAAAAGAGATCCGCGTGATCGACTGATCCTTAACAAGACACCGGGGCCGCCGTTACTTCACGGCAGCCCCGGCAGTATTTTCTCACAACACTCTCTACGGCTTCGCTTACGCATCCCCCTTAAGAACACAGGCACGCTGATCCTGAATGCACCGTTATCGTCTGCGGCTTCTGCTATAGAAATGGAGTACGACATGCTCCAGATAACGCTTCAGCACAATCTGGATCTCCTCCTTGGGGTGGATCGGCTTCACAAGGATATTCTGGATCCCCGCACGCTTGGCGCCCCACACATCCGTAAAAAGCTGATCGCCGATAAAGAGCGTATTACTCCTGTCTGTTCCCATGATCTCCATCGCCTTCACATAATTCTTCGTAGACGGCTTATGAGCATTATAGATATAATCCACCTGGATATCCTGGTTAAACATCTTAACTCTTGGCTCCTGATTATTCGAGATCAGACAGCAGGCGAATCCAAGCTTCTTAAGCCGGTCGAACAAGGCGGCCGCACGCTTGTCCGCCGGCGCCCCGTGAGGCACCAGAGTATTGTCTATATCAAATATCAGCCCTCTGTAACCTTCACTGTACAATTGTTCAAAATTAATGACATATGTGGAGACCACATATCTGTCGGGAAAAAACATATCAAACATATTATTCCATCTCCCTCAACCGCTGTATAAGCTCTTCACATACAGCAGGTATCGTCTTATTATCCGTATTGACTACGATGTCAGCGGCCGCTTCGTATTTCTCCCTGCGCTGTTCCATCAGTTCCTCGATATCCTTTACATTCTTCCTGCCCTTAAGTACCGGACGGCCGCTGCTGTCCTTCACGCGCTCATAGACAGTCTTCGGACTGGCCGTAAGGAGCACCACTCTCCCGTTCTTCTTCATCTCGTCCACATTGCGCTCCCGCAAGACTGCGCCTCCCCCGCAGGAGATCACCGTATTCTTCTGGTCCTTAAGTTCAATTAGAAGCTGTGTCTCCAGATCGCGGAAATACTCCTCTCCGTGGACAGCGAATATATCCCGGATACTCATCGCCTGGCGCTCTTCGATCACCTGATCCATCTCCACCGTCTCCATGGCATACCTGGCGCTTAAGCAGTCCGCAACCGTACTCTTTCCCGCCCCCATGAAGCCTATCAGCACTATATTATAATCAAACAATCCATGCACCTCCCCTGTGTACTCGTGTATTATATCAACAAATACGCCTCTTCGCAATCCCTTTATTGTTGTCCTTTGAAATCCTCAAGCGTAACCCCCACATCCTTCTTAAACTGCTTCCACGCCTCCTCATTCTCCACAAAATACTTGGGGCAGATCTTCCCCGTCACATCATGATGACGGATCACCGCCTCCTCATCCAGCTCGAACTTCAGGCACAGCCAGGCGCACAGCTGGACCATGGACTTATAGGTTGCATCGTTGAATTTCCCCGTGTCATCCGGATGACAGCACTCGATGGATACCGTATCTATATTACGCTCGTTCGAGGCGTATGCCACCTCCCAGGTAGGAACGCACTGGATAATCTCGCCTTCTAAGCCTACAATAAAGTTACTGCTCGCCATAGTCTCCCCGGAATCCTTAAGCCCCTCGAAGTAATTCCGGTTATCTATGGCGGAAGCTCCCGGGTTCGCCGTATAATGCATGACAATGCCTGTGATCTTCTCCGTTGGCTGTCCTGGTCTTGAGTTCGGGTTCACAGTCAATAATTCCACATCTATCTGAGGCTCGACCGCCTCAATCTTCTCTCCTTCTAATTCTATGTAATCCTTCGTAAGCCAGGATGGCTTAAATACCTTGATCAGCGAAAGGACGATCAGTATCACAACCAGCACAGCCAGGCCTATGCGCAGATTGCGCTGTAATTTCCTGTTACTTTTTCTTTTTTTCTTATGCCTATTACTGTTAATATTTTTCTTCATGTCTTTCTCCGCTTTGTAATCTAATCCTATCATAACATATACTATTTAGGTTTTCGTAAAAAGTTCCTTAGAAATTTATGAAGACGAAGAAATAGAGATGCCGGAAAATGCTTAAAAACATCATTTTCCGACACCCCCGTATATGACTGTATGATTCTTACAAAGTACTGCCCACGCAGGCTTATCTTACACAGAAGAAGTCTGGCTGCTAAACTGATAAGTCGTGACGGTGTCATAAGCTTGTCCGGCTCTTACCACTGGCCCTTCAAAATGCTCCTTGTGCACAGCATCCGGGAAATACTGGGTTTCAAAACAGGCCGCCTGACGCCTTCTGTAATCCGCGCCTTTCTTCCCCTTCTCCTGTACGATAAAGTTGCCTGTATAGAACTGCATACCGGGAAGATCCGTATACACCTTCATCTCAATCCCGGTCTTATCTGAGTACATAGACGCAGCATACCGGTTCCCGCTTCCGTTCAGCACCCAGTTATGGTCATAGCCCTGGCCGAATATCAGCGCCTCATAATCTGCTTCAATCTCTCTGCCGACAACCTTCCTGCTCCGGAAATCCATCGGAGTCCCCTCAACAGGAACAATCTCACCTGTCGGAATCGACTCGGCATCCGCCCTTGTATACGCGTCCGCGCAGATCATGACCTCCTGATCAAGAATACTGCCCGAAGCATGTCCGGAAAGATTAAAATAGCTGTGATTCGTAAGATTCAATATGGTATCTTCCTCTGGAACCGCATAATAATGAATCTTCACTTCATTCTCTTCTGTCAGCGTATAGGTCACCCGGATATCCACCGCTCCCGGAAATCCCTGGTCGCCGTCCGGACTGTAAAGCTTCAGCGCCACATGGCTGTCATCAGCTTCCTCCACCTTCCACATCCTCTTGTCGAAATAGTCCGTCCCGCCATGCAGGGTATTCTGACCATCATTCTGTGTCAGTGCATAAGTCCTTCCATTCAATTCGAAGGTGCCGCCGCCGATACGGTTCGCTATTCTACCTACCGCCGCCCCAAAATACAGCGTACCGGACTCATATCCTGCCACATCATCGTATCCAAGCACCACGTCCTGCTGATTCCCGTCCCTGTCCGGAATCAGAACCTTCACCAGTACCGCCCCGTAATCTGAGACCGCAATCTCCATCCCGCCGCGATTCTTCAGCGTATACAGTGAAGCCGCCTCTCCCTTTGTTGTTCTACCAAAATCACTTCTCATATTCAACCCTTCCCTCTATTCATCTACACTGTAATTAGGTGCTTCTTTTGTGATATGTATATCGTGCGGGTGGCTCTCCTTCAGAGACGCCGCAGAGATCTTCACAAATCTTCCGTTCTCCTTCAATTCCTGGACTGTGTGCGCTCCGCAGTAACCCATACCGGACCGCAGGCCGCCCATCAACTGGAATACCGTATCCTCTACCGTTCCCTTATATGCCACACGGCCTTCTACGCCTTCCGGCACCAGCTTCTTGGCATCAGACTGGAAATAGCGGTCCTTGCTTCCGTTCTCCATCGCCGCGATGGAACCCATGCCGCGGTATACCTTATACTTCCTTCCCTGGAAAAGCTCGAATGTTCCAGGACTCTCGTCGCATCCGGCGAATATACTTCCCATCATGCAGACATTCGCTCCGGCCGCGATCGCCTTCGTCATATCTCCGGAATACTTGATCCCTCCGTCGGCAATAATCGGGATACCGTGCTTATCCGCAGCCTCAAAGCAATCCATGACCGCCGTGATCTGCGGTACGCCGATACCTGCCACGATACGCGTTGTGCAGATAGAGCCCGGCCCGATCCCGACCTTTATGGCATCCGCTCCGGCCTTGATCAGCGCCTCTGCCGCCTCTGCCGTCGCCACGTTGCCGGCTATCACCTGGAGATCCGGGAACTTTGACTTCACCATGTCTACCGTGCGGATCACGTTCGCCGAATGGCCGTGGGCAGAATCCATCACTACTACGTCAACCTTGGCATCCACAAGCTCCTGGGCGCGCTCTAAGCAGTTCGCCGTAATACCGATCGCAGCGCCGCAGAGCAGGCGTCCCTGTGAATCCTTAGCAGACAGCGGGTACTTGATCTGCTTCTCTATATCCTTAATTGTAATCAGACCTTTTAAATTGAAATCTTTATCTACGATCGGAAGCTTCTCCTTTCTCGCCTTCGCAAGAATCGTCTTCGCCTCCTCTAAAGTAATCCCTTCCCGGGCTGTGATCAGACCTTCGGAAGTCATAGACTCCTTGATCTTCTTAGAGAAATCTTCTTCGAACTTTAAATCACGATTTGTAATAATACCTACGAGCCTTCCGCCCTCTGTAACCGGAACTCCTGAAATCCTGAACTTCCCCATCAAATTGTTCGCATCCTCTAGCGTATTCTCCGGAGACAGAGAGAACGGATCTGTAATAACACCATTCTCAGAACGCTTAACCTTATCTACTTCCTCTGCCTGGCTCTCAATGGACATATTCTTATGAATAATGCCGATACCTCCCTGACGGGCCATTGCGATCGCCATCCTGTGCTCTGTAACCGTATCCATCCCTGCGCTCATCATCGGTATGTTCAGTCTGATACTCTTCGTCAGATAAGTAGACAGGTCTACCTGGTTCGGAACCACCTCGGAATAAGCCGGCACCAACAGAACATCATCAAATGTAATTCCTTCTCCGATTATCTTTCCCATGATCATCAATTCCTCTCTTTCTCTCTTGAATTAACATCCGCAGACTTCCTCAGGTCATGTCCGCCGATAATATATTATCAGCTATCATACCTAATTATACAGTCACTTGTCAACTGATTTTTCTGTTTTTTTCACTTTTTGCCGTTAAGAATCTGTCACCAGATTCTTAAGTCCTTAAGTTGTCCCAGGCAGACGCCGGCAAAAAGGAGTTACGAGCGTACCACCTTCCTTGGCGCCAGCATATAGAAACCTTCAATGATCGTCTTGTTAGGTTCGAAGATCACCTTCTTCATCTCTCCCTGCCCCGATACGATCAACGCATACGTCTTCCCCTGGCCGCTGCGGGAGCTGAAATCAAGCACTCTCGCATTCTGGTACTGGCGAAGCTCCACAGCATCGGACGGCGCAAGTAATTCCATATCTGCCACATTCATTGAGAACTGCTTCTTTCTCTTTGACTTGTTCATGATCTTGTCGATGTCAAGATCTCCGTTCACGAACAAATACTCATACTCCACCTTAAGACGGCCAAATATAAACACATCCAGCGCGATCATAGCGATCGGCAGGATCAGCCCGATCGGATACATCATTATAATCAGAAAGGAAACGATCGTCGCCGCCGCCAGTACCGCCTTAATAGCAATATCCTTCATGTCTGTCTGCTTCTTTACCATCTGTTCTGTATAGTAATCATTCATCTTCCATTCCTCCATGGTCTTTATTGGGGCGGACTGCACCGCCCGCCCCCTGCACTGTCGTCTGTAAATATTGTATCATACCTTTTTGGACAGTGCAACCGAACAATACACGATCCCGTAAACGTTAAAAAAACTCCCCGGGCGGGGAGTTTTTATAAACCGATATCAGAGCGCACAGCCGGGCGGCTTACATCATACCCATTCCGCCGCCTGCACCTGCCGGCATTGCAGGCGTCTCTTCCTTGATGTTGGCAACAACAGACTCTGTTGTCAGCAATGTGGAAGCAACGCTTGTTGCGTTCTGCAAAGCGCTTCTTGTAACCTTAGCAGGATCAAGGATTCCGCTCTCTACCATATCTACATAATTCTCTGTCAGCACATCAAATCCTGCGCCTGGCGCGGATTCTTTTACCTTATTGATGATGACGGAGCCTTCTAAGCCTGCGTTCATCGCGATGTGGAATAACGGGGATTCCAGAGCCTTAAGGACTACGTTAGCGCCTGTCTTCTCATCTCCGCTTAACTTCTCTGCCAGAGAAGCAACCTCCTTAGCGGCATGGATATATGCAGAACCGCCTCCGGCGATGATTCCCTCTTCTACCGCCGCCCTTGTCGCCGCAAGAGCGTCTTCCATACGAAGCTTTGCTTCCTTCATCTCTGTCTCTGTTGCGGCTCCTACACGGATCACAGCCACGCCGCCTGCAAGCTTCGCAAGTCTCTCCTGAAGCTTCTCTCTGTCGAAATCAGAAGTCGTCTCTTCGATCTGCATCTTGATCTGTGCCACGCGGTCAGCGATCGCCTTCTTATCTCCCAAGCCGTCAACGACAACCGTGTTCTCCTTCTGGATCTTAACAGACTTCGCACGTCCAAGCTGATCCAGCGTAGTCTCTTTCAGGTCCATTCCAAGCTCGTCAGATACTACCTGTCCGCCTGTCAGGATCGCGATATCCTTAAGCATCTCTTTTCTTCTATCGCCATATCCCGGAGCCTTCACCGCGGCCACGTTAAAGGTTCCGCGCAGCTTATTAACGATCAGAGTCGTAAGCGCCTCGCCCTCAACATCCTCTGCAATGATCAGTAATCTTGCGCCGGACTGTACGATCTGCTCTAACAGCGGAAGGATATCCTGGATATTGGAAATCTTCTTGTCTGTGATCAGGATATACGGATCTTCAAGAACAGCTTCCATCTTATCCATATCTGTCGCCATATATGCAGATACATATCCACGGTCAAACTGCATACCTTCAACCAGGTCAAGCTCTGTCTTCATGGTCTTGGATTCCTCGATCGTAATAACACCGTCGTTAGAAACCTTCTCCATCGCATCTGCCACCATCTCGCCTACTTCGTCGTCGCCCGCAGAGATTGCCGCAACCCTTGCGATCTGGTCTTTGTCTTTTAACTTGCTTGACATCTTCGCAATGGCCTCTACCGCCGCGTCTGTAGCCTTCTTCATTCCCTTGCGCAGGATGATCGGGTTGGCTCCTGCCGCCAGGTTCTTCATTCCCTCATGCACCATAGCCTGTGCAAGTACCGTTGCTGTCGTTGTTCCGTCGCCGGCAACATCGTTCGTCTTGGATGCAACCTCTTTGATCAGCTGTGCGCCCATGTTCTCGAACGCATCCTCAAGCTCGATCTCCTTAGCGATCGTCACACCGTCGTTGGTGATCAGCGGAGCTCCGAAAGACTTGTCAAGTACAACATTGCGTCCCTTTGGTCCAAGTGTTACCCTTACTGTATCTGCCAGCTGATTAACTCCTGATTCCAGTGCGCTTCTGGCTTCAGCGCCGTATTTGATTTCCTTTGCCATGATCATATGCCTCCTAAATTGATTTTAATATTCCTCTAATCTGACAGCCCGCAGGCTGTGCCTAATATCCGCCGAAGTATCTCCACCCGGCTTACTCGCAGATTGCAAGGATGTCATCCTGCTTCACGATGATGTATTCTTCATCATCGATCTCTACGGTTGTTCCTGAATACTTGGAATAGATAACCTGCTGTCCGACTGCAACATTCATCTTCACTTCTTTTCCGTCTACGGTTCCGCCAGGTCCCACTGCAATAACTTCTGCCTGCTGCGGCTTCTCCTTGGACTGTCCGGGGATTACGATCCCTGACTTCGTAGTCTCTTCTGCAACCAGCTGTTTTAATACAACTCTGTCCCCTAATGGTACTAACTTCATAATTTATGCCTCCTTTGATAAACTCTGCTTTTGCAAGTTGTTAGCACTCCTAAAAAGAGAGTGCTAAATTACTCTAGATATAAAATAGCACTCTCTTCTAAGTTTGTCAACACACTTTATATTTAGTTTACAAGATTTTTATAAAATCCGTTCTTGATCTGGAATTTCAACACTCTTCCGGACTTGTTCCAGTATCTTTCCCGGATCGCGCCGATACATGCCGTCTCGCCCTCGGACTGGCTGATCCTGCATTCGTAATTGCCGTCCAGCGAGAATTCCGTTATATCCGTATCCTCTGCTATCAAGTATATGCATTCTTCCTCCGGTCTATACGTAATAATACTGCAATGATGGACCTTTGCGTCGAAACGGCCTTCTTTCAGCACCATCCGGCTCATCCTGATATCTGCCCGACATCCCTCATACATACTTTGCTTCCCTTTCTCACTGACCTGTTCTCCTGCCGTGCCCTGTTCCTCTGTTATGATACAGATAAGGGTATCAGTTCCCCGATACCCTTCCCGAAATTATGGTTCTGACAGTTTATTTCATTCTCTCTGCTTTGATGTGTTCCAGTTCCGTGAAAACATAATCGTTCACGACCTTGATGTAAGTTCCTTTCATTCCGGAGGAACGCGATTCGATCACCCCTGCACTCTCAAACTTGCGGAGAGCATTGACAATGACTGACCGGGTGATCCCTACCCTGTCGGCAATCTTGCTGGCCACAAGGATCCCTTCCGTCCCGTCCAGCTCTTCGAAGATATGGATGATCGCTTCCAATTCCGAATATGAGAGCGTACTGATCGCCGACTGGACAATATGCTCCTTCCTGGTCTCCTCTGCATTCTCCTCGTTCACGGAGCGGAGCATCTCCAGGCCCACCACGGTTGTTCCATACTCACACAGTATGATATCGTCAATCTCATACGCCTGCTCCTTCTTATAGATGAACAGCGTACCCAGACGCTCTCCCGCGATATTGATGGGCGTGATGATGGCCTGATAGCCCTGTACTGCATTCTCCGAGAAGCCTAATGTCTGCAAATTCACATTCTCCTTCGTCGACAAGATCCCAAGCAGTCTCTCATTGAGCATCTTATCTATGTGCCTGCCGACCTCCTGCTCGATCAGCTCCTTGATATACGGCACATTGCTGCATTTGCTTCCTCCTAATACTTTTCCCTTCCTGCTGACTACTAACACGTTGGAATCCAAGATTTCAGTAAGTACTTCACAGATATCATTAAATACTACCTTACTTGAATTATTATTGTGCAGTAATTTATTGATCTTTCTGGTCTTATCTAATAATTGTACACTCATTGACATACCTCCATCCTTTGCAAGTTATATTATCATACAATTCCTTTTTTTTCAATGAATATCCAAATTATTTTTACAATTCTTACTATTCCTTACCGTTTTCTTTGTTTTCTTTATTTTCTACATATCCGCACTGCTCATCACTGCACAGAAGCTTATTCCCCTTCTCTACCATATAACTGCCGCACCGCGGGCATTTCTTCAGGGACGGCTTCTGCCAGGACATGAAATCACACTCCGGATTATCCTCGCATCCGTAATACTTTCTGCCCTTCTTCGTCTTGCGCAGTACCACCTCTTTGCCGCACACCGGACAAGGAACTCCTATCTTCTCGAGATACGGCTTCGTGTTCCTGCACTCCGGGAATCCCGGACAGGCAAGAAAACGACCGTGGGGCCCGTATTTGATCACCATGTTCCTGCCGCACTGGTCACAGATCACGTCTGTCACCTCGTCCTCGATCTTCACCTGCTCCTGTTCCTTCTCCGCCTTCTCCACCGCTTCCTCAAGATCCGGATAGAAATTCTCTATGATCGTCCGCCACTTTACCTTTCCTTCGGCAACACCGTCAAGCAGGCTCTCCATATTGGCCGTAAAATTCACGTCTACAATACTTGGGAAGGACTGCTTCATAATGTTGTTGACAACCTCCCCGATCTCGGTAAGATACAGGTTCTTGTTCTCCTTGGCCACATAGCGTCTGGCGATGATCGTCGAGATGGTCGGCGCATAGGTACTTGGACGGCCGATCCCCCACTCCTCCAGCGTCTTGACCAGGGCGGCCTCCGTGTAATGTGCCGGCGGCTGTGTAAAATGCTGTTTCGCATCAAAATCTGTCTTGGTCAGCTTCGAGTTCTTATCGAGGCTCTTAAGCAGCACATTGTTCTCTTCCTTCTCCTCGCCCGCTTCTGTATACACAGAGCGGAAGCCCTCGAACACGATCTTTGATGCCGCCACTGTAAACCGGTACTGTCCTGCCGCGATCCTGACGGAAGTCGTCTCGTATCTTGCCGGCTGCATCCTGCTGGCCGTAAACCGTCTCCATATAAGCTGATACAGACGGAACTGATCCCTGCTTAAGGACTCCTTCACCGATACCGGTGTCCGGCTGATATCCGTCGGCCGGATGGCCTCATGGGCGTCCTGGATGTTCTTGTGCCCCTCTTTGTTCCCGGTCTCACCTGCCGCTGCATATTCCTGCCCGTAATTCTCTACGATGTACTGCCTCGCCGCGGCGTCTGCCTCCTCGGATATCCTGGTGGAGTCTGTACGCAGATAAGTAATAAGTCCCACCGTACCGTTTCCCTTGATATCAATTCCCTCATAAAGCTGCTGAGCGATCCGCATCGTCTTTGACGTTGCAAAATTCAACGCCTTTGACGCCTCCTGCTGTAATGTACTGGTCGTGAACGGCACCGGCGCCTTCTTGGTCCTCTCGCTCTTTTTGATATCCTCTATCGTATAATCGGCAGTGTCAACTTCTTTTAATATCTCGTCAAGCTCCTCCCTGGAACGGATCGTCATCTTCTTCTTCTCTGTGCCGTAGAACTTTGCCGTCAGAAGCTTCTTCTCTCCTTCTACCTTCAGATCCGCATCCAGCGTCCAGTATTCCTCCGGTATAAACGCATTGATCTCTTCCTCCCGGTCGGCAATGATACGAAGCGCCACCGACTGTACACGGCCTGCACTTAATCCCCTCTTTACCTTTGCCCACAGAAGCGGGCTGATCCTGTACCCCACTACTCTGTCCAGAACCCTGCGTGCCTGCTGTGCATCCACCAGGTCCATATCTATCTCTCTCGCATTCTTAAGAGATGCCTTGACCGCATTCTTGGTGATCTCGTTAAAGCTGATCCGGTATGTCTTCTTATCCGCAAGCTTAAGCGCCTGGCATAAATGCCATGATATCGCTTCTCCCTCGCGGTCCGGGTCAGTTGCAAGGTATACCTTATCTGCCTTCTTGACTTCCTTTCGAAGTCCTGCAAGTATATCCCCCTTCCCTCGGATCGTAATATACTTCGGCTCATAATCATGCTCCACATCAACTCCCAGCTGACTCTTAGGCAGATCTCTTACATGTCCGTTCGATGCGGTCACCACATAATTACTCCCTAAAAACTTCTTAATTGTCTTCACCTTGGCAGGCGACTCCACGATTACAAGATAACGTGCCATATACTTGCTTCCTCCAATATAACTAGCTTTTGTCCCTCCAACAGACTTCTATTCTTCAATATCCGTCTTGTTACCGGACTTTAATATAGTAATTCTTCGATACTTCCCGTATACATCCTTTCAATTCTAATGCAGTCAGCCTTTGAAGCAGCGCAGATGCACCAAGACCTGTCTCATCTATCAGCTGACCGATTCCTTTGGGGAAGAAACCGAGACAACTATACACCACATTTTCGTCATTTTCAAGCGTTTTTTCAATTTTGTCTGATTTTTGTATGGATTCCTTTTCGCTGATTCCCAATTCCAGAAGCAGATCTTCCGGAGAAATCAGTATCCCCGCTCCCTGCCGGATCAGCCGGTGGCATCCCTGACTTTGCTGACTTGTCACCAGTCCGGGCAGGGCATATACGTCCTTGCCCTGTTCTAATGCCAGATCCGCCGTGATCAGTGAACCGCTTCTCTCCCTTGCTTCCATCACCAGGACCACATCCGATAAACCGCTGATGATCCTGTTCCTTAATGGAAAATACATCGGCAGCGGCGGACAGCCCATAACCTGCTCCGACACTACCCCTCCCTTTTCCTGAATGTCCATGTACAGACCTATGTGCTCTCTTGGATAACAGACGTCCACACCGCATCCTAATACGCCGTATGTCGCTCCTCCCCCGTTCAACGCCCCCCTCTGTCCGGCGCCGTCTATCCCTCTTGCCATGCCGCTTATGATCTGTACCCCGTTTGACGCCAGATATTCTCCATACCGCAGCGCCATCTCCTCCCCGTATGGCGTACACCTTCTTGCACCTACGATCGCCGCGCTGTAACAGTCTTCTCTTGGAAGCCGTCCCTTCACATACAGGGCATAAGGCGCAGGATCCGTCTGCAAAAGCCTTCTGGGATATTGCTCTGAGAAATATGGAACGAACCGGATATTTCTTTTCTCCAGCTCTTCCCATTCCTTCTCGATATTTTTCTCCTTTCTGGCGCGAAGGACAGCCATGACATCCTTATCTTCAAGATACTCAAGACCTCTAAGCTGTATCTCTTCTATATAATATACGGCTTTCCCTGTTCCGTATTCTTCTCTTAACCATCTTTTTTTCAAGTCTGATACTGCGGTAATCGACGCAAGCCAGTATTCATACATCATATCTTATCACCTTCCCCAATATTTCTTATCTATCATCCGATAACCGACAGCCTCCTTTAAGTGGCTTTCCCTGATCCCATCGCTCCCGTCAAGATCCGCAATGGTCCTTGCCACCTTAAGAATCTTATGATACGTCCTCGCCGTAAGCCCCAGAGACGAGAAAGCCTTCCTCATCAGCCGTTCTTCCGCTTCATCAAGCCGGCAGAATTCTCTAAGCTCATTCACTCCCAGCATGGAATTCGTCCAGATCCCCCTGCCCTCATACCGCTCCTGCTGTACAAGTCTTGCCCTGCATACCCTGGCGCGGATACTGGCAGAGCTCTCCTGCTTTTTCTCCTGCGCAAGCGCCTCGTATCGGATCTGCGGCGCTTCCGCACAGATATCAATCCGGTCCAGAAACGGCTGGCTGATCTTCCCGAGATACTGCTGGATCTGCGGCGGCGTACAGGTGCACCTGTTAAAATCCGGATAATTTCCGCAGGGACAGGGATTCATGGCGCAGACCAGAATGAAATCTGCCGGAAACACATAGTTTCCCCGGCTTCTCGTAATGCGGATCTGCCTTTCCTCCAACGGCTGTCTCAACACCTCCAGAACCGGTTTACAGAATTCTGCCAGTTCATCCAGAAAAAGGACGCCTCCGTGGGCCAGGCTGATCTCCCCCGGCACAGGAACACTCCCGCCTCCGATAAGCGCCGCCTTTGTCACCGTGTGGTGGACGCTTCGAAAGGGCCTTCCCGTCATCAGCGGGTGCTCCTTGTCGACCATGCCAAGAACACTATAGATCTTCGTGATCTCCATACTCTCCTTAAGGACCGGCGGCGGCAGGATCGTCGGCACCCTCTTTGCCATCATGGTCTTTCCGCTTCCCGGAGGCCCCACCAGAAGCAGATTGTGTCCTCCTGCCACCGCAACCTCCGTGGCGCGCTTTACCGCTTCCTGTCCCTGTATATCCGCATAATCCAGCCCGCACTCCGCCGGCTCCTTCCCGGCTTCGTCCGGCATTCTGCCGGATACGGCCTCAATCCGGCATTCTCCGTTCAGATACTGACAGGCTTGCGTAAGATGCTCCACTCCCAGGATCTCCATCCCCCCAACCAGCGCTCCTTCCCGCACATTCTGCGCCGGAAGGATACATCTTCTACACCCTTCTTCCTTTGCCTGCATCACAACAGGAAGAACCCCCGCCACTTCCTTGACGCTTCCATCCAGCCCCAGTTCTCCCAGCACCAGCGTATCCTCTAACTGTTCCCCCGGAAAGCTCCCCATAGACGCCAGGACCGCCAGCGCGATCGGCAGATCGAAAGAGGCCCCTCTCTTGCGCACTGTCGCCGGGGCCAGATTGACTACCGTCTTCTTCGCAGGCAGTTTGATCCCTGAATTACGGATTGCGGTTCTGACTCGTTCGGAAGCCTCCTTTACCTCCGAAGAAAGATAACCCACCATATGGAACACAGGCAGGCCGTTACTGACATCTGCCTCCACATGGACCAGTTCGACATGAAGCCCCTGGATCGCGGCAGATAAGACGGTACTAAATGACATGCATTCTGCTCCTTTCTCTGTAAATAAACCATATTCCCTTATGTCTGTGATATTGGGCCGACACGGCCTGATATAGTGAATCCGGCAGACCTGTGAACTCAGGCCGGCCGGTGAACGACTTATAAGAAATTCTTCTACTATGTATTTATCATAATACACTGCCCCGGATCCTGCAAGGAATTTTGTCAGACAAATTTCGACAATATTCCACCGGAACCCTTCATGCAAAACTGTCCTTGACGCTCCGGCGTTTCCAGAGAATTGCCGACATTGCAACGCTGATCAGCAGCAGGCCATAGAAGCTGACGCCCCGGCTCACCAGTGTGGCCGCCGCGATGGGATTCTTCACAAATACTCCGGCAAACAGCCGGACAAATGCATATTCGCTTATCCCCGCCGCCCCCGGAAAGGGAAGCAGCGCCGTCGTCATGTACAGGACTGTCTGCAACAAGAAAAGCTCTGGATAACCTGCCATATCTTCCCCCATGGCACGATATACCATAAAAGGAATGCTGAACCAGCACACCACCTGACATACACTGACTAAAAGCACCTTTCCCATGACCTTTGGTTCCCTGCGTATCAGATCCGCACAAGACTGAAAATCCCGGAACATTTCCCCTGACTTTTCCTGCCATTTTGTCTTGTTTTTTATAGGAAATCTCCAGATCAGTCCACACACAAGTCCAAGCATCCGCTCCTTTAACCTGTGCGAAAACAGAACCATCAACAATCCCGCAATAAACAGGATATTTGTCAGAAATCCAAGCACGGCAAGTGTCATGATCTCTCCTGTCGGCTTCACCTTTCCCAGAAAAATTGCCGTGACAGCCGCGATCTCCATGAAAAACACCGCAATCTCGAAGCTTGCCAGCTCCGCAATCAGCGCCAGTGTTCCGTGCCCAACCTCAATACCGTCTCTTTTCATGGCATAAATCTGCGCCGGCTGTCCCCCCGTGGATGAAGGTGTAACAGAACTGAAGAAGAAGCCTATATAGGCATACTTCATTCCCTGCCAGAATGTGACAGGATAACCGAACGACCGGAGCAAGGTCCTTAGATTAATCCCCTCTGACAGATGAAATACCTCCGCCATCAAAAGACCTGCCGCAAGATATGAAACCGAAGCTTTAGAGAGAGCATCTCCCACCATCCTGATATCTGCTCCACGTAACACCAGGAAGGATACGGCCGCAACAAATATAAGAAAAAACGCCACATACCTTATCGTTTTCTGCATTGACAGATTAGTATTCATACGCATCCATCCTCTCAAAAGAATATCCCTGACTGATAAGGAGCGGAAGGGATTCTCCCAGCGCCTCGATGGTCCTGCCCGGCGCGCCTGCCGCCCCTCTGCCGTCATGAAGGCAGATGACCGCCCCCGGAAATACCCGCCTTATAAGCTTTTCTCTGATGGTCCCGGCCGTCTCCATCGCCGACCAGTCCTCCGCCATCACGTCCCACAAGATCAGCCTAAGCCCCAGGCGCCTGATAAAGAACAGTGTCCAGAGATTCAGATGTCCCCATGGCGGGCGGTAATAATGTACCTTTATCCCCATCCCCTCCATCGTCTCAATCGACCTGCGAAGATCTCTCCTTACGAACCTCCTGCTCCTGAACAGTGCATTCTTATGCTGTACGGAATGAATCCCCACAAGATGTCCTTCTTCCTTCATCCACTCGATCAGGTCCGGATTCTCTTCTGCAAACTCAGCGACAACAAAGAAGCTTGCCTTGATCCTGTACTGCTTCAGAAGGCACAGAAGCCGGCCGGTATACTCCCTGCTTGGCCCGTCGTCGAAGGTCAGGTATAACCGCTTGTCTGTACGTCCTTCTCTTAACCTCTTCCTGCTGTTATGCTTCCAGATGTACTTTAAACCGGCCGACGGCACCAGACTGTAACACAGCAGTACCGCACAGCCAAATACTATGATCCCTGTCCATAATGTCTCCATCTTCTCATTCCTCCTCAAATCATATCCGGCCTGAGCCCCCAAGCCCCGCCTGCATCTGATAACTCCCCGAAAAGCAGTCCGGCATATAAAAGCCGGATGACGCCTCATACCTGTAAGCCTTCCGGGACATTTCCTTAACCGCGTCATCAAGACTGGTCTCTATCATTTCACGCTTTGCCTTCACCATACACTCCTGCATCCCCTTAAGCATCTCGGAATCTGACAGAAGCCCTTCAAGCTCCCTTACAAAATCCTCGTCCCTATTCCATATAACTCTGGCGAATCCCCGTCCCATGGCATACCTTGCATTCATGATCTCCTGTTCCAGGAACGGATGGATGATGAACATAGGCACCTGGCTGTGGATCAGCTCAAACATCGTGATCCCTCCAGCCTTCGTTATCACCAGATCCGATCGTCCGATATATGTTCCGATATTCCCCACATACCCCAGTACCTCAACGTCCTCATAACGCCCGCTCCATTTCTGGCAGAGAGCCTGGTTCTTTCCGGTGATCACTGTCGTATGGACATCCGGCATCCGGTGAAGAGAATCGATCAGTTCTTCAAGTCCGGGCATGATCCCAAGGCCGCCGCCCATCACCAGCACCCTCTTCATCCCCGGCGTTTCCTGCTTCTTTATGGCAGTTCCTCTCTCAAGGAACTGCTGCCGCACCGGTATCCCGGTCACATACACATCCGCCCAGGTTCCCATACGGACCAGATACTCCTTCATCTCCGGCGTCGGGACCAGATAGGCGTCTGCCTGATCCGCCACCCATCCCATATGTATGGTGGTATCAGTGATACAGGATACAAGCGGAACCTGACTACCTGTTTTCAATTTGTAGAAAGCCGCCGCCTTCACACATATGGGGTGGGTGCACACGATAAGATCCGGCGCTTCATCCTCCATCATCTTCTTGAACTTAAAGTACAGCATGGAACCTCCCTGCCTGATCTCTGCATTCATCCGCTCTGACATCCTGTACACCAGATTGTACACTCCGTGACACCTCTCTGCCACCAGACTGAATACCTTATAGATCAGCCTGCTTATATGCGGGTAAAAATATGCCAGCAGATCCTTCTGTACGATCTCGGTACTGCTGTCCTGTCTTTCAAATTCCTCACGGATCGCATTTGCCGCCATCTCATGTCCAAACCCAAATCTTCCGCTTAATATCATTACCTTCATATAGATTCTCCCTTCACTCTCTCATATCCTCTGTATAGTCATTTCCTATGAGTAACATTCTATTCCAGAAATCTTAAGAACCGCGATAAGCATTTCTAAACATATTCTGAAGATAAACCTGCCCTATTCTTTCATTTCTAAAGATTCTCTAAAGAAAAACAGAGATCAGGCAGACGAATCTGACTAATCTCTGTTTTCTTTTATTTCTTTAATTTTAAAAATACCCCCGCAGCTTCTCGATCGCGCTTTTTTCTATCCTCGAAACATAAAATATCGCTTATTATAAATGATTGATCACATCGAGTTCCTTGTACTTGAAATGAATAAGCACTTCCTTATTCTCTGTTAATTCAATCTTATGAATCAGGCTGACAAGTAACGCTCTGTCATATTCTTTCCTGTTCAGGAATTCAGTGACAAGCTCCTTAACCCTCTGTTTGTCAAAGGATATATTGTCAGCCGACGATTCCAGGGAACTGATTTTATCTCTCAACATTGACTGTTCTTCTTTAAATTTCTTGTACATACGCTGAAACAGTTCCTCATCAATCTCACCGTTGAGCTTATCTTCATAAATCTTGTCAATCTTCAACTGAATGTTTTCCAACTGCTTCTTAGAGCTGTCAATGTCCTTTCCTTGCTTGCGCTTCTCGTCTTTCAGCCTTCGCCTTGCTTCCTTTGTGATCTCGTCTAAATCTAATTGATTCGCATAATATTGGCATATTTTCTTCACTTGTTCCAGAACTGCCTTCGTAACCGCTTCAACCTTGACACAGTGACAAGTACATGCGCTGTTCTTGGTAAAACGCTGATAAGTACGACAGGCAAAGTAAAGTACTTCCTGTCCGTTTGCTAAAGGTCTGTTCATAACCCCCAAAGGGTGACCGCACTCATGGCAGAAAATTATTCCTTTTAATAAGAAGTCATAGGTGCAAGAACGTGTGCGGTTACGGCTTTGAATGAGGGCATTTACCTTTTGAAAGGTTTCCTTGTCAATCAGCGGTTCGTGGGTATTCTCCACTACTGTCCATTGTTCTTTCGGAAGTTTTCTGAACTTTTTTGACTTATAACTTACCTTTTGCACCCTTCCCTGAACCATAGAACCAATATATACCTCATTCTTCAACATAAAGGTAACTCGTTCTGAACTCCATTTCCCTGAATAAGGACCTTTTACAGATAAGTTAATATTGGCATAAGCGGCAGGTGTCGGAACATTCCTGTTATTCAGAATTACTGCGATCTCTCTGCAACTATTCCCTTCCAACGCAAGCTGAAACATTTCTCTGACGATTTCTGCCGCCGGTTCATCAATTACAATCACATTCTTTTCTGTAGACGATTTCTTATAACCAAAAGGCGCTTTACCTCCGATAAATAACCCTTTCTTCTGTTTATCCCTTTTTACACTGGTTATTTTTTTAGAAATGTCCTTCGCATAATAGTCATTGAAAATGGCTTTAAAGGGTGCAATATCATCGGTATAGTTGTCTGCTCCAGTGTCAATACCATCCAGCAAAGAAATGTATCGTACATTATGTTCGGGAAAATAACGCTCCATATAAAATCCGGTGTCAATGTAATCTCTCCCCAACCTAGACATATCCTTTGTCAGAACCATATTTATTTTCTTAGCTCCTATATCCGAAAGCATACGTTCAAAATCTGGTCTTTGAAATGAAGTTCCACTGTATCCGTCATCAATATAGATATCATATATATTTATGTTTTGTTCTTTAGCAAAATTCTCAAGCAAGGCTTTCTGATTCTTAATACTTTCTGAATCATCTTCGATTCTCATCCCTCCTTTCTTATCGTCTTCTTTTGAAAGACGTAAATACAATGCCGCTGAATAGTTTTCTGGATTACTGATTTTATTCATAATAAAAGCCTCCTAATATCATCAGCGACCATTCACTTTTTAGTTTTCCTGTCCGGAATGTTCGTTATTATAAGACAAATCCGGGTGAAAAATCAAGTGTTGGGTCATATGATTTTTTCTATTTGTTTTTTAATGAAATCTAAAAGAGATTCTTTCAGGATCTTGCTAATATCCATGCTTTCTTCTGCAAAATAGCATTTTACCGTTATTTCTGAAGAACGGTTTGCTTCCATAATTACAAGCCTCCTTAATAATATTGTTAATTCTTATGCGGAAAGAGCTGTTTGCTTGCCTGTCCGTATAAAACATTGGCTTCTTTATGTTTTGCAAATGAGCAAGGATGAAAGATAGCAAAGTTCCTGATTTCAAACGTCAACGTTTGTATTCGCTAGCATGATTTCATTATAATTTACATTTTTAGAAA
Organism: uncultured Dorea sp.; assembly: GCA_910579015.1. Taxonomy (GTDB): domain Bacteria; phylum Bacillota; class Clostridia; order Lachnospirales; family Lachnospiraceae; genus Sporofaciens. Next base: position 53,048 of record CAJTRO010000012.1, on the reverse strand, counting down.
ATACTAGTTGCAATGTTGCGTGCAATATGATATATTTACTGTAAGCAATACAAAAGGAGTGATTATGATGAAAAAAGAAGTAAAGATGTATTATCTATTCTCTGAAATTTCAAAAAATAATTTTGTTGAAGCTATTTATGTATGTGATGACGGAGAATCTATCGAAAGTGCTACTATGCAAACAGGTGTCTATCCAATGGGAACATTTTTATCTAAAGCAATCAAAATATTAGATCCATTAGCAAAGAGGAACTTTTGTTTACTTTGGGATATTGTTTTATCAAAGGGAATGGAAAGTTGTTCAAAAGAGGATTCCTCTTTCTCTAATCTAATATATAAAGATGATGCTGCCGCATACCAAGTGTTTGATTTATTGCTTTTAGAGAGAGAAGAGTATGTACATTCTAGAAGAAATGAAAAAGAGCTTGCTAAGATACTTCAACGTTATTGGAGCTATATCAGATTATGTCAAGGTAAAGATGGTGAAAAATTTTCTTCTACCAAAGAGTTACGTTTCCTTATAAATCAAGCTCAAGATGTATTTCCAGAACACTCCACATATGTTACTAATATGTTGAGTAAACAAAGTATTGTGACAGAGAGTGAAATAGAGAATACTTTGTCGAAGGTTAATTTTAAAGATTCCTCTTTCGCGCCACCGCTTAAAGAGAGAAACACACTTTTTCCACGTCCATCTTCACCTCTACATAACATTATAAAAACAAAATGGGGAGAGTTAAAAATACCATTAGAGGTATTTGATATTACGGATATTATTGACCTTATACTGGCCTCCGTTTACTGCATTTTTCAGCAAAGATATTTTCTCAAAGAATGTCCTTATTGTAAAAGCTTATTTGTAATACGTGACAAAAGGAAAAAATACTGCCCTAATTTGAATGATGGAGCTAAAAGTTGTTTTGACACATCACGATTGGAAAGACAATTAGAACGTGAAAAATCTGGAAGTGCAAAAAAAGAGAAAATTCTGAGAACAATGTCTGCCAATAAATATGAAGCCAAAAGTGATGAACATCGAAAATTTTTGAGTGATTGTCAAGAATGGAGAGATGATATAAAAATGGGTAATAAGACAGAAGATGAATATGTAAAATGGCTTGATGGTCATTTTTCTAAAAAAAGAAATACCCCGTAGCTTGCTACGGGGTATTGACCCAAGTATAAGAATTAGATATGTAAAAATTTATTGTCAACTCTTGTTGTCGATTCGCCGTCGAAAATTTCTTTCTATTTGTAGCATAACCACGTATTTATCACTATTTAAGCCATATGTCTTCTACAACATATAACGATTACTGTTCAATAGTTATCTATCAGCTTTCCATCCATCATCTAAATGACACTTATAGTGATTGCTATTATCATACTGAACTTTTGGTGCCTCTCGCAGACCAAATTCCGTGCGGATTTCAGATAAATAGGAATCATCTACATTGGGATTCATATAGATGATTGGTTTGCCTTTATTTGTAATTTCTACCCTACCTCTAGGATAATAGTTGTAAGGTTTGTTACATCCTTTCGGTTTTACATACTGCCACAGCCTTTTATGGTTATATGTTTTTCCTGATTTTGCAACTCCATCTGTTATGTCGTCTGAAAATGGAAAAGCTAGAAGTTCATCATCAACTATCCAGAAAACACCTCTTGACGCTATTTTCGCCATACCGAGTATGTTCTTGCTTTCTTTTACAAATACTTTCATAATTGTACCTCCAAATCATTTAGATACAGCAAGTAAATCTTTTAATTCATATTCATCAATCTCTTGATTCCAATGTTGCATGAATTCTGCTTCATGCTCTATAATGAAATTTTTGACACATTTCAAGTCTCTATTAGATAATTTACATTGCCCTGCAAGTATTTCAGGAGAGTCACTAATAGATAACGAAAACGTATCATCAACTGCTCTATTACCTTTCACATTCTGGACTTTCACTCTGGGTAAATCATGTTGAACATTTCGTCCGCAACCTACATTATCTACCCATATTATTACAGGCAAACCTGTATGTTTCGGATACAAATTCGCCATACCGAAGATATCAACTTCGCTTTGTATTGATAACTTCATACTACCAACCTTCCTCCTTACACAAAAACTATCAATCATTCATATTGAAAATATCATATTTCCTCACAAATTTCTCTAACGAAGCTATATCATCTATCTTATCTAAGATATCTCTATATTCTTCGTAGAAGTCGAATGACTGAACTAATTCATGCCAACTTATCATTCCACGGAAATAATCCTGAACTTCTGTCTCCTGTATTTCATCTTCCCAAACACCTGCAAATAGCACTTTATAAGTTCTAAAGAAATTTTTCATCTCTTCTATATCTTTTCGTTTTACATTAGAGTCATCCTGTCCAGGTGTAAATTTCCAATTACCATGCAATTCTAAATTTCCTGCACGTGTTATTGACATTCTGTTCGGATTAAACAATGGTTTAACTCTAATTCCATGAGAGCTGTTTCTGACAGAAAAATAGAATGAAAACGATAATGAATGAGGTACATTAACTGTATTACCTCTTATGTTCGCCATACACATCAATGCATTTTCATCATCTAAATCTACAACACTATTAACTAATAACTTCATATTATCAACCTTCCTATTATTTCCTCCTGCAATATATGACGATTACTGTTCAAAGTAAGTGCCATCTTGCATAGCATTGAGCATATCTGCTATAGCATCTAATGCTTTATTATAAGATGGATATGCTTCAGTTCCAATCACAATATCACGAAATCTCCATTGCTGATTCTTATCGTCAGAACGCTTATACTTCTTAGCGATAGATTTATGATAATTTCTTCGTTTCATCTTACTATCAAAGTCAGATTTACTTTTATGATCTGATGATATGAAGAAGACAAGATATTTATCTCTTATATTTCCTGCTTCATCTGTTGGATAAAATGTAGCATAGTATGAAACAGAACCGCTCCTGTTGCTCTCATGTTCATTTTCTATTATGAAATCTCGCTGGAAAATGAATCCCATTACATGCTCAACAAATGACTCAAAATCTTCTTTAATAGTATCATAATACATTCCGCAAGCAGCAGCTATCGGAATTTCTACCTCATCATTTATCCTTTCATAATTTACATCAATTGTTATGATGTGGTCTGATTGAAACTGTGTTATGTCTATAATGTTATTTGCAAATATTTTCATATAGTTTCACCTTTTCCACAGCTTTACTAAATACTGAATAAAACTGCTGATTTCCTGATAAACTATGTCCTCCATTGATTTTCCATATTTCTGTTACTTTCAATAGTTGTTCTGTATAAACAGGAGACAGCACTGTATCATCCATACCAAGAATCATATAAATAGGTTGCGGATGAAAAGTATAATCTTCCATCAGATTTATAAGTTCATCTGTATACGCATACCCCTCCACAAGAGAGGGGATATATCTGTTAGGCGGAATACATGGATTTACAAGCAAACATGGAATATTGTATATATTACTTAAAACATATGCAAAAAATCCTCCGAACGAATTTCCCACAATATAGTTGACATTTTTATATCCTCTCAATCTTTCTAATATTTCTATCGGTGAGGTTATGACATAATCAATCTGTGGTGAAACAATCATATCTTTGGAATACATTTCCAAAAGCAATTTATAATTCGTGTTATAGGCACTGCCATTTAGTCCATGCAAATTAAGTATCATAATATCAACTCCCTTTTAAGTTATACTTGACAGTTTTCAATAAATTCATCTAATATCGGATTTCCTGTTAATTCTACCTTGTAATAATGATTAAGCTGTACAAATTCAAATCTATTGTCTGAAAGCAGATAATAATCAACGATATTCTTCCTAAAATTCGTATTATGAATCATTCTTGCACTACAGGTAATTTCATACATCATGGTTGCCGTATTATATATAACTCTGCCTCTTTCTAATGATTTATAGCCTTTTTCCAATATATCCTGTTGCAAATATTTATCTTTTATGTACTTTTTTACTATGGAAGACCATAGAGACAAATGACTTTCTGTGTCGCTGTATTGGATATATATACCGCTAAGAACTCCGTTATCTTTTTGAACGGATTCTTCCCAAATTTCTTCATTATCAGTGTACCACCAGATTCCAACCCGATTCTTGCCAGCTTCACTGCTTTCTTTCTGTTTTGCATTTTGTAGACTATTTAATGCGTCAAATACCTTATGAAATACTAACTGATTCGGATAATAACGGTAATCTGCAAATACAGAAATGCCATTATGATAAAAATGCTCTAATATCGCCGAAGCACAGGCGGCGCTTCGACTCTGCCCATATTCACACTGGCAAATGATGTCTACTCCCTCATTGTAGGCACTGTAAATAAATTCTGCCAAATTATCAGCTTCAGGGAAATAAGTGTTATATGTAAGCCCATATTTAGGAAGTACCTCTAAGTCAATATCATGTATCGCAATCGGAAAAACACGACTGGTTTTGAGTGAATAATCAACTGGTTTATCTCTTTCCCCCGTTCTTCGATTCACAGGGTCATAAAAACTGATTACTGCAACATTCCGAGGAAAATCATTTTGTAATAATTTTTCAATAGCTTTTCTTGAATAAATATCAACTTTCATTTAACCCTCCACAATTTGTAAATATTTATAAACAGTAGGATAAGAAAGAGAACAAAGCCTTGATAACTCTTTTTTATTTAACTCTCCCTTTTTGTATTTGGGATAATGTTTATAAAAAATGTTTGGGATATCATCAGCGGTAGTAGTCGGTCTGCCAATTCTCTTTCCTTTTGATTTTGCATTATCCATCCCGCTTCTAACTCTTTGGCTTATCATATTTCGTTCCAGTTCCGCGAACACCCCCATCATTTTCAGCATACCCTCCGTCATGGGGTCTAGTTCCTTTGTACAGTCAACAACAAAATTTCCAAGCACTAATTTGATTTTTCTTTCCTTTGCAAATTCGATAATATCACAGAGCTGTTTTGTACTTCTTGTGATTCTGCTGACTTCGGTAGCAAGAATTATATCTCCTGCCTGAACAACAGACAATAATTTCTGCAATTCTGTCCTATTGATTTTCGTACCGCTTTCGTATTCCAAATAGATTGTTGTTTCTGTTGCGCCTTGTTGTTTCAGTTCCCGTACCTGTCTATTGATGTCCTGTAATTGCTCATTCGTGGAACATCTTGCATATCCGTAGACCATGAAAAGCCCTCCCTCATTATTTGTCGTAAACAAATTATGTCCTGATATACATATTATATGATATTCTCAAAGCATAATCAAATCAGTTAATAGTTTCGTAATATTTAGCGCAGATACTATAAACGAAAAGGGAAAATACATATCATTTATAGAAACAGCCATAATCCATGCGGACTACGGCTATTTTTCTTGGGTGTAAAAATATAAACGAAAAGAGATGTTTGTTTTTATGGGTATAATCAAAACATTATCAATTTAATTTTATATCATTTTATTACAATCATATTGAATTTTAAACCTGACAAAACACAAAATGTATATTTACATAACAAGGAAATAACAAAGTGTGCGCAGTGCATCGATTGATCTATCATTCCAACCCAATTGTTTTAAATCAGTCTCCTTACTGATATCCGGTTTGATTTTTGTATCATGGCATTTCAAGATTAATAAAGAATTCTTGCTGACATCCAATTCTTGGATTTTTGTACCGCTACAGTCCAATACTTTTAAAGAGGTATTCTTACTAACATCTAACTCTTGAATTCGTGTATATCCACAACACAGCATAGTTAATAGTGTATTTTTGCTGACATCCAGTTCTTTGATTTTTGTGTTACAACACCCCACTCTCCATAAATTAATATTCTTGCTGATATCCAACTCTTGAATTTGCGTATATCCACAAACCAACATTTTCAAAGCAGTATTATTACTAATGTCCAGTTCTTGGATGTTTGTATGTTTACAACATAAAGTACTTAAAGCGATATTTTTTGAAACATCCAGTTTTCGGACTTTTGTAAATTTACAATCCAACGATTCCAAAGTAATATTTTTACGGATATCCAGTTCTTGAATGTTTGTAAAGGCACAATACAATTTTTTCAAAGCAGTATTTTTGCTAACATTCAGTTTCCGGATTTTTGTCTCACAACAGTCCAAATATACTAAATGGATAAAATATTCAACCCCTTTTAAACTATAAATTTCTTTTTTGCCTACATCAATTTTCTCAATACTACAAATCTCTTTTTCGGATAAGAATCCATCATTATCTTTATCAAAATTTGTTTTGATATATTCTCGAAATACTTCATCAGGAAAATTCTCTGAATTAATCGCTACTCCCAATTGTTCATTTCCCATTACAGTGATTCCTCCCATCATAAAAAGTTTTCAACATTTCTACTTTTCTACAAGAGCCTGAAAACTCCAGTCTAAAACATCTTTATAAATTCCATCTTTGATGGGCTTTTTCAGTGCATCCCGTACTGCATTTTGAAACTCTATATATTCTTCATATTCCCAACACATATAAGGCTGTGTTTCTTTCTGATGAAACCAATCCATTCCGTAGACAGCAGAATCCTCATGTCTTAACGGAGCACACTTTAACCCTAAACCATGGTGATACACTTCTTTTCTCTGTACAGTAGCCACCTGCAATATATCCCTATCGACTGCAACATGAAAATATCTTCTTGCTTTTGCAACAGGCAATATACTGACTGGCAATGAAGATTCAATAATAATCAAATTAATCAATGTTTCATTCAGCCAAAGTTGTGCAATTCCATACTTTAGTTGGCATTTGGGGCTGAACATATGGATGATTTCTTTACAGATTGCATGATGACTTTCATCAAACATTCTCTGGTCTGTTGATTCCAGTAATTGGGGAATTCTTTCTGCAAACAACGAACTTATCTCACGATTTAAGCTACCCCCATCTTCTGCCGAGATTGCATAGTCATGAAGAATACGTCTGTATAAGGAAGAATATACACTATTTGCCGCCTTGCAGATCATTCTGGAAACATCATCATACTCCTTTATTTTAAAATATGAATTTAGTATCATCTTATTTTTTATTACAGTTAAAATATCTTCTTTGTGCTTTCTACATTCTCCGATTGCAACACATATGTCACATTTAGGATATTTCGATGTACAGATTTCCCCGTATCCATTAGAACAATATGACCACAAAATATAATCTGTTTCTGCTACGGATTTCTTTGCCGCTTTGGCAATTTCAAATATAATCTCAATCGACTTGTATTCAGAAACTTCTTTACTGGTCGAAAATCCCAGAATTTCGCTTCCTAAGATTCTGCAAATATGTGTATCCGGCTTGGGGAGGTCGTATCCCACATTCCGCAAATATTCACATACTAAAGGAATTCCCATCTGTTCCAGTTTATCATTACTTTCGGCGTTCGAAAGAGCCTCTATTAGCGGTTTAACTGGTGCAGGAAGATGTCTGTTAATGCCTTCTTGAATATATTTCTGATAATAATTATCAACCGTTCCATATTCTTCTTCCAGTTTCAATAACTTTGGGATATTAACAGTAATCAATTTCTCTATCGGAGCAGTTCCGAACCGAGGCGCCAAATGGATTTTCTGTAGTTCCTCATATAACTGAAACGGTGAACACTTCAAAAGTTCTATCGGACTATAATCATGAAAAATCGAATCAACACATGGAATACATCCTGTTTGGATATCCATTTCTTTTGCATACTTAGCCCACCCCTGACCTCCGCTTAACAAGGAGTATACCACAGCACGAATGTGGTCGCTTACAGTAAACACACCGCCATCCTTACGTTTATCAATCTGTCGTTTGATATATGTATTTTCCCATAATTTTTCTTCCTGAACCTTATCGTCCTTTTTTAGTAATTCTGTCCGCAAATGATTGTCCATCTGTTCAATCATTCTATAAATATCCTCTGAATTATGCTTCACTTGCAACATCTCCTTTTCTTCTGTATTTTCCGTGAAAATGTGATATTTATTATACAACTCATATTGTAGTTCGTCAACTCTTATCGCATATCATCAGGAAATCATGTCTATTTTCACTTAGTATTGAGTTGGACAGGAGGTAACATAGTATGAGTTTTGGTGACAATTTACGCACTTTGATAGAAGAACGGAACATGACACAGAAAGAGTTAGCCTTACATCTGAACATAGCACCATCCACATTAGGCAGTTACGTTCAAAACACCCGTGAACCAGATTTTGCTACTTTAAAATCACTGGCTAAATATTTTGACGTATCTATCGACTATCTGTTAAATTACTCTTTAGATAAAAAAGCTACAAATCAGGAAAATGAGATGTTGCGTATCTTTCGCTCATTAACCGAAGAACAGCAATATATTTGCATTGAACAATGTAAGGTCTTTGTTCGGATGAATCATAAGGAAAAAGAAAATCTGAGAAAATCATCATAGTAGATTTTGGGAAATACTCCTGAGAATACCTTTTATATCTTTGAAAGAAAGAGGGTGGTCGGTATGTAAAAGGAAAGAACAATCAAAACTTGCCGACCATTACTATGAGTATTTCCAGAAACATAGGATTGGAATTTATATATAGCTTTACCCATATCCATAAAATTAACGCAAGGTCTGTTTAAAACTGTTAAACCACCTTGCAAACAATGTACATCTAACCGAGATGGTTAATATTATGGCTGTGTGGTATAAGATACCATAACAAAGAAAAAACTGCTTAAAAAGGCGAATACACCTTATAGAAAATGCAACCAAGGGATAAAACAACATATAGAGTGAAAAAGAAACCGTTCAATATATCAACGATTTCTCTTCACAAAAAGCATATGATACTGAAAGTGACAGTCAGTGACAGAGATTTTATAAAATTATATAGTTAGAACACAACATCTTCTTCTGCAAAAGTTTTAAATTCCTTGTCACTCGCCGTCACTGGCAACTGAAAATAGTCAAACGGTAACAACTTAAGCCCATAAATAAACTTGCCTTTGTTCGTTTTTTTTGCCTTGAATCCGGCATTTTGTATCGCTCTGTTAAATATTGCGTTGCTTTTTACCGGTTGACCTGTCTCTCTACAGTAACTACGATAATCACTATATAGTTCCCCTGATTGTTGGATAAACTCCTTACCTGTCTCACAACGCTCGGAAAGATAGTTATGAAGCCAGTCATTTTCATTTCGGTAATTCTCAACAGCTTGTTGCACGCACTTTGGCAGAATTAGATTATAATTTGCGTTTATGAACTTTTCAGCACCTTCAATAACCCAGGATAAAACTGCTTCACCTGCATTTTTAAATAAATAATCTGCATAGTTTTTAATTTCTGTACTGTTTTCAATCACTGCCTGAAAAGGAATAATGATTAATCTGCGCCAAGTACCGTTATCTGACGTATAAACGCGCGGAAGATGGTTCGTACAGAGAATGAGTGTGTGCGTCGGCTTAAAATCAAACGGAGCTTTATATTTTTTCTCGGCATAGATTCGGTCAGTTGAACATAATTTTTTCATAATAGATGTATTTAAACTCGTATCATCTTCCAATTCAGATGATATAACTAATCTTTTCCCACACAACTCCGCGTATTCGGGACTTTTATTTTTACGGCACTCTGACGTCAATGTTTCAGCCGAAAGACTGCCGGAATAATCACCTAATACCTGTGATAATAAGTTGAAGAATGTACTTTTTCCATTCTTACCAGTGCCATAAGCAATGATAATATTTTCACAGAACACTTTCCCAATCGCACACATGCCTACAACCAACTGTAAATATTCCTGTAGTTCGTTGTCTTCGCAGGTTATACTTTTTAAAAATTTCATGAATAGTTCTTTTCCTTTATCTGACGGACTAACGGCAGTAATCTTTGTACAATAATCACTTGGATTATGTGGACGTATTTCATGATTTTTCAAATCTATAGTACCCACTGGTGTATTTAATAGAAATCCATCTGTGTCAAGTTCGTCTGTAGAAATCTCTATTGAGGGTTGTATTTCTTTAAGGACAGCAGATATTCTCTGTGAATCTCTATTTTTCAATATAAATTTACGGTATTGTTTGATATTTTTTTCTGCGTTGTCTGCCTCTTTTCTTGCAGATGAATCGTTATTCAAAGCGGCATTATTTTCATCATTCTGTATCTTTCTTAACAGTAATGTTACTTCCTTTAACTGTCGTTCTGTTAATTCCTGTGCTAATCCTTGGGCTTTTAATGTCCCTTCTTTCCATACCTTTCCTGTATAAAATAAGAATCCTGTTGCAAGAGAATAACGAAGTCTTTCCCCATATTCCTTAAAAAATACTTTAGCTTGTCCAAGATCTGTAAAATCATCAGGTTTAAGGTTAGGCGCAACCGCTGTCCTTGAATATTGTTTAATATAATCGGGACTGTTTCGGCTACGCTCCATGTAGTATTTATATGCACTTTTCCATATGCTATTAAGTTCCTTCTGTTCTAACGGAGGTTTACATTTCTTTGATTCCTCTATAAAAGATTGATAAGCAATATCACTATCACCTTGGCAGTTCAGAATATTGCGGGCAAATCTATGTAACGAGGTATTTCTTTGCCCCTGTGGAATAAAGCCAGTGCTCTTTGTTGGCAAAGTAACCGTTAATTTTTCTTCTGCACTGCAAATTGACCGTTTATCCATAAACTCAGTCAATGTGATGTTACCGTCAACAGGCTCAATCTGCGGATTTTCTACCCCGTAGAAAAAACGGGCAATATCCTTTGCATTTGAATCAAATGCCGGAAAATAGTTGCATACATCATTTTTAAGGGTTTCATATTCCTTAATGTCACTGATAATTTTATGCGGAAAATAAACATGAAATTTCGGACGTGGTTTCTTTCCGCCTTTGGATTTCATATGATTTCTTGAATATACAATGAAAAAACGCACATTTTTGAAAGCCTTTTTTATATCAGCCGGAGTTATCCATTTACTTTCGTCGTCAGAATCCGTGTTATCAATATCTAACATTGTGCAGTCAGTCTGAATAAAATTATCTTTTTTACGCCGGTTATCCTTATACTGGGCACACACATGGTCATGTGATACGACTTCCTTCAAATCATCAACAGAAGATATTGTTTTACAACGAGGATATAATGTGTTGTTTGCTTTTTCGCGGACAGTATTGTAATATAAAGTCATAGTTTCTTCTCCTATTATAAATCAGAACAAATGCTTGTCCTATTCTTGGTTAACTAAAAAGTGAATAGTCGCTGTTTCTTCCATTTATAATAAGCAATTTTATATACGTAAGATCGGGAGATGCCCAATTGCTTCGCAATCTCCCGCTGGGTATATTCCTCTTCATTATAAAGGCCGTACCGCATCTTAAGCACCATCCGTTCCCGCGGTGACAGTTCGGATTCCACTCTGCGGTACAACATCCGGATGTCGTCGCTTAATTCCACCTTTCTGTGCGCATCATCCTCTTCCGTCTCAATAATATCAAAAAGCTGGATCTCGTTGCCCTCCCGGTCCGTACCGATAGGCTCATACAGCGATATCTCTTTCGATGACTTCTTCTTCGCCCGCATATACATCAGGATCTCATTCTCAATACAGCGTGCGGCGTAGGTGCCGAGCCTGACACACTTATCCGGATTAAATGTCACAACCGCCTTGATAAGCCCGATCGTACCGATAGACAGCAGATCCTCCGTATCTTCCGGGGAAGACTGATACTTCTTTACGATATGTGCAACGAGGCGCAGATTCCGCTCTATCAGGATATGTTTCGCTTCAAGATCTCCCTCCGTATATTTTTGCATATAATGTCTTTCTTCCGCGGCTGTGAGGGGTTGGGGAAATGATTTCAAGAGAAGCACCTCTAAGCGTATTTGATATAGTCTATGTGCGTTCTCCTCTTTTTGTGCTTTTCCACCTGAAAATTCTATTTCCTGTCAATATGATCTTCTCTTTTACATACGCTCTTCTGCCCGTCTCAGAATATCATACCGGCAGGCTTCACATCCCAGATCTACATACAGCGCCTGCTTCGGATGCGGCGCGCTCTCCTGCTCCTTTCCTTCCTCATCCACGATCCTTCGCACGGTCACTTCCACATTCTGCCCGTCCGGCTTCATGATCTCGATCCTATCGCCCACAGAGAACTTATTCCTCTGCTCGATCCTATACATCCCGTCCCTCTCGTCTCCTATGATCCCAAGATAGGTATATTCCTTCACATAGGTATTATTGTCATAGATCTGGCTGGTCTCGTCCGGCTTACCGAAATAGAAGCCCGTCGTAAACTGCCGGTAGGTACAGTTCACGATCTGGTCCAGATACCATGGCATATTCTCCCGATACTTCTCTGGATCCTCCAGGTAATCGTCTATCGCCTTCCGATAAGTCCTCGCCACCGTCGCAACGTAGAGCGCCGTCTTCATACGTCCCTCGATCTTGAAGCTGTCGATCCCGGCGTCGATCATCTCCGGGATATGTTCGATCATGCACAGATCCTTGGAGTTGAAGATAAATGTCCCCCGGTCGTTCTCAAATACCGGCATATATTCTCCCGGCCTGGTCTCTTCCACGATAGAATACTTCCACCGGCAGGGGTGGGTGCACGCTCCCTGGTTGGCATCCCTTCCGGTAAAATAATTACTCAACAGACATCTTCCCGAATAAGAGATGCACATCGCCCCGTGGATGAAGCTCTCAATCTCCATCTCCTTCGGGATCCGCTCCCTGATCTCTCTGATCTCCTTTAAGGACAGCTCCCTGGCCGACACCACTCTCTTCGCCCCCAGCCGATGCCAGAACTGATAGGTGCCGTAGTTCGTATTATTCGCCTGTGTACTGATGTGCCGGTCAATCTCAGGGCAGATCTCCTTCGCCAGATCGAAGACTGCCGGATCGGCAATGATCAGCGCATCCGGCCTCATCTTTCTAAGTTCATAAAGATACTGCCTTACCCCCTCAAGATCGTCGTTGTGCGCAAGTATATTCACCGTCACATGAACCCTTGCGCCATGCTCATGGGCAAACCAAATCCCCTCTTTCATATCCTCTTTGGAAAAATTCTTCGCCTTCGCCCGCAGGCCGAACGCCTCTCCGCCGATATATACCGCATCCGCTCCGAATATAACAGCAATCTTCAATACCTCCAGACTGCTTGCCGGGATCAGTAATTCCGGTCTTCTCTTATCTACAGAATCCATTTACAAATCATCCTCTCCGTTATCTTCTGCCGCTCTCTTTACACTCAGCGCTATCCCGTCCCCAAGCGGCAGGATAGACGTCTCAAGCTGTTCATGATGCTTTAGTTCATAAAGATACTCCCGCATCCTGCTATGGATGGTACGGTTCCGCCTCTCCACAGCAAACCGGGACTCTATCACATCCCCGTCCTGTAGTACATTATCCGACACCAATACCCCTCCGGCAGAGAGCAGCCTCACTGCCTCCGGCAGATAATGGATATACTGCCCCTTTGCGGCGTCCATAAAGATGAGATCATACGAATCCTCAAGAGACTGCATCACCTCCAGGGCGTCTCCTTCTATCAGGGTGATCTGCTCTTCCTTTCCCGCCCTCCTGAAATTCTCACGCGCAACAGGAATCCGCTTCTCATACTTTTCTATCGTCGTGATCCGCCCGTCCTTGGGCATGTACTCGCTCATCAGGATCGCAGAAAAACCAATAGCCGTCCCGATCTCCAAAATCCGGGACGGCTGTTTTATCATCAGCAGTACTTTCAGGAAGCTCTGCGTCTCCTTACGGATGATCGGCACAAAAGTATCCACAGCCTCTTGTTCAATCTGTTCGATCACAGGTTTCTCCGGTCTTTCTAAGGACCGGATATATGTGGTCAGTCTCTCCTCCATCACTGTTTATCTCCATATATTTTTATTTCAGGGATTCCTCCTGTAACCTGTCAAACTCCTCCATACATTCATCCACAGAAGCCCCTTCCATCAGCTTGCGCACGATCAGGCATGTATTGCCCCACTGTTCCACCTTCATGCCCGCATTGCTGGCAAGGACATAAGTCCCTTCATTCACCAGATCATTCAGCGGCTTTAACGCATCGATGCACTCCACCTCCACATTCTTGGACGGCGAGATCACCTTGTTCGTCTCGGCATAAACCTGAAGCGCCTCGTCCGACAGGATCACTTCAAGAACATTCAGAGTATCCTTAAGATGCTCTGCATTCTTGGGAACCGCAATTCCGGTCATTGACACAACCGGCATCTGACCGAGTTCACTGGGAAATCCGATCACCTGCAAGTTAAAATCTGTCTTCCCGTAGGCTGTATCGGTATTGGCCGCACCCCAGTACGCCATAACGATCGGCGTCTTCTGCGCCAGAAAATCAGCCCCTTCTCCTTCGATCGCCTCATATGTCAGCGCCGTCTTAGCGTCAATATATCCCCGGTCGATCATCTCCTTCACATACTCAAAGCCCTGTCGCATATAATCACTGTACTTACGCTCTCCGCTGTTCAGCGCTTCAATCGCTTCCTCAGTATCATCTCCGTTATACAGCTGCGCGTAAGCCTGTGCAAATACAAAGGTCTCAAGCCACCAGCGGTTCGCCCCCACCGGCGTCTCGATCCCATTCTCCTTAAACACCCGGCAGCATTCCAGAAATTCTTCCGGGGTTTCCGGCAGTTTAAGATCATATCTGTCAAACATATCCTTATTCACAAACAGTCCGTATACGACTACCTCCTGAGGGATCCCCACCAGCTTTCCGTCCACCGTATTCGCCGTCTTCACCACGTCCCTCAGATTCTTTGCGCAGTCAAGTCCTGACAGATCCACCAGTCTTCCTTCTTCTCCGGTCTTCTTCATGACGTCCGGATTCAGCAGGTAGAAATCATCCATATTATTCCGTATCCGGTCAAGTGAAACATCATCGTAAGACTTCTCCTGATAATTTTCAGATGTATAGGTATTGTATTCCACCCTGAGCTTAAGCTTCTCCTCAGCCATAATAACCGTCTTATCAAATGCCGTTCTTGCAACGTTCTTGGCATCCGGATTGGAACGCTCCATCGGCGCGAATAATTCAACAATCTTCTGTGTCTCTTTGTCATTATCCACCAGATTTAATTCAGGCACGTTTCCCTTTCCACAGGAAACCGCCGCCAAAGCCATCATTACAGTCATCAGAATTGCTGTGAATCTTTTAATACTGCTGCTCATACCTAACTCCTTTTACTTGCTCTATAACCTTATACGGCAGCCAGGCAGGACTGCTCCTACCGAAAATAAAGCCCCAGCGTCCTTCTCAAAAGCTCCATATCGACAGGCTTCGCTATATGCGCATCCATGCCTGCATCAATCGCATCCTTCACATCCTCTGCAAATGCATTCGCAGTCATCGCAATGATCAGGATCATCTTCGCATCCGCACGATCCATCTGCCGGATCGTCCTTGCGGCTTCATAACCGTTCATCACCGGCATCTGTACATCCATCAGAATCGCGTCATAGCTTCCCGGTTCCGTCTGTGCAAAACGCTCCACCGCCAGCCGGCCGTTCTCTACGATCTCACACGTCGCCTCTTCAATATCCAGAAGCTCCGTCAATATCTCTGCGTTGATCTCATTGTCCTCTGCCACGAGGAAATGCCGGCCTGCCAGACTGCTTTCCTCCTGCCCGGCCGAGGCCTCTTCCTCCATGGTCTGATCCGCCAGAAGTTCAATGACCTTCTCCTTCAAAGCTGAAACAAAGAAAGGCTTTGAAAGGAATCCGTCAATCCCGGCCTGCACGGCTTCTGTCTGTATCTCCTCCCAGTCGTAGGAAGTCAGAAGAAGGATCGGCACGTGGCCGGATATCATGGTCCTCATCTGTCTTGCCGTCTCAAGACCGTCCATTCCCGGCATCTTAAGGTCAAGAAGAATCACCTGATAATCGCTTCCGTTCTCACAGGCTTCCTGCCTCATATGCAGCGCCTCTTCGCCTTCATTGGCTGTATCCACCTGGATTCCGGCGCCCTCCATAAGTATCTTCACATTCTCACAGATATCTGCTTCATCATCCACCACCAGGATCCGTGATATGCCTCTGTCTTTCCAGAACTGCTCATCCACCTCTATCTCCGGGATCCGAAGCTCCAGATCCACAATAAAGAGACTTCCAAGCCCTACTTCACTTGCAACTTCTATGGTCCCGCCCATCAATTCCACGATATTCTTCGTGATCGCCATGCCAAGACCGGTACCCTGCACCTTATTCGTCGTACTGTTTTCCGCTCTGGTAAACGCATCAAAAATAGTCTCAAGATACTCTGACGTCATTCCATAGCCGTTATCCTCCACCTCGATCCGGACATGCTCATACTGGCTGGAATACTGATTAAGACCGATGATACGAAGCCAGATATTGCCTCCCTCCGGTGTGTACTTCACTGCATTGGACAGAAGATTGATCAGTATCTGGTTGATCCTCGTCTCGTCACCGATCAGACGCTCATGCCGAAGTCCGGTCACGGCAATGTCAAAGCTCTGATTCTTTGCATTGGCCGCCGGGCGGATGATGGCGTCTATAGACGAGATTATATCATTTATCGCAATCTCTCCAAGGGACAGCACCACCTTTCCGCTCTCTATCTTAGAGATATCCAGCACGTCGTTGATAAGGCTTAACAGATGCTGGCCGGAAGAGGTGATCTTCCTGGTGTATTCCCTGACCTTATCCGGATTATCCACATCCTTCGCAAGTAAAGTCGCAAATCCCAGTATCGCATTCATCGGAGTACGGATATCATGGGACATGTTCGAGAGGAATGTCGTCTTAGAATTATTCGCGATCTGAGCCGTCTGCAATGCTTCCGTCAGCTGCTTATTGTGCAGCTCTCTCTCTGTCTCCTGATCCTGCCTGATCTTATCCTTCAGCTTATCAAAAAACAGGTACAACGCACAGCTTCCGAAAAATGCCGTCAGCATGACCGCAACAACGATCAGAATATTCTGGTTGACCGCATCCCCTTCCCGCTGTATCGCCTGGACAGGCACGTATCCGATCAGATAGACCGCGCCCTCATTCACAGACCACATATAGATCAGAGACTCTTTGTTCTGGATATCATGGTAGAACATGACGTCGTTCCCTTTATCAATGCTCTCGATCACATTGGCCTTAACATCCTCCTCGAGAATCTTGTTCGCACGGTAGAAATCCTCAAGATTCATATGTCCCGCATCTCTCTCCCCAATCCCTTTGGGCTTCATCACAAACTTCTTACTGTACGAGTCCATGAGGTAAAGCGTTGCTCTGCCGTTGTAGAAATCACTTGGCAGTGCATCGTCGAAAGAATCATAGACGTACTCTATATAAAGCCACGCTCTCTGCGTCCCGTCCTTCATGACCGGACACTTCATCGTATATGCCCAGGTTCCCATATCGTTCACATATGAACTGGAGACCGGCAGATCCCCCACCGTCTTTCCTCCGGAAAAATCCAGCTCTTCCTCAGAGAACTCTTCCCCGGTATTGGATACCCCGCTTTTCTCTCCCGCCATGATCAATGATATCTTAACCATCGTCCCATTCCGCTTATAGGAACGGACAAACCTGGCCGGATTCTCTGCGTCCACCAGCTCCTGTGCGATCAGCTCCTGAAATTCCGCCTCTTTCTTCAAAATGGTCTCCATCGTATTCCCGATCAGATCCAGGCTCTCATGCAGATTACCGATCGCTGATTCCGACATCTCCAGGGATATCCTCCTCGAAACAGAAAAAACTACCGTGCCCAGGATGCCGAATACCAGTATGATCGGAATGATCAGGGCCATCTTCTTGTGTATTACACTTCTTCCTTCTCTCTTTTCCATATAACCAGTCACCTTAAGTATGCCGGAAAAACCCTGACTGCGGCAATGATTTTTCTGACAACGCCCTATACCCTTATACTTCAATAATAATATACCACTATTACCCTCTAAAGTCAAAAATTATACGCTTACGAAACAATCTAATTAATGATAAAAATGGATTGCCAAAAAGAGCCAGAACGTCCCTTTTAGAACTTCTGACTCATCTTCAACTCTCTCTTACACATCCATTATGATCGGGAGGACCATCGGCTTTCTCTTCGTCCTCTTCCAGATAAACTCATTCATGGTGTCACGTATCACCATCTTGATCTTGCTCCAGTCAGCATTGCGCTGATGCAGAAGGCAGTCCTCCACCGCATCTGTCACTATGCAGCGCGCTTCTTCCATCAGGCCTTCAGACTCCCTGACATAGACAAACCCGCGGGATACGATATCTGGTCCTGCCAGCAGCTGATTGCTGCCCTTCTCAAGAGTCAGCACCACGATCAGGATACCGTCCTCCGCCAGATGCTGTCTGTCGCGGAGCACTATATTGCCTACATCGCCGACGCCAAGCCCGTCCACCAGAATCTCTCCGGTGTGTACCTTGTCCACAACCTTTGCTTCCTTCGAACTAAGTTCCAGTACGTCGCCGGACTTCAATATGAACACATTCTCCTTGGGAATCCCAAGTGTTACCGCGATAGCCGCATTCGCTTTCAGATGCCGGTACTCGCCGTGCACCGGAACTGCATACTTCGGCTTCACCAGAGAATAGATCAGCTTAAGCTCCTCCTGACAGGCATGTCCGGATACATGGGCATCCGAGAATATCACATCTGCCCCCTTCGCAGACAGCTCGTTGATCACACGTGAAACGGACTTCTCATTCCCCGGAATGGGATTCGAGCTGAAGATAACCGTATCGCCGGGCATGATCGTCACCTTCTTATGCACGTCCGCCGCCATACGCGACAGCGCCGCCATGGACTCTCCCTGGCTTCCTGTAGTGATCAGCACCGTCTTCTCCGGCGGATAATTCTTGAGATTATCAATCTCGATCAGCGTCTTATCCGGTACATGAAGATATCCAAGCTCCTGCGCAACCTGGATGATGTTCACCATGCTCCGTCCTTCCACAACCACCTTCCGGTCGTATTTGCACGCCGAATTGATGATCTGCTGTACCCGGTCTACATTAGACGCAAAGGTTGCAATGATGATCCTGGTATTCTGATGCTCCGCAAAAATATGGTCGAAGGTGATCCCCACCGTCCGTTCCGACTGGGTGAACCCCTTCCTCTCTGCGTTGGTACTGTCTGACATCAGGGCCAGCACGCCCTTCTTGCCTATCTCCGCAAAGCGCTGCAAGTCGATGGCATCTCCGAATACCGGCGTGTAATCCACCTTGAAATCTCCTGTATGCACGACAATCCCCGCCGGCGAGTAGATTGCCAGCGCCGCGGCATCCTGGATGCTGTGGTTCGTCTTGATGAATTCTATACGGAACTGCCCCAGGTTAATGGACTGTCCGTGCTTTACCACCTTTCTTCTCGTTGTGCGCAGAAGATTATGCTCCGTCAGTTTTCTCTCTATGATTCCCATCGTAAGCTTCGTCGCATAGATGGGAAGGTTCATCTCTCTCAATACATAACATAATGCTCCGATATGATCCTCGTGACCATGCGTGATCACAAATCCTTTTACCTTCTGGATATTCTCCTTCAGGTATGATACATCCGGGATCACAAGATCGATCCCCAGCATATCATCCTCCGGAAATGCCAGTCCGCAATCCACGACAATTATACTGTCTTCGTACTCGAAGGCAGTAATATTCATTCCGATCTTCTCCAGTCCTCCCAGCGGAATGATACGCAATTTCTCATTGTTCTCTTTCTTCAAATCTACACCTCCACGTGCGTCTCCGTACCTGGTATATCATCACACAAATGATATACTATTGCTCCTGCTTTATTAAGCACTCTTCGCATTGTCCGTAGAACTTTAATTCGTGGTCTGACACCTTAAATCCCGTCTCCTGCTCAACCAGACGCTCCAGTTCATCCAGGAGGTCCTCCTCAAACGGAACCACCTTTCCACATGTCTTACATATCAGATGATGATGGTGATGCTTTGTCTCCCCGTCGAACAAATCGCTGATCTCATAGCGAAGGCATCCATCATCAAGATTAATCCGATCCACCAACTGCATTTCCCGTAACAATTGCACCGTCCGGTAAATGGTCGCCAATCCGATATCCGGATAGTCTTCCTTTACCAGTTCATAAATGTCTTCTGCAGTCATATGCTTATCACGATGATCTGCAAGTACCTCTAATACAAGCAACCTCTGATTGGTTACTTTAAGACCTTTTTCTCTCAGCATTTTCTTAAAATTCTCTTTACTGATGGACATAGTATATTACCTTTCAATCTCGACATCTTCGAGCAGCTCTTCAAACACCTTCGATATGGCGGCAAGCTCCACATCATCGTCCACGATCTCGTAGACACTGTCTGATGACGATTCCTCGGTCGTATCCTTAAGAATCAGGCATTCTGCGTCTCCTTCCTCCGAATCAGTGACCAGAATATAGGATACACCACTCACCTTCGTCTGTTCCAGCACAAAAAAATCCACTTCCTCCGGCATCTCTTCCGATCTGAACCTAATCTTCTCCATATACACTCCTTATCCGAAGCACAGCTTCCGGTCATCTTTACATTACAAAGCGCCCGGCTGGCTGACCGCGCATACCACTGCCGCCCTTAAGCTTCCACCCGGATGGATACGCCTGTCACTGCCGGCAGCCGGCCGACACAGAGTCCAGATATCCCTGTAATATAAAAACAGCCGCAATCTTATCGATATACTTCTTGCGGTCTTCCCTTCTTACTTTATTCTCAATTAAAGTCCGCTCTGCTTCTACTGTAGTCAGACGCTCGTCCCACATCACGACCTCAAGGCCGGTCCGTCTCTTAAGCATCTGCCCAAACTCCATGGATCGTTCCGCCCGTTCTCCAATCTCATTATTCATATGCTTTGGAAGTCCAAGAACAATCCGCTCTACCTGATACTCCCCAATCAGCGCCTCGATCCTGGCACAGGTTTTGCGCAGCTTATTCTCGTCCTTACGGCATATCGTCTCTATTCCCTGGGCCGTAATCCCCAGCGGATCACTGATCGCTACGCCTACTGTCTTAGAGCCGTAGTCCAGTCCCATGATTCTCATAGATTATACCCATCTGTTATGCTCAATATACGTCTTAAGCATCTCTTCAACCAGTTCATCCCGTTCCATCTTCATAATCAGGCTTCTCGCACCGTCATAGCTTGTAATATATGTCGGATCCCCTGACATAATATACCCCACAATCTGATTCACCGGATTATACCCTTTCTCGCTCAATGCCCTGTACACAATCTCAAGTATATCTTTTGCTTGAATCTGTGGACCGCTTTCTACCTGAAAAAACTGTGTGCTGCTTAAATCTCTCATATACTCACGTCCTCCAAAAATACTTCGCTTTTATTCTACTCCATTGACCGCAAAAATTCAATGGATTATTTGTGAACGGTTCTTAATTTCTACATTTACTATCTGATTTACCATGTTTTCGGTCATTTTCTGTCCAATCTTCACATATTGTCTGGTATGTCCTGTCTGATACCGCTCCCCCTCATGAAGGATCTCTTCCTCGATCAGAACCTCCTGGGACGTACCGATCAGCGCCTCCTCATAGGCCGCCTGCTTCTTTCTGCTAAGCGCAAGCAGTTCATTGCTGCGCCGTGTCTTTATCTCTTCCGGCACCTGATCCGCCATGGACGCCGCCTTCGTCCCCTCGCGCTTCGAATATTTGAACACATGTGTCTCGTAGAAATCCACTTTGTCCGTGAATGCGCGCGACTGTGCGAACTCCTCTTCTGTCTCTCCCGGGAAACCGACGATCACATCCGTGGTAAGAGCCGGCCTCTTAAAATATCTCCGCAGAAGCATACACTTCTCATAATATTCTCCCGAGGTATAACGGCGGTTCATCCGCTTTAATGTGGCGTCGCACCCGCTCTGCATGGACAGGTGGAAATGATCGCATATCTTCGGAAGCTGTGCCAGCGTCCCTGCAAATTCTTCCGTAATGATCCCCGGCTCAAGCGAACCAAGCCGGATCCTCTCTATCCCCGGGATCTCGTGAACAGCCTCGATAAGCTTAAGAAGGCTGTCCTGCGTGTCGATTCCGTATGAGCTCAGATGGATCCCCGTCAGCACGATCTCCTTATAACCGCAAAGAGAAAGTCTGCCCGCCTCAGAAAGCACGCTGTCACGGCTCCGGCTCCTTACCCTTCCCCGCACAAACGGGATGATGCAGTATGTGCAGAACTGATTGCAGCCGTCCTGTACCTTCACATATGCCCGCGTATGTTCTGCGGTCCTTGTAAGCTTCAACTCCTCATATTCCCTGGTATGGTTAATATCCAGAAGTTTCGAAACGACACGTCCTCTGTCTGCATTTCCGGCGAAAAATGTATCCAATATCGTGATCAGGTCCTTCTTCTGATTATTCCCGATCACGATATCCACGCAATCGTCCACGGCTTCTCCCTTCGCCTGGACATAACAGCCGCACGCCGCAATGACCGCCTCCGGGTTCATCTTCCTGGCGCGGTGCAGCATCTGCCTCGACTTGCGGTCCGCCATGTTCGTAACCGTACAGGTATTGATGATATAGACATCTGCCTTCTCGTGGAACGGCACGATCTCATATCCATGCCGGCTTAACAGCTCCTGCATGGCCTCTGTCTCATATGCATTCACTTTGCATCCAAGATTATGTAATGCTGCTTTCTTCATATATATGTGTTCCTTTCTGTCTTCCGTCTGCCCGGACTTCCCTGTACACATTGCTGTAATACTTCCGGAATATTATTTCATATCTTTGGCAAAATGTTCCTTGACTTTTTATGCACTACCTCTTAAGATAGGTATAGAACACGAAAAGTAAAAAGGAGGTATAGTCCAATGAAAACAGTTCAGATTTCTTTGAATTCGATTGATAAGGTAAAATCTTTTGTAAACGATATTACAAAATTTGATCATGACTTTGACTTGGTATCAGGAAGGTATGTGATTGATGCAAAGTCTATCATGGGCATCTTCAGCCTGGATCTTTCCAAGCCGATCGACTTGAATATCCATGCAGATACCGCTGAGATTGATGTCATCCTTGAAGCACTTAAGGCTTATATCTGCGAGTAGGCGCGCAAGATGGGAGTTCTCCCCGCCGGCGCCTGCGCAGTGCTTTTGGGGAAGCACATACGATCCGTTTTATCATCGGGAAACCTTGAGGAATTGTCAGGAGAGGTCCGGATCCATATCCGGACGTCCCTTTTTTTATTTTACCTCAATGATCTCCACCGTCTCAAGCGCCGTCTTCATAAGCTCATCAATCTTCTCACTCAGATGCTCCTCAGACCGCCGGATCACATCTATATTCGGCTTCGTCACCGGATGCTTCGCCACAAAGATGGTGCAGCAGTCCTCGAAAGGCTGGATCGACGTCTCATAGGTTCCGATCTTCTCTGAGATATTCACGATCTCCTGCTTGTCATATCCGATCACCGGCCTGTATACCGGAAGCGTACAGACATCGTTGGTTGCGGCAAGACTCTGCATGGTCTGGCTCGCCACCTGGCCGATACTCTCGCCCGTGATCAGTCCCAGACACCCGTCCTTCCTTGCAAAATGCTCTGCAATGCGCATCATATAACGGCGCATGATGATCGTCAGTTCGTCATGCGGACACTGATCGTAGATATACAGCTGAATATCCGTAAAATTCACCACATGAAGTCTGATGGGACCTGCATATCTGGATACGATCCTTGCAAGATCCACCACCTTCTGCTTCGCCCGCTCACTGGTATAGGGCGGTGCATGGAAGTATACCGCCTCAATGCCGACGCCGCGCTTCGAGATCATATAGCCTGCCACCGGACTGTCAATCCCTCCGGACAGAAGCAGCATGGCCTTGCCGTTGGTCCCGACCGGCATCCCTCCGGCTCCGGGAATGATCTGCGAATACACATAGATCTCCCTTCGTATCTCTACATTCAACATCACATCGGGATGGTGCACATCCACCTTCGTCTCCGGAAATGCGTCAAGGATTGCCTCCCCTAAGTCACAGTTGATCTCCATGGAATTCTTCGGGTAGGACTTCCTTGCCCGTCTGGCCTCCACCTTGAACGTCAGGTTCTTGTCCGGGTACGCCTCGTCCATGTATGCAGTCACATCCTTCTTAAGCTGTTCAAAGCCCTGATCCTCCATGCGGACCACCGGACAGATCCCCACGATACCAAATACTCTCTTAAGATGCTCCACCGCATCCTCATAATCATATTCCTCATTGCAGTCCACATAGATCCTGGCCTGGGACTTATAGACGTTAAACTCTCCGTCCACATCCTTCAGGGCAAACCGCACCTGCCTGACAAGCGCATCCTCAAACAGATAGCGGTTCTTCCCCTTAATCCCTATCTCTCCATATTTTATCAAAAAAGTATGATATCTCATCTTGTCTCTCCTTGCTATTTTCTTAACGTCTGGTATATCTGCGGAGCTTTGGTACTATATTATAGAGGGTATCCAGTGTATAGTCAATCTCCTGCGGCGTCGTAAATTCCGACATGCTGAACCTCAATGTCGCATCTAAGAACTCCTGCCTTGCGCCGATCCCCTTAAGGACACCGCTGACCTGGGGATGGTTGGACGCACATGCCGAACCGGAAGATACATAGATCCCTTTTTCTTCCAGGGCATGTAACAGTACCTCGCTGCGGATACCCGCAAATCCCACACTGATGATATGGGGAGCCGACGTCTCATCATAGAGCCCGTGGATCGTCGTATCCTCAATCTGGCTGACGCCCTTGATAAAGCGTTGCTTTAACCGGCGCATCTGAGCCACCTTCACATCCAGATCCTGGTATATCGTCCTGGCCGCCAGAGAAATCCCCGCGATCCCCGGTACATTCTCCGTACCTGAGCGGACATTCTTCTGCTGTTCCCCGCCAAATACGATCGGCCGGATCTTCACGTCCTCGCCGATATATAGAATCCCGCTCCCCTTTGGTCCGTGAATCTTATGACCGCTGATGGAACACAGATCTACCTTCAGCTTCTTTGGATATATCCGGTACTTGCCAAAGCCCTGCACCGCATCCACATGGAACAGGATATTCTTGTTGTACGCCTTCACAATGCCCGCCGCCTCCTGGATCGGCTGTACGGAGCCCACCTCGTTATTCACATACATAATGGACACCAGAATCGTCTCCTCACACAACGCCTCTTTGAGGGCATCAAGCCTCACCCGCCCATAGCGGTCCACCGGAAGGTAGGTCACACGGAACCCCTCCTCCTCCAGATGGCGCATGGTATTGATGATCGCCGGATGCTCGATCGCCGATGTGATCAGATGCTTTCCGGCGCGCTGGTTCGCCCATGCGGCGCCCCGCAGCGCCAGATTATCGCTCTCGGTTCCTCCCGATGTAAAGAAGATCTCCTTTTCCTTCACCTTCAGAAGCTTCGCAAACGTCTCTTTTGCTTCTTTTATATACTGCTCCGCCGCAACGCCCTTGGCGTGCATGGAGGAAGGATTGCCGTAATCTTCACACATCACCTTCTTCACAAGCTCGCCGACACACTCATATGCCCGGGTTGTTGCCGAATTGTCCAAATATACTTCTTCCATTGTTTCACTTCCTGATTCATTATTTTCTTACTACCAGAATATGTCGTCTCCCTGCGTAATGTCACACCGGTACTGTCAGACTTCCAGATGGAACATCAGAATAGACAGGGCGGCCAGTCCGGCCGTCTCCGTCCTCAAGATCCGCCTGCCAAGAGTAATTGCCTTCGCGCCGTATCCAAGGGCCGATTCCACCTCTTCCTTCTCGAAGCCTCCCTCCGGACCGATAAATACGGCAATCGACTGCCCCGGGCGAATCCCTTCTATAATCTCCTTTGCCGCCTGCATTCCCCGCTCCAGTTCATAGGGGATCAGTATCACATCAAGCTCTTCTGCCTGTCTGAGGGCTTCCGGATAAGAAACAACCGGCGCCACACACGGGACGTATCCCCGTCCCGCCTGCTTCGCCGCACTGACCGCAATCTGCTGCCACCGCTCTGTCTTCTTCTGCGCCTTCTTCTCATCTAGCTTCACCACCGAACGCCTGGTGCTCACCGGGATGATCCGATATACCCCCAGTTCTACAGACTTCTGTACGATCAGCTCCATCTTATCCTGCTTCGGAAGTCCCTGGAACAGGTAGATCCTTGAGGACAGCTCCGTATCCACCTTCTTCTCCTCAAGGATCTTAAGGACAGCCTGCCCCTCCTCGTACCCTTCTATGGCGCACCGGTACTGAAGGTTATTGCCGTCGCTTACCATCAGCTCCTCGCCGCAGTGCATCCGAAGTACGTTCTTCATATGGTTCACATCTGAGCCTTCTATATAAATCCTCTCCTTCCCCACCTGGGAAGGCGTCACAAAAAAATGCTGCATCGCTTTGCTCCTGTTACTTTCTCGCCGTCACAGACACCCACTCGCCCTGATGATTTATCTCCAGGACCTCAAGCCCGGCCGCCTTCACAGCCTCCACGACGACAGTCTCCTTGTCGTCTATGATCCCGCTTGTAATGTAGATCCCGCCCGGCTTCATCTGATGAACGATCACCGGCGTCAGAGGCACCAGCACATCGGCCAGGATATTGGCGGCCACGATATCATACCGTTCATACCCGACGGCATCCTGCACGCTCCTGTCGTCAATGATATTTCCGATCATGACCTCGTACTGCTCCTTTAAGATGCCGTTGGCTTCCATATTCTCATGGGTTGCGTCAATTGCGCAGGGATCCAGGTCTGTCCCCGCCGAATACCCTGCGCCGAACTTCAGCGCCAGCATCCCCAGGATACCGCTGCCGCATCCCACATCAAGGATCCGCGCCCCCTTTGTCACGTATTTCTTCAACTGACGGATACACAGCTGGGTTGTCTCATGCATCCCTGTCCCGAACGCCGTACCCGGATCTATATGGATGACCAGCTTATCCTCGTCCTTTGCCTCCACCTTCTCCCAGGACGGGATCACCAGGATATCGTCAATATAGAACTGGTGAAAATACTGCTTCCAGTTATTCACCCAGTCCACATCCTCTGTCTGAGATTCCTCAATGGTACATTCCCCCACATCAAGAAAGCTCTTCATCTCTTCCAGTTCCTTTCTGACACGCATCAGAATGGTTCCTTTGTCCTCTTCCTCCTCCAGATAGAAAGTAAGATATGCCTTCCCGTCATCCTCCAAAATATCCGGCAGGATGTCTACGAACATCTGCTCCTTGTCCTCCTCTGTAAGAGGCACCCGGTCCTCAATCTGTACTCCCTGTATCCCCAGATCCATCAGCATACTGCTTACAATGTCCTCTGCCCCTGTCGTTGTCGTCAGGCGGAACTGATTCCACTTCATAACCTTTTCTCCTCTCTATGCTTCCTCTGCCCACTGTGCGATCCGCTCAAACTTTAATACCAGCTTCCCGTCAAAGATATTCACCGGGATCTCGGCGTCAATGGGATAAATCGCCGGTGACACCTCTCCCTTGAAAAAATATACCAGCACCCGCTTCTTATAGGGATCCACCACCCAGTATTCCCTTACCTTCGCATTCTCATATTTGGCAAGCTTGATGATATAGTCTCTCCTGCCGGTCCCGGGCGATATCACCTCTAATACAAAATCCGGCGCGCCAAGGATATTTCTCCTGACGATCTGTTCGGGATTGCAGACGATCACGACATCCGGCTGTATCATCGTCTTTTCATCATTATCAAGCTGTACGTCCACCGGCGAGATGAATGGTGTGCACGCCCCTTTGTGATCCAGGATGAAGTTCGCAATCTGGCGATAGAGCTCTCCTGCCATCAGCTGGTGAAAAGTCGTCGGCGCCGCCATGTCATAGATATATCCGTCGATCAGCTCTACCCTGCGTTCATCCGGAAGCGCCCGGTAATCCTCTACCGTATAGCTGCCCTGCTTCTTTGGGACACCATATGTGGCCGCCCCTTCCCTCATCATCCTTTTATCAACGAAGACATCTTCGACTGCCTGCCAGATATGGTATCCTATCCCCTCTGTCTGTCCTTCAAATATCTTCTGTACTGTCTCCACCGGGATACCGGATAATTCTGCAATGTGAGAATCCGAATACCCATGCTCCTGCTTCATCTGCTTCATTTCCTGGAGCGTCATGATACCTTCCTCCTAATCTCTCAAAAGTCTATGTACTACATTTCAAATGCCGCCTCTTTTGCATTTTTCAGCAGCTTTACTGCTTCCTCTTCTGTAAGTCCATATTCCCGTGACAAAAGGGCAAACTCCTTGCCTGCCCAGGTATCTGACACCGTCATATTATCACTGTTGACCGTCACACGTATCCCTCTGTCAAGAAAATTACGCAGCGGATAATCTGTAAGGCTGTTAACAGCCTTGGTCTGCAAGTTGCTTGTCGGACACATCTCAAGGGGGATCCCTCTTTGTGCAAGCTCCCTCATGAGCGCCTCGTCCTCAACTGCCCGTACACCATGACCGATCCTCACCGCCCCGAATTCCAGCGCCTTCCAGATACTCTCCGGTCCGTCCGCTTCACCGGCATGAATGGTAAACGGTACGCCAAGCCTTCTGGCAAGCGCAAATTCCTCTCCAAAATCCCTGGTGGGATATAAGCCCTCCGCGCCGGCAAGATCCGCCGCGACGACACCCTTTCCAAGGAATCTTGCCGCCGTAAGGACCGTCTCCATATTAGCCGTGCAATTCTTCCCCCGCATACAGCACAGGATGGCTTTAAGGCGGATCCTGCCCCGCCTCTCTTCCATGACCTGGCAGAAGCCATCCAGAACGGCCTGTACCGCCTCCTCCTGGGTAAGACCTCTTAGAACATGGAGCTGCGGTGCAAACCGGACTTCTGCATAACTAAGCCCCTTCTCCTCCAGATCCCGTCCAAGCTCACAGGATGCGATCCTCAGATTCTCTGCGGTCTGAAGGATCACCTGAGGAATATGAAAGCACCTCAGATACTCATTCAGATCCTCACAATCGGCTCTGGCAGTCAGATACGGCCGAAGCCCTTCCTCTGTGTCTGCCGCAAGCTCTATATGATCCTTCCTCGCAAGCCCAAGGATCGTCTCTGCCGGCAGTGAGCCGTCCAGGTGCAGATGAAGGTCTATCTTTCCATAGCTCTCAATCCTGTCCATGATATCAGCCTCTCCCGCTCTTATACTAGATTTTCCCATTCCTTCTCACGAAATCCAACCCGTACCGCCGTATCGGTGATCAGGATCGGCCGCTTCACCAGCATACCGTCTGACGCCAGCAGTTCATACTGCTCCTCCTCTGTCATGTCCGAAAGCTTGTCCTTAAGCCCCATCTCACGATAGATCATCCCGCTGGTATTGAAGAACTTCTTAAGCGGCAGCCCGCTCTTCTGATGCCACGCCTTAAGCTCTTCCTTCGTTGGATTCTCTTCCTTGATATCCCTCTCTTTAAATTCCTGTTCCTTCTCTACGAGCCACTTCTTTGCCTTCTGGCAGGTAGTGCACTTCGGGTAATGTACGAATAACATACGTGCTTCCTCCTTAATCCTCTAATAATATCCCCGCCACATATTCAGATACATATGCAGGTTCGTCCGCACATGAAGCCAGATACTCTTTCGCACCTTCTCCTTGTCCGGCCTGCCGGACGCCGCCATCACATAATGTTCTACATTCTGTCTGGCATAATGATCGGCCTTCCTTAAATGCCATCCACTGGTTACCACCACACAGTCCCGGAAATTGCAGTTCTTCATGATCTCACCGGAATACTTGAGATTATGGTATGTACTGACAGCCCGCTTCTCCTTGAGGATATACTCCGCAGGCACACCCAGCTTTACCGCATACCGCTTCATGGCTTCCGCCTCCACCTGGTCGTTGCACACGGCCGCGCCTGACATGATCAGATATTGTACCTTTCTGTCCTTCCAAAGCTCTACAGCCTTCTCAACCCTCTTCTTCAACGTGTCGGAGGGCGTCCCGTCCTCCAGCACACGACACCCGCAGACTATGGCACAGTCATACTGGTCCTGTTCCCAGCGCACCTTCGGCCGCCGGAACATCACGCTGAAAAACAGAATATTCGCTGTCAAAAAACCTGCCGTCAAAAAACTTAATCTCTCTACACTCCGCTTCATCTGTCACACCTCGTCCCCTGCTGTTTCTCCTGTAATTCTACACTCTTTTCGTGCACATTGCAAGATTTACCTTTTTCCGCTCACATCCTGCCGGATTTCGAACTGGAATGTTCCCGCAGATTCCACATATACATATTATAACAAACTAAAATGGAGTATCTCTTATGATATCCTACCGTAAATATAAGAAATCCGCCGGCGTCATCATACTCTTTGTCTTATCCTATCTGGGCGGACAGTTTGCCGCCTCCGTCTTCTCCCCGGCCGTCCCTTCCCCGTCCTCAGGTTCGGCCGCAAAAGATCCGAACCTTCCGGTTTCCTCTGTCATTGAACCGTCCACAGAGAACTGGGGGCTCAGCTTCCAGGACGAGGGAAAGGCGCCTTCCGCCAACGCCTCTTTTGACGAACTGGCCGAATATGACGCCTTCTACGCCGAGGATACGGACGAAAAAGTAATCTATCTGACATTTGACTGCGGATATGAGAACGGCAACACCGTCCCTATCCTGGACGCCCTGAAAAAGCACAAGGCACCGGCCGCCTTCTTCGTTGTGGGAAGCTTCATTTCTTCGAACCCGGAGCTGATAAAAAGAATGTATGAGGATGGACATATCGTGGGCAATCATACCTATCATCATCCGGATATGTCAACGATCTCGACAAAAGAAGCATTTGAAAAGGAGCTGGGAGACGTAGAAAAGCTCTACCAGGATATCACCGGAGAGGCCATGACCAGATATTACCGGCCTCCGCAGGGTAAATACAGCACCGAAAACCTCAAGATGGCCAAAGACATGGGATATCACACCTTCTTCTGGAGCCTCGCCTATGTCGACTGGTATCAGGATAAACAGCCCTCCCATGAGGAAGCCTTCGATAAACTGCTCGGACGCATCCACCCCGGCGCTGTCGTCCTGCTCCACAGCACCTCCAACACCAACGGCGAGATCCTGGATGAACTGCTGGGGAAATGGGAAGAGATGGGATATACGTTCAGATCCCTTGACGATCTGGTAAAGAAAACCTCTGAAAAATCATGATCATACAAAATATCCCTGCGGAAATCAGCACACATCCATTGTATGCCTCCTTCGCAGGGATATTCTTATCAAACTCCTACTCTACCGTCACAGATTTGGCCAGATTCCTCGGCTTATCCACGTCACAGCCGCGTCCCACAGCAATATAATAAGCAAAAAGCTGGAGCGGAATGATCGCCAGTGAATTCATGAAATACTTGTTCGTCTCCGGGATATAGATCACATAGTCGGCCGCCTTCTCAACCTCCGTATTCCCTTCGACCGTAACCGCCATTACGAATGCGCCTCTCGTCCGTACCTCTTCCATGTTGCTGATCATCTTCTTATACAAGTCCTTCTGCGTCAGCACTGCCGCAACCAGAGTTCCCTCCTCCACCAGCGAGATGGTCCCATGCTTCAACTCGCCCGCCGCATACGCCTCGGAGTGAATGTAGGAAATCTCCTTGAGCTTAAGAGAACCCTCCATCGAGATCGCATGGTCAATCCCCCGTCCGATGAAGAAGATATCTCTTGCGGCCAGATAACGGTTGGCAAACTTCTGGATCTTCTCCCTGTTATTCAGTATCATCTCCACCTGCGCCGGAAGCGCTTTTATGTCCTTTAACATCTCTGCCAGCTCCCCGTCGTCGATCTGCCCCCTTACATGGGCAAACTTCATCGCCAGAAGATACATTGCAGCCAGCTGCGCGGAATATGCCTTGGTCGTTGCCACCGCAATCTCCGGGCCTGCCCATGTATACATAACGTTATCGGCTTCCCTGGCTATGGAGCTTCCCACCACGTTAACCACTCCCAGTACTCTCGCGCCCTTCTTCTTCGCCTCCCTGAGAGCCGCCAGCGTATCCGCCGTCTCCCCGGACTGGCTGATCACCATCACCATGGTATTCTCATCCAGTATCGGATTCCTGTAACGGAACTCCGACGCCATATCCACCTCTACCGGAATCCTTGCAAGCCCCTCAAACACATACTTGCTGGTATGCCCCACATGGGACGCCGAGCCGCACGCTATGATCATGATCTTCTGGATCTTGCGGATCTCTTCGTCCTGCATCCCCAGCTCTTCTATCACGATCTGATCTTCCTTAATCCTTGGAGAAAAGGTATCCATGACAGACTTTGGCTGCTCATACATCTCCTTTAACATGAAATGCTCATATCCGCCCTTCTCTGCCGCATTCACATCCCACTCAATACGGACGGCTTCCTTGTCGACAGGCTCCTCGTCCACATTGAAGAATTCCATGGAATCCTCCGTCATACGGACAATCTCTTCATTTTCAATAAAGTACACATCCCGGGTATAACGAAGCACGGCCGGCACGTCTGACGCTATGATATTGCCTCCGTCTGTATGCCCTGCGATCAGCGGACTGTCCTTTCTGACCGCATAGAGCTCGCTTGGATGATCCCGGAAAATGATGCCCAGAGCGTAAGATCCCTCCATACGGTGCATGATCTTGGTGACCGCCTGCAATGGATTGCCCTGATAATAGTAATCCAGAAGATGTGCAATGACCTCCGTATCCGTCTCCGAGACAAACTCATAACCACGCTTCTCAAGCTTCTTCTTAAGCTTCAGATAGTTCTCTATGATACCGTTATGTACGATCACAATACTCTTATCACTGTTAAAATGCGGATGTGCATTCACATCTGACGGCGAGCCGTGGGTTGCCCATCTGGTATGGCCGATTCCCAGGGTTCCAGGCAGCGCCGCCCCGTCATGAGTCAGTTCGCTTAATACCTTAAGCCGTCCCTTGGACTTCACCATATCTATCTTTCCGTCGTTGTAGACGGCAGCCCCCGCCGAATCGTATCCTCTGTATTCAAGTTTCGACAGACCGTCCAGGAGGATCGGCGCCGCCTGCTGTCTTCCAATATATCCTACAATTCCGCACATATCTTATTACTCCTTATTTTTATTTGTACAAAAAAACATTTTTTTTGCACTTTTAAACTGTATTGTACCAAATCTTTCTGCAAAAGTAAAGAAAAAGAACTCTGTCTAAAAATCAAACAGAGCTCTTCTGATAAACTTGTCCTAATCCAGATCAATAAAATCCACCTGGAATGAATCGTCCTTTTCCATATGACTTCTCTTCTTCTTAGGCTGCATACTCAAAAGTTCGTCGAGATCGTCGATGATATCCTCTGCATCATCCTCGCTCCTGTCGTAATCATCATAGTCAAAATCATCTTCGTAATCGTCAAACCCGCCGTCTTCATCGTCAAAGTCATCGAGGTCCTCAATATCGTCGAGATCCTCAAAATCATCAAAGATGTCATCATCCTTCAGATTCATCGTCTTTGCCGGCACCCTCACAGCCGGTTCCGTCTGGCTCCTTTGCGAAGTCTTCTTCCCTTTTCCCGCCACAGACTTCGGCTCCTTCTGCGCCGGCTTCTTATCGTCATCATCCAGATCTATACCATACTCGTCGTACAGGTCGTCTAATTCCAGGTTGCGGTGATAAAGCTTCACCCCGATTACAATCAGCACAACAATCAGGATCAACACGAACATAATAAAAAGAATCACTACAATATCCAGGAAATCCTCGATAAACTGAAGCAGCTTTCCCCACAGACCGCCCTTGACAGACGGCTTCTTCTTCCCGTCATCTGCCGAACCCGCCTGCTGAACGTATCTCTGATAAGTCTTATCAACTGCGTCATACTGATAGATTGCCTTCTCTCCATCCGTATTCAGCGCATACAGCATATAATATTCTGCATTATTTGGATCCTGCCACGCCGTAAATTCTTTTCCGTTCAGTATCAGCTTGGTCTGCTGAAAACGTTCCGGCAGACTGACGGAGCCGTCGTCTCTTAACGGCACCAGATACCGGTCCGATGCAATGCTTACCTGCTCAAACGGAATGAGCGAGCCTTTATCTATATCATACAGGAAAAATTCGGCATCTCCGCCTGCCGCCGGAGTCAGATACAGCGCCGACACATTACTTACCGGCTGAGTCACCACCTCGCACGACGTACCCTCAAAGGTCATCTCGCCTCTGCTAAAGCCCTGCGGGATCACTGCATCCGAGAAACCGTTCGTAACGATATACTGTACTCCGTCCACTTCTACCTGCGGGCCGTCCGCCACAGGGTTTCCTGCTCCGGTATCTCCCGCCCCCTCCGAGCCGTCTTCCGGCTGGATCAGGGATGGATCCCCGGGCCCGATCGTAACCGCAGAACTTCCGTTGGTAATATCAAGCTCCGAGCCGGCAGAATCCGTTCCTGACGACTGTGATACTTCGATGTTCGCCGTCCCTTCCTTCAACGCCTGGAAGTTCAATACAAAGTCAATACTTGTACCCTCCCCGACGCCCGCCAGGGTAATCGTCCCGCTGCCTCCCGTCGCATCATCACCGCTGATAAATCTGAGCATATCAGCGTCATATGTCAGCGTTGCATCAAGAGATGCCAGCTCAGAAGATGAGGTCAGCTTCACCTTTACTTCCACTTCTGCACCGACCGTCGTCGACGGATCCGAAAAAAACAGCTCCGCAGACGCCGCATGGACAAGCAGGGATATACACGGACACAGTATGCATATCAATATCAATGAAGAAAGTGCTTTCTTTATTCTTCTCATGTAAAATACCTCGTATTTTCTATATCATTCCGGATGTACTATTCCGCCGGATCTGTATCGAAGCCGTCATCCTCGCCTCCTCCCGGCGTCTCACCGCCTGGATCCTCGCCTCCTCCCGGAATATCCTCTCCGGGATCTGCGTCTCCTCCGGATGGCGGTGTCACGACATTGTTATTACCGCCGCCGTTCGTATTGCCTCCGCTGTTTGTTCCGCCTCCGCTGTTCGTATTACCGCCCGAATTATTACCTTTGTTTGAATTATTCCCACTATTCGTATTACTTCCGCGATAGCTTACATCATCATCATCGGGCTGATCCATAATATCCTGGTTCGCTTCATCGATAAGATCGCTCCGGTTGCCGGCCTTCGCTATGATCTTGTCACTGATCCCCGCCACCTTGGAAGACACCGTATATGCTTCTCCTTCTCCGTAGAAGAATGTATGGAGCTTCTCGACATTGGACTCAAGCGTAACAGGGATAACCGTACTCCCCACGCCCGCCAGGTCGTCCGTCGTCTTGTCAAACGGGAATCCGATCGTCTCGCCCAGCTTATAATCAAACGCGTCTTTGGCATACTCCAGTATCTCTGTCAGCGTGAAATTCGTGGACACCTCGGGAAATACCTTGTCGATAATCTTGTTAAGCTGTGCCGGAGACGCCTGCTGTAACTTCTCAACCACCTTCGTCAGCACGTCTCTCTGCCTCTCGGTCCTTCTGAAATCGTCTCCCTTCGTCTTACGAATCCTTGAATACGCCGTCGCCTGCACGCCGTTTAGTATCTGCGGTCCCGGCTCCGTAACACCTGCCGATACCTTGTCCGTCACCTTCATAATCTCTATCGCATACCCGCAGATCTGAGAGATCTCCTCCTCCTGGACGTCGATCTCCACTCCGCCCACGGCGTCGACCACATCGATCAGAGAGTTAAAATTCACTGTCACATAATGCTCGATATCCATATCAAGGTTCTTATTAAGAAGCGCCATCGCTTCCTGCGGTCCCCCGTAGGAATAGGCCGCGTTCGCCTTATTCAACGTACCGTCCTTCTGCTCTAAGAGCGTGTCCCTGTATACGGAAGATATCTTTACTTCAAGCGTCTCGCGGTTCAGGCTGGCGATCATGATCGTATCGCTTCTGGTCCCCTTGTCCAATTCGTTATCCCTGGAATCCACGCCGAACAACGCCACGTTCAGGTATCCTGTCCCCCGCTGTCTGGCCTCCTCCGACACGTTTAACTCCGCCGGAGTTACCGTCGTCGTATCGATGTCAAGCTTAGACAGCTTGCTCGCCAGAATGACAGCCCCGGCCGCCGCAACCAGCGCCGTTGTTCCCCCTAAGATGATCCCAAGCTTCTTTCCCAGAGACCATGCGGCAAAGCCACGCTTCTTAGATCTGCGCCCACGTCTGTAATGATTTCTTTCCCTTGCCATTATCCAATGTCCTTTCTCTCTGTTATCAAGAACCCTTTTACTTCTTAACCGTTCCTCACTACGGTAACATTCCTCAATATATTACCTCATTTTCTCAAAAACTGCAACCAAAAAACGACGACTTTTCATCGACTTTTACCGACCGGGTTACGTTTTCAGCAGGTCTTCTCCCAATATGCCCTGCTAAGAGAACATTTCTTCACAATCCAGAGCGGCAGCCTGCGGTAATTCCTTCCCATCTTATAGCCCAGATACTTACATCCGCTCTTATATATAAGCTCCACGATCAGATGCGGCTTTTTCTTCTTCAGAAGATACCGGGCCGTATGAAGCACCAGCCGGATCCCCTCTGCTTCCGAAGAGATACCCTCAAAGACTTCCGGATGATCCGCCTGGGACACAGCCATGTCAAAATTCCTCTGAAACTGCTGCCGTCCCGTATAATTATGGGAATGTACCACCCTGGCTTCTGCCGCATAGGCAATCTGATAACCTGCACGCACCATCTTCGCCGCCATGATCATATCCTCATTGAAGATCGTATGCCTGATAAATCCTCCCATCTCCTGATAGATGCTCCTTTTGTATGCCGCGCAGACGTCGGAACAAAAGAATGTCTTGATCCCAAGCTCTGATATATCCTCCTGTCCTTTTACCCTGCTCTCATTCGGATAATTGAAATTCCGGGTATAACGCTCGATCATCCCGCAGTCCTTCGCCGGCAGCTGGCGCGCATAGGAGATCCCGATCTTCTCCGAATCAAGAAGAGACCTTACCAGATTGGCGGTCAGCTCTTTGTCTGCCGGCAGTGCATCCTGCGTCATGAAGATCACGATCCCGGCGTCGGACAGGCTAAATCCCATATCTCTCGTCGCGCCGTGGTCGAACTCTTCCCGATCGATATGCTTAACGGTCACGCCCTCCATACGCTCCACTTCTTCCGGGAAATAATCTGTCCTCGTATTGACGACATAGATATGTCCCGGCGGTTCTGCCTGCTTCTTAAGCCTTCTTATACACTCGGTAAATCTCTCATCCGGATGATATGTCAGGATCACAACATCCGCCCGCTCCTTCTTATCGTGTCCATTCATTACTTCTTCTCATCCTTCTTCTTATTCTTATCATATCCTACATACAGATACATCATTCCTGTAAGTATCAGCCAGAACCAGGTCGTCGCATTACTGAACCAGGTCGTAAAAAAAGCAAGGCCGAGATAGATCGCCATCTGGCCGTAGAAGAGATAGGAAACCGGATTATCACTCTTCTTCACCACCCGCATCATCCACTTTGCCGCCGCGCCCAAAAGCACGGCAAATAGGAACACCCCAACGATACCAAAATCATAATATGCATCATAGAACATCGTCAGAGTTGTAAGTTCCGGTTTTGTCAGAAAAACGGGGGATGCCGTCAGCGCCGGAAACACAAACTTAAGCCCCGTCAGCGCAAATACAGGGAACAGCATCCTGACTCCCCATGTATGCTTTGAAAGCTGAACCACCATGCAGTTAAAATTCTCAAAATTATTCGCCACGTACATATACGGCTGCGTGATAAAGATCGGCATCTTTTCAAACTTCATCTCAAAGATCCCGTTCAGGTACGCAACGTCATGATGCCTGAACACCGTCAGCACCACATAGACCGGGAGAAGCGCCAGCACGATCAGCACCATCGTCCGAAGCCTCATCTTGCGGTTCACCATAAGATAAGTGACCACCGCAAATCCCACGGCGAACAGAAGCTGGAATCTTGACACACACAGAAACGGAATCGCAGCCGCTGTCACATTCGCAGCCGCGAGGATGCACTTCTTCTTCATCCCTGACACCGATCCCGTCTTCAGATAAAGTATGGTGATCGCCGGGATCAGTATACAGCTTATGGTAAAATAGTGTACCCCTGATATATGGAAATAAGAATATGCGTGAGGCTTATCGGAAAACAGCGGGATAAATCCAAGGAGTACGGCTTCTATTGTAAAGCACACCAGAGATATCACACAAAGTCCCACAATACATACGAAGAGCCTGCGCGCCTTCCCCTCGTCCTTGCCGATCTCTTTCACCTCATCCAGACTGTATTTTCTTCCCCACTCATAGCCAATCCCGAATCCGATATATATGAGGAAAAAGCACAGCCACGTGATATAGCTCCAATCGCTCTGAAGCTTGCTGAGCTTTAAGCACGCCAGCCCCTGGCCGCCAACCCAGGCCAGGGTAAAGAGCGCTCTGAGCTCCGTCAGGTTCTGCATCTCTCTGGCCAGATGTACATACAGGTACGCCGCCTCAAGTATCAGCACGATACCGGAAATATAATATAATCCTGCAAGGGAAGCGATATAGCTGACAAAGAACGCCAGCATATATGTACCATATTCCATTATGATCTCATCACGTCTTCTCATTCCCCGTCTCCCTCAAACGTAGTCTTCATCGCCGTCGTATCCTCTGTCACTCCTGTCAGCCAGACAATATCCTGGTCGATCTGCTTCACCTTCTCCGACGGCATATAATCATTCTCGCCAAAAATCTCCTGATGAAGCCGCGTCACATTATTGATAAATCCGATAGGAACCACATAAGAGCCTTCGTGATTCCGCACACTATCGTCCGTCGTCACCGCATACGGGAATCCGGTCGTCTCCACTATATCATAATTCATGATATTCGCCGCGAATCCCAGCATATCCGTGATCGACAAGCTTGTCGATATCTGCGGGAACACTTCATTTACAATCTTATTCAGGGTAAAGAGATCCGCCTGCTTCGCCTTTTCTGCCGTCTTCTTAAGAATCTCCCTCTGGCGTTCCGTCCTCTTGAAGTCATTTCCCGTCGTGTAGCGGATTCTCGCATATCCTACCGCATGAACACCGTCCAGCAGCTGCGTGCCTGCCACTTCGTCGATCTTGATCATCTCCTTGCCCACCACCTGGGCGGTCTCAAAAGCATATCCGTTACTGTAGAACGCTTCCTCCTGTGTCATGTCGACCTCCAGGCCGCCCAGTGCGTCGATCACATCCACCAGGGCGCTGAAATTCACGCTGACATAATTACGGATGTCCATATCGAAATTACGGTTCAACAGGCTGATGGCCGCTTCCGGGCCTCCTCTGTTATATGCGGCGTTCGCCTTCTCATACGATCCGTCCTCCTGCATAAGCAGTGTATCACGGTATACCGATATCAGCTTCACATCGCTGGTCTCATTATTGATGCTCGCGATCATGATACAGTCGCTCTGCACCCCGCCCTCCAGCTCGCCGTTCCTGGAATCCAGACCGAACAAGGCAATATTCGTGTACGGCCCCGTATCCTTATAGACCTCCAGCTTATTCGGATTCAGTATATTGATATCCAGCTTGCCAAGCTTTAACATGGCATATCCCGCCACGCATAACACGCTTAATATCAACAGTTCAAAGACAAGCAGCAGCGTTCTCCTCCTCCTCTTCTTTCGCTTAAGCTTCTGCCGGTCCTTCGATGCCGCCTTCCGGTCTCCCTCTCTCTTCTGATGTTCCTTAGCCTTTACATTACGGCCGCTGTTTCCCTGGCGTTCCTTTTCCGACGTCCGCCGGCCTTCGCCCTTCCGCCTGCGCTCCGGCTCCGGCCTGCCGCCCCTCCTCTGGCGCTCTCTTTCGGTTATCTGTCTGCTATCGTTACTCATTCTGCTAGTACGCATTCTTATTCACAAACCCCTTAAAAAATGTTAAAAATATTATCTTAAAATCGAATCCCAGCGTCCAGTTCTCTATATAATACAGGTCGTATTCTATACGCTTGCGTATGGACGTATCCCCCCGGTATCCATTCACCTGCGCCCAGCCTGTCAGTCCCGGCCGTACCTGATGCTTGACTCTGTATCTTGGGATCTCTTCACTAAACTTCTCGACAAACTGCGGTCTTTCCGGCCTTGGTCCCACCATGCTCATGTTCCCTTTCAGCACGTTAAAAAGCT
Source organism: uncultured Dorea sp. (assembly GCA_910579015.1). GTDB lineage: Bacteria > Bacillota > Clostridia > Lachnospirales > Lachnospiraceae > Sporofaciens. The sequence continues at coordinate 12,864 of CAJTRO010000012.1, read as the reverse complement.
GCGGAAGCTCATCAATGCTTGTCTTCCGTATGAACTTCCCGACCTTCGTGACTCTCGGATCGTTCTGGGTTGTCCAGCCTCCTTTTTCCCTGCCGGCATCCTGAACCACCATCGAACGGAACTTATACATCAGAAACGGCCTGTTCTGATATCCGATCCTCTCCTGCCTGAAGATCAACGGCCCCGGCGAGGTCATCTTGACCAGTACCGCCGTCACCACCATAACAGGCGAAAAGATAAGAAGCGCCGTGATCGCGCCGAACAGGTCCACTCCTCTTTTCAGAAATGCATTCAGCGCATTGCTCAGCGGGACATGACGGATATTGACCACCGGAAGCCCGAGCAGGTCCTCCGTATACGGCTTCGTCGGAATAATGTTGTTGTAATCCGGTATAAACTTCGTGTGTACCCCGGACTTCTCACACATGCTCACGATATGCTCCAGCTTATGGTATTCCGACAATCCCATAGTTATGACGATCTCGTCTAACTTATTCTCCGGAAGGACGATGGTCAGGTTCTCCGTTCTTCCAAGCACCTTCGCACCTCTGTATTCCGTTCCGCGCGGCTTATTATCCGCCAGGATGCCTCTGACAATATATCCCCACTCCGGGTTCGCCCGTATCCGGTCTATATACTGCTCCGCCGCACGGCTGTAACCGATCAGCAGGATATGCTTCTGGTTATATCCCCGCTTCCTGATATTCCTTAACTCTTCCCTCAGTATATTCCGCCCTATGATCTCGACACAGACGTTGACGCAGAAGAAGATAAACATCATGGTCCTGGAGAAATCAGACTCTCTGCTCAGATACAAGAACAGAATAAAGGTCATAAGACCGATCACATTCGCCTGTATGATCCGCCAGGCTTCAAGCCGTCTTCCCTGCACCCGCTTGGGCGTATACAGCTGAAACACATAATAAAGTATCAGATATACCGGTACGATAAATACCAGAACCCTCATATATTCATGGAGCGACAGATACCACGCCGCCATCTCAAATATACCGCTCCTGAACCGGATATACCATGCCGCCACATAAGAAAATATAATTGCCAGGGCGTCTATTACCACATGGATCGTATTCAACAGCTTTTGGTTATTCTTAATCACATTCGTTCACCTTTCATTTGTTCCTCCTGATGGATTACACCTTATAATACAATAAATTATCAAAGTCGACAACCCGTCATTTCTGACTTTTTCTTAACAATTTATGAATATTGTCTTCAGAAACAGAGCAAAATCGTCCAAAATACGGCTGTCAGGGCATATGGAAATTTATTCTGGCTAATTATGTGAAGTTTTGTTATAATGAAAAATATAGATTGAACTAAATATAGATTGAACTAAATATGGATTGGAGTAAATATGGATTGGAGTAAAGAAATAAAAGTTACTATCGTAATCCCTAACTATAACGGACGTCACTTTATGGAGCCGTGTCTTGCTTCTCTTGCAAAGCAGACCTGTCGCGACTATAAAATCCTTGTTATAGATAATGCTTCCACAGACGGGAGCATCGCATTTATGAAGGAGCATTATCCCGAGATCGAGACGATCGCCCTTAAGCAGAATTTCGGTTTCAGTAAGGCTGTGAATATCGGTATCCGGCATTCCAGAACTCCCTATGTGCTTCTCCTCAACAATGATACCACCGTGGATCCTCATTTCGTGGAAGAGATGATAAAAGCGATCGAACAGTCCAGGCGCATCTTCTCTGTCAACAGCAAGATGATCCAGATGTATCAGCCAGAGCTTATCGACAGCGCCGGGGATCTCTACACCCTGATCGGCTGGGGGGTATGCCGCGGTACGGGACGGCCGGTCAGCAACTATACCGAACCCGACGAGATCTTTTCTGCGTGCGCGGGAGCCGCAATCTACCGGCGCAGTGTATTTAAGAAGATCGGATTATTTGACGAGAATCATTTTGCATATCTGGAGGATATCGACGTGGGATACAGGAGCAAGATCTATGGATACAGGAATATGTACTGCCCCGACGCCCTCGTGTACCACGTCGGAAGCGGGACCAGCGGTTCGAAATACAATCCTTTCAAGGTCAGGCTTTCCGCCAGGAACAATGTCTATCTGGATTACAAGAATATGCCCTCTGTACAGCTCGCGGTAAACTTTCTGCCGCTGCTTCTGGGATATCTTGTAAAGTATCTGTTCTTTGTCAAGATCGGCTTCGGCAAGGATTATAAGGAAGGTGTCTTAGAAGGTCTCCGGACAAGAAAAGCCCAGAAAAAGGTCCCCTTTCAGATGCGGAACCTGCCCCATTATCTGAGGATCGAGTTCCAGCTCATCGCACATACCTTTACCTATGCCAAAGACTGGATCCGGCGCAAAACAGCAAAACAGCCCGCGCAGGAATAAAAGGAACGAAAGAATGATCCTTGTATTAAGACGGGGCTTTTGCGAAATACTGTTTATACACAAATGGTGTATAACGGTTATTTCGCAAAAGCCCCGTTTAACTTAGGATATTAAAAGTGAAAAGTATCTTTGAGGCCAGCCCACAACTGGTCCTTACCGCTTAAGTTCAGTGCCGTCCCGTCTTCCATCTGATACCCTTCTGATGAAGCATTTCCCTTATATTCACCGGTAAGCCCCGGCCAGGCAATCCCTATCTCAGGATCGTTCCATGCCAGTCCGCCTTCATCGCCCGGGTGATAGAAATCCGTACATTTGTAGCAGAATTCTGCGGTATCGCTCAAGACCAGGAACCCATGGGCAAATCCTTCCGGTATATAGAACTGCTTCTTGTTCTCCTCCGTAAGCTCAATGCCAAACCATTTCCCATAAGTCTCACTGTCACTCCTTAAGTCAACCGCCACATCAAATACGGAACCCCTGATCACTCTCACAAGCTTCCCCTGTGGAAATTCCTTCTGAAAATGCAGTCCGCGCAGTACGCCTTTGGCCGAGCAGGACTGATTGTCCTGAACAAACTCCATCGTCAGTCCCGCTTCCTTCATATCCCTCTGGTTGTAGGTCTCCATAAAATATCCCCTGGCGTCCCCATGGACGGCCGGTTCTATCACGCACAGCCCCTTTATGCCTCCGGCATCCTTCTCTACTGTAATCTGTCCCATCGTCGTCTTCCTCTCTTCTAAGCTCATTTAATCCCTCTATTCAAGAACCTCTTTCAGATATCTCCTAAGCGCATCCTGCCAGGACGGCAGCGGCGTAAAACCATTTTCCACAAGCTTCCCCTTATCAAGCCTGCTGTTAAACGGCCTTGCAGCCTTGGAGATCCCGTATTCCTGCGTGGTGACAGGGATTACTGTGAGCCTGTCTTCGCTGTACTCCGTGTGTCCAAGCTCTACAGCCTGCCGGAAGATCTCCTTCGTAAAATCATACCAGCTGATATAACCGCCCTCGTTCGTTGCATGATAATATCCGTAATGGTCCGTCTCAAGCATATCCACCAGAAGCTTTGCCAGATCGTAGGTATAGGTAGGCGTTCCGATCTGATCATTCACCACCTTGATCTCGTCGTGCGTCTTTCCGACATTCAGCATTGTCTTGATGAAGTTCTTGCCGTTCCTGCCAAATACCCAGGCAATCCTCACGATAAAATACTTCGTCAGATTCTCTGCCACCGCAATCTCTCCTTCAAGCTTCGTCTCACCGTATACATTCAGCGGCTTATATTCCTTGCAGTCAGGAAGCCACGGCTTCGTTCCCTGTCCGTCAAACACGTAATCCGTGCTGAGATAGATCATCTTGCAGTCCAGTTCCTTACATACTCTTGCTATATTCTCCGTCCCCTTCGCATTGATCGCGCGTACCTTATCTACCTTATCCTCATCTTCTGCCAGATCTACCGCAGTCCATGCCGCACAGTGTACGACCACATCCGGCGCCGCCAGACGAATCTTCTCCTCTACCGCCTCGGCCTCTGTGATGTCCAGCTGGACATACGGCATGGAAGTCACCGCCGATCCGTCTTCTATACCACTGTACTTAGGCGCAATATCACTGCCGATCCCCTCATAGCCGCGCTCTGCCAATTCGTTCATCACATCATGGCCAAGCTGTCCGGCCACGCCAGTCACTAATATCTTCATCAATCTGCCTCCTTCTGACCGCATCCTATGCCTGTCATCTTCCTTTCAACATTCCGCGTCATATAACCAGAAACTTATCATCCGATTTACTAGCGGTCTGCATACATCTTCTCATAATAATTCTGGTACTCGCCTGAGATGATGGTCTCCCACCATTCCTTATTGTCCAGATACCACTGAATCGTCTTCTTGATACCGTCCGCAAACTTCGTCTCCGGAAGCCAGCCCAGTTCACCGTGGATCTTCGCCGGATCGATCGCATAGCGCATATCGTGTCCCTTGCGGTCTGTCACGTATGTGATAAGGCTCTCGGGCTTGTCTAATTCCTTGCAGATAATCTTCACTATGTCGATGTTCTTCATCTCATTGTGTCCGCCGATGTTGTAGACTTCACCCACACGCCCCTTATGGATGATCAGGTCGATCGCCTTACAGTGATCCTCCACATAGAGCCAGTCGCGGACATTCTCGCCCTTGCCGTATACCGGAAGCGGCTTGTCGTTCAATGCATTTGCGATCATCAGCGGAATCAGCTTCTCCGGGAAATGATATGGTCCATAGTTGTTCGAACATCTGCTGATGGTCACCGGCAGTCCATAAGTCCTGTGATATGCCAGCACCAGAAGATCCGCCGCCGCCTTGGAGGAACTGTAGGGGCTGCTGGTGTGGATCGGCGTCTCTTCTGTGAAGAACAGCTCCGGCCTGTCAAGCGGCAGGTCACCGTACACCTCGTCCGTTGACACCTGGTGATAGCGCTTAATGCCATACTTTCTACATGCATCCATCAGAACCGCCGTTCCTTTGATGTTCGTATCCAGGAACACCTCCGGATCCTCGATGGAACGATCCACGTGGCTCTCCGCCGCAAAATTTACCACCACATCCGGATGCTCTTCTTCAAACAGCCGGTATACCGCCTCGCGGTCCGTGATGCTCTCCTTCACAAACCGGAAATTTGGATTGTCCATCACCGGTGCAAGTGTCGACAAATTCCCTGCATAGGTCAGGCAGTCCAGACAGATGATCCTGTAATCCGGGTACTTGCCTAACATGTGAAATACAAAGTTGCTTCCGATAAATCCGGCTCCGCCGGTTACTATAATATTCATATCTTCACTCCTCTTCTATATCTGTTGTTCCCTGTACTAATATAAGCCGTCCTGGAACTTACCATCCAGAACATCCTTCAGATACTGTCCATACTGGTTCTTCTTAAGCACCTCGTACACTTCCAGCACCTCTTCCTTCGTGATCCAGCCGTTAAGATATGCAATCTCCTCCAGACACGCGATCTTACGGTGCTGGTGAGATTCCACTGTCTTCACGAAGTTCGTCGCATCTACCAGACTCTCATGCGTTCCCGTATCAAGCCATGTGAATCCCTGCCCCAGAAGCTCCACATTCAGCTTCTCCTCTTCCAGATACACTCTGTTAAGATCCGTGATCTCCAGTTCTCCACGCATACTGGGCTTAAGATTCTTCGCATAATCCACAACCTTGTTGTCGTAGAAATAAAGTCCGGTGACACAATAGTTGCTCTTTGGCTTCTTCGGCTTCTCTTCAATAGAAACCGCCTTCCCTTCATGATTAAACTCTACGATACCAAAACGTTCCGGATCGTCCACATAATACCCGAATACCGTTGCCCCTTTTCCCGATTCGGCATTTTTAACAGCCGCCATCAGGCGCTTCTTGAGGCCGTGTCCTGCGAAAATATTATCCCCAAGCACCATGGCGACCGGATCGTCTCCTATAAATTCCTCTCCGATGATAAACGCCTGGGCGAGCCCGTCCGGACTTGGCTGGACTGCATAGGACAGATGAACGCCGAACTGATGCCCGTCTCCTAAGAGCTCCTGAAACCGCGGTGTATCCTGCGGAGTAGAGATGATCAGGATATCCCGGATCCCTGCATTCATCAATACCGACATGGGATAGTAGATCATAGGCTTGTCATAGATTGGCAGCAGCTGCTTGGACGTCACCATCGTCAACGGATACAGACGCGTGCCGGATCCTCCCGCTAATATGATTCCTTTCATGAATATAGAACCTCCTTTTAAGATTTCTGATTAATGATAGCTTTTCCGAATATGGGCATATTATAACAGGTGACCTAAGGTTACCTTCAAGTCCTTTTTTCGCACTTTTTCAACTTTTTTATATGCCCTGCGTTCCTTTATGCAACGTTTCGTTTATAATTGACACATTTTATGTTCTTTTGTGCAACAATTGGTAAAATATACCAAATGTATTGCACAAAGGAGGAAACCGTATTATGGCGTTTGCTGAAAAACTAAAAGCCTTAAGGCTGGAAAACAACATGACACAAGACTATGTGGCAGAACAGATAAATGTTGCCCGCTCTACCATTGCCGGTTATGAGACCAAGAACCGTCAGCCCTCCCATGAGAAGCTGACATCATTTGCCAAACTCTTTCACGTAAGTATTGATTATCTTCTTGACGATAACGAATGTTCACGAATTGTCGTTTCAGAAGCCCGGACGCTCCCCGAAGACGCCAGGGATCTTCTGGAAAGATATCAGAGACTCTCGATCCGCTCCAAGAAGGATCTGATGAAACACCTTCAGCTTCTGGAATTGCAGGATGAACAGAGAAGCGTTAAAAAGGATTAAATAATATCGCAAGAAGGTGTCTGAGATATGCTTTCTGTCAGATGGGAATGCTGCAAGCGCAATAGATCCGCAGGCATTCCCATCTGGCGCAGACAGCGGGTATCAAATCCGGTGTTCTGTGCTGCGGTTTTGCTGTGCTGTTAACAATATCAATAGATCAGCCGCCAAACCGAACCTCACAGTCTTTACGAAAGAACGATACCCCATAACAATCTATCCTCTGATACCCTTCTCCCAGTAATTCTTCCATATATTTTTTATCATAGATCTGCCGTAACGCTTTCTTGGCATCCGCTTCCAGCTCATCAATCGAATCAGATACCTTTAATTCCAGGACAAATGACCGTCCCCGCAAGGAAGGACTCTTAACCACGATATCAGAACGGCCATTCCCTGATTCACGGTTGGACTTCACCAGATAATTCTCACTCTGACTTAAAATCCCCGTTAGAAAACCATGATAGAAATTCTCCGCATTGTCGTAAAAACTGATGGTACGAAAAAGCTGTCCATTCAAGATATCTGTCATCCGCCGGGCATCTCCTTCTTCCATTGCCAGATACAGATCATGAAAATCTTCTTTCTTTATAATCTCTTTCATCCAATTCATGATTGTATTCTCATAAATCGTCATGACTTCTACATTGGGAATACACAATTTTAAAAATATATATTTCCCTTTAAAATATTCTCTTTCTTTCGTCAGATATCCTGTAAAATAAAGAAAATTCCATAAGCTCTCACTATTGCGGTGCATATCGGCATAAGTAACTTCTTCATGCACCTGAATATCTAATGTTCCACCGTCTAAAAGAGTCTCAATCTGCCCTTTCCTCTCCCGGTCAGCCCTGATGATCAGATCCTTGATAATATCATTAGAACTGGTATTAACCCAATAAGGACGCGGAAATGCATTCACATCTGAATATAAATCATACAAAAACTTAATCACACTCCACGGATTATAAACCTCTGTATTTCCAAACAAATATCCATCATACCATTCTTTCATCATTGAGAAACGGCTTTCCACTCCGTAATACGACATCATCTGGATGACTTCCGTTTCAATAAATCCAAAATGTTCACTATATTTTTTGTCAAGTACGGAAATGATGTTCAGATGATTTAAACCTGTAAAAATACTCTCCTTTGAAATTCTCAGACACCCTGTAATAACAGCAAATTGCAGATAATCATTGGTTTTCAATGCCGATTCAAATAAAGAACGGATAAAAGCCGCCATTTTTTCATAAAATCCTCTGAAATATGCATTCTCCAACGGCACATCATATTCATCGATCAGGATAACTGTATTCCTGCCTGTAATCTTATACATACACTTGCTAAATAATTTTAACGAACCCCGAACCAGCCTTTCATCTGCCTGTTCATCTGCAATGCTGAGATACTGCTCATATTCTTTTGGCGTAAGCCGTTCCTTTTCCTGCTCAATGATATTTCTATGTCTGTCAAACTCAGAAGCAATCTCAGCCTGTAGTTCATAGCAGGCGCTCTCAAAATTTTCCTGCTTTGCCGATTTTAGCGTCAGGTTCAGCACAGGATATTTCCCCATTCGGCTGGTATAACTCTCTCCGGCATCCATTATCTTCATTCCCTGAAAAAGTTCTTTATTCTGATGATTCTTTTCCATATCCCCGCTATCTTCAAAAAAATACCGGAGCATACTTAAGTTTAAAGTCTTCCCAAATCTTCTTGGACGGGTAAATAAATTCACTTTTCCTTTCAAATCTAATAATTCTTTTATGAACATTGTCTTATCCACATAATAATAGCCGGACTTCACCATATCTTCGAAATTTTCCACACCAACCGGTAATGCTTTTTTCATCAAAACACCTCCTATCCATATCCCACTTATGATTCAGCATATCATTTCCCGCAGATAAATACACCTGCTTCCTTTGTGATCCTAAACCCGTTATCCGTCTTACGTTTCACATAAGACCTGAATTCTTTATACCGCTCTGTGATATACTGTCCCTGATTGCCATGACAGGACAGCACATAAGAAATCAACGGCTCTGATTTGGGGACAACCAGATGATCCTCATACATCCTCCATTCACATTCCGGAAAGTATTCTGTCAGAACCGCTTTGCCATTCTCCATTCCAAACCTGTCATACAGCTTGTCTGCCGAGAGCACGATCCTGTCGTCGAACCCCTGCACCAGCTGGCTGACCTCTTTCATGTGGTTACGCCCATAAGCGCTGCACAGGAATCTTCCGTCAGGCTTCAATACCCTGGCCGCCTCCAGACATACCCTTCTTATATCATCACAATAGAACAATACATGATTGGCTATCACCAGATCAAAACTCTCATCATCACAGGGGATCTGATGACAGTCAAAATTCTTGTAAACAAACCGCTGATCCTCCGCTCCGATCGCACGCCGGGCATCTCTTAACATTCCTTCTGAGAGGTCCGACAGCATTATCCTGACATCCTGCGGCAGTTCCTTAAGATTAGAAGTCCAAAGCGTCCCGTCCCCGCACCCAATCTCCAAAATCCTCATCCCCGGCCCAACCTCAAGCTGTTCATAGATCCACGGGAACCAGCCTTTCTGGTTCCTGGAGTAAAGATTGTGAAGGTTGATCCTCGCAGAAATATTTGACGCATCCTGGTACTGGTTTTTCAGGCTCTTCTCCATTCCTGTCAGATGGATCAGATCCAGCATCTGATTCCAGTCAATCGCATGTTCCCTGCGTATCTCCTCCGCTGTATCCCGTATGGCCTTCTCCACCAGCTGCATCTGCTCAATCTTATCCTGCACCAGCTTCAACTGGATATTCAGGGAATTCATCATGAAATGATCGTCCACCTCGTCGATCAGCATCTCCTTTATGTCTTCCAGGGAAAATCCAAGATACTTAAGCAGGAGAACCTGCTGCAATCTGGCGAAATCCTTATCTGTATAAAAACGGGCCCCCGCTTCGCTTACGAAGGAGGGCTTCAGTATATCCTGCTTGTCATAATAGCGGATTGTCCGCAATGTCACATTCGCCATGCGGGCGAACTGGCCGGAGGAATAGTAGCCTGGCTTTTTCATCTGTTGACCTCCTCTTTGAAATATTTATGGGAGATTACTCATATATGCCACCTTGCAGCTCTTCCTATAGCAGGCAATTCCATACTTATGAATTGTCTGCATCCCTTCTTGCATAAGCACAGCTTCATAATCTTCTCTCTCAATCTGTTCCATTGCTTCGCGGCATACCGACTCATATGCCCCATCTTCCGCATACTTCACTTCAATCACGCAGCCTGTCTTCCGGGAAGGTATCGTAAGCTTGATATCTGTATATCCTGCGCCCGATTCTGCATTAGACTTTACAATCCAGCTTCCTTCGGCTCTCAGCAGACCAAGTAACATTCCATGATAAAAATTCTCTATCATCGGCTTCTTCACAAATGTATCCCGGATACTTATAGATTCTGCCATAAACTCGTTAAAAAGAACCTCTACCTTCTTCACTTCTCCCTCACCAATGGCTTCGCAGAACTCCTTCCATCTGGCCGTATCACTTGTTACCTTCACACGATACCACAAACGAATCTTCTTCTCATAAATTCCCAATACTTCTTTATTCGGAATCATCAGTTTATGATACCTTCCATCCATCCCGCCTGCATCCGTCAGATATCCTGTGGCAAAAAGCACGCTCCATAAATATGTTTGACGAGTCTCCCTGTCTTCACTGTCTAAATCTGTGTATGTTAACTCCGGCATCAGTTCCTTCTCCACACATTCCCCTGAGATAAGATTCTCTATCTCTGCTTTGGTGGTCTCTGTAGCGTCTTCTATGATATTCTGAATAATCGCGTTACTACTACTGTTTTCCCAGTGCGATTCCATCCTCGCGTCCAGTCTGCTTCTTAACTTATCACACTGATTAAGTACATCCCAAGGACAATATATATCAACCTCTCCAAAATGATACCCATCATACCAATCCTTAAAATCTGCATACCGCCCCTCTATTCCATAATATTCCAACATTAATCTGACCTCGTCGTCTGTAAAACCAAAATACTCTGCGTATCTCGTATCAGAAACTGTATGCACCTTAAAAATGTTCAATCCTGTAAAAATACTCTCCCGGGCAATTCGAAGACAACCTGTAATCAAAGCGAAATCCATGTTCTTATTAGTCTTAACCGCCTGCCCGAATAATGATCGGATTAACTGAACCATCTTGGGATAATAGGCACTCTGATACGCTTTATCCAAAGGCACGTCATACTCATCTATCAGAATAATTACACCTACACCATAATGCTTACACAGCATCTCTGACAACAGTCCTATACTTTCCTGAATTGTCTCCTCATCCAAGTGCCTTGCATACAATTCCTTCAATGAATTCTTGTCTATGAGCGAAAGTTTCTCGCTTTCTAAAAGATATTGATGTCTGCGTGCTTCTCTCTTAATCACACCAGACATCGACCTCAAAGCAACATCATATGTTAATCCGCCAACATCTTTCAAGCTGATTGAAATAACCGGATACCTGCCCATATGCTGTTCACACAGCTTTGTCTCTCTGGCAATATCAAGCCCCTCGAACAGAGCGGCATCCGCCCCTACCTCAAAAAACGCCCTAAACATATCTAGATTCAGACTTTTTCCAAAACGGCGCGGCCGGGTAAATAAATTCACGCTTCCTCTGTTTCTTAAAAAATCAGCAATAAATCTTGTCTTGTCCACATAGTAGAAGCCCTTTGTCCTTATGTTATCAAAGAACTCTTCTCCAATTGGAAGTTTTTTAAGTTCTGCCACTCTTGTCACCTCATCTTTCTCTTCACTCAAAACGTCTTTCATGAGTTATTGGCGGCCAATCACTATTATACTAAAAAGCTATCCTTTCTTCAAGTATGGCCAATGCCTCTTACAGTTTGTGGGAGACCGGCCATTAATCTACCGATCTCCCACATCTTTTCTTCACAAGCAGCAGTATATAGCTGAATATTATTCTATTACTTTTTCTTCCAGCTTTTCATAAAGATCAACATCGCTTGGTAATAATAATCCTGTATAAAATCCATCTATTCCTTTAGCTTTACCAATTGTCAGATCAGCATATGTATGAATAGTATGATTGTATATCAGTAATCCTGATTCGTGAAGTTTATTAATAGTTGTCTCATCAAATCTGGCGTCATTTACCGGCGCTGTAATCACTTTTATATTATCCCGCTGACTGGAAAAAGAAATTATTTCGTCTCCGGATGAAGATGTTGCATACACAGTATAAATAATACTAGGAAACTCATAGACACTACTAACCATATCATACATTTCTTCATTATAGATTTGTGGAATAACGCGATTAAGCAACTCGGGATCCCGCTTCATTGCTTCATCATATATCAGTTGAAACTGTAATTTAGCTTCCTCTTCTGTAATTTCAAAAGCTTTCGTATCTGTTATTATAAAAATATCTTTATTAACTAACATTTCATCTAACAAATCTTCAATAAGCATCGTCGTATATCTGCCTTCTGTAATAGGTGATCCAAACGTCTGAAAATTTTTCCACTCCTCCGATGACAGGGCCACTCCATCCAAATTGCCAAATTGTGTCCAATCATGTACTGCTGCAAGCTTTCGATCACTAGTAAGATAGAAATCAAATTCAAATACTCTATGCCCCAAATTATAATTAGAAATTAATGCATCCAAAGAATTTGTATAAAATGAATTATACTGTTTTTCACGAATCGTTCCTCCTGCATGTGCAACCAATGGCGGAAATTTGGTCCATTCATGCTGAACATATTTTATTGGACTGGATATTACTTTATCTTTTTCAAATGCTATTTTACAATTTAATATAGATTCTAACTCACCTTTTTCCACATACCATATATTTTCGCATCTCCGAATCTTATTATGAAGAGAAAAAATGTATAAATTCTTCTTACATAATTTCTCATCAAAATCAAATGAAATCACAATTTCTTTTCCTGAAATATCTTTTTTGAAAATGTATGCTCCATCTTCTTTATATCCTGAAGATATCATAACATCCTTCACTGGATATAAACCGTCATTAATTATGGCCCTTTGCTGCTCTACAACTTGTTTTTTTATCATATATTGATAAAAAGATATAC
>CAJTRO010000011.1:23453-87327 GCA_910579015.1 uncultured Dorea sp. | reverse complement strand
GTAAGATTTTTCCTTACAGCTTTTTCACCATATTTTTCCTCATAAGCATCAATGTCTAATAATAGCATATTTAACATACACCCATTTTCAACAGTTATTTCTGAATAATCGGAAGCATGTGGAATTTTCTCTCCATCTTCAAGTTCTCCTAATACCCAGCCACTGGCCGCGTCAATTCCCATTTCAATAGCCTGTTCCAAGTCTTTTCCCTCTGTTACACAACCAGGTAAATCTGGAAATTCTACCACATATCCTCCGCTTTGATCTGTAAAGGGCTTAAATACAGCCGGATAAATTAATTTCACTGTATCAGGATTCAAATCTCCTCCATGTTCTGGAATTGTGACTTTTCCAAGCTTAGTCGGGTGTTTGTATTGGTGGTGTGAACCTTTTTGCTTTACTTGATACCACCCATTTTGTAATATTATACTTTCAATTTCTCTAAATCTCATCCAATACCTCCTTATTTATTCATGGCGTCTCTCCTTTCCGTTAATATAATTACATTATAATGCGTATTATGCGCATTGTAAAGAATTTCTCCCATAAAAAATGGGAAAATTTTTTGGCTGTAAAATCGGAAAATTATGAAAATCTCTTGAAATTTTATGTCGATATGTTATTATGTAGTTACATAACAATAAATATACAAAGAGAAGACTATGTTCTTGCAGGAGAATAGGCGATATGTTACAATGTTCTTAGATATCGATCATCCATCAAGAGGAGGGCATTGTAGTGCTGAAAAAGGTAGGGAGAATAGACAAGACCGTTCCGATTCCGTTATATTTCCAGCTGAAAGAATTGGTACTGTCGGAGATAAAGGAAGGGAACTATAAGAGCGGGGATATGATCCCGACGGAGAAGGAGATCAGCGATTCTTTCGGGATCAGCCGCACGACTGTCCGGCAGGCGATCACCGAGCTGGTACAGGAAGGCTGGCTGTACAGAGTGAAGAGCAAAGGGACATTCGTGTCACAGCCGAAGATCACCCAGAATTTCATTCGTAAGATCGAGAGCTTCAACGATCAGATGTACCGGCTTGGCAAGACGCCAAGCACGGAGGTTCTGGAGCTTTCCACCATGAAGGCCATGGAGGCGGGCGAAAACGTCGTGACCGCATTAGAGCTTTCGGAGCAGGACCAGGTTATTTTCCTGCACCGTAAGCGGATGGCAGACGGCGATCCCATCGTGACTGTCCGTACATTCCTGCCTTACAGGGAATGCGAATTTATTCTAAACCATAACTTCGTGGACGAACAGCTCTACAGCATCCTCTCCGAGAAGGAAGAGACCATGATCTTTCGGATCGAACGAACGGTTGAGGCAAGAGAGGCCAAGGCAGAAGACGTGAAGCTTCTGGACATGAAGAGAGGAAAGCCTATACAGTATTTCGTATCTACCGGTTATAATGCGTTCGGCAGGCCGATTGAGTATACCATATCCAGATACCGCGGTGACCGCAGTAAGTTTGAGGTGACCGTTTTTCCCGAGAACAAGTCCTAAGGAGGAAAAATGGAGAGATATATCTTAGCGCACGATCTTGGAACGTCTGGTAACAAAGCAACGCTGTTCTCCGAAGGAGGACGGCTGATTCGAAGCGAAGTATTCGCTTATGACACGCATTATTTTAATGATACCTGGGTTGAACAGAACGCGGACGACTGGTGGAAGGCGGTATGCGAGACAAGCAGAAGCCTGATGCACAAGACCGGCGTCTCCCCCTCAGACATTGCCGCCATCAGCTTCAGCGGACAGATGATGGGATGCCTGTGCGTAGACCGGGCGGGGAATCCGCTGCGTCCTTCTATCATATGGGCGGACCAGAGGGCACAGCGGCAGGTTGCACAGCTTGAAGAGCATATCAGCCAGCAGGATTTCTATCACATCGTGGGCCATCGGAACACGGCTTCCTATGGTATCCAGAAGCTGATGTGGATCCGCGACAACGAACCCGAGATCTATGAGAAGACTTACAAGACACTGAACGCGAAGGATTATATCGTATTCCGTCTGACCGGACAATTCTATACAGAACCGTCGGATGCCAACAGCATGGCCTGTTTCGACCTGAGTACCTTCCAGTGGTCGGAGCGGATACTGGAATATGCCGATATCAACCCGGATAAGCTGCCAGAGATCAAGCCGTCCACCTATGTGGCGGGAGGCGTCACGAAGGAAGCGGCGAAGCTGACCGGACTTGCCGAAGGAACACCGGTCGTCATGGGAGGAGGCGACGGCGTGGTTGCCAACATCGGATGCGGTTCTATCGCACCGGGAAAGACATACTGCTGTATGGGCACTTCCGCATGGATCACGACGACAGCCGAGAAGCCGATATATGACGAACAGATGCGCACCGTGACCTGGGCGCACGTGATCCCCGGCATGTACGCCCCCAATGGAACCATGCAGTATGCAGGCGGCGCCTATAACTGGCTCAAGAATACGATCTGCCGTATGGAGACACACGAGGCCGCACAGAGCAGCTCTTCTCCTTATGAAGCCATGAACCGTCTGATCGAAGAGAGCCCGGCAGGCTCCAACGGCCTGATCTTCCTTCCGTATCTGTTAGGCGAGCGTGCTCCTCGATGGAATCCCGACGCGAAGGGCGCCTGGATCGGCATTAAGCCGGAGACTTCAAGAGGCGATATCCTAAGAAGCGTACTGGAAGGCGTAACCATGAACCTCTCCATCTGTCTCGACATCCTCCGGACACAGATCAAGATCGACGAGATCACCGTGGTCGGCGGGGGCGCCAAGGGGGCCGTATGGCGCAAGATCATGGCGGACGTATACAATGCCAGGATACAGGTGCCTTCTCTGCTCGAAGAAGGAAGCTCCATGGGCGCGGCAGTGATCGCAGGCGTAGGAGCCGGGATTTTCAAAGATTTTACCGCAATTGACAGATTCATTGAGATCACAGATATCAAGAATCCGGATCCTGAGGCCGTCAGGGCATATGAACCCGTCAAAGCGGCGTTTAATGATTGTTACTTCGCTCTGGAAGATACCTTCCATAAGCTTGCAAGACACATATAATTACGGCGCAGACAATCGAATCAATGTATCATTACACGGATTCCGTGGGTTTGGTAGTAGTGGAGATACTCCGCACCAATCCTGGAATCCGTGATCACGTTCGGGATTCCTGACAGGCCGCACAGCTGCGCATAAGATCTTTTTCCGAATTTAAAATGATCTGCCAGGAGATAACACTCCTTGCAGCTTTTGATCAGATGTTCATAGAGAGGAATTTGAGACCGGTTAACAATAGAATAGCCTGATTTGATGTCAGCACCGTCAATCGTAAAGAAAGTTTTGTCAAAATACATACGGCTCAGTATCTCAAAGGTATAATCTCCCAGCGTCTCAATGGTGCTCGCTCCATAATTCACATTGCCGCCAAGCAAGAATACAGAATTTGCGGACTGGCCGGAGCATTCTGCAACGACATTTATGCTGGTCGTCGAGATCCTGAGATCATTCTTATCCTTGAGACCTCTGGCAAGAGCCGTGCAGGTCTTGCCAGAGCCGATAAATATAT
The DNA here is from genome assembly GCA_910579015.1 of uncultured Dorea sp. GTDB lineage: Bacteria > Bacillota > Clostridia > Lachnospirales > Lachnospiraceae > Sporofaciens. The sequence goes on along the minus strand of CAJTRO010000011.1, from coordinate 83,780 downwards.
GCTCCCCAGGATGGATGAGGTTTGCCGCAATTTTCGCGATCGCATTCTTCTCTCTGACACATGGTATGGGAATATCTGATTCCTGTATTTTCTTTGCGCCTCCGTGAGTCTTCATAACTGTTCCATCCTGGTTCATCACAGTCAGGTCCCGCCTTACCGTTGCTATGGAGGAATTTGTAAGTGCGCTCAACTCGGCCGTAGTCGCAGATTCATGTTCATTGATAAAATTCAAGATTACTCTTCTTCGCTCAATTGCGTGCATGGAAACCTCCTCTATTTATTTACAATAAACGGACATTCTTTTCCGCTTAAGACATCTGTCAGATTCCGGATTGATGCAAAAGCCATATTGTCGGTCGCTTCCCTTGTATGTGCGCCGGTGTGCGGTGTAACGACAACATTATCAAACGCAAACAGCGGTGAACCCTCTGGAGGCTCTATCTCAAATGCATCCAGTCCAAGCCCTCCAAGCTTGCCTGACTTAAGCGCCTGACAGGCCGCGTCCTCGTCAATGATCCCGCCTCTGGACGTATTGATCAGGATCGCGCCCGGCTTCATCCTGTCGATCACATCCGCTCCGATCAGATGCTTTGTAGAATCATTCAGCGGAAGATGCAGACTGATGATATCCGCCCGTTCGATCACTTCATCAAATGAGCATACACCTATTTCATGTTCAGCGCAATAATCTTCATTGATAAATGGATCGTAAGCAGCTGCCTTCATCTCGAATCCCTTCGCACATCTGGCGACCACCTTCCCGATCGCTCCAAGTCCCATGATACCGATGGTCTTTCCCTTAAGCTCCATGCCGGTCGAACGAACCCACTGTCCGTCCCTGGTGGACTGGTTCAGGTACGGGATCCGTCTTGCGACTGACAGGATCAGCGAGAACGCAAGCTCACCGACCGCTTCTGCATTCACTCCGGGCGTGTTCGTGACACGGATGCCCTTCTCCTTCGCCGCTTCTATATCTACACGGTCATAGCCCGCCCCATAACGGGAGATCACCTTCAGGCGGCCGCAGGAACGTATTACCTTCTCTGTGATAAAATCAAGCCCGGCGATATAACCGTCACAATCCTTAAGCAGAGGGATAAGCTCATCTTCCGTCAGCGGGCGTCCCGCCTCATTAAACACAAGATCCTTTGAAAATTGCCTTAAAGCATCCAGCGCCTCTTCGTTCTTACCCGGTTGCAGGGACGTCGGCGTAACCAGTATCTTCATATCTTATCCCTCCCGTTTTTCTGACACCAGCGCCACGGCCTCTGCCGTCAGGCGGGTGATCTCTTCGAAATCTCCTGCATTGATAAGGCTGTCCTTCACCATCCAGCTTCCGCCGCAAGCGATGATCTTATCTGATGCAAGATACTCCATGATGTTAGATGCATTGATACCGCCTGTAGGCATAAAACGAACAGACGGGAACGGCGCCGCAAGCGCTTTGATCGTATTTAAGCCTCCATACTGCGCCGCAGGAAAGAATTTTACCACCAGAAGCTCATATTCCATGGCGGTCATAACCTCGGACGGCGTACAGGTTCCAGGAAAGATGGGAAGCTTATGATCGAGTGCAAACTCCACGACAGAACGGCTGATCCCCGGCGATACCAGGAAGGATGCCCCCGCCGCAAGCGCGCGCTCTGCCTGTTCTACATTCACGACCGTACCCGCGCCGACCATCATCTCCGGGAACTCCCGCTTCATAATGCGGATGGATTCCTCGGCGGCATCTGTCCTGAACGTGACCTCCGCAACGGGAAGTCCGCCGGCACACAGCGCTTCTCCAAGCGCCCTTGCATCTGACGCTCTGTCAAGCTTGACCACAGGTACAATCTTCTTTGCTTCAACTTGTTCTAACAGACTTGTGTAATTCATAATCATTCTCCTTATATCTTGTTACTGTGTCAACATGCGGGCAGGATTCGTCACAGAAAATTTCCTGACCATATCTTCCGATATCCCAAAAGCTTCTAAAAGCGGATTAAACGTATTCAGAATATAGTCCAGCCCAACCGCAGAGGGCTGGTAGGATTTCAGTCGTTCTCTGGTAGTATCCAGAGAATACAGAAGCTGATCCTGGAATCCGGCTTCCGTCAGTTCCCGGAATATCGAAATCTCATGCTCATCACTGTGGTATTTGAACCGTCCGATCGTATCAAATTCCAGGTATGCGCCGTTCTTTAAAATATCCTTATGTATCTCAAGGTCTCTTATCGCCCGGTCCATATGGCAGAACATGAGCCGCTGCGGTCTGACGCCAAGCCCGGCCAGATAATCAAACAGCCTCCTTGGATCCGTTCCCTGTTCCACATGGATCATGATCACCCTGTCCGTCCGCATGGCGGCCAACGCCGCGCCCCGGAACAATTCCTGATATCTCGGACTTAACTCTTCCGTATCGTAAGCGGTCTTGATAATGCCTGCTCTGGCCGCACATTGTCTGGCGGGACGCAGCCGGTCTCCGTCTACATACATCCCCTTTTCAAGCTCCCCGGCAAACAACTCTTCCAGCTCCTGCACCGGCATCGTATGGATCCAGTGCTCCTTTGGATAGAATAATAATTTGTGGAACCCTGTTGACGCAATAATATGTACCCCTGATTCTTCTGACAGCCTCACGAGCTCCCCGGCCATGCGGTTACAGCCGCATGGCTGGGCCTCTATGACTGAATCCCCCCCAAAGGACCGATAACGCCTTAATTCCTCAAGGCTCTTTTCCATATCATCTATGCAGAGTGCCGGATTCACCAGATATGACTGCCCCTTACTCAGCGCGATGTGTTCATGGCACTGGCAGAACCCCAGCTTCTCCGGTGATACGGGACCGGTAACGGTCATGATCTCTTTCATACTGCCGCTCCCTGTTTCCACTTGGGATTGTCTATGACGGCCGTTCCCTCTTCCCGCTTTACGATCAGCTTGTGATATCCCTTTGTCTCGATCGTGCCATAGTCGTGTCCCGCATCCGCACCAAACGTATAGAACATAACCAGCGGCTGATCTCCTGTGTTGACAGACCTGTGAGCGTAACGCCTTGGCACATAGACCGCCTCCCCTGCCCGCAGCGGCAGTTCAAGCGTGTCTCCCTCCGGGTTCTCCATCACCATATAACCTTCCCCGCTCAGTGTGTAATACACCTCCGCCGTCTCGAGGATTGTATGAAAATGCCCTTTGGTCATATAATATTCATCCCCGACGCATCCCGGATAGAGAATGGTCGTTCCGAACGCAAGATCCCCGCTCCGTTCCGGACACCCCAGTTCATGGAACTCATAGATCAGCGGATCCGATTCCTCAAGTATCCTTTCCGCAGAATCCGTATCATAATACATATCCTTCATCTGAGAAAGATATCTCTTCGTAGTCTCAGCCTTTTTTGATATACCAGATTCCAGGTCAAAATCCACAGAAAAGCTGGTATCCCAGTTAAATTGATTCATCTCGTCTCCTCCTTACGCTCTCGCGATCTCGCTTAACTGCTCGAGCAGTTCACCCTTGATCTCGATATGGAAGACTTCGGCAATGACCTGCGTCCAGCCATGGATAAAGTAAATCCATCCGTCCTCCACATGCAGTCTCTTCTGCTCTGCCTGCGCCTCTGCCTGACGCTTAAAAAGAAGATCCCCGCGGTAGTTGATTTCCCACACAAGACTGTCCGCCGGGAACTCGCACTGGTCAGTGAGCGGTGAACCCGGGCCGTCCTTCCCAAGCCCTGTGGCGTTCACGATCAGGGAATGAGGCTTTAAGCCCGCCAAAGTCCTGTCATTGTCTGCCGGCGACGGATTATGTATGTATTCAAAATGAATCCCGGGATGAATGCCTTCCAGTATCTCTCTGGCAGACTCAAGCCTTGGCACGCTCCGGTTCGCAATGATGATCTTCTTCGGAACATTATCGCCGAATTTCTCCTGCGCAAAATACACGGACATCGCCAGGGTGCTTCCGCCTGCTCCAAGAAGCAGTACGTCCCCGTCGTAATCCTTCCAGTAATTCTCCGGCACAAAATTCTCCAGAGCCAGTCCGCTGGAAATAGGATCTTTCGCGTGGGCACAGAGCTGATCCCCCCTCTTCGATATGGAGGACACCTCGCCTAATTTCTCCGCGTATGGATCTACATATTCAAACAGATCCTTACAGGTATTGAAAAGATCGATCTTGTGGGTTGTGACGAGCGCCCCCAAAGACAGCGGATCGTTCTTGATAAAATTCACCGCCTCCCGGTATTCCTCGGCAGAAGAATGGGGTGCAAAATCAATTCCCTTAATTACCGCATCGTGAAGTCCCAGCGCCTTTGCCCACTTGGGAAATACCTTCATGATGGAAGACTGCCCGGTTGTAACTCCGATGAAGTACAGAGTCGGTGCAGCCGCTTTTTCGTATACATTTGCCATTGTTGAAACTCCCTTTCCTGAAATATTGTGATTATGTTGTCGAGCGATGTATGATTCACCTCTATAAAATATCAAAACTCTTTCATCGCTTTATTGCTATGTACCTACATAATAACATAACAATTTAAAATTTCAATAGTTTTTTTACATTTTGACATTAAATATTGAATTTAATCCGGCTTTATGCTATGATTTTTTATAATATAACTATGTAGTAACATAATATCATTTATTAAATATAAAAGGAGTATCTATTATGGAGAAAATGACACAGGCAATCATGACAAGTCCCGGAAACATTGAGTATCATGAGGTGGATATCCCCCCGGTACAGCCCGATCAGGTAAAGGTGCGGATGAAGCGAATCGGAATCTGCGGTTCTGATATCCATGTCAACCACGGAAAGCACCCTTATACCAGCTATCCTGTTGTTCAGGGACATGAAGTATCGGCGGAAGTAGTTGAGATCGGAAGCGAAGTGACAAACTGCAAGATCGGAGACAGAGTGACGATCCAGCCGCAGGTGGTATGCCAAAAATGCTATCCTTGCACACACGGCATGTACAATGACTGCGAGACTTTGAAGGTTATGGGATTTCAGACGACCGGAATGGCCAGTGACTATTTCGTTGTGGACGCGAAGAAGGTTCTCGTGCTTCCTTCCTCTATGTCCTGGGAACACGGCGCCATGATCGAACCTCTGGCCGTTGCCGTACACGCAGTCAGACGATTCTCCCAGGACATGACCGGCAAGAAAGCTGTCGTGTTAGGCGGAGGCCCGATTGGTAATCTGGTTGCACAGACAGCCAAAGCACTCGGCGCAGATGTCGTCCTGCTGTCAGAATTAAGCGCATATCGTCTGGAGACCGCAGGGAAATGCGGTATCACGACGGTGAATCCTTCCGAACGCAGTCTGTTAGACGCCATCATCGAGACCTGCGGTGAGGACCGCGCGGACGTGATCTTTGAATGTATCGGTATCAATCCTACGACGAAGCAGGCCATCGAGTACGCAAGAAAAGGCAGTCACATTGTTATCGTCGGTGTATTCGGCGATCTTGCCACTGTCGATATGGCGGCAGTCCAGGACCATGAGCTGACACTTCTTGGAAGCGCCATGTACCGCGAGGAGGACTACATAAAGGCGATTGAATTAGTTGCCGACGGGAAGATTGAATTTGACGCCCTGATCACACATAACTTCGGTTTCCGGGAATTCAAGAAGGGCTATGATACCATAGACATGGAAAAGGATAAGGCCATGAAGGTCATGATCGATATGGAACGCTAGACAATTTCTTCTTCATCTTTTATAAGTTATGGGGCTTAATCCAGCCCCATTTCTCTACTCTCTAATAACTACTCTCTATCCTCTCTCCTCAATCGCCATGATCATGTCCACTCTATCCCGATGCCGTCCCCCTTCAAACTCTGCATCCAGCCATGCCCTGACCATCTCCTTCGCGGTCTCAACCCCTATGATCCGCGCCCCAAATGCGAGGATATTCGCATTGTTATGCTGTCTGACCAGTCTCGCCGTACATGATTCAGAGCATACTGCCGCCCGGATCCCCTTCACCTTATTGGCGGCAAGAGAGATTCCTACGCCTGTCCCGCAGATCAAAACGCCCAGATCCACGTCCTTCGCAGCGACAGCCCTTGCAACCTTCTCCCCATAGACTGCATAATTACAGCTTTCACTGCTGTCTGTTCCGTAATCCACAACCTCATGGCCAAGCTCCCTTAGATAATCGGATATCTCGTTCTTCATGGCAACTGCGGTATGATCGTTACCTATTCCTATTCTCATCTGTTCATCCTCTCTTTCTGTAACTGATAATTCTTAACTGTTACTGCTCATTCTTATATTATAAGCTTGACGCACGTAATTCGCAACAAGTATTACAGCAGTATCCCGAGCCGGCGCAGGCCAGCAGGATATACTGAAAAAAGCCGTTGCGATAATAGTTATTTTGCAACAGCCTCTTGTCGTACAAAATTATTTTATTCCATGTTGAGAAATTCAGCCGGTGTTATGATCATCGGATTCTTCAAACCTGATTCCAGAAAATCTTTATCGCCAGTAAGCAGGACATCAGCCTTTGCTTCAATCGCCGCTCTTAAAATAGGACGGTCATTTGCATCCCTGATCTGTGCTTCCGACATATCTTCGTCTGTTGGGATGGGTACTAATTCCAGTGTCAGTAAAGCCATTGAAAGAAACTTATCCAATGACGCCAGACGTTTGGGAAACTTTTTGTTGAATATCCGTTTCATCTCGTCCACATTCTGTTCACAGATCAATCCATGGTTAGGATAAGAGGCCGCTTTTACATAAGCCTGATAAGGAACACCGTTAGCACTCAATGCCGCCGATATGAGGACATTCGTATCAATCAGAACCCTCATGCGTTTTCGTCCTCATTTCTCAATTCTCTTACAAGTGCTATAACATCATCATCGGATGCAAGACCAGACGCTTCTGCTTCGCCTGACATTTCCCGCTGGAGCATCTGCATGGCATAGACAGCCGAATTAACGATACGGACAGTACCGCCCTCCACAATAAAAGAAATACGGTCTCCGCTTGCCACGCCAAGCACTTCACGGACATCTTTCGGAATTGTAACCTGTCCTTTCGCCATGACCTTTGCGTTGTCAACAAAAGCGTTAGCTAACATATCTTTCACCTCCTGAAATATGAAAAACAGGGTTTTCCCTACTTGTATTATATGTGACTGCCGTGAAAAAATCAAATGAAATTCATGGAACCTCTTTGATACGGCTTGCCGTTATATCATCAAATGGCTGGACAGCAACGACAAGAACAGCAAATATCTGCAACAAGTATTGCCATCTGCCAGATAATTATATATAATCTCCATAAACAGCCAACACAGACTAAGAGGTACTTTCTATGAAAAGTTTTAATACCGCAGGTGTATGCATTCCAGAAGCCCACTACATGGCAGACACATCCGCAACTATCACCCAGATCATCAGTCAATATGTATCTCCCGGAAAGTATTTCACAATAGACCGTCCCAGACAGTGCGGAAAAACAACAACCTTATATCTGCTGGAGGAAAGACTGAAAAGCAGGAATATCGTATTAAGCATAAGCTTCGAGTCCGCAGATGAATTATTTACCTCTCTCTATCATCTTGCCACAGGTTTTATCCGTAAAACCGCAAGAGCTCTCAGACTGCAAGGGCTCTCAAAGCAAATATGCACGAACTGGCAGCGTCCGGTATCAAAGGACTTCCCTCTTGACGATCTGGGACAGCGGATTACCGAATTGTGCACAGACTGCCGCCAAAATATCATACTGATGATCGATGAAGCAGACAAGAGCTCGGATAACCAGATATTCCTCTCTTTTCTGGGGCTTCTCAGAGAAAAGTATCTGGATCAGATGAAGGGACGGGATAAGACCTTTCACTCTGTGATCCTTGCCGGAGTTTACGATGTGAAGAACTTAAAACTTAAGCTCCATCCTGACATAGAGCCCAAATACTATTCCTATGAATCAGAAAACCATCGCATTCATATCGGGAAAATATTTGGATTTCTTAAAGATGAACAGGGGATTGTCAGTATATCAAACAGAATCTTTGAAATGAAGCTGTACAATCTTCTTATTTCCGAAAATGAGACAGACAGCAGAATATTTACAGCCGCAGATATGGAAAAAAACCAGTTTATAAAAGACGGAACCCTCCATATGGAATTGGTGATTCAAAAATTCTGTGAATATTTTGAAGAAATATATGCGGACGCAGACGACAGATCCATTGAAGATAACGGAAGACGGATCTTTCTTATATTTTTAAAACCCATCATTAATGGAAGCGGGAATTATTATATTGAATCCAGAACACGGAATCTGAAACGTACAGACATCATCATTGATTATAAAGGAACACAGAACATTATCGAACTCAAAATCTGGCATGGGGAAGAATATAACCGGCGTGGAGAAGAACAACTGCTGGAATATATGGATTACTATCACCTGAAAAAGGGATACATGCTCAGTTTTAATTTTAACAAGAACAAGCAGACAGGCATACGCCGGATGATGTTCCAGGACAGGCTTTTAATTGAAGCCGTAGTGTAGACAGGAGGCAGACAAATGATAAAATTAATTGCAAGCGATCTCGACGGTACAATCTTAAAGAACGGAGCGCAGGAATTACCTGACGGATTCTGTGACCTGGTAAAAAAGCTGAAGGAGCAGGGAATCCAGTTCGTTGCCGCGAGCGGAAGGCAGTATTATAACCTCCGTCTTCTCTTTGCCCCCATTGAGAATGATATCCACTATATCGCCGAGAACGGCTCTCTGTGCGTCTGTGACAACCAGGTAATCTCCAGGGGATATATTGACCGCGGTCTGGGACTGCGTATCTTCCAGGCTGTCAGAAAACGGAGCGGCTGCCACTGTCTCCTCTCCTGTGAATCCGCCTGTTACACAGATTCCAAGGATCCGGCCTTCATCCGGCATATCCGGGAAGTCGTCCGCTATGACTTAAGGACCGTAGACAATCTGGATGATGTCAGGGAGCCGTTTCTTAAAGCCGCTGTCTGTGATTTTACCGGTGCGGATAATATAGAAGCTTACTTTCAGAAATTATTTGAAAATGAAATCAAGGTCGTCACTTCGGGAACGATCTGGGTTGACTTCATAGCGCCCGATGCGAACAAAGGGACTGCCCTCGCCGTCCTGGCCGGCCGTCTCGGTATCCGGCCAGAAGAGTGTATGACCTTCGGAGACCGGTACAATGACGCTGAGATGCTGGAATTTGCAGGAACCAGCTATGCCATGGCCGACGGAGCGCCGGGTCTTTCTGAATATTCCACAGACGTTACGGACTCGGTGGAGGATGTACTGGAGCTTCTGCTTCGCTCCACCTCATAACGGGGGCATTCGCTCATGTGAGATAAAGAAGTAAAAGAAGTGTAAAAAATTTTGCCGTTCCCTGTCCGGCTGACTGCCGGACGGGTCGGGCTTTAGTCGGGCAATTCTACCTTGCCGACAAAAGAGTAATAGATTTCGATTTCCTGTCTGCGGAGCTTCCCCCGGCGTTTCCCGTCAAGGGCTTCCAGCGTCTCATTAAACTTCCGCCCCTTGATCATATACCAATGAAAATCAGTTTTTCTGTCTATTAGAAAAACACTTTGCCCAAATAACTATAACGATCGCAGTTGCAACAAAAAACTCTGCAAAAATGATAGGTTTCCCCCATACTTCCCATTCTAAAGAGAAATAGAAGTAATGTCCTACAAAGAATACCGCAAGGCATATTAAATAAATTGCAGCCGAATATAGAATATTTTTAAAAATTTTTGTGCGTATCTGCTCTCTGCTTAACAGTTGTTTTTGTTGCTGTTCCAGCATATCTGTCTTAACTGATAATTCATCTATTTCTGACGGTTTCAACAGATAATCCAGTGTTACATTAAATACCTTGCTTAATTCAACAATCTTTTCTACTTCGGGTATAACTTGCCCGCTTTCCCATTTTGAGATAGACTGTCTGGAAGCATTTAACTGCTCGGCTAATTGTTCCTGCGTCAAATCTCTGCCTTTGCGTAACGTTATAAGTTTTTCTGAAAATTCCATGTGTGTTCCTCCTTTTGATTTTGTAACCCAATCATATCAAAAACCGCATTTACACGCTATCAATCTGACTTTACATTTGCATAACAAACCGTGGAATTTACGGGCTTTTGTAAATCTTGATTATCATTTTATCAAACGCCCTCATTTCATCATGGTTAAGGCAATACTATTCGTCACTCCAACAGGCAAAATTAAGCTATTTCTACTACACTTTCCGGCTTCATCACTGCATATTTGAATAGCAGAGTATTTTGTATAAAACCGAGAGGCAGTGACTTACTAAGTCACTGCCTCTCATCATCGGCGCCGGCCTCCTCCAATAATCCGAAGAAGAAGCATCACGATCAGGATCGGAACTACTAACGGCGCAAGAAGCGAGAATATCCCGCCGATCACAGCCACTGCCAGCATCACCACGCCGACGATCCCCAGGATAAGGATCAGCTTCTTCCACCAGGAATCCAGGCCAAACACATGGATCTGCCGTCTCACATCCTGACGCTCCTGTCCATAGTCCGACCGCCTCGGCTCATACGTATACTCTCCCTCGGCATTCCCCAAGCCTCCTACAGACTCGATGATCGTCTTCGCAATCGCCCAGGGATCGCCCAGTTCCTCCGTCACATCCTCCTCGCTCCTGCCCTTCCTGACTTCATCACTGATATATCCGTCATAATAACTGATATTCTCCTGTATCACCGGCCCGCTCAGGTCATTAGCCAGTGCGTGTCTCATCTTATCCAGAAATTCATGTTTCGTCATGCGTATCCTCCATGTCTGCTGCATCCTCCGCCATTCTTACGGAATCATAAACCAGATTTTCTGTGCGCAAATATAATAAAACCTTGCACTTAGAATATCACATACAAGCGCTTATTCCAAGTCCAAGGTTCTTAAATTTTCCTAATAAATTAATTAGATCAAACTTCAAAGATAAGATCGCCATAAGACGGCATCGGCCAGGCTTCCTTATCCACGATCATCTCAAGCTTGTCTACCGGAGCACGAAGCGCCTCCATAGCCGGAACCACCTCAGCATGGTAGAACCTCGCCTGAGCCTCTCCCTCCTCCATAACTGCCGCTTTATCCGTAACCTCTATAAGTGCAGAAAGCGCCTTCTTCATCTCTACAAGAAGCCCTGAAATCTCTGCCAGCAGATCCGACTGAACAGACGCATCCACACCGGCGGCCTTCACAGCTAACACCGTATCCGCAAGTTCCTTCGTATACTTGATAACCGCAGGCACGAACTGCTTGCTTGCCATATCAATCATAGTCCGCGCCTCAATATTGACCGCCTTCGAATAATTCTCAAACTTAATCTCCGCACGGGACTCAAGCTCTGCCCTGGTAAATACCCTGAATTTCTCGAACATCGCAACGGATTTCTCCGTTGTCAGCGCGGGAATCGCTTCCACCATAGACTTGATATTCGGAAGTCCCCGGCGGGCGGCTTCCTCCACCCATTCGTCAGAGTATCCATTTCCATTGAAGACAATCCTCTGGTGCTCTACGGCGTACTTCTTGATCAGGTCATGTACCGCCTTCTCAAAATCACCGCATTCCTCGATATAATCACACGCCTGTGCAAATGCTTCCGCAACAATTGTATTCAGCACAACGTTCGGTCCGGCGACAGAATCACGGGAACCGACCATACGGAACTCGAATTTATTTCCCGTAAATGCAAATGGAGACGTTCTGTTCCGGTCTGTCGCGTCCTTCGCTAGATCCGGCAGTGTCCGGACGCCGGTCTCAAGCTTTCCGCCCTTCAGGCTGTGCGTCGCCTCGCCGGTGCTGATCAGCTGTTCCAGCACATCCTCCAGCTGTTCGCCCAGGAACACGGATATGATCGCCGGAGGAGCCTCATTCGCCCCCAGCCTGTGATCGTTTCCAGGATCGGCGGCCGATTCGCGCAGCAGATCCGCGTGCTCGTCCACAGCCTTTAATATACAGGTAAGTACCAGCAGGAACTGGATATTCTCGTGAGGCGTCTTACCCGGATCGAGCAGATTCTTTCCATCATCCGTCGTGAGCGACCAGTTATTATGCTTGCCGGAACCGTTCACCCCGGCAAACGGCTTCTCATGCAGCAGACACTTCATACCATGCTGACAGGCCACCCTCTTGAGCGTCTGCATTATCAGTTGGTTATGGTCCACCGCCACATTTGCCTGCGCATAGATCGGGGCCAGTTCATGCTGTGCGGGCGCCACTTCATTATGCTGTGTCTTGGACGTCACCCCTACCTTCCAAAGCTCGTGGTTCACATCCTTCATAAATCCCGCAATCCTCTGACGGATCGTTCCGAAATAGTGGTCGTCAAGCTCCTGTCCCTTCGGAGGCATGGCGCCGAACAATGTACGTCCTGTATAGATCAGGTCCTTCCTCTGACGGAACTTCTCTGCGTCTACGAGGAAATATTCCTGCTCCGGCCCGACAGAAGGCGTTACTTTCTTCGAAGTCGTATTTCCAAACAGGCGGAGCAGACGCAAAGACTGTGTATTGATCGCTTCCATGGATCTAAGCAGCGGCGTCTTCTGATCCAGAGCGGCGCCTGTATATGAACAGAAGGCGGTTGGGATACAGAGCGTTGCTCCCGCAGCGTCATGCCTTACAAATGCCGGTGAAGTACAATCCCACGCCGTATATCCTCTTGCCTCGAAGGTTGCACGCAGTCCTCCTGACGGAAATGAGGAAGCATCCGGCTCGCCCTTGATCAGTTCCTTTCCGGAAAAACTCATCAGCACCTTACCGCTGGCCAGAGGCGCGGAGATAAATGAATCATGCTTCTCGGCCGTAACACCGGTAAGAGGCTGAAACCAGTGCGTATAGTGGGTGGCCCCCTTCTCGATCGCCCATTCCTTCATCTCGTGGGCGATCACATCAGCCGTCGCCAGATCCAGTTCCTTTCCTTCCTCAATCGTCCTTTTCAGATCCTTATATATCTTCTTTGGCAGACGTTCCTGCATGATGGTATCATTAAACACATCTTCCCCAAAAATATCAGCTACTTTCATTAACTCGCTCATGTCTTTCCACCTTTCCTTCCTTTTTCATTGAACTCAGATACTGCAATATGAAGAAAAAAGGCACTCCGACACTCGCCGGAACGCCTTCGTTCTATCTACGCCTGATAGTATACCTCAATCCATTGAAAAAGGCAAGCGGAAATTTATAATTTCTTCTTATGCTTTTCCAACTGAACCAAATAACTCCATCTTCTCTTTCACTTTTGCAATGATTGCTTCATAGCCTGGCTTCAGTAACTTACGCGGATCGTATCCCTTGCCCTCGCGGTCCTTACCAGCCTCGATGTACTCGCGTGTCGCATCTGCAAATACCAGCTGACACTCTGTATTAACATTGATCTTAGCAACACCCAGATCGATCGCTTTCTTGATCATATCATCCGGAATGCCTGTACCGCCGTGAAGAACTAACGGCATATCTCCTGTCAGCTTCTGGATCGCATCCAGTGTCTCGAAGCTTAATCCTGCCCAGTTCTCCGGATACTTGCCATGGATATTGCCGATTCCTGCTGCCAGCATGTCCACGCCCAGATCTGCGATCATCTTACACTCGTTCGGATCAGCACATTCGCCCTGTCCTACTACGCCGTCCTCTTCTCCGCCGATCGCGCCTACCTCTGCTTCCAGAGACATACCCTTCTCCTTGCAGATCTCGATCAGTTCCTTCGTCTTAGCAACATTCTCTTCGATCGGGTACTTGGAACCATCAAACATAATAGATGTAAATCCAGCCTCGATACACTTCTTACATCCATCATATGAACCATGATCAAGATGTGTGGCAACAGGAACAGTGATTCCCATCTCTTCAACCATCGCCGCCACCATATCCTGCACTGTCTTGAAGCCGGTCATGTACTTTCCCGCACCCTCGGATACGCCTAAGATAACAGGTGACTTTGTCTCCTCAGCTGCTGTCAGGATGGCCTTCGTCCACTCAAGATTGTTGATGTTGAACTGTCCTACTGCATAGTGGCCTGCTACTGCTTTTTCAAGCATCTCTTTTGCTGATACTAACATGTTTAATTCCTCCAATTCATCTCGCCGTTTCGATGATCTGACATCTTTTGGCATATATTAACTTTCGCTTTTTTTATTATAGCTCATTATCCTCTAAAAAACAATAAGAGATTTTACTATGTATCCGTTTCTACTATAACGACTTTACAAATTCTATATCCTTTTCCAATGCCTCTTCCTCACTTATATCCATCCAGTTTTTCTTTGACTTGTTTATTTCTTTTATGAATCTCCTGTCCGTGAATACTCGCTCAACTCTCCTGACTATTTCATTAATATTCTCTACCGGCAAAGCTGCATCCTCGTAAATATACTTTCGGATATATTCACGCAGCCTGGCTTTATCAATACTCTCAGACAAATAACAGATATCAAACACATCTTTGTATCTGGTAGATCTTGTCCCAAACCTAAGAAAAGATTTTAATTTTTCTGTAATAATCTGCTCTTTCGAATTCATCAAAAGACTTGCTCCATCCTCCTGAAAACATATATCAAAGCAAAAATCTTCCTGTTCAACCTCCAGATCCTTATGTACGCCCACATCTATCTTACTTTCCAGACAATTTCCATATTCATCCGTAATCTCCACAAACGCTCTTTTCCCCTTGTAATCCCTGTGATTCAATTCAACAATCGGAGCCTTTAAAGAAATATGTAATCCCTCAACCATATACAACTGGTTAAGAAACGCCTCTATGGAATCATTCGATATAGAATATCTGATAAAATCCAAATCTATATCCTGTGTGGCCCTCCGCGCATCCTTTGATATATTACGCATGACAACACCGCCCTTAATTGTCACATTCTGCCTTAATCTTCCTTTCGATATTCCATACAATATAATATCCTGACAAACCCTTGCCTGGGCATTCGTTTCACTATATCCTTCGTTCTTTAGTTTTTCAATCTCTTCAAGCAGGTTCATCACATTACCTCCAACTGTATCGCATCCATTATTTTCTTTCCATACTTCAACATTCCTGCATAATCCTCCATACTAAAAAAATCCAGATCATCAACAGCCCTTCGGTAATTACCAATAATCTCTTTGTAATAATCGAATGGCACCTTAGATTTAAAACGTACCAGTTCTACCAATAATCTTTCTTTACTATAAATGGTAATATCCGTGTTCTGATACTTTAAGGTACACTTCCCAAAGCTATACAGTTCATCGTTTACAAACCTCTGTTTTATTGATTTATCTCTTATTCTTGTATCTCCCCTCCTGGTCGCAAGATAATAACAATCCGGAATAACATCCGTAAAACCATAGTAATAATAAGCGCTTTCACCAGTGAAAACTGCCCTTGGATATTTCGCGGCTATAAGTTCAAGCTCTGAGCATAATGCCTGGTCCGAATATAACCCTTTCCCTTTTTGAAACAGATTACCTTCATTTATTTCTTTCTTAATCATATAATCAGAGCCAAAATGCTCTATACATTCTTTATAAGTAAAAACCATATTCTCACATCCTGTCCTAAACAGCAGAAAAAGTTGTTATGTGTATTTTTACTTTAATTATACTCTCAATCTATTCTTTGTCAACTAAAAATACACACAACTGATTGTCGTGTGTATTTTTACTTTATATAGATATTCAGATCACCACTCCGTATGAAAATGTCCTGGCATATCGTTCCTCATATACGTATGCGCCCCAAAGCAGTCCCTCAATGCCTGCACAAACCGCACCGGCATATCCTGTGTACGATAGTAATCATAATAATGCAGTGCGGCTGAGAACCCTGTACATGCCATCCCTGCGCCGTCCGCCCAGGTAACGATCCGCCTGAGCGCACGATCCGCCTCCCTGAATTCTCCGTATGCTTCCGATAATACCAGCGGGCCCGCCTTCTCTTCTTCCAATGCCGACTTAATATCACTCAGCAGACGGCTGCGGATAATACACCCGTCCCTCCATATATCTGCCAGCACCTTCTGATCGATCTGCCATCCGTTATCATCAGACGCTTTCCTGATCAATTCCATCCCCTGACTATAGGAAAGCGCAATCGCAAGTAGAAGGGCATCTCCCAATTCCTCCCGTATACCGGAAGATTCCTGATCATGTCCCGGCGCCTTGATCAGACGCGCCCCTTCCCGGCGTTCTTCCACCTTTGCGGAAAAATTTCTTGCCATGACAGCTTCATAAATCCCGGGAACGTAGACTCCCCTCTCAATCGCTTCAAGAATGGTCCACTTCCCTGTCCCCTTCTGCTCCGCCACATCCAGGATCCTGTCGATAAGCGGTGTCCCGTCTTCTTCGTATTTTTCCATCACCTGGACGCTGATGTCGATCAGATAGGAATCAAGCTTTGTCCCCTGCCATCCCCGGAAGACTTGAAGCACCTCCTCGTGGGACATCGAAAGTCCGTGCCGCAGAATCATATATGCTTCGCCTATCAATTGGAGAATCGCGTACTCAATTCCGTTGTGGACCATTTTCACATAATGTCCGCTCCCGCCCTGTCCGATATATGCACAGCAAGGCTTCTCCCCTGCTTGCGCCGCGACAGCCTTCAGGATCTTCTCCCCAGCCAGATAGCCTTCAAAGCTTCCGCCGGGCATGATGCTCGCCCCGTATAACGCCCCGAGCTGTCCGCCTGACACTCCAGTCCCGACATAATGAATCCCCTTCCCGGCACACAGCCTGCACCGTCTGTCCGTATCCTTATAGTAAGAATTCCCGCCGTCAAATATCACATCCGAAGCCTCCAGAAGAGGAAGAAGCGCCTCCACAACAGAGTCCACCGGCGCCCCCGCTGTGATCATCAGAAATATCTTTCTCGGACTTTGAAGCGACTGCACCAGCTCCTGCTCCGACTCGCATACCTTACATTTCCCCGGATATTTTTCTGCGGGAAAATGATGCCGCTCTTCCTTTGCCTTGCTGTAGACTGCCGCCGTAAATCCGTGGTTCAATATGTTCTGCGCAATACTTGCTCCCATTACGCCCAGTCCATATACGCCAATCTCATAGTTCATGATATCTGTCCCTCCTTCTCCTTTGTTATACCAGCTGTTTATTTATGATAGACATGCAGATACCGCTCATACTGCTCCATGTACTGTCTGTGCCGTTTTCCGCACGGTCTGATCACCTCCCGGATCTCAGGCTCATAGTCTCCTGCATCCCGGAGGTCTTTCATCACCTCTCTTGCCAGTATCACAGCTCCCATAAGCGAGCCCTGCTTCGACTCCTGCACCTCCATCTCCCTGCCAAATATATCAGCGCACATCTGTGTCCATATCCTTGAATTAAGAATCCCGCCTGACAAAAGAATCCGTTTCGGATCCCCTGCTGACTTCGTGAGAAATTCATAGCACAGATAGAGCTGGAACAGAACGCCCTGCTGGATGCCCCTGTACAGATCGCGGATGCCATGCCCTGCATCCACATATGCGAAACCGCCTCTTCTCCCGTCATGCCATCCCGGACAACGTTCTCCAAACAGAAACGGAAGAAATACCGGAGTGTCTGTGATACACCCTTCTTCATCCTCTAACTGTCCATAGCCCATCCTTCCTGCCGTCATCTTATCTATAAACCAGTCGATACAGTTACAGCCCCCCGCGGTGGCCGCTCCGCCAAGCCACCCCTTCGGCGACAGATAACACCATACAGACGGCCTGTCCGGCAGGATTGGACACTTGGTGCTAAGCCTGAGCGCCCCGCTTGTCCCGACTGAGCAGGTCATATACTCCTCCCGGACTGCTCCCGCTCCGATCTGGTTCAGCCCGCCGTCCGCATTCGAGAGCACCACAGGGATCCCCGGCCTAAGCCCTAACGCCGCGGCTCCTTCCGTTGAAAGAGGATAGGTCTTCTGATAGTCTGCCAGTGCACATAACTGCTCTCTTTTTACCTGAGCCGTCTCAAGGCTCTCCTGGTCGTATTCTCCTGTATGGATATTCAGGAAACCCGTACCTGACGCCATACATGCCGTCGTCACCCGCTTACCGGTAAGCCGGTAATTATTATAAGTCCCCTGCCCCATGATATAGTAATCTTCTGTCCGGTATCCCTGTTCTCTCAGATGCAGAAGCTTGAAGATTGGATACATGGCATTAACCATACAGCCCGTTCTGTGATAATACTCATGCACAAAGCTTTCGTCCCTCCGAAGTCTGTCGCAGACACCTGAGGCGCCGGTATAGGACCAGGGATAAACCGGCGTGACCGGCTTTATATCACGGTCGCAGAGCATCATACTGTGCCACGTGCCGCTTAAGGATATCATGGCGACCTCTTTCCCTTCTGCCAGTTCTCTGCCTGTCTGCACCATGTATCTATAGACTGTCTCTGCATCCTGGACGGTTCCCGCCCCATTGGCTTTTCGAAAGCTTCTGGTCCTCTCTGTGAATCTGCCTGTGCGCATGTCATACAGCATCGCTTTGGCCGACGTTGTGCTCGCCTCTAATGCCAGTATCCACATTCCTGCTTCCTCCTTTTTGTATGGAGATTAAAACAACCCCTTCACCGCCGGATAGATCTTCTTAAACTTCTGATACCTCTCCTCATACTTCTCCGCCAGCTCAGGCTCCGGCACCACCGTATCCACAACCTTCACGATCTTCTTCGCGGCCGTCTCCACATCAGGATACTCTCCGCACCCCACGGCCGCAAGCATCGCTCCGCCAAGGGCCGGCCCTTCTTCGCTCTCGACCACATCTACCTTAAGATTCATAATATTCGCAAGAATCTTCTTCCACAGCGGGCTCTTCGCCCCTCCGCCGCAGATCTTCGTGCGTTCGATCTGGATCCCCAGGCTCTTCGCCACCTCCAGGGAATCCCTAAGCCCGAAGACCACGCCTTCCAGTACCGCCAAAGTCATATCTTCCCGCGTCGTATCCATAGACATCCCCAGGAACATTGCCCTTGCATCTGGATTGTTATGCGGGGAACGCTCCCCCATCAGATAGGGGAGATAGAACACCTGATTCTCTCCCAGCTTCGTAATACCCGCCTGCTCCGCCGCGAAATCCCCGGTCCTCAGAATATCCTCGTTCCACCACTTATTACAGGACGCCGCGCTCAACATACAGCCCATCAGATGGTAATGCCCGTCGGAATGGGCGAAAGAATGTAACGCATTGTTCTTGTCAACGCCAAAGGACTTGCTTGAGATAAAGATCGTCCCTGACGTCCCCAGCGAAATGTTGCACATACCGTCCCCGACCGTTCCGGTCCCGACTGCCGCCGCCGCGTTATCTCCTGCCCCCGCGATCACCTTGACGCTGGCAGACAGGCCAAGCTCTTCTGCAATCTCCGGCTTCAAGGTTCCGACTACTTCATAACTCTCATACAGCCTGGGGAGCTGTTCCTCTGTAATACCGCAGATCTCCAGCATCTCCCCGGACCAGCGTCGGTTCTTCACATCCAGAAGAAGCATACCGGACGCATCAGACACATCCGTACAGAATGAGCCGGACAGACAATACGCCAGATAATCCTTGGGCAGCATGATCTTGCTGATCTTAGCAAAATTCTCCGGCTCGTGCTTCTTCATCCAGAGGAGCTTCGGCGCTGTAAATCCCGCAAATGCAATATTCGCCGTATACGCAGACAGCTTGTCCTGACCGATCTTTTGATTCAGATAGTCCGTCTCTTCCCCTGTTCTGCCGTCGTTCCAGAGAATCGCCGGACGGATTACACGGTCTTCCCCGTCGAGAGCCACCAGCCCGTGCATCTGCCCGCCGAAGCTTATGCCTGCAACCTGGCTTCTGTCACACTCGCTGACCAGCTCCCTGATTCCCGCCATGGACTGCGCGAACCAGTCCTTGGGCTTCTGCTCCGACCATCCCGGATGCGGGAAATATAACGGATACTCTTTTGATACAATTTTATGGATTTTTCCTTCACCGTCCATCAACAGAAGCTTCACCGCAGACGTTCCCAAATCTACCCCTATATATAGCATTTTTCCCTCCTGATTTTAAGGTTATTTTTCTTGCAAAAACATTATCTCCACGGATTCTCCGTCGGATATCTCACGCCCGCAGGCTGGTTATAGCCGATCTCCTCCACAGGCACTCCGATGTATTTGAATACTTCGAACAAAGCCTTTCCGTGATGGCCGAACGCAACCGCACCGTGATGCGGATATCCGCCCTCGATCAGCACATGGCGGTAGAATCTTCCCATCTCCGGGATCGCAAATACTCCGATACCGCCAAAAGAACGTGTCGCCACCGGAAGGACCTCGCCCTGGGCAATATAAGCGCGCAGCTTATTGTCTGCCGTACTCTGTAAGCGGTAGAACGTAATATCCCCCGGAATGATATCTCCTTCCAGCGTTCCCTGTGTCACTTCCTCCGGCAGAGTTCTCGCCATGATCATCTGATACTTCATCTCACAGAAGGACAGCTTCTTAGACGCCGTGTTGCCGCAGTGGAAGCCCATGAAGGTATCCTGCTGTGTATAGTCATATCTGCCCTTAATATCCTGCTCATACATATCCTTCGGAACAGAATTGTTGATGTCAAGAAGCGTTACTGCATCATTACTTACTACCGTTCCGATGAACTCGCTAAGCGCGCCGTAAATATCCACTTCACAGGACACCGGAATCCCCTGTGCAGTCAGACGGCTGTTGACATAGCACGGCACGAAACCAAACTGCGTCTGGAATGCCGGCCAGCACTTCCCGGCAATCGCAACGTATTTGCGGTATCCCCTGTGCTCCCTGATCCAATCCTTCAATGTCAGTTCATACTGCGCAAGCTTCTTAAGGATCTCAGGCTTCTTGTTGCCTGCGCCAAGCTCCTCTTCCATCTCTTTCACAACGGCCGGGATCCTCTCGTCTCCTACATGTCTGTTAAACGCCTCGAACAGATCAAGCTCTGAATTCTCCTCTATCTCGATACCCAGATTATAGAGCTGCTTGATCGGCGCGTTACATGCCAGGAAGTTCAACGGCCTTGGGCCGAAGCTGATGATCTTAAGATCCCTAAGCCCTGCAACAGCCCTGGCGATCGGGATAAATTCATGGATCATGTCCGCACATTCTTCGGCATCCCCCACCGGATATTCCGGGATATATGCGTTAATATTGCGGAGCTTCAGGTTATAGCTTGCGTTCAGCATACCGCAGTATGCGTCTCCGCGCCCCTGTACCAGATTGTCTCCGCTCTCCTCTGCCGCCGCGATAAACATCTTCGGTCCTTCAAAATGCTTCGCAAGAAGCGTCTCCGAAATCTCCGGCCCGAAGTTCCCAAGATATACTGCCAGTGCGTTACATCCTGCCTTCTTGATGTCCTCTAACGCCTGTACCATGTGGAGCTCACTCTCCACGATACAGACCGGACATTCATAGATCCCTTCCTCACCGTATTTCTCTGTATATGCTTTCATCAGGTTTGCCCTTCTCGTCACTGACAGGCTCTCCGGAAAACAGTCACGGCTGACTGCAACTACTCCAATCTTTAATTCTGGCATGTTGTTCATAATGCTTCTCCTCCTTTTTTCACGTATCATCCTATTTTTTGCTCTCTTTTACGATACCGGCTGATAAGGTCATTTTAGCAACTTTTTTATGAACATACAATTCAATAATCCACCTTTTTATGGTACTTTTTTGTACAAAATCTTTCGATACGACGCACTGATCTGGCAGAAGACCTCCGTTCCCTCCTCCCGGGACGACAGAAACTTAAGCTTCCAGCCGTGTTCTCTGGCAATCTCCCGGCATACCTGGATCCCATAGCCGTGCTTACCCATGCGTTTCGCAGAAATATCCTGTCCCTTATTGATCTCCTTGAGCAGCTTCTCATCTATCGGCTCCCCATCGTTCCATACATGGATCCCGCCCTCGTCCAGCGTAAGCTTTACCCGCTCCCCCGCCCTCGCTGCATTGGATATCAGATTATCAATCAGACAGCTTACCAGCGTCTCGTCGCCATTTAAAAATTCCAGCCGGCAGTCAACCTCCATTTTCGGATATTTTTCTTCCAGTCCGGAAATCATCTGCTTCATGTCTATCCTTCCGATGTGGATCGCGCCATCCCGCACATTTCCCATGATCAGCAGCTTCTCCATGATATCCTCCAGTCTCTTTGCACTGTCAACAATCTGTCTGGCGGCAAAGAAGCTGTCTTCCCGGGTTATCTTCCCCATCATCAGATATTCCGCGTATCCGCGTATTCCGGTCAGCGGCGTCCTGAGCTCATGGGCGATCTGATTGACCGGGCGGTTGATGTACCGCATGGTATAGTACAGAAATACCCCCATCATTCCGGCAAATAACAGTCCGATCCCGCAGAATATCCACAGCCTTCTTGTCTGGCTCCTTGATAATTCCCCCATCCCTTTTGCATAATTTACCTCAATCATATTACTTCCGTCTGTTCCTGATTCCTGTATCACAAGAAAGCGTTCCTTCCCGCTCTTCTTGATCTGGACAAGGCGCTCTGCTTTAAGATCTTTCGGGAAATAATCTATCACAATATTCCCATTAATACTGACCTGAATATAAATTCCGGCTTCTTCGTACCTATCCGCGGCGTCGGCCAGATACATGGCCATACGCCCCATATCCTCCCCCTTCAGGCCGGCCGCCAGATAATAAATACTCTTCTCATCGTTTCTCGCATTCTCAATCCACAGATCTGTCTCATTCCGGCTGATATAACCGTCAAGAATCAACAGTCCCCCGCAGATCATCACAAGAAAGATCCCATAGATCACCAGAAAATTTTTCTTCCACAACTGCATCTTTTCCACCACCTGTTCCGTCTTCCGGTCAGAATTCCAGCCGGTATCCATACCGGAATATGGTCTTGATCTCCTCTTCCAGTCCAAGCTTCTGCCTGAGCCTGCGTATATGCACATCCACAGTACGGTCATCTCCGTAGAAATCTATCCCCCAGGCAAGTTCAAGAAGCCGTTCTCTGGAAAGCGCGATATTCTTGTTAAGGAGAAGGACCTTAAGAAGCTCGTATTCCCGATTTGTAAGCTCGACAGTTACTCCGCCTCTCTTCACACAACCCCCTGCCAGGTCTATTTCTACATCCCGTATATGAAAACAGCTTTGTTCCTTATGAAAACGCCGAAGAACCACCTGTACTCTCGCAAGCAGTTCTTCCATGGCAAATGGCTTCACGATATAATCCTCCGCCCCGCCCGTCAGCCCCTTCACCCGGTCCGGTATCTCGTCCCGCGCAGTCACACAGATGACCGGGACATCGGAAAATTCTCTGAATATCTGCCTCATCAGTGCAAATCCTTCCATATCCGGCAGACCGATATCCAGTAAGACCAGATCAATCCGTTTTCCTTCAAGCACAGACAGGGCTTCCCGGCCTGAAAAAGCCGGAAGCCCCTGATGTCCTGTCATGGTCAATGTTCTTCGAATGAGTTCATTGATCGTCCTGTCGTCCTCTACAATCAATATATCCGCCACAGATCATTACTCCTTTGGATGGTCGGAGGTCTCATATGCCTCCTCCCCTATCTTGATAAGCTGTTCCGTCGTCAGATCCGAGATCACCGCCTTATCCGGATCGATCCCGAATTCTGCGCACATCTTTCTGATCACGTCTTCTCCGCCGCCGAAGGCATAAATCTCACAGAGATACATCTCCAGTGAACCAAACGCACCGATCCCCTCTACATACCCAAAAAGCGGACGGTCTCCCATATCCTTGATCATCCACAGCGCCTCCTCATAATTGCGCATTTCCCGGGTGATGTCTTTATTCTTTACCGTGTCATAATCAAGGCTGTACTTGTCACATACCGCCTTTGCAATCTCTGCGTCAAGTACCATCTCTTTATAGAGCCCCTCGTCACCGGACGCCAGTTGATTAAAACGGCTCTTTATTTCCACCCCTTCCGACTCTTTCGGCTCAAGCTCCATCTCTTTTTCTGCCGCCGCTACCGCGGTCTTCTGCACATGATCTCTGGACCAATAGATCCCCATCCCCAATCCTGCCGTCATACATACTGCCATTCCTGCCGCCGTCAATACAACTTTAAACCTTTTCCATGTTTTGTTCATAATCTCTGCCCCTTTCCCTGAATCGAAATTCTGTTTCCTGATTACAGGTTCAGCATACACCGCAGTTGTTACGAAGTTATTACAGGCAAAGATCTTCATCTCTTGATCCTGCCATTTTCTATCACTAAATATAACACACTCCTCTCGAGACATCAATGTACAGCATTCATATTGAAATCATCCCGCCGTCACGTTATAATATAAATTACACGACACAAAATTCCATTTCAGAAAGCCGTGATACATACCATGAAACGATTGCTGTTACCTGCAATACTCCTGATCCTGCTTGCAGGAATCTACATATCTTACTGTTCCGCCATTGACGCGGACCGAACATTACCGAATACCACGGTGAACGACACCGACATCAGCGATATGACCTTCAAAGAGGCGTCTGACGCGCTGGAGGCTGACGCCAAGGAGCGCCAGAAATCCTCCGTATTCACCGTCTCATATGCCGGCCGTGATTATACGCTGTCCGTTGGCAGTGCATTACAGATGGATCCTAACGCCGCCGCACAGGAGGCATTGAGAAAGAGCCAGACCGGCTTCTTCTTGCGTGGACTGACGCGGCTTGGCGCCCGGTTTACAGAGAATCACATCCAATACCCAAAGATGTCAACAGACGCCGAAGAATTTCACAGGATCCTCGAAGACAGCAGAATTCTGGATAAGAAAAACGCCGATCCAGCTTCCTACAAGATAGAGAATGAACAATTACTCATCACAGCCAAATCCGCCTGGAAGGTAGATGAAGAGGCCCTGATGAGAGAATTGGCTGCGGCAATCCAGACAAAGGATTTTTCCGGCACGATCGAATGTCCTCTGGCCTGTGACGATCTGGATAATCTGGAACGGATATATGACGAGCTTCACACAGCCTGCCGGGACGCCTCCCTGGATCCCTCTAATGATTATGCAATTACAGAGTCTGTGACAGGCGTGGATTTTGACAAAGAGCTTGCCGGAAAGAAACTGTCAAGAGCCAAAGCCGGAAGCACGGTTGCTGTAGAGCTCCACTACACCGAGCCGGAGATAACCACAGAGGATCTAAAGGCGCATCTGTTTAAAGACACTCTTGGCACCGTAACCACTCCGGTCGGCGGATCTGCCAACAGCCGTACAAATATAAGCCTGGCGGCCAGGAAATGTGACGGTATCATCCTGCTTTCCGGTGAAGAATTCTCCTTCAACAACACCGTAGGCATTCAGACCGCCGAGACCGGCTTTAAGACCGCCGACGCGATCCTGGACGGCGAGATCATCCAGGCATACGGCGGAGGCATCTGTCAGGTGTCCACCACCATCTTCGCCGCGGCGCTCTATGCGAATCTTAAGATTGTCGAACGCTGGAACCATGATTATATTGCCCGCTATATTGACGCCGGGCTGGATGCCGCCGTTGCATGGGACGCCCTGGATATGCGGATCGCCAACGATACGCCATATCCGGTCCGGATAGATGTGGATTATTCCGGCAGCGCCCTGACCGTTACCCTTCTTGGGACCAGAACCGACGATGCCGTGATAGAGATCACTACGAAGACGCTTGACAATCCCTCAGATAACCTTCTGGAGATCGTAACCTACAGGAATGTCTATACAGAAGATATGAGCCAGCTTTTTATAGAAAAAGTGGCTCATAGTGTGTACGAAAAAAGCCGTACTATTAACTGACAGCCGGCCGGGAAAGATCGGAAGATTTTGAATATTGGACAAAGATTGCACCTACGGGACATTTCCCACATTGTATCGTGGAGCCGCCACGATACACACATCTTCTTTGCCAAATGCATAAACCAGCATAACTCTTATGGAACTTTGATAACTTCACACTCACATCCCGTCTGCTTCCGGAACTCCTTCATGACCAAATGAAGCGTGCCTTCTTCTAACTGCCCGCATACCTTTATCTGTACTTTCTTCCGCTCCGGAAGATAAGAAGGGTTCTTCACAGGCGTCATGCTGTGCTTCATACACAACAGCTGGATAAGGTTAAATAATGCATTCTGATTTACCTTATCCCCAATCTTTATCCTCCAACCTGTCTGGTTTGCCAACTCCTGAAGAACTGCTCCATATCGGCTTCCAATCATCGGGGAAATAAAGCTTACCTCCAGATATTTCCCCTTGGAATCCTGCTTCAGGCTCTTCTTATCCGGTCTGTGGTCAAGACATGTAAAAGCATCGTCAATCTGCTGAAATGCCTGGTTCTGTTCCGCCGCCCCTGCTGTAGAATCCGCAGGTATAAAGGCCGAATGCAGCGTATAGCCGGTCTCTTGCTCTCCCTCCTCATGCAGCTCGCAATCCGTTTCTGTCCTCCCGTTCACCGACAGCTTCCAACCGGTCTCCGACCGGAACCGCCTCGCCGCCTCCCTGTCTGAATCCCCATATCCATCCTCGGAAACTGTAATCGAATAGCATTTCCTATCCTGAAAATAAGAAGTTTTCATAATCCGCTCTCCAAAAAGGAGCGACAGCAAAAGCCCCGCCGCATTGTGGTTCATAGACGGATGAACCCCCACGTTCCATCCCGTCTCGCCGGCGAAAATGACCGCCTTTTCCCGAAATATTACCATATCCTGGCTGTCCGGATAATCAAATTGAAGCAGTATCTCTTTCCGCTCAAAATGGAAACTGATTTTCCGATAAGGGAATTCCTGAAACAGCGCTAAAATCCTCTGCTCCAACTCCTGCATCGTCAACTCCTTAGGCGAATGCGCCTCTGCGACGGCTTCCGGCGTATTCGCCTCGAACAAGAACAGCCTGCGGGCATTGGGTGCAAAATATTTGCTTTGAAGAAAAATATCCTGCATCTTTTGAAGAACTCTTTCCTGTGCTTCCATCTTCCTTCCATGCCAGATCCGGGCAATCTGGGATACCGAGAACGCCTTCCCGAAATAATGCTCCCGCCAGAAATCCCACAGCGTTTTCTCATCCGCTTCCGTAAACTCCCTGTCCATCTGCAGGGTATACTCCAACTGAAACTCCGTCTGCTTACGTTTCTTGCGCACCTCCACCTCATACGTCTGCCCGCACTCAGGCAAATAAATCTGCCGCCGGTAATCCTCAGCCGCCAATTCACTGCCCAGCTCGTCAATCGCTTCCCGGTTCCCGTGTACCAGAAATACCCGTCGTGAGGATAGCCGCTCCAGAAGCGCCATAATCTCCGACTTATCCCCGTGGGCAGACAGCCCCACCTGCTCGATACGGCATTTCACAGGAACGGTGCTGCCATTGACCGTCAGTTTCCCTCCTTCCGGTTCATTAAGCAGGTCAAGAAGCTGCCTCCCGGGAGACTCTTCGTCCTGATACCCTGTGATTATGATACATGCATCCTCCGAAGATGCCAGCAGCTTTGCATACTGGGCGCTGGGGCCTCCGGTCAGCATACCGGAACTGGATACCAAGATAACCGGCTCGTTTCCCGCCAGCAATTCTTCTCTCTTCTGTGTCGGAGCCACAGGCGTAATTTCCTTTGTGTAGAAAGGCTCATTTCCCTTCAAAATCCGCTTTCCCAGCGCATTTTTCAGATAAACAGGATTCCGCACATACATCCTGTTGATATCTCTGACCATGCCGTCTACGAACACAGGCACAGAAGGAATCTGCTGGTTCAGAAACGCCATACGCAGAATCAGAAGGACTTCCTGCGCCCTCCCCAAGGCAAATGTAGGAATCAGAATTTTCTTCTTCTGTGCAATGCATTCCCCAACCAGCTCCACCAGACGCTTCTCCTCCACCATCCGGTTTGCATGCAGCCGATTTCCGTAGGTTGTCTCCACAATAGACACATCCGGACGGAGCTTGGGAATCCGGATTCCTTCAATGGTACGCTGGGAAAATGCGGAGAAATCACCGGAATAGAACAGGCTTCCTTCCTCCGTAACCAGATATATACACGCTGCCCCCGCAATATGCCCTGCCGGGTAGAACGTCAGGTTAAATCCGTCAAAGATGGGAAAAGGCGTCTGATAACCGATGGGATGGATGCGTTCCAGCATGGCAAGCACATCCTGTTCTGAATAGTGGGGAATCTCGTCCTCCCGGTTCTTCATAATCTTCAAACTGTCGTACAGCAATACCCGGGTCAGATCCTCCGTCATTGCCGTCATATAGATCTGTGCCCGGGGGTATGCCTTACTGATCATCGGAAGCGTGCCGATGTGATCCATGTGGGCATGGCTTATGATAACCGCATCCACACCGCCCTGCTCTTGTACTGTCCGAAAATCAGGAATCGGATCTTTTGACGCAGACTGTCGGATACCGGAATCTAAAAGGATTCCCTTGCCTGCAATTCTGATATAGATGCAGCTGCCGCCAATCTCCATGGCGCCGCCGAGAAAATGTAAGTTCATGTGATTTCATTCCTTTCTTTCTGCCAAATTCCATTTATCCTTCATCGTGATAAAAATTCTATCTTTAAGTTTAACATCTTATCTGTGAAAATCAATCCTCAATATTTTTATAATTTTATCTCATATGCTTATTGAGATTCCGAGAAGTTATTATTATAGACTCTCGGAATCTCTAAGCCTTATTTTATGCGGCTTCCGAGAGTTGTTTTTTGTAAATTCCCCACGTTTTTCAAAAAAATATTATTACAAATAGGGGGCAGCTATCAGAGCGGTATCTGCCTCCGATTCTCCGGTGTTTCTGTTTATTACAATTCCAAAACCGGAGAGCGTATCCATGCCCCGTTTCCGCCGGTAGTGGTTAATGATGTGAATTATGCCGGAAACCTGAAAGCCTTTCTGTGGCGGAGACAATATTTTGACGCTATGAGCGCTGAAGAATTTAACGACGCTGCTGTTGCTTATGCAAAATCCCATCCCTTTCAAGCGAAAAAAAATTTACATCCAATCGAATAAGCAATTATTTGGCAAAATTTTGAGGGCTGTAGAACAGCCCTTTTTTGAAAGTCTCATATTTCAGATATCCTCCCATTTCTCTTGAAATCAGTCAAAGAGGTTTGTCAGGTTAAACGAATGTAGTATCTACATTAGCGTCCTGATCTCTGTCATCCTGTTAAAAAACGGATCCTCCACAATCAGCGACAGGAAATCTTCATCCATAATCCTCAGATTGTGGATCAGTTCCAGGAACACCTCATCTAACCTTTTACTTTGACTTTCCAAGTCTCTAAACCGAGGGGGCAGAAGTTCCAGATATCTTCGGAAATAATCCAGTATCCCTTCCTGCGCCCGCAGAAAGCAATTGATATCTGCTTCACTTCTGGTCTCTTCCACATAAACCGGGCTGCCTTCATCATCAAATCCACATATGCAAGGATGCGGTGCGGTCAGAATCGTTTCCAACACATAATAATCCTCATAGATACTGCTCACTTCCGTCCCTATCAGACTAGCCGATCGTTCCGCTGAAGTTCCGCATCTTCTTGTCCCATAAAATGATGTAATATCCAATCCCTTATCTGCCACGAATTCTGGTTCCAACTGCAAGAAATACAATCCTTTTAAATGATGACGCTGACTCTTCGGGCAATCCCCATGTCCGGCACAGCTGCATTCCTCTCCGTTGTTATACCGAGCGACCATTCTCTGCACATACATCTGCGTTGTCCCTTTTGCCACAAAATCAAAGAACGCAATGTCTCCTTCCTGTATATCCAGGCTGTCTATATATGTCAGATACCGTTTGCGTTCATCAGCGGCACGTCTCAGGATACTTTCTTTGTAGGTCAAAAGCCCTGCCTCTTGCTTCCCTCCTGTCCTTTGCTTCCCGCCCGTCTCCTGCAAAGACAGGCATCCGGCATCTAAGCCAAAGCGTGCCTTCAGGCTCTCTTCCAGCGTCCCGCTGAACCTCATACTGTTTACATAGGCGATATCCGCATCGTCCATCACTCCCGCCCGGATCGCCGCCATCCTTGAAGTCTGAAAATAGACGCTGTCAGCGTCTTGTTCCAACATCTGATAAAGCTTCTGCACCAGATAGCCGTCCCTTGCGGAAAACCAGATATTCTGAATCCCACAATGACGCACCTGATTCCGAAACCAGAATACGAAATCTGCAATAACCGGCGCGCATACCAGATAACCGACATCATAGGAATCCGACAGTGTAATCATCCTATCTTCCGTCTCGAACTGAAATGGATCATTAAAAAGCCTTGCCGTGAACATCCCTATCTTCAGCCGCTCGGGCAAGCTGTCCATATAAGGCTCCAGTCCCATGTTCCCAACCAAGTCTGACAGATCTTCTCCGCTGAAAATATGCCAGGTATCCATTCCCGCTTTGGAAGCCATCTCAAGATCTGCCGTCAGATCGTCGCCTATATGCAGATATTTCCGCTCTCCCGCTATCTCTTTAAGTTTCTTAAACAACTCCTGCGTCTTTCCTGTATGGTATTCGCAGGATACAAGAAGCCCGCTACAGCCAGACAGATTACATTTCCGCAGTATACTCTCTATCTGCTCTTTACGGTAATAGGTATCTGTCACGATATAAACTGCCTTACCCTGGCTGATACAGGCTTCATAGACCTCGCACACTGCCCGTCTTGCCAGGATCGTCTTATAGTCGATCTCCCACTCCAGTATCGCAAGCTCTGATGCCGTCAGATGAAGCCCGGTTATTCCCGCCTTTTCTTTACTCTTACTCAGTATATCCTCATAGATCTCTTCCAGTGTCGGTGCACCGTACTTCGCCAGCCTTTTTTCTGCTTCCAGGCGCATAGATACAAAATCCGGAATGCAGATACCCTTCTCCTGCAATGCTTCGTCCACCAACTCGGCAATGTTCGTTGGTGACAACACCTCCCGCATGACAAGCGTATCAAAGAGATCGAAGCTCACCGCCCCCGCCCGGGCAATCTTCTGGTATAGTCCGGCTTTGGTTCCACCGTCTACGCCTGTAAAGTCATAAGTAATCCGCTTTTTCTGCAGCAGATCCTTTCCCCTGATATCCAGAAGGGCAACCCCGCACTCTCTGCAAATGTCCCCGATTTTTTTCGCAATTGCCTTGCAGGATCCCGGTCGGGCAACGACGATGATCAGCGTTACGCCTCTTTCCAGTATCTGGCTTAGGGAATATATTTCCTTTCCGTAGAGCTCTCCTTCTTCTTGAAAGCTGTCCAGAAGACCGACGATTTCGAATCTGTCCTCCAGAGAAAGAAGCGCCTTCTCTGTCTCTGTGCCTAATCCGTATAAGCCGATCTTCTGATCATAATATTCCTGAAATACTTCATTTTCTGCAGACATCAAGACGTACCCCTCTTTCTTATTTATTTCTTCTTCCATTTATCTAAAACTCTATACGCTCAACAAGTTCCATGAAATGAACTTCGAAGGCTTCCAGCGAGAAATATTTTTCAAAAACTTTGCGGGCGTTCCTCCCCATCTGATCAAGATTCCATCTGCCTTGAATACAGTTTGCTAACATTTCCTTCAACTGTTCTGCATTTCCACTTTGAAATATCATACCGTCCCGCCCATCCCTGATATACTTGACCGTACCTGTGGTATCTGAGAGCAGGCATGGCACTCCATGCATCATTGCTTCTGCCGCTACTGTGGGCATCGGATCTTCCCTCGACGGGCACACCAATACGTCCGAATGTCCGAACAGGCTATGAATTTCCTCTCTGCCGACTGGTCCGGTAATCACAATTTCCGGGATCTCCTTCGCCACATCTATCAGTTCTTTTGCCAGTAAAGAGGTATTTTCGCCGACAAAAAAGAATTCCGCCCTCTGTCTAATATCCGGTTCCAGGCATTTGATCGCTTCCAACAGAATATCCTGGCCTTTGCGGTGTTCTATGTAACCAACCGTGATAAAACGCATTTTGCGGTTTCCACCCACAGACTGCTCTGTACACTCTGCATCACCGCCTATTGGATCTGCCTGGTCTATCACTCCGTAGAGCAGATCTTCCACGTGAAAATCTTGCCGGAATGTCTTTACAGCACCCTCTGGTATCGGTCCTACACTCCATATCTGCAGATTATCCTGCAAGATCTTGTCCATCACTTTCTGACGAATTCCGTCATAGAAGAATCGCGCGTCATGAAGCCACCATACAACTGGTATCTTTTTATTTCTCGCAGACAGAAAAACATGGAAATTTATCGTATTGCAGATGACAAGAGAATACTCGTTAATCCACTTGGTATCCTCCATCGCCGCGATCATCAGATTCTCATCTATGATCACTGGTATCCCTTCCTCCTGCAGGGTTCTCCGCAGAGGACCGTCCAGCATGGAGCCGAAGACTGCATGATACCCTCTTTTTACCAACACTTGCGCGACATGATAAAGGGCAAGAGCCGGACCTCCCAGTGTCAGATCATGACTAAGCAGCAGGATTTTTCTATTGCGATCGCTTTCACTTCTCATTGGAGCATAGTAATTTGGAGCATAGTAATGGATCTCTCTCTTCACCGCCGAGTGACAGAGCAGATCATGCAGATCAAAGAAGTGATATATCTTACTCTCTTCTACACCGAGATTCATCAGCTGCCGCTTCATAGCTTTAACATAAAAGCTCAGAATAACAATTACATCAAACTCATATTGGAAAATATCCTCCGGACGGATCACAAGAATATCGTCTATGTATCGCCCTTGTTTCTCTTTGGAATTGTCAATCAGCGCGATGATCTCTTCCTTCGCAAACCATATTTTGTAACGGTTATAATATTCACCTGTGCCGAAAAGTAAGAATTTCATTTTATGCTTTTCTCCCCATTACCAATCGAATACATGAATCCATATCATCACAAACAGCAATGTTACAATCCGGTACTCCTGCCGCTTTGATCTGGATATAGATTTCATCCGCATAATTTTCACTGCATACAATAAAAAAGGCATTTGGGGCTTCGAATGCCTCCCTGGGTGTTACAACCGGCACTCCATCCAATTCCACGCCCCAAAGCTCCGGTGAATTATCCACATATGCAGCCGTAACCCCATTTCGAATATTCTTCCTGCTTTGATCGTTTTGCAAAAAATAATAAAAAATACGCCCTATATTTCCCGCTCCGAACAAATAAATTATGTCAGCATTTTGAATTTCTATCTTTTCTGCACTCTCTGTCCATCCTTTAACTTTTTGTCTCAGATATTCGCAGAGTTCTTCTTCTCCTCGATTTGCAATCTCCAGAAAGGTTCTCTCTTTATCGTTTAATAAAGCACATGAAAAGGAATTCTTTGTCATTTCTCTCAGATCCTCATACAATACATGCACATAACGCTCTTTCATTGCTTTATCAAGATTAAAATAAAACCATCTCTCATTCCGGATCTTCCATAGGAAGAAATATTCTTTATACTGCTCCCAAATCCCTCTCTTCTTCAATTCCTTTTCTAAGAAACGGTACTCCTGAACCGGCATATCCAATCTTGCCGGCTGATTACAGGACGACTGCGGATTATCTTTCCTGTAGCAGTAAAATGCTCTCGGTATAATATAAGTACTTTCAGCCAATGCGCCTGTCAGAAACAGAAATCCGAAATCCTGATATGCCGCCCCGGAAGTTTCATTCATCCGTATATTTTTCTCTACAAGAAACTCTCGTCTATAAATACCTGTCCAAAAGCTTCCGCCAATCAGTACATTCTCCGGCTCCCGTCCGGCACATAGGATTCTGTTGTAATTTCCTTTCTTGTGAGACACTCTCGTCTGCAGGCGGACCTCTTTATCTCCATTCGTAAAAAAGATGAAATTATCTGCTCGTAACACGTCACAACCACAATCTTTTGCACAAGCCACTTCTTCTTCATACATTTCCGGCAAGATATAATCGTCTGATTCTACAATCCCTATGTACTCACCTTGTGCGTGTTCTACGCCCAGATTAAACTGTGCACCGACACTTCCCTGAGATGAACGCAATATGCATATCCGCGGATCTGCAGACTGGCATTGCCTTGTGTATTCCAGCGTCCCGTCTGTACTTCCGCCGTCGATCACTAATATTTCAATATTGTATAACGTCTGATGAATGACACTCTGTAAAGCTCTTTTAAAATATGGCATTCCGTTTTTAACATACATAATGACCGATACGTCTGGTTTCATTGCGTTCGTCTCCTCTTTACCATTCTTTTAAAATGGTCTTTCGCTCTATCAGATCCATTTTATTGATAACCGGATCATCATAATAGGAATCACCTTTAATATGAGTTGTCGAAATTTCTTCGAAAATTGCTCCCTCTTTTGAAGAAAAAGAATGTCTCATATTTCGCAAAACGGTCTGGCAATCTCCTGGCCTCATATGAACAACCCGGTTGTCCAGTACACATTCTAAATCTCCGTACAATAACTGAAATGTCTCTTCTTTGACTTTATGCATATGTACAGGATGTTGCTGTCCCGGAAGCACGACAATCAATTTTTTACAATATTCTCTATTTATAATGTTGATAATGACAACTCCGACACTCCTAAACTTCTTTATCCCATAATGGTGTGACAATTCAACTTCCATGTCGGTTCCTAATGCAATTCCCGCCTCAGACAGCATACCTTTTGCATCATGGATCACATTACGCGCCATGTTTATATCATTGAAGGTTCTGGATTCGAATACTGCCTCATTCGCCATATAATCTTTTGATGCAATAACCTCTTTTCCGAATTCTCCGCTGGTCATCTGACCTTCTATACAAGGCATTGCAAAAAAAACATCTGTATTTTTCAATACTTCTCCCTTTTTTATACAGCGTTTCACATACACTCCCCGGGAGAGTGAACGTAATGAATCACTCTCCTCACGGCTGATGAACTTATCTTTTTCTGTTTTCACCTGACAAATCTCTCTTGCGTCCAGAATCGCCTTTACCCATTCCTCTGCTTGTCCTGGATCCATAGAATACGCATTCAGCTTAATATCCTCGGTTGATACTCCTACATGCCGTTCAAACAGAACAGCGCCTTTTGCATGAGCAAGCATAGGGATCATCTTATTGTCGGGATCTTCGTGTCCCGAATATCCAATCGGGATTCCTCTGTATCTTCGCTTCATTCTCTCTATGAACTCCAGTTGCAGATGCGAATCATTTGCCGGATATTCTGCAATGCAATGCATAAAAGCAAACTTACATTTTCTGTGCAGAAAGAAATTGTATATTTTATCTATATCGGACACTGATTTCCCGCCGGTCGATACTATGATCGGCTTTCCAGCCGCCGCTATCTTTTCTAGCAACGGCCAGTCCATTGCGCTGCAGCTCGCAACTTTGATGATGTCAAGTTCTTGCTTCATACACCATTCAACACCTGCTTCATCAAACGGAGTACTCATAGCAATTAAGCCTTCCTCCCTAATTGCATTTACCAAAACACAGAAATCCTCAAATCTAAGCCGAGTTTCTTCAAACCTTGGAATATGCTTTATGTCCGCTCTTCCCCTATATTCAGGATGGATAAATGTATCCAAATCCCGATACTGCAATTTGACGGCTGCTTTTATTTTATGCTTTCGTGCAATTTCTCCCATTGCTTTAATAATCCGAATACCGTGTTCTACACTTCCCTGATGGCTGTTCGCCATCTCAAATATGATCAGATCATAAAAGATATCCCTTTTCATTTCCATACTCCTTTTTCTCTCGGTTCAAAAAGCTCCAACAGTTCCCTGATATCCAGCATCTTATCATCTATATAATAATCCGCATCCGGCTTACCAAACTTCAACTCATGATATCGAAGCCCCCACGCCGCCAGTTGTCTTCTCGTAATCTCTTCCCAGTTTATTCCTGTCTTGTATCCTCGTGCCGTAAACAATACGATGTCATTCCCCGCATCGTATAACCGATTGATGATCTGGATCATCCGCTTATCCGGCAGCGCCGAAGCATAATCCAGATCTTCGCGGTATTTTGCAATTACACCATCAATATCAAATACATACTTTTTCTTTGAATTCAAAAGCTTAAGGTATTTTTCGCATTTGATTAATTCTTCTTCCGTATCAATATCAAAAAAATGATCCATTATATAACTTAAAATATACTCACCGCTCATGGAATGCTTTTCAAGAATCGTACTGCTCCGTATCACATCTATACATGCGTTCTGATAATATATTGCAGGCAATACCTGCCGCGGCATATTATAAGCCTCCGGTATATCTGTTAATAACGGCGTCATTCTTCCATCATCCTGCACACGCCACATCTTATACGCAATTTCTTTTGCGGGGACGACACACCTGACGGAATCTGCATTGTCATTTCTTTCCAACATTTCTATCATATTGTCAATGTCTTTTACATCTCTGATCGGGTAAGTCGGACGCAGCTGTACGATCATCTCCGGTAGATATCCTTCTCTGTCTCTCAGACAGGTCAATGCGTGATAGAATACCTCATAGTCCAATGATGTATCTTCAGCCAGCTTTGCCGGGCGGATGTATGGAACCTCTGCTCCGTATTCTCTTGCAATTTCTGCATAATCCTCACTGTCAGTATCCACGATAACCCGATCAATATAATGCGATGCCAAAGCATGTTCAACCGAATATGCCAGTAACGGTTTTCCATTAAGAAGCCTGATATTTTTATTCCTGACCGACTTAGAACCACTGCGGGCAGGAATAATCGCTAATATCTGCATAGCCTGTCTCTCCCTTCTTCGCGGATATATCCTACTTTACTGATCAGCCACAGCGAGCCTATGGCGCAAACCACCGCTGTTCTTTGGAAAACTGATAAGCTTTCCGCAAAAACTCATATTTTCCCAACCCGTTTCTCCCGGCAATTGTTCCGCACGATGTACATATCATCTGCCTCCTGATATTATCCTTACTGATGTCTCCGCCATTTAAAAAACATTCTGGCAATAACTTATATCTCCAGTCCTTCGGATTCTTACAGAGCAGTTCATTCGCCGCTTCCTGATCCCAACCCTTAAACTCCTCCACTTCTTCCTGCACTTTTTCCCAGAATCTAAGGCTTTCTTCATTGCACCGCATACACACGAACCCTATATTAACATTTGCCGGCGCTCTACTATACAAATTGTTCTCATCCAGCCGCTCTCTCAAAAACAACAGATCCGCATCCCGCAATTCATATAAAAGCGTTTCTTTTGTTCTTTTCAGAAAAATTAGATCCGCATCCGCAACCAGCAAGTTCTTTCCCCAATATTCTTTGATCTTATCTATCACCAACTGCGTTTTAATGGTATTCCCGCCAAAAAAGGCAAATCCCTCAGAACTCTTTCGCCGTTTCCACTCTGTATCGGAAATATATCTGAAATCAAACATATAATCGTCCTTACACGTCTGCTCTTGCAGTTTAACCATATCTGAATAATCAGACGTATAGATTCCCGAAACGATCATCTCCTCATCCTCATGGTCAGCTGCGTAAAATGCTTTCTCTAATCTCTCGTTATGAGTCTGTATAAAATAAAAGTTTATCTTCGGATCATACTTCTTTATCTGCTTTTTAAATGCGATCAGATTATTCACAACATTCTTCGCATAACGTGATGCATTCTCTGCACTTCCATAATTTACATCGCTAAAATCTACACCACAGAGCGCGATCTCTCTGGCGCCGGAAAATATCGCAAACTGCAAAGCGCTGAAAAGAACAGACTGTGCATCCGACAGAGCATATCTTTCAAGCTCAAATTCCATCTCTTCCGTCTGATATTGAAAGATCTGTTCTGCCAGTTCATATCTATAGATCTGCCCGCTGACATCCTGAAACTCCTTATCTTCGCCTCCAAGCCCCAGATTTTGAAACAACGGATTGGTAATAATCCCGTAAAATTTATCACAATTATAATTATTAAAGTCTTCTAATCTGCAGCTGACCGGTATATCCTGCATAAAAAGCAGATCGAATTTTATCCGCGGATAGAATAATGCCTTATTCAGCGCAATATAAACACAATCTTTTTCCTGTTCTGTAATGACATCCAAAGATGAACCTGCACCGCAAATAACAATTTTCCTGCCTTTATATCTGTTCTTCCATCCGCATAGGTTCTTTTGGTTGATACGCGATATCTTTCGCCCTTTCCTGACACCTGCAAAATCATCGATCATATCTCTATAATTTTTCTGAAAGCATTCATTGGAAAAGTATGTTCTGAATACCTTTTTATTCAACTGTTTCCAGACACCTTTATCCATCTGGTTCATTTTCCGAACTGCCGTCTGGGTGTCCTGGATGTCTGCTATCACAACATTTTCTTCTTTGTTGAATTCATAATTGCTCCCTGCGCCTGACAGGATCGTTCCGCATCCGGCACGCATGGCTTCCAGCGTAGCGATATCAAAAACAGAATTTCTGTGCAGCATGATGTAATAATCCGAATATGCCATAAGTCCCAATACCTTACTATGTTCAATCCGATGGTCAAACAAGTAAGCATCAAAATTCCAACTGTCTTTTTTGCTCAAAATCTGATCAAAAATACGATCTGTAAGCGCCAAACCAAATGCGATCCATACAATCCGCTTATCCGTCTGCGCCGCATATGTCTGCAAGAAAGACGGAACCAGATCCATACCTTTGTCGTAGTTATAGTCGCCGATACTCAGAAATACTTCATCTGTTCTTTCCAACTCTATTCCATATTCACCCAAAATTTCATTCCAATCATCCCATTCACTCTCGTCCGGAACGGTATTATACAAGGCAGTCTCCGCAAAAGAAATCTTCCTCGCTTCGTCGTCAGTCAATGTACTTGTCTCTAAGAAGAACTGCCTGGTGCCCAAAGACGGAAAATAAACTTTGTACGCATACCGCATAACCTCTGACTCCATAAAATGAATCACGATCTCATCTTCTTCCAGTGATTCCTCATGAAGCGCTTTGATTTCATTTAAAAGACTTCCCTGCTGATGGTAGACCACGACATAGGGAAGCCCCATTAAATAAGCCCCATATGCGCTTCCTAATTCATGGCAGACCAGCATCGGTACATTCCCACGCTCTATACTCCGCTGTATCTCTTCACAATGAGTCAGATAATAAGCGCCTCCCAAAACGGTCTTCGTCTTCATATGCAAATGCCTCATCTGCTCCCAGATATGTTCTTCTACCCGATAATTCTCAGGGCGGAATATATAATGCATCGGAACATCGTACAGTCTATCTCCGAGTAATGCCTGTTGTGTAAAAAGCACTCCGCCAGGCCCTCCCGTCGCGCCGTTTTTCCTATCATATTCCCGATAAGCACAACAAAAAATTTCACGCTGTTTATTTTCTTCTGCTCTTTCCTTATTCAAAAGTCTAAATTCATCCTGACGCAATAATTCCTCTATCTCTTGTCTTTTCTTATCCATATGCTCGCTCCTATGCCAGACATCATGCGGTAAGCCTAACTGCAACTTAAAATAATGTATCAAAATCTACTCTGTCAAAAATCTCCAATTGTCCGCCTCTGGTAGCATTATAGATTTTCAGATTATGTTCCTTTGCATAATTGTAAGCCGCCTGATATGCCAACTGATTCATCTCCACATGCAATACTGCCGACTTATGCACATCATAACCTTCTACAAAATGATTCTTTCCTCCGTTTTCCCAGTTACAGTCTACCCCTAATAAATAAATTTCCTGAAAACCCATATATACAGCAACCTGCATAGCTTTATAAACTACAGTGGAACCATAATACAGACA
This sequence comes from uncultured Dorea sp., assembly GCA_910579015.1. Classification (GTDB taxonomy): domain Bacteria; phylum Bacillota; class Clostridia; order Lachnospirales; family Lachnospiraceae; genus Sporofaciens. The sequence goes on along the minus strand of CAJTRO010000011.1, from coordinate 44,089 downwards.
TTTTGTAAAGTCCTCTGAAAATAACGGCAGGCTTTTCTCATCCCACTCAGTATTTTTATGCCATTTATGAACGTTCTCAACCGACTCTTGAAATAAAAACGCCCAATCTGCGATAAATTTTTCGCGCACATCCATCTCAAAGATTTCTTTTTTCCAACGAACGATAGCGGATGGATCTGACACAATATAATAGTCCGGACGCCATGCCGTATCAGAAAATGCTTTAAATATTCCATTTACACTGAAACACACTTCCTGCTGCCGATGCAGTGTGTCCAGATCAGAAATCCTAAGACTCGGTCCTGTCCCAACTATGAAACATCTTTCTTTACAATGAATCCCTTTAAATACTTCAAGCTCCTTATGCTCAAACAACGCCTCATTGTCTTCCGCACTCAAGAAATCCTTCACCTGACCGCCTGTTTCCAATAACCATTCATCTTCGACTGCGACCAGATCTGTCAGTATAATGTTCAACGCCCGACCGTCTGCCTCACTTAGCGATCTCACCGGAATATGCAGACTTCCCGATATATATGCCGGGGACACTCCATTCTTTTCCTTGACTGCCATCCGGCATTCATACCCTTCTCCTGCCAAATATTCGTATAACAATATTCCTGCCGGTGTGTATCCGTATATAAGCACTTCCTCATCCCTGGGGATATCCTGCATGAATCTTTTTAGATCCATCTGTAATAAAACCCGAACCAAATAACGCATATGTACGGAATTAAGAAAATAATTATATATCCCTCTTTCCTCCAGAAACCGACTAATCTCTTCTTCATAATCATTCGGGGTTACAATAATCGGGTACCGTATGTAATTTTCTTCATAATCTCCGAAAGAAATAACCGGCGTCCCGTGGTACTGGCTGCCCTGCAGCTGCTCATCCTTTTCTATAAAAGCCGCGACTCTATCCTTTCCTAATATTGCAAACACATCCCGCCCTAACCTTCCGTTTCCCCAAAGAACAAAACGCGTTATCCTATTCTCTCCCAAATATTTGAACCTGTTCCTTTCCTAATCTTATGCTCTGCTGATAACGAATCCTTGCCGTATATAAAAGAAAGCATCTGCTTCATATCCAACTCTTCTTCTATATGTATCTGACTGACATAGGATTCCCAATCTTCTTCCATCCGAACAAACTCTCCGATATTATCCGGTGTCGAAATATATTTATGTTGTATTTGAAGCGAATGACAGTCTATGATATCCAATCGGTTCTCTTTCTGGTAAAAACCCCATACTTTGTTTTCATCATATACACCTGCGTTCAGATATTTCAGTTCTTCTACATTGTCAAATTCTTCAATGCAGACAAATTCTTCTTTTTCCACTTCCAGACGCAGCACCATGTTAGCCTTAGAAGGAAAAATCCACATATATCCGCAGTGAAAAAATGCTGCACAATACCAGCGGGACTCCTCCTCGCCTAAAAATCCCTCTGGGAAATGTATCTGTCTCTTCCATTCCCCTTGGTCAATATCGTAATTTTCAATTACTCTATTTTGTTCCGGAAATAAATATAGATCCTGTTCATTGCGGCTCACTGCCATGTAACATGAATTTCTTATCTTTTCGATTTTATACTCTTCTTTTTCCATATCGAAAACTACAAGTTCTTTTCTTCCGCATAACGGAATATATAGCTTTTTATCTGTAATTCCGGCTGACCATCCCAGCACCCCGTTATCATTGCCTTTTGCCTGGGAACCGTTCTCGATTTCAATATCAAAGATTTTGATTTCTTCGCTTTCTGTGTCTATTTTTATAATCCCCGGATATCCACATCCTATAAAGTAGATATAATTTTCTTTACAGAAAGACATTCTAAATTTACCGCGTTTACTATCTACCTCTTTTCTACTGGTAAATTTTTCTAATATCACTCTTACAGATTCCGACTCTTTTATACGATACAAATTCAACTCTTCTTTATACAGAAGACTGGTAACAAGTAAATTGTTTTTTTTCTGTATCGCCCCGCATAAATTGCTTTCAAATATACTATATCCACTCAGACGCGAAAGAAATTTACTCTTACCTGAAGAAAAATCCACCTCTACAATCCCAGAAAATTTCTGTGGCACAAACCATCCTTTACCTTTTTCAATTGCTATATAACCGAATCGCATTTTCTTTTCATCCCTATTCTCAACACCTTATAATAATCTTCTATATATTCCCGTAGAGTCAGTGCTGAATTGCGAAATCCAACCCCCTTGTTTTTTCTTATATAATTTTGTTCATATTCTAATCCTAGCGTTTCTCTTACACATGGATATATAAATGCTTCTTCCTGATCACATCCATCCAACAAACTCATCTGTATTTCATCTTCCGTTACAGCATTATATCCAATCAGCTCTAACACTCTGTTTGCCTTTTCTAAAATCAAGACGTTAGTCGGATGAACCGGCTCATAAAATAACTGTACTTTTTTATAATTTCTCTCAATAAAATCTGAAATCAATATGTCACAATCCAACTCCCTTTTCTTTATTTTCTGCAACCCGGTCTCAAAAACTCCCTTTATAAGTGCTTCTGAGAAAATTCGTGTATTACTTATTTCATCAACCATCTCATCCACCGTTTTACCGTTTTGAAAACCTGATTCGATTATTTCATCCCCTCTTCCTATCACGTAATATGCGACATCTTCTATTACTGAGTCTTGTTCTCCCAGCCTCCTTAAATCCATTTGAGGATAGAATAAATTCATTCCGTGTAAATTAGGAATACGGATGGATCTGCATCCACTCCTAGTTATAGAAATCAAACTATCAGCAGATGGACGATGATGCTTATTTTCCTTCCTGACATCTTGCGTAATAAACAGATCACAATGCTCTATATCACCTTTTAATATCTCTATATTTATATCCTTATAAAGGATATACAGATATACCTCATACTCTCGTTGAAAATCAATATTTGAATGAAAGTACTTCCCTAATACTTCCATATGACAATTTCCATATAAAACTGCTATTTTTTTCTTATTAAACCATCGGCTCCATGTAAAATCCACATCACATTTCAACCCTTTATTCTCTAATACAGCTCTAATACTAATCCAATTTTCACTGCCGGTTGTCACAATAACAAAGTAGTTTTCTATGTCTTCTATCTCATCTATCCTGCGCTTTGGTATATCATAAAAATACTCTTCTTCACGTGCATTCTGGTCAACAGCAAACCGTATATCAAATTCTTCCCTGTATTTCCAGTAAAACTTTTTCCCTTCGTATCCACATCCATATAAAACTACTGGCTTATTTCTCATCTTTTTATCTCCCATATTTCTCAATGACTTTTACCATCTCAGCATTGTGCATATGATTATCTCCTATATGAATAATTACATCTTTTTCATATTCTGGTATGGACCGTCTAAATTCTTCTCTTATCACTCTTTTTAACTTTGCACCTTCATCCGACAGATAACTTCCATCTCTCTTTTTCTCCCGAAAATTCGGAAAGGGTATTTCAAAAAGTATTGCTTCTACAGAATATTCATATTGCTTTAATTGCCCTATTTTTATCGCAGTTTTCCATGGTTCCACATCATCTATTTCATAAATCTCCTTGATAAATTTATCATACTCATCTTCTTCAAACTCTAACTTCTCTCTGGAGATAATCTGGAATTTTTCTCTTATTCTTTCAACAATGTCCGTTGCATATGTAATAGCCGCGCCCCATATCACCGCACAAAAATACACGCCATATTCCTTGAAAATTCTTGTCTTATAATTTTCTATTTCTTTTGTAAGACTGCCGCAGTATTCCTTTACCCAACTGCAAGAATAATTCTTATTTTCATTCCCTTTACCGATTCTGACCTTAACATAACTGTCATGACGGCAGATTGCCTGACATAATTCGATCGACTCGTACTCCGGCAATCCTGTTTTGTCTATCTCTACTTCGCTGAATTGACGGTAATTTTTCTTTTTCAGCCATTTTTCAGCCAATAAAATTTTTCTTTGATCTATACCGGCTTCTCTGTATCCAGATGACAATATATACGCAAGCACCAGGATATCATAACGCTCATAACCCTCCGTACCATAGCCTCGGTGGAGCAGTGATCCAATAGGCATCACATATGATCCCTCTAACCGTACCGTTGTTTCGGACATATCTAATCTTTCTGTCACGCTTTCCGATACCCTGGTCAAAAGTTCCTGTCCCATGACAAGTTCCCTGAACAGTTCCATATCAAAACCCGGATGCTCAAAAAAATAATAGCCAATATACCTTAAATCCAACTGGTCTTTTCTTCGTCTTCTTTTAATTTTCTGTACCAACTCTACTTCCGGTTTCACGGTAAGATAATCTCCGCGCCTTACTGCATATTTTTCACAAAATAAATCACCATCGCCAATGCCTATTCCTTTATATTTATTACATGCCGCCTGTATCTGTCCCGTTATGTTAATGGTCCCTCCCGGCAATACCTCTACCTCTTCTTTGTATCTCTTTAAAAACTCCCCTCTGACTGCCGGCTTTAATACAATATCCAGATCATGATTCTCTCGAATCCCTTCATATGCCAGCACTGCGCTTGCAACAATACAAAAATCTTCATTCTTCAGACCATATTTTTTCATAACAACTTCTAATTCATCTAAAAATCTGACCTTCATTTTCCTTCCTCCGTTCGGAAAATATTTAGATTCAGTCTTTCATTAATTTGATTACTCTGACTGTAATTATCCGCTATATGGATGATGATATCGAAGAAATATGGATTAACTTTTCCTTCAAATCTTTGCCTGATGATTTTTTTAACTCCTTCTAACTTCATAGATAACGGCAGATGTGTATTTACCTTTAGCCGATAATAGGGCTTGGTAAGGCGAAACTGAATAAATCGAATTTGAGTTCCATACTTCCGCATATACTCTATCTTTTTCTGTACTTTCCAATCTGCAATATCATCTACAGAATAGATTTTCCATACCGTATCCTCAAACTCGGAACGATTTGAAAAACTTTGGTCAACTATCCGCTCTATGTCAATCAGTCTGGAGAGTTCCCTGGTTATTTCTTCAAAATATTTACTGACCGAAGGCCACAATACTGCAATCATACCCTCTCTGTCCTGTGCCAGTTCCGCATATTTTTCATTTATCTTGTCAATATCCTCTACTTTGAACTGATTCTCCCAAAACCATTGTTTCCCAAATTCGCACTCAAACCTTCTCGGAACAATCTTCACTTGTATAAACGGTAAGTTAAAGTAGAGCGCACACGCTGTCCGGTGCGCCCCATCCATAATCTTCATCTGCTCGTCGCATATAATATAAGAATCTTGGTCGAATCCTTTTGCTTCAAACGATCTTATTAAATTCTGAAATCTTACAAGTGCGTTTTCTGCTTCTATATTATTATATTTTAATCTTGCCATCTGCATCGTCTGATACAGCCGATAGCCATAGTCATTTTTTCCATAGTAATTTTCAATTGCCAGATATTTCACAACAATATCCAGTCTGTTTTCTTCATAAAAATGGTTTGTCTGCATTTTTATGAAATCATTTACATACACGTTCTGTGTAACGCTCACAAAATCCACTATAATATCATGTTCTTTCACACCAAGCTGTAAAAGCTGTGTAAACATCTCAGAAGCATATTCTATGCTTGCAATAATCACTTTATCGAATGTAATACTTTTCACTTCATTTGGAGACATAACCCAATACCTATGTCTTCCCTTTTCCATATAACTGTTCTGCTTCTTTATCTGATTATCAAGAAACGCAATTATGTCGTACTTTTCTTCAATCTGCTCAAGAATTTCTCCCAGATAATACCCTGTCCCAAACACAAGAACTTTTATCATACTCTCTCCACAGTACCTTACAGGCTCTTTACATTTTAAATTTAATCTATAAATTAGCTGAGGCAAATGCTTTTACAGCATCTGCTTCAGCTACAATAATCCATTACATAAACTATTTCACTGTTACCTTAACGTCTACGGCTGTTTTAGCAGTATCATTAAAGGTAATTGTATATGTACGTGTTGCTGTATTAATAGCTCCCTTTAATGTCAATTTACCTGCATTAAATTCATAATTCGCCGCTTCCACAGTCTTCACTGCTCCTGAACCGCCTATATAGGAAACAGATTCAATTCCTGTAGCATCTTTCGGCGCCTCGCCCAGATCTACGCTGATCACCACATCCTTACCTGCTGCTGATGTATATGATTTCGTTGGGATTGACGGTGCTTTTGATCTGTAGAAACCATATGTACAATCTGTCTTTACCGTTGCATAATCACTTGCCGGAACGCCTACGATATCATAAGCGATGCTGACTTTGCTGATATCAGCCTGTGCCCATTTCTCCTTAGCACTTGACAATTTACCAACATAAGTGAATGCAGCTGAACCACCTGTCTGAGCTGCTGTTGCTGCATATGCGTATACCTTTGTAGTAACAAGATCTTTAATCGCAGTTTCGGTATCTGCCATGGTATAATATGTATTAGTGCCCGCAAATCCTGTGGATGTCGCTGCTGTACCTTTGGCTATTTTTGTTACTGTTTGTTTGCTTTTTCCTGCATCTGCAGTAACGATTGCATATACATCCTTATCTGCTGCTTCTGCTTCTAACTCATCAGCATCTATAGGTTGAGTCTGAATTGATTCCAACTCATAGAACTTAGCATATGAAACATCAGCCTTACCATCTTCGCTTGGAACTAATGATGTATACGTTGTCGTTGACTTATCTCCCTTCGCAAGATAGAATGTCTGGTTTGCAACACCATTGCTTTCAAATGTTGTAACATTCTTATTCGCTTCTGTTAATGTTCCAACTGTTTCTGTTGTCCCACTTGTAGTGGAATCATCGTAACTACCCGCTGCCGTCTGTGTTGCTGCCGCCAGCCATGCTTCTGTTCCTTTAGAAGCTGTAACCGCATCTACGCTTGACAAAAGCTTTACTCCTGTTCCTAACGTTGCTTTTGATGTAACATCAACCTTTACATCCATTTCACTTCTGTTGACAATCGTGAACGGATCAGAATAAATCTGTGATCCTCCAAGAGTCTCAAACTGGTCAATTGCTACCTTCAAAGTTGTAGGAACTTCCACTCTGACTACACCGCTTTCCACGGTAACGTCTACATCAAGGTTTCCTCCTTCTGCCATGACTGGCATTGCCATTGTTGTTGCCGCAAGCGCACTTGCCACAACTGTTGATAACACTTTCTTTCCTTTCATACATTTACCTCCTGAATAATATTTTGGTGTTGTATATAATCATCGCACTTTTCAAAATGCAATTGATTATCCCCGTTTAATTCTCTATTGTTATGGTTACGTTAAATCCTGCGTTACTATAATCCGTATAAGTTCCGTCTTCCTCTTCATCCAGCAAATAAATCATACATACCGCCTCGTATGTTCCTGCATCCAGATCCACATCTAATTTAAACGGCGGAAGTTCTGCTCCTACCGGAAGTACACCTGTAGAAAATATTACCTCCGATGTATCTGACAGAAGAATCTCACAGCGTATTGGTTTCTTATTATTAGGCGAATTCCCAAGTATGGCGTCCGTTGTCTCCGAAGTTCCGTCAGGAAATGTCCAATCCGTATTCATATATGTCTCGAAATATCCTTCTTGCACTTCTTTGCTCATTTCTTCCGTAATCTGCTTATAATTCTCTTCTGTTATAACCCCATCTGGTTTTCTGGTAAGCATATATACCGCAATTGCCGCAACAATGATAAGTACGATTCCTGTTGCAATGATAATCTTTTTTCTTTTTTTACTTTTTAGCTCTTCGGGTGTTAATTCTTTAACTTGTGTTTCTTCTTTTTCTCCCATTTTCTCAATAAACTCCTCTTGTTTTCTGATCTAAATTCCAACTTTCAATTTCATTTTGTATCATCTACATTCCAAAAACACAGGGCTGATACCTCAAATGCTCCTGTATTCCATACTTCTGCTATATCCTCATTTACCTCTCCTGCAAATCTCACCGTTATGTTCTCTCCTGGTTCTAACTGCACTTTATAGTCGGAATCATTTTGTGATAAAGCAACCGTCTCATTCTCTGAGAGCAATTCTATATAAATACACTTCTTAAGCGAGCCGCTTACTTCTTCTCTATCTATCGTCTCCTTGCTCTCGCTCAATTCTTGTATCCCGCAGTCCAATTCTGACAACGCCAATATTCCTGTCTGATCTCCGGTATTCTGCATCACATATTCTGCATAAACAATCGGGAAGCCATTGCCGCCCTCACCAAACTTCCATGAATCTATGTATATTCTCGCTTTCCGGACCATACTCAGGTCTACCATTCTCGCTGTACCTTCGGTATCTTCATTCCCTTCCGCTTCCCAGACCGCTCCGGCAATCTCTTCTAACAATGGAATTCCTTCTGTATCGACTTCCGGATTTTGCAACGATTCCTCCTTATTCTCTGCTTCTATTGTGTTATCCGGATCATCCGGATGATCTGCTTCTGATACTGTCTCTTCTGTCAATGAGTTTTCAGATTCTCCGCCTTCCGCATCATTTATACTCGTTTCAGGACTTACTGCTCCACTTACTTCATCTGTTCCATTATTATCTGATACAGTTTGGATTTCCCATGAATATACCGCACCAACTTCGATATCTCCCTTTTTCCACTCGTCATCTACATACTCGTTGACTTCTCCGCTAAAGCAAAAACTTAATTCCTCGCCTGGTTTTAACTCTGTCTGATACTTTGCTCCATCTTCAGACAGAACGACCTGTTCGTCATTCCCAAAAAGCATTTCCATATAGAGGGATTTTTCTTTATTGTCACGCAAGCCTTCTTTATTGGTTCTAATGATCACATGGCTTCCATCCTGCGGTCTGCAGGTAAGATGTGACAATGTTAATATGCCTGTCATTTCTCCTGTATTTTTGATTGCATACTGTTCAGAATAAATCTGCCCCTTTTCATCCAACTCCCATGGATCTATTACAACATCTAGTTTCTGTGGTATTTGCAGTTCCTTCATTTCTGAGGCTTTTACAACATCTTTTCCGCAATACACATCTGGATTCTCATCTAATTTTCCATAATCTTTATCTAGATTCTCATGTTTTCCATCTGATTTTTCATAATTATCTTCTAATAATTCTTCTTTTTTCCCAGGTTCTTCCTTTTTAATTTCAGACAAGTTTTTATTGTCTACCAAACTATTTGTAAGCATTAAATCTGGAAAATTACATTTCACTTTTGCTAAATTCTCTGTTCCTATAACCTTACCTTCATTCTGTATTGCCATAACTGTCATTCCTGGAGCGCAACTGCCTATTCCTATTAAAAGAGCAGATATAACTGCCATTCTTCTCTTCATAAATATTGCCTCCTTCTTATATTTACCAATTGGATAAATCATCTCTTTATTAAATAAGGCACATTGGTCATCCGCACCCACGCATCATACTGTACTCAGCACAACACGCATCCTCCGGATGATGCGTAATTCCTTACGCTTCGCTCCCTGCTACATCATAACCGCTGTATGTTCACAAGGTCCTGGCATACCCAATACTCGGCTCTACCACCGACTTCTAATGCCGTTGCTTCTTTTTATATCATGAACGCCCTCTAGTCCTTTCGGTAAAATCCCGGCTCATCACCGGCATTCATCTAAAACGGCTGTTCTTATGATCTTTCTACTTGATCCGTCTTTTTCTTCAATACTTCTGCATTTCTGCACGATTGCATCTACACAGTTGGATATCTTCCTCTCGAATACAACACTCCATCCCCCTGCCCGCGATTCTTCACATTCCTTGCGGTATTGGTCTTCTCTTCCGCCCGATACCCACACGCCGGGCAAATGAACGTCCCTTGTGACTTCTTACCCTTCAACCCGCACTCACTGCACTCATTACTGATATCCTTCCCTAAGACCTCCACAACCTCCACCGCCTGCTCCTTACACTTCTGAGCGATCCGTTTCCGGATATATCCCCTCTGCCACTGTGCCATAGAATGATTGACCTTCTTGCTTACGCCTCCGCCGTGCGGCTTGGGAAGCTTTACGATATAAATAGTCTGTGGCTTTTCTTCTCTCAGGAATCGGTTCAGCTCCTGGTTGATATAACCGTGCAGCTGCTCTTCCATCCGCTTTTTCTTCGCGTTGTATTTCTTCCTTCCTGGATTCTCGCTTCGGTTACGGTTATAGCTGCCTGTCTGCTGGCGGATCCACTCCGCATATGCGATCTGGTATCTGCCCAGTTCCTCGCCGTACCGATGCCCCTCATCCGTCGTCAGCATAGTGTAAAGCCCTACGGATACGCCTACCTCTTTCAGATAGTCGCTATGGCAGCGCACGCTTACATTCACCGGAACCTTGAGTTCAAGGTCATGCTCCTTCGGATACAGTTTGATGTAAAGCTGACTCTTGTACCCGTTATTGTCTGTCAGCGGTACGAAAACCCTCTTCCGCTTCTCTTTTATGGAAATGTAGATACCGTGGTCTGCATACCGGTATGCCCGTTCTGCTATGGTGAAGCCGTCCGCCCTGTCCGTATGGAGCTTGACATGATGCCTTCGCACCTGTCTGCACAGATACCGGTGCAGCTTCCCCGTATCCACTTTCACAGCCAGTTTTTCATACTGCTTCTGCACTGCCTTGGGCAATTCCACTATTTCCTGTATATCCTGTGTTTCCTGAAGCTCCGATTTGGGTTCCTGTCCCTTCTGCACTGCCTGCTCATCCTGTCCATCTTGATCCAATATTTTTCCCAACAAGCTCTTCGGCTCCAACACCTGCTGATCCGGCATTTTCTGACTCAACGCCTTCTGGTTTAACACCGCCTCAAATGCATTGTTCACTTTGAGCACGAACCGGAGATAATGTTTATCATCATCTGAAAAACCTTCATTCTGATTGATCAGCTTCAAAAGCTTCGTCTTTGTCCTGGTCCACTGGCATTTGATATCGCCCAGTGCATCGAAAACCGCCAGGTAGAAGTATACCGACGGCATCCCTAATACTTCCCGGTAACCGCTGCTTGTCATCTCGTTCTGCACCGTATATCCCGGGTAGATCTTAGACAGGCTTGCAATCCCTCCGTAACGCCCGTATACGTAATTCTTCACCTTCATGTAATCCCCGGCAATCTCCAGGAGCTTCTGCATATCAGCCTCCGGGATTGGTTCGCTGTTATACTGGTGAATGGTCTTACATACTTTTTCTGATGACATATCCCACCTTCTAAGTATTCCTGATACATTTGTTTTGATATATCTGCCTTGAGGCATCTGTTATAATATGTTTACTTCTATACTTCTCAACTGAATCCCTGCAAACGGTGCATTCCTGCCGTTTTACATGCCATTACCAAAAAGCGTAGGTTTTCGTAATAATTCCCATGGAAAAATTTTTATGCAAATATAACAAAAAATGGGGGTTAAGTTTATTGACTTTTTGCCGATAATATTATAGAATGATTAAGATTTCAGCCGAGTTATCCATTACGAAAACCTACACTTTTTCGTAATGGGATTTTTTAATAAATTTCATTTAATAAAATATTGTCCCAAACGGCTTCACCGCCTTATAAGTCCCTCAGTCTTTCAATCTCCCTCACCGGTTCCCTGCACACCCCGTCCTCGCACAGATAATACATATTTCCTTCCTTTGGAAGCGGATATTCTTTCGTAAACGGCGCACATTCCGCCAGTTCTTCTGCATTTTCCTTCGTTTTGACCAGAACCGCAACTCCCTGTATCGCCAGCCTGACAAGCTCCCCCATTCGCCCATCCAACAGCTTTACCATTTTCCCCTCCTGCCCATCCATCACATCTTTGCCGACTGTACAGACCAGTTCTCTATGAGGATAGACTGCCTCTGCCATCGCAAGCAGCGTGAAACTATATCCTGCGGGATATTCCCTGATTTCATGGAGACAATAATCCATCTGTCTTCTCGCCGCCTCCTGCCATCTCACATCTCCGGTCAGTATTGCCAGCTTCTGTGTTACCATCGCTGCCACGGAATTCCCCGAGGGCATCGCCCCATCATACATCTCCTTTGGGCGGGCAATCAATTGTACCGCATCCGACGCATTGATATAATACCCGCCTGACTCCTTGTCCTCAAAGAAACGTACCATCTGCTCTGCCCGTCGTATTGCACCTGTCAGATACTCCATCTGAAACCCGGCCTGATATAATTCCAGCAAAGCCAGAGCATAAACTGCATAATCCTCCAATTGTCCCATCTGTGCCGCCTCATTGCCGCGATATCGCAGATAGAGCCTGTCGTTCTCATCCGTCATATATTCTTCAATAAACCTCTGCGCCCTCCTTGCCGTATCCAGATAACGCTCCTCTCCAAGCACAATACCAGATCTGGTAAGCGCAAGAATTGTCCAGGCATTCCATGAGAGAAGAATCTTATCATCCTTATGAAGACTTGTACGCTTTAGTCGATACTCATACATCTTTTCCTCAGATGTATCTTTACCCGCAATACCCGTCTTCTTCCCTTCCGAATCCACCCCGCTTATCCGATTTGGGATACTCTTCCCTTCTGAATCCACTCTGCCTATCCGATTCGGAATGCTCTTCCCTTCAAAATTCCCCGCTTCCGTTATTCCATACTGACGGCAGAATGCTCTTCCTTCTTCTCTGCCAAGCACAGCCTCCACCTCTTTTGGGGTAAATACATAATACTTCCCCTCTACGCCGTCACTGTCCGCATCCTGTCCGCAGTAGAAGCCCCCCTGTTCATCCGTCAATTCCCGGAGAATATAATCAGCCGTGCGCCGAACAACGCCCGCATATTTTTCCTCTCCTGTAATCTGGTAAGCCTCCAAATATGCCAGTATCAGCAACGCGTTATCATACAGCATTTTTTCAAAATGCGGAACAAGCCATCGTTCATCTGTTGAATAGCGTGAAAATCCGCCTCCAATCTGGTCATGCATTCCTCCATCTGCCATTGCATTCAACGTCACCTCCGCCATATGAAGCGCTTCTGCCTCCTGCTCCTCCTTCGCGTACCGCATTAAAAACAGGAGGTTGTGAGGCGCCGGGAACTTTGTCGTACTGCCGAAGCCTCCCCATACCGGATCAAATGCTCTCCCAAACAGCTGATATGCCTTCTTAAGAATTTCTTTCTCAGACGATGATATACGTTTTCCCGACACCCTCTTCTTATTGATCATCGCCGTTATTTCTTCTGCATCCCTGAACAGTTCTTCCCGTCGTTCCTTCCATAATACCAGCACCTCTCTCAGAATGTCCAAAAGTCCCGGCCTCCCGTAATATCGTTCTCTGGGGAAATATGTCCCCGCAAAGAACGGCTTCTGTTCCGGCGTCATGATCACCGTGAGAGGCCACCCGCCTGAGCCTGTGACTGCCTGACAGACGGACATATACACCGCGTCAATATCCGGCCGTTCCTCCCGGTCGACTTTGATACTTACATATCCCCGGTTCAACAGCTCTGCCGCCTCCTTATCCTCGAAAGACTCATGCGCCATCACATGACACCAGTGACAGGTAGAATAACCAATACTCAAGAATACAGGCTTGTCCTCCTCTTTCGCCTTTTTAAATGCCTCCTCGCACCAGGGATACCATTCTACGGGGTTGTCCTTATGCTGCAAAAGATAGGGGGATTTTTCGTCTTTTAGTCTATTTGCCATTATAATACCTTCCTTACATTTTATTTCCACTCCGTCGTGTGCGTACTTAATAAATATGGCATAGTATGTCTCAAAATCTGACATACTATGCCACACCACAGACATCCTATATTATGTCTGTCCTACGCACTCTTCATATTCAATACAGCTTATCCAACAGTTATTATACAATAACATCATTTCCGGCAAATGAACATCCCATATTCCTTTGGGATATTCAAAACCCCGTCTACCATTTCTCTTTCTAAAACTTCCTTTAAAACCTTTCTTCCAAGTTGTGTGACAGAAGACAGATTGGTTAATGAATAGATATAGTCCAATATGTCCTCTACATTCGTGACGGCTAATGAATCCTTGTAATCCAGCCTTTGAATATGTGAAAAATATTTATTCAGAATCGCCTCGCCATTCTGCAATGTGAAATTTTTATTTGTGTCATCCGTTATCCCATACTCTTTAAGTAAACCCGCAATGAAGAACATAATTCCATTTTCACCATAGGTCGCGCAATAAAAGCGCCCGTCTTCACACATCACCCGCTTCACTTCTGATAAACCTTTGTCCAGGTCCGGTACATGATATAACATCATATTGGCAATGATTCTGTCAAAACAGCTGTCCTTATAAGGTATGTTCTCGATATCTACTACATCGTATGAGATATTATCTTTTTCTCCCAGAGCCTCCTTCGCAGCAGAAATCATATTGGGGGAAAAATCCGTCAGGGTTAATTCCATGCCTTTGTCTAACGCATCAATCTTCGATCTCCACATATCTCCTGTACCGCATCCAAGTTCAAGTATCCTGTTATCCCCCGAAAAGTCATAGTTGGAAAACAGCCAGTTTCCAAATCCCTGCTTATTCGTAGAATATTTCGCATGGATAGAGATTCTTGTGTTAAGATTGTCTGTTGTTTTATACTGCTCTTGTACCGTTTTATGATGATTCATATTTTTTATCCTTTCTTAAAATCTAAGCTTCATCAAACAAATCGTCCCGTGTAATATTATTCAGCCATTTCATACTCCGATAATGCTTAAGCACCCAGGGCCATTTGGCAAATTCGTCCGTGCACAGCAGAAAATACACCCACAACACCGGAAGCTTCAAAACAAACGCCGATATAAACCCAAGCGGCACGGCATAGCACCACATATCAATCGTATCGCAGATAAATCCGAACCGGCTGTCTCCTCCCGCGCGGAACACACCCGCGATCAACGTCGTATTTACGGCCGCACCCATGACATAATAGGTATTGATCAGCATCATATATTTTAGATAATGCATCGCCTGATCTGTCAGCGAAGCATATCTGAGTACGATCGGCATAGCCGCCAGCACGATCAGCCCTCCGACGGCGCCTGTAATCACCGTAAGCTTCATCACCTTCCTTGCGCCCTCCTTAGCCTCCTCCAGCTTGTTCATGCCGATGATATTTCCCAATAAAATCCCGCCCGCGCTCGCAGTTCCGAAGCACAGGATCGTGCCAAAATTCCGCACTACAATTACGAAGGAATTCGCCGCCACCGCATCGGAACCGAGATGTCCGATGATCACGGAATACATGGAGAATGCAACACTCCACACAACGTCATTTCCCAGAGCAGGCAGAGACAGCCTGACAAAATCTGAGAACAGGCCCTTATTCCTCATAAAAAGATACCGGAAATCCAGCTTGACATCCTTGCTTAAGAACGACACGACAAAACATGCCGCAAGCTCAATCAGTCTGGACAAAGACGTTGCAATGGCCACGCCCATCGCGCCAAGCTTCGGCGCTCCGAACAGACCGAAGATAAATACTGCATTCAAAAATATATTCAGCGAAAATGCAAGCACATTCATTGCCGTACTGATCATTACCCGTCCGATACTGCGAAGGACCGCAAGATATACCTCTGTAATTCCCCAGCATAGATAGCTGATGCTCATAAATCTAAGATAGGACGCCCCTATCGCAACCAGTTCCATGTCATCTGTAAATATATGCATCATCTGATCCGGTACCAACAGGGCAAGTCCGGCAAAAAGCATCGCGATCAATATGGAGAATCTCAGGGCAATTCCTTCTATCAGCTGGATCGCCTTCATATCTCCCTTGCCATAATACTGGGCGCTCAGCATCGTTGCGCCGGTTCCCAGACCATAAAATACCATGAAGAGAATATTGGCATACTGGGACGCAAGAGATACCGCCGATATAGATGATTGTCCGACGTAATTTAACATGACCACATCGGCTGAACTGACTGCCGCGCTTAACAGGTTCTGGATCACTATGGGCAGTACCAGTTTGAATATTTGTCTGTAAAATGTATCCTGATTCGTTTTATTCATTATTCTCGTTCTTTCTATATTTTTTATCAGAGTATGCCGGTGTTTCCATATAACATATCCTCTAACGTCCGGATGACTCCAGATAATCCCAGCCTGTCCTCCTCGTCAAATCTTGCAAGAACCGGACTGTCAATATCCAGCACACCGACGACCTCTCCATTCTTATGTATCGGTATTACAATCTCCGACCGGGAAGCGCTGTCGCAGGCAATATGCCCTGGAAATTCATGGACATTTTTTACCAGCATGATCTCATCTCTCTCTACCGCCGTACCACAGACGCCGCATCCTGTCTGTATCTCTACACAGGCAGGTTTCCCCTGAAACGGCCCCAGGATCAAACGGCCGTCCTTCATCAGATAGAATCCAACCCAATTAATATCCGTCAGCGCCTGGCATAAGAGCGCAGATACATTGGCCAGATTCGCCACAAGGTCGGGAACTCCGTCTACCAGACCTTGAAGCTGAATTTTTATAAGACGGTATAACGCCTTCTTTTCTGTGGGATAAATTGTTGTCTGCTCCTTCATATGTATTGTTCTCCTATGTATTATTCTCCTAAAATTCCTTTGTAATATCAGTTACGCCATATTGTTCCTTGAATGTCTGAAGGTCCCTGTCATTTCTGATCAGCATGATATCTGTGAATTTTCCGGTGCGCAAATCCCTGAATCCGGCCACCTGCTCTCCGGTGCAGATACTGCATCGAAGGATGGGCTTCTGGATGGCGGGATCGTAGGACTTTGCGATGGGGGATGGTTTCTTGAATAGATGGAACATATTGACACCTCTCTTTTTACTCGTCAACCTATTTTATCAAATTATTAATTTCATTCAATGGGCTCCGTATACCTGCATTTGGGTGATCCAAAATATCCTTGACATCCCCAAAACCAACTATACTTTCCATGTCTAAGTACCATCTCTTTCCCACATTCCGGACATTTCCTTTTTAATCTCAGATCGGCCCTCTCATCATATGATTCATTAATATCTCTCATATACAGCTCGTTAATAGAATGCATATTTCCAGTCTGAAAATAATAATTTTCAGCATCCATTTTCGTTCGTCCATTGAGAAACGCGTTCTGGGGAATTATACGGTTCTCCCGTATCATTTTTACTAATTCACTATAATATATAAATCCCGGGAAATCATACTGCCATTTTACTCCACATATACAATCTGCTAATATTTGTTTAATATTTTCAGGTATTTCTTCTTTTTTTTGAAAAAGGAGATCTTTTTCTCTCATTATCTTTTCCCCATCCGGATTAAAACGAACCAGCACTGTGTAGTCATATTTCTTTAATGTATTCTCTCCCTCTGTCAGGTTAGGAACGTATTCACCATTCTCATTCCAATCTTTAGTTTCCAAAAGCAATAAATTTCCATACGATTTTGTGGATTTTACAGAAATGCATTTTCCTTGACATATCAAATCATATTTATCCCATTTCTGTAATTTATATTTACTAAAATCTGGTTTTCCTAACTCTATATGTCTGCTCCTAAGATATCTATAAAGTGCAGCCTCTGCCATCTTGCCCTGAAATGCATTTATGAAAATTTGTCCCTTACTTCTATGCAGCGTCCCGCCTGTTCTATGGTCTCGATGCTCTCCCTCTTTCCCATATGACATCCCATATGCAAAATCAAAACACTCTTCTATATCATTTTCCCTCATACTGGCATATGCCTGAAATCGTTTTATACTTTTCTCTTTAAAATGATAATTTCTTCCTTCTATATGAAATTCACCGGCTTCATAATCCATTCTTTTTTCCTCCACTGAGCGATAATTCAAATATCTTCCTCATCTTTAAACGGTTCAGCAATCGTCTCCTCAACCGTCATATCAAAAATGATTTCTTCTACCATCTTTATACACTCATCAGTATTTTTTTTAATATCCCTGCCCCAAAACCGAATCACTGTCCAGCCCATAAACAACAGTTTCTTATTAACCTCTTCATCCCGCTCGCGGTTTCTAGCGATTTTATTGATCCAGTATTGACTGTTATCCCCCTTCTCCAACCGCGGCTTCAGCACTTCCCAGTCTTTACCATGGAAGAACTCACTATCGCAGAATATAGCAATCTTATATTTCGTAAGAACGATATCCGGCTTCCCCGGAAGCCCTTTGTAATTTTTTCTGTATCGATATCCTCTTTTCCACAACTCTTTTCGTAATAATACTTCTATCTTTGTATTAGAAGATTTGATATGCTTCATATTCTTGTGACGTTGTGCTTTGGTAAGATTATCCATTGGTATGCTCCTGTTTACGCTCCTATATAATCATCCGGTTTTTCTTCTCCGATCCATATAAACTCCAAATGAATGTCATCTGACTTGCTTGTTTTATACAACCTTATACCATTTATTCCCAGATCATTTAATTTCTTTTCTGTAAGCGGCTCATAGTCTTTTAATTGAAAAATTCCTTTAAGGATCCATTCGCCTAATATCGTCTGCTTATCTACGGATTCTATTGCTTTTCCATCATCCTGAGATATAAAAGCGGGAATAGAATCTCCAGACGGTTCAAAGATCAGGTTAAATTCTCGCTGCTTGGGATCCAGAAGTAATTTCTTCGATCCATCTTTAAAACGCCCTGCCCCCTTACCAAAAAAATCAGGATGAGTTTCGTGAAATACTCTTGCATTTGGTATGGGAATATACATTTCTGTCACCGGTCTGTAAAGCAGCTTTTTTACATCTCTTTCAAGATCATGGTTATTCACTTCTTCTAATAGTTTAACAATATCCTTGCGTAAGCTTTCTTTCTTCTCTTTATCTTTCGCGGCAGGCGATTTTTTCAATAAATACTCTCTCAAAAAGCAGGTTAACTTGTTAAAAACAGGCTCCGGGACACAGTCTCTATATATTTCTTCTACTTTCTTTACACGTTCTTCTCGTGCTTCTGCTCCAAGCTTTGATCCCACACCATAGAAACTATTAAATCCAGAGTATCTTTGAACCGCAATGTTCCATGAATAAGATTCTATTATACTGCCCCCATTTTGCTCTTCTTTTTCTCCTGCCTCTCCTGCCTTTTCCCCATATATCCTATCTGCAATTTCTGAGAACAGTCCATAAGCATCCTCTGCATAGCGGACCGGCCACGATTCTAAAACAATCTTTTCATTGTTAAATTTCATATACAGCTGACTGTCCGCTGATGTATATCTATATGTATGCTTTCCGTCCGAAAACGCAAAATTCGATGGGTTTTTGACACTCGAACACCCTGTAATCTCTATATCCTCAATATTAATTTGATCATAAGATGTTTCCCCTACATATATCTCTGGCTTGCGGCCTTTTTGAGAAGGCATAAGCACATGATATACTGATTCAACTTCGTCATCATCAGTAATTCTAAATCCCTGTAAATTCGCTATAGATGAACGAATTCTTTCATTACGCAGAGTGGAGATTTTGACAGCCAGCTTCTTATATAATTCTTGATTTGCCATATCAACTTCATCTTTATTCTTAAGCGATCCATCTTCATTCTTCACATTTTTCTGCATCTGACTTATGAGAGAAGACCATTCATTTATGTTTGCTTTAAATTGCGCAACCTTCTGATCTCCTGATCCTATTCCAAAAGTCTTTATTCCAATCAAATATTTTTTCAATCGATTTCCCATTGATTTTCCACTAAGAGCGGCATCATAGGATGTATTGCCAATATCTTCCGCCGAAGCATGAAATACCCTTTGAAAAATAGTTTCCTGATATTTAGAATTAATTATAGGCGCAGGAATTTCATCATTCTCTTCTGTTTTCTGTGCAAACATCTCTGTCAAACTTGCAAATGCCAATATCATCCTTTTGTATTCTTCTTTATCACCGGCCGGTAATTCATTCCACATCTTCTTCTCCTCTTTTTACAAAAAAGCAGAATACATTATTCCTGCGTATTCTGCCTCCCCATTAATCAACTGCTTTTTTAATATTATCTGCTATTCTTGCAATCACCGAAACACACACACTATTTCCAGCCTGCTTATATAAGCGTGATTCACTCATATCTGACGGAAGTTTAAAGTCTTCTGGAAAACCTTGTGTATTAAAACACTCTCTTGGCGTCATTTTCCGGATACGGTTATCATCTGTATGAATCAGACAGACATTATGGCCTCCTTCTCCCTGATTCGCAGTTAAAGTCGGAACAACACCCGACTTATTCTTTCGTACATATCTTCTTCTCCATTGATAAACAGCCGGATCTTCTTTCTCATCCGTTTTCATTGCTTCCGTCAATTTTTCGTAAATATCACCTTTATACTTTCCTTCTGTGTAATAGTATTTTTCATCAACTTTTGACGCGAAATCAATAATATCTCTTACCGATTTATTTAAGGGAATTTCTTCGGGCCATTGAAACTTATCATAATCCTCTTCATCACGAAAAGCTACGATATATATTCTCTCCCTGTTTTGTGCAACATTACCATAATACATCGCATTCAGCACCCGATAAGTATACTTATATCCCAAATTATCCAATTGCTCACATATAACTTTAAAAGTATTTCCATTGTCATGTCCTACAAGATTTTTTACATTTTCAAAAAAACATATTCTCGGATAT